>CAYVTU010000001.1:0-235448 GCA_964454835.1 uncultured Brachyspira sp.
CTGTTAAGTTTCAATTTTTGTTTTAGGTGCAAAGTTTCATTTTTTGCTACGCAATATTAAATAATTATTTGACAAAATAGATTTAATATATATAACAATTTTATATATTGTAATTTTCCTTTAATTTTTTTATTTGCTTTTTTTCGAGGTTTTTGTTATCTATTATATATAATAAGGAGGATATTAATTTGTTTGATATCAGTTTGTTTGATTCAATTGAAGAAAGGATTATTGTTGAAACAGGAGAAAATTATTATAAGAAAAATTTCTTAAAAGATTTCGATATTCAAAAAGCATCTTCTGACTCTCTACTTCTTAAAGGCACATTATTAATCGATGATAAATCTTTTTCTCCCGAATTAATAATCCATTTACCAGATGGTTCTTTTTCAACTTCTTATTGCTCTTGTGAAGATTTTGGTGAATTTTGTTCCCATAGAGCTGCTTTAGTCTTCAAGTTTTTAGAAGATAATAATTCTTTTCTTAATATTGATAATAGCCTTAATGAAGAAAATTTCATAAAATATAAAAGAGATTTATCTAAAAATAGATTTTTCAAATCTATTCATAGAATAAGTGAAAAATATTCTATTAAACTGGTACTTTTAATAGATGATTTTTTTAATCAAGAATTAAGATTTAGAATAGATTTTTATAGGAATGAATCAAAAATTAATTTTTATACTGATATATCATATAATGAAAAATGGGATGAACAAAGAAATTTCAACTATACATTATTCCCAATGAAAGATAGATTAATAATTAAAACAATCCAAGATTGGATAGAGCATATACCAGAAGAAGATTTTTTAATTCCTAAAGATAAAATTGATCAATTTATCAAATTGATATCTGATTTTCCAGAGCTTTACTTTATAAATGATAACAAATTCACAATTTCAAAAGATTATTTAAAACCAAATTTATTAGTAAGATACACAGAGAAAAACGGGGTTGTAAATGTTAAATTTGATAAAAAAATAAATATTATAGATGGAAATTTTCATCAATGGGTAATGCAGGATAATGTTTTATATCCATTGAGAATCAAATTACCAGAATCTGTTTGGAATTTTTTAATAAATGATTCTATAATTTTAAATCAATCTGAAATAGCTGATTTTTACTATGATGTTATACCTAAAATTAATCATTCATTTAATATAGATTTTAAAGGGACAATAGAATTAGAAAATGTAAAAAATAATAATTATTATTTTGAATGCGATTATAATGGAAATATTTTAATAACTCCTAAACTTGCTATATATTGTGATGATGAAAATCCATGTATTTACGATTTTATTTTTGGTTCACCTGATAAGATTTATATAACTTTATTTAAAAATAATAAATATTTTGTATGCAAAAGAAATCTTTTACAAGAAAAAAAGATCTTAATAATTTTAAAACAGTATAATTTTTCCTTAACAAACAACATATTTGTTCAAACAGATAAAATAAAATTTAAGACTTTTTTAGAAGAGGGATTGCAAAAATTAAAACAAGAAGGTGAAGTTTTTTTTACAGAAGAATTTAAAAAGATAATGATTGAAAAGAATTATATTACTGTTGATCTTGATTTTGAGTTTGATGAAGAAGATTTGGCTTCATTAAAAATACATGAATATTATTATCTTGCTGATGGATCAAAAATTAATAGTGAATCTATTGATAAAATAGTTTCAAATAAAAGATTTATTGAAATACAGAATACTACTACTGCTATTGAAAATCATAATGAAATTCGTCAATTAAAAAATCTTTTATATTCTATATCTTCCGAAGTTAAAAAATTATCTGAACAATTCATTACTCATATACATGTTTCTCATTTCCTTTATCTTTATGATGAAATAAAGAAAATCATGGAAACATCTCCTGAAACTAAAATATCTTTTACTTTACCTGCTAAATTAGAAAAAATGATTTCCATGAGAGATGCTTTTGTTAAAAATCAAGATGTATCTGTTTTCAAAAAAAAGGTTTCTATTCCTTCCAGTGTTAAAGACATATTAAGAGGATATCAAAAGTTTGGTTTTTTCTGGTTCCATTTTTTAAAAGAATTTAATTTTGGTGGAATTCTTGCAGACGATATGGGTTTAGGAAAAACTATACAAGTGCTTACATTTATAAAAAGCTTGGATTCGGCGAAACCTTCCTTAATAATATGTCCTACATCGCTTCTTTTTAACTGGGAAAATGAGATAAATAAATTTTTCCCAAATACTAAAATTTTGACTATTAAAGGAAATATAGCCGATAGAAAAAATGCGATATCCCATGTCAATAGATATGAAATAGTTATAACTTCTTATTCTTTAATTAGAAACGATATTGAACTTTATGAAATTTATGATTTTGAAGCTATTGTATTAGATGAAGCTAACCATATTAAAAATCCAAATACTAATGTATCAAATGCAGTTAAGCAACTCAATGGTAACTATAGATTTGTATTAACAGGTACTCCTGTTGAAAATAACTTAACTGAATTATGGTCTATTTTTTCTTTTGTTTCCCCAATGCTTTTAGGTAAATTTAAGACTTTCAAAGATTACTATATAGATAATTTTGCTGATAATAAATTAGATGAATTAAAAGCTAGGATATCGCCTTTTATTTTGAGAAGAATAAAAGATGATGTTTTAAAAGAGCTTCCTCCAAAAATTATTCAGATATTTAAATCAGAACTTTCAGATATTCAAAAATCGATGTATCAGGAAATTCTTGTAGAAGTAAAAGAAAATATAATGACAAGAATTAGAAGAGATGGTCTACAAAAATCTAAAATACATATTTTAACTGCATTGTTAAAACTAAGGCAAATTGCAAATCACCCTGGATTATTGAATAAATCGTTCTTAAATAATGAAGATGTCTCAGGGAAAACAGAATTATTGAAAGAAATTTTAATTGAATCAATAGATTCGGGTCATAAAATAATAATATTTTCTCAATTTACTCAGATGCTATCAATTTTAGAAAAAGAAATAAAATCCCTTGAATTTGATTATTCTTATTTAGATGGTTCTACACCTGAAAAACAAAGACAAGAAGAAGTAAGAAAATTTAAAGAAACAAATATTCCTATTTTTTTAATAAGTCTAAGAGCGGGTGGTTATGGATTAAATTTACCAGAAGCAGATATTGTTATAATCTTTGATCCATGGTGGAACCCTATGGTTGAAATGCAAGCTATCGATAGATCGCATAGAATTGGTCAAACCAGAACAGTAAATGTATATAAATTAATATCTAACAATACAATTGAAGAAAAAATATTACAGCTTCAGGATAAAAAGAAAAAATTATTTGATTCCGTAATGAATGTAAACAATATATTTAAAAATCTTACAGAAGAAGATATCGAAGAATTTTTTACATAATTTTTTATTCTTTTTCTGGTTCAATTAATGAAATAGAATTATCTTCATCTTCTTCAGAAATAGAGATTTTTGAAATATCAGATAATAAATCATCTTTATCTAAACTAAGTAACTTGATACCTAGCGTATTTCTATTCTGAACCTTTATTTTTGAAACAAGTGTCTTAAATGTTTTTCCTTTTTTTGTAATAAGCACAATAATATCATCTTCTGATACATTTGTCACCGTAAGAATTTTACCTGCTTTTTCTCTATTTGAAATGCAAAGAACTCCTTTTACACCTCTATTTGTAAGTCTTATTTGGCCATGTGGTATCCTTTTTGCATAACCTTTTTCAGATACTATTAAAATATGTTTATCATCTTCTGCTTTTGTCATATTAACTACATAATCTTTGTCAGTTAATGATACTCCTTTTACACCAATAGCTGTTCTACCAATATCATTAATTAAATTTATAGAAAATCTACAAATATAACCAAAGGCGGTTACAATTATTACTTCTTCGTTTCCTTTCATAATAATTGAATCTACAACATAATCATTTTCCGATAACTTTATACAATTAATACCAGTACTTTTTCTAGTATTTATCAAACTTAATTCCATCTTTTTTATTATTCCTTGTTTAGTTATAAAAATAAAGTAAGAATCCTGAGTAAATTCATTGACAATATTAATTGAATTTATATTTTCATCATTTTCTAATTTTAAAAATGATGAAATATGTTCACCATGATGTCTAAATTCAGAATCAGGAATATCATTTATCATTAAATGGTACGCTCTTCCTTTAGAAGTAATAAACACTAAATTATCTG
Source organism: uncultured Brachyspira sp. (assembly GCA_964454835.1). Taxonomy (GTDB): domain Bacteria; phylum Spirochaetota; class JAAYUW01; order JAAYUW01; family JAAYUW01; genus Exilispira. The sequence continues at coordinate 4,215 of CAYVTU010000001.1, forward strand.
TTGTGTATCCATGAAGAATTGTTTTTACAGTATCATCTTCTTCTAATTGAACCCCTTTCTGTCCTTTTGAACCTCGATTTAATGTTTTAAATTTAGTTGATGATACTCTTTTTATATATCCATTTTTTGTTAGTATAACAACTACTTCTTCTTTAATAACATCTAGATTGTAATCATCATTTTCTGTACCATAGATTATTTTTGTCTTTCTATCATCTCCAAAAGTTTCTTTTATTTTGACTAATTCATTTTTAATTTCAGTATTAATTGAATTATCATCTTTCAATATAGATTCTATTCTAGTAATTTCTTTTAATATCTGCTGATGCTCTTCTTTTATTTTATAGGTTTCTAGATTTGTAAGTTTTTGCAATCTCATATCAAGTATAGCTTCAGCTTGTATTTTAGTGAGATTAAATCCAGACATTAATGAATTTTTTGCAGTAGGAGTGTCGGGTGATTTTCTTATAGTAGAAATTATTTTATCGATGTTTTCTAATGCAATTAGTAAACCTTCTAAAATATGAAGTCTATCTTTTGCTTTTTTGAGTAGGAAGTTATATCTATTAACAAAAATGAGCTTTCTAAAATTAAAATAATCTGAAAGCATTTCTTTTAAATTATAGATTTTTGGTTCAGTCTGATGTATTGCAATAAAATTAGCATTATAAAATTTTTGTAGAGAAGTGTATTTATACAACTTGGCAATTACAACTTCTGGTTTTTTTGATTTTTTTACTTTTATTAATATTCTAATACCTCTTTGATCAGATTCATCTCTAAGATTAGCTATTTCTTCAATTATTCCTTCTCGAGCTAATTGAGCGATTCTTTTAACAATTAATGATTTGTTTTCTTGATATGGTATATCATTTATTATAATAGCTTCTCCATCTTCTTGTTTTTCTATTGATACTCTGGCTCTTATAAGAACCTTCCCTTTACCAGTAAGATACATGTTTTTCATCTCATCATCTGCTACAATTAAACCTCCAGTAGGGAAATCTGGTCCTTTAATATATTTAAGCAAATCTTCACTTGTCGATTCTGGATTATCTATTAAATATAATAGTGAATCTATAACATCACCTAGATTATGTGGTGGAATAGATGTTGTCATTCCAACAGCTATACCTTCAGCTCCATTTACTATCAAGTTAGGAAATTGAGCAGGTAGTACTTCTGGTTCATCAAGTGATTCATCAAAATTTTTTCTAAAAGGTACAGTTTCTTTGTCCAGATCATTTAATAATTGATCAGTAATTTTTTCTAATTTTGCTTCTGTATATCTCATCGCAGCAGGTGTATCACCATCTATAGAACCAAAATTACCCTGACCATATATTAAAGGATATCTTAAAGAAAAAGACTGAGCCATTCTAACCAATGTTTCATATATTGCTTGGTCACCATGTGGGTGATATTTACCTAAAACATCACCGACTATTCTAGCACATTTTTTGGTAGCCTTATCATAGGTAATACTTTGATCATACATAGAATATAAAATTCTTCTATGAACTGGCTTTAATCCATCTCTTACATCTGGTATTGCCCTTCCCACTATTACTGAAAGTGAATAGACAAGATATGAATTTTCAATCTCATCTTGAATAGGTACTAATATTATTTTTTCATTATTATTTTCAATTTTATCCATTTCATCCCCTATTAAATGGTAATATGATTTAAAGGAATTAATTATTTAATTTAAATATCTAACTTAGTTTTATCAAAATTTATTGATTTATTTGAAATAAATTCATATCTTGGCTTTACATATTTGCCCATCAATATTTCAAACATCATATCAGCTGTAATCGCATCAGTAATCTTCACTTGAATTAATTTTCTAGTTTCGGGATTCATAGTTGTTTCCCATAATTGCTGAGGCATCATTTCCCCCAGACCTTTAAACCTTTGAATCTCAAAGTTTTGATCTTTTTTATTTATCTCAAGAAATTTGCTTTTTTCTTCATCTGAATACAAATAAATTTGCTTTTTACCAGATTTATAAGCATATAAAGGAGGGACAGCGAGATAGACATATCCACCATTAATAATATCAGGTAATACCCTGTAAAAAAATGTTAATAGTAATGTCCTAATATGTGAACCGTCGACATCTGCATCTGCCATGATAATTATTTTATGATACCTTAAAAGTTCAAGATTAAAATTATTGCTTATTCCAGTTCCTAAAGTATCTATAATAGGTTTTAGTTTTTCATTAGTTTGAGCATTTTCAAAATCTGATTTTGAAACATTAAGCATTTTACCCCATAATGGTAATATGGCTTGAAATCTTCTATCTCTTCCCTGTTTAGCAGAACCCCCTGCTGAATCACCCTCAACTATGAAAAGTTCTCTTTTAGCAGGATCTTGCTCTGAGCAATCAGCAAGTTTACCTGGTAAAGAATCAGATTCTAAAAAAGATTTAACCTTTGTTTTTTTATCTAACCTTTGCTGATATTTTATGTATGCTTTTTTAGCTAAAAACTCAATTAATCTCATAAATTCATTTTCTTTATTTTCAATTTCAGTTTTTAGCCATTTTTTTATTTCTGTATTAACCAGTTTCTTTATATATTCATTACCTAATTTTTCTTTTGTCTGCCCTTCGAACTGCGGATCCTGCATTTTTATAGCAATTATAGATATTAAACCTGAATCAATCTCTTTTGAAGGTAAAATACCAATATCTTTATAATTATTTTTTAATTTTGAATTTTCAAAAATATTATCAAACAACTCTTCTAATGCTGTTTTAAATCCAATTACATGCATTCCCCCTTCATAAGTTCTAATATTGTTTACAAATGAATATAAAATTTCATCGTCTGTATCATTATATATAAAGGCTATTTCAATTTCTACAAGTTTATTGTTTTCGGTTTTATATTCTTGTTTAAAATATAAAGGAGTACTTAATAAAGTTTTATTGTCATTATTCAATGAAATAACATAATCAACCAATCCACCTGGATTTTCAAACAGATCTACTTTATTTTCAGGTTTAAAAGTAAAATGAATTGATATTTTATTATTTAAATAAGATAGCTCTTCAAATCTATTTCTTAAAATTAAATATTCAAATTCAGTTTTTTTAAATATCTCTTCATCTGGTTTAAAAAGTATTTTAGTCCCTCTTTTATTTGAATTTGCAATTTTTTTTACCTTATCTACTGGGATTCCCCGATGACATTCAAAAAAATATTCTCCTCCATCTCTATAAACCCAAACTCTTATATATTCGGATAGAGCATTAACAACTGAAAGGCCAACCCCATGAAGTCCTCCAGAAACTTTATATGCCACATTATCAAATTTCCCTCCAGTAAATAATTCTGTTAGAACAAGTTCTAGAGCTGATACTTTTTCATCGCCTTTATCTACAATATCTACTGGTATTCCTCTTCCATCGTCTTCAACAATAACTTCATGATTTTCATTTATCTCAACTTTTATATTACTGCAATGACCCGCAATAGCTTCATCTATCGAATTATCAACAATCTCATAAATAAGATGATGTAAACCTTTTGTCGAAGTATTACCTATATACATTCCAGGTCTTAATCTCACATGCTCAATTGATTTTAAGAATTTAATATTCTTACCAGTATATTTATTATCTGACACATTTGACTCCTTGGCTAATTTATAAATTACAGGATGATTATTTTTTATCAAGAATAATAAAGGTTTCTATTAATTTTACTAATTTTTCTTTTAGTTCAGAATTACTTATGTTTTGGATATGTTGCTGAATAAATTCCTCGTCTTCTTTATTTAGCTTTTTATTATCTTCCCTTTCCTCAAAATATTTTGGCAAAAATCTTGGTTTAATATCCCTAACATAGTCATTGAATTTTTTGTTTATATCTTTTATTAAATGATGTTTATAATTTATAATTTCATTAGCCCATAATGGGTTATCAACTGCAATTATTATATTTTGAGATGATATATATATAGGTTTACAATGTTTTTTTATAGAATCGTTTAATAGACTTTTAAAGTAATTTAATATTTCTTTTTCAAATTTTGCCTTTTCAAAGACTATTTTAATATTTTCTGGTAAAATATCTGACAAAAACACTATATTTTCTTTTTTATATTTCATAAATTTATTAGACAATAATTTAACTTACCAGTCTCAAAATATTCATGTTGAGATATTACGATTTTATCATTTTCATCAAAAAATGATAATAATTTTTGTGATGAATTTAAATCTAATGGTAAAAAAAAATCATCAAATAAAATGATTGGTTCAATTTTTTGTTGCAGCTTAATTTTATTAATAAAAAACAGATAAAGATAAAAATAAAATTTGTAAAAATCAGAACTGGCACCATTCTCTATTAGTTTAAAATCTTTATCATATAAACTATAATAATCATTGTGGGGTCCAGTATATCTTTTTTGTTCTATTTCTTGAAAAAACCTATCATTAAAAATCTTATAAATATCTTCTTTAGCTAAATTTATAAATTCAGATTTATATTCTATTTTATAATTATTATAATCTTTCAAAAACAAATTAAATTCCTGAATAATCTCCTTTCTTTTGTTTACAATATAAAAAGTATATTCTACAATGTTTTTCATTATTGATTCATAGATGTTTTTTTTTGTATTAAAATCAATTTCAGAATATATTATTTCTTTCTTCTTTTCATTCAATTTTTTATAATTTATTAATAAATATAGATATTTATTATCATAAGTAGATATAAGTTCATCTATAGTTTTTCTTCGAAAATCTCTATTAAAAATAAAGCTAAAAAGATTCTTGTTGTATAAAACAAAAGTATCGGAGCTGATTATTTTCTTTTTCGTTTTAATTTCATCTATAAAAAAGGACTTTACACCCTGTTCTGTATAAATAAATTTTTCATTATTATCAGTCTTATACTCAATACTAAAAAACTTTTCTCCATATTTTATGCAATTATTTAATGAATTTGTTCTATAACTTCTTCCAGATTTTATTATATAAAGAGATTCTATTATAGAGCTTTTCCCTGAGTTGTTTTTACCTGTAATAAAAGTAATATTATTTTCAAAGGTAAATTTATTGTACGAAAATAACCTGAAATTATATAATATTAATGATGGTATAATCATATTTTAACAGGAACAGTGATAAAAATATAATTATAAACTTTATTCTCTTCAAATGGAATAAAAAATATTGCCTTTTGAGGATTATTGAAACATAATTTAAATCTTTGTGAATCTATTACTCTAGTAAAATCAGCAATATTTTTATATGAAACAGCAAATTCAACTGGTTCATTATCATAATCAATATCAAAATGAACTTTACCTTTACCAATATCTGTTTCAAGATTTGAAATAATCATAGAATTTTTTTCCATTCTTATAATTATGGTGTCTTCGCTTGAAAACATAGAAGAAATCATTTTAAGATTTTGATTAAAAGTGTCTTTTTCAATTATTGAATTATATTCAAATGTTTCCTGAATAAGGGTTCTATAATTAGGAAATTTGGGTTCCAATAAGTGACACATATATTGAATTTCACCAATTTCAATACTAAACTTTTTTTCTGTCAAAGAAATTTTATATTTTTGATTTGAAGATCTAACTCTAGAAATAATATTCATCATTTTTTTTGGAATAATTGATATTAAATCTGGTAAATCTTCAAAAAATCTACATACAGCTAGTCTTTTTTTATCTGTAGCAACCACATTTATTTTTTCATCCTTTTTTTCAATCATAATACCAGAAGTAGAGAATTGTTTATCTGCTTCTTCTGATGTAGAAAATATCGTTTTATGAATTAAATCTTTAAAAAGCTGAGAATCAATTTCAAAACTGTTTTCAAAAGATATATCGAAAGAAATATTAAATTCGGTATAATCCATAGTTTTTAGTTCAAATTCGAAAGAATTATTTTCAGAAAAAATTGACAATTCATTATTATTATTTGTTTCAAAAAACAAAGTAATATCAGGTACAGATTTAACAATATCGAAAAGTTTTTTTGCATTAACAAGTATTTTACCATTTTCACTAACATTAGCGTTATCATAAGCTTTAAAAAAATTAATTGAATCAGTAGCAGAAATTATTATTTTATCATTTTCAGCTTCCAAAAGAAGATTTGAAAATACTAATGAAAAAGATTTTTGTTCTATAACAGAATCAGCTTGAGATAAAAGTTCAGCAATTTTAAACTTTTCAATACTAAATTTCATAATTTTCTCCAATGAAATTTTATATTAAATAATTTTTTACTCAACATTATATTTTCAATATGCTTTTTATTTATTATTCTTTTATTTTAAATATTTAATTTTAATATTTATAATAATGCTTGTTAATAAGTTAATATTTAATTTAAATTATCTTTATTCCATAATTTAGCTTATGAATAAAAAGATGTTATTATCAACAATGTAATTCATAAATTTTCAAAATAAAAAAAAATAAAATTAATTGTGTCTTTTTTCACTTAATTCACATTAAAATTTATTTTTTAGTGAAAACAGTGAATAATTTAAGAAGTGAGGTCTTTAATCATACTATCAATTGATATTCTAAGCAATTCATCATCTTTCATTAAATCAGTAATTTTTTTGCAAGCATGAATAATTGTTGTATGATCTTTTCCTCCAAAAGATAATCCAATCTCGGTTGTACTTGCTGAGGTTAATTCTCTACATAAATACATCGCAACATTTCTAGCTCTTGAAATTGAAGCATTTCTCTTTTTTGATTTTATATCATAACTAGAGACTTTAAATGTTTCTGCAACTTTTCTAATAATATCATCGATCTGTATTATCTTGGTTTCGTCAATGTATTTAAATTGGTCTTTTAATATTTCTTTTGCTTGTTCTAATCCTAAACTATTAATATCAATTTTAAAAATATCAGAATACGCAATTATTTTTATTAAAGCTGATTCGAGTTCTCTAATAGAAGATTTTACATTTTTGGCGATAAAATGTAAAATCTTTTCATCAATATTTCGTTTTTCATATTCACACATTTTTTGCAAGATTGCTACTCTAGTTTCATAATCGGGTGCAGTAATTTGCACTGTTAGACCCCACTCCATTCGATTTCTTACCCTTTCTTCAAAATCTTTTAAATCTTTAGGGGGTTTATCACAGGTAAAAACCATTTGTTTTTGAGCTTGGTACAAAGAATTAAAGGTATGAAAGAACATTTCCATTGAAGCGTCTTTTTGCTCTAAATATTGAACATCATCAAGTAAAAGAATATCAGCATGTCTAAATTTCATTCTGAAAGAATTCATCTGCTCGTTTTTTAAGGAGAAAATAAATTCATCAATAAATTGCTCGACATGCATATACAGTATTTTGAAGTTTTTATTATTTGAATTTATATAATTCGCTATTGCTTGTAAAATATGGGTTTTTCCTAACCCCACTCCTCCATAAATAAAAAGAGGATTCATGTGCTGACCAGGAGCTTGAGCGACTCTTAAAGCAGCTGCAGCGCAAAATTGATTATTTTTGCCTATGACAAAATTATCAAATGTATATCTTGGATTTAAATAATTTACTTGATTGTAATAAAAATTGTCTATTTTTGATATTGTGCCTTGTTGAGATTCTTTTTTTTGTTTAGTTGATTTTTCGGATTCTTGGTTTTCTTCTTTTTTCTTTTCAGAATTAGATTTCTTTTCTTCCTTGATTAAATATTCAAAAGAAATTTCTTCTTTATTAAACTCATAAAGGGTTTTTTTAATAATATCTGAATAAATCGTGTTAAACTTTTCTTTGGCGATATTATTAGGAAAAACAATAGAAACCTTTGATTCTTCGAATTTAATATCTAAATCTTTAATCCAGATATTATAAGAGACTTCATTTATAATATCTTTTGAAATTAAATATTGGATAATATCTTCCCAGATTTTTTTATCTATCATACTTGCCTCTATTATATTATTAAATTAATGTTTTAATGTAAATACTTAAAAAGTTTTTATATTAAAAAGTAAAAAAAATATTGTTTTAACATATTTTTAGTAAAAAATTAAAGATAATAAAAATTTTATTTTTGAATACGATTCAAAATTTTTAATAAAATACTAATTCTAAATGAATCTTTATCTTAGGTAAATGAATAATAAATCTTAAATAAAAAAAAATCAACAAAAATTAATTTTTCTTGACTATGAGTTTTAATTTATTATTTTAACAAACACAAAATATTGGTAATTAGTTAATCTTTTTTTAAAAATATTTAAACAATTTATGGAGTGTATATATGAAGAGAACATTTCAACCACATAATCTAAGAAGAAAAAGAACTCATGGCTTTAGATCAAGGATGAAAACTGCTGATGGAAGGAAAGTTCTTTCAAGAAGACGCAGAAATGGAAGGAAATTACTTACTGTTGGCGATTTTAAAAAAGCTAAGAAGTGGTAAACATTAAGAAATTACAAAACAAAAGAATAATAAAAAAACTTTTATCAAATGGATATATTTTTAAAACCAGAAAATATAAATTTTATTATTCTAGCAACGGAGATGATTTTTCTTATGCAATTTCTGTTTCTAAGAAATTAGGTAAAGCTAATAAAAGAAATAAAGAAAAAAGATGGGTTAGATCAATTTTATTACAAAATCGATCCCTGTTTAGAAAAGGTGGAAGTGCTTTTATAGTAATTAAAGAAAGTGGTGGGTTGTTTCTTGATGCATCAAATGAAATTATTTCGTTCATTTCTCAAATCTATTAATATTTTATTAAATACAATAGTTATTTTTTTGATAAAAGGGTATAAATTAACCCTTTCTCCCTTACTCCCTTCTTCTTGTAGGTTTTCCCCGACATGCTCTTCTTATGCATTAAGTGCATATAAAAAATACTCTTTTTTTATAGCAACATTTTTGACTTTGAAAAGAATTTTACGATGCAATCCATTATTTAAGGGAGGATATGACCCTTTACCTGAAAATTTTAATTTCTCAAGGAAAATAGACCAAGGAGAATAAATGGATAAGAATCAAGTAATATTTTTAATAGTCGCTTTCCTTTTAATTATAGGTTATTATTATTTTATTTATCCTAAATTCACAAATTCTAATCAGAATCAAATAGTCAATCAACCACAAACTGAAAAATTAGAAAATAAAAGTACCGAAAACAAGACTGAAAATATAATCTATAATGAAACTCAAAACAAAATTCAAGATAATATAACTCTTTTAGCAAAGATAGATAAAGAAGAAATAAATGAATCCTTAGGTTCCAACAGTTTTTCAAAAGTTTCATCAGTTGGTGGTGGTTTTAAAGAAATATTGATAGATAAAAAAGAAAATCTTATTATTGACTCTGAAAGTCAAATGTTTTTTTCAACCGATATTATTGATATTTCAGATTCAAGTATTAAATATATTCAACCGGTATATTTTTTAGTGGCAAATTCTGATAATAAACGGATAGTATATAAGAAACAGTTTATAGATTTAGCAGGGAAGAATTGTGAAATTGAAAAGATAATTGAAAGAATTGATAATTATAAATATAGTGTAACTATTTCAGTAAAAGGTTTACAAAATAATATCCCTAAATTAGATAATAGTATCTCGCTTTTTTCTTTCAATGGACAAATTGGACCAAAAGAACTTTTATTCAATAAAAACAATAGACAGGAAATATTCTATGATTTTGCTAAAAGATATCATCCAGTAAAATTATCCAAAAAAGCTTTTACACAAATTCCTGATTTTGATTGGATTAATATACAAAATTTGTATTTCTCTATAATTATAGAAAAAGCAAATGCAAATAATGCAAATGGGTTGGCTTTTATAAATCAAGAGAACACCCAGACTTTATATATAAAATCAAATGCCATAGATCTAGTAGAAAATGTATATAAGTTTAATTTTTATACTTTACCAAAAGAAAGAAAAATTTTGATATCATATAAAAAAGATTTTTCAAATATAGTTAATAGATTTGGGATTTTAAATCCTATTGTTATAGCATTTGAATATCTTTTAAATTGGTTGTTCTCTATTTTTAAAAGTTGGGGAATTTCAATAATAATACTTGCTTTTATAATAAAGATAGTTTTATTCCCATTAACCCGACAATCTACAATTTCTATGAAAAAGATCTCCCAACTTAATCCTCAAATAAAGGAAATTCAAGAAAAATATAAAGACAATCCTCAAAAAGCTAATGTAGAAATGCAGGCTCTTTATAAAAGAGAAAAGATAAATCCTTTATCAGGATGCTTGCCTTTATTATTGCAATTCCCATTTTTAATAGCTTTATATAATGCATTGATGTATAATCATGGACTTAGAGGTGCATCATTTTTATGGATAAAAGATCTTTCAATAGGTGATACAATACTAAAATTGCCTTTTAATATACCTTTGTTGGGAACAGATATAAGATTATTACCATTTATAATGTTATTAACTCAAATTGGTTTAACTATATTTCAATCAAAATCGCAAGTAGCATCTTCAAAAGAACAGGAAATGCAATCTAAAATGATGATGTGGCTTTTACCTATAGTTTTTTTCTTTGTTTTATACAATATGTCCAGCGGTTTGATTCTATATTGGACATGTTTGAACTTATTATCTATACTTGAAACATCAGCAATTTCAGTTATTGAAGGAAAAAAGCTTACAGTTGCATAATTATAATTTAGGAGATTATCGATGCCACAGAGAATATTTATAAATGCAAATACTATAGAAGAAGCAAAAAAAGTTGCATTAGATAAGTTTAAAAAAACAGAAGAAGAATTAAAGTTAACCGTTTATAGGGAGAATCCTCCCACAATATATATAGAAGCAGAAGTTAGTGATTTAAAAGATGAAATAAAAAAACTTGCAGATTCTTTTTTCAATCAAGTCTTTTCATTATATTCAATTGAAGGTAAAATATCTGAACCGGAAATAAATGATAATTATTTTATTATTAAAATTGAAACATCAAATGATCAGTTATTCGCGAAAAATAATGCTCAACTATTATTAACTCTTCAAGAATTGATAAATGTAGTTGGCAAAAAGTATTTCGGATTTGAGCCAAGAATAATACTGGATTGTAAAGATTACAGATTACACAGAAATAGCTTTTTACGCAACATAGCACTTAAAAAAGCAGAGGAAGTTAAAAGAACAAGACGAACTTTTATTTTTTATCCTTTGGATTCATATGAAAGAAAGATAATTCACATGACTTTACAAGATGACCCAGATGTGATGACAGAATCAGAAGGAAATTCTAAATATAAAAGAGTTCGAATCTTATTAAAATCAAATAACCGAAATTATAAGACATATTAATATTATTTTTAATGAATGTTTTAAATTTAAGTTAATAAAATTGTTAAGATAAAATGAATATTGGAATATATGCATTAGCATCAGGATACGGCAAAAGTGCTATAGCTGTTATTAGAATTACTAAAAATGATGTAATATCAGATTTATCTAAATTTATAAGCAAAAAAAAGATTATTCCCCGACAAGCAACACTAATAGATTTATATAAAGATGAAGAAAGAAAGAAGAAAATAGATAATTGTATATTAATATTTTTCAAAGGTCAAAATTCATATAGTGGAGTAGATACAGTCGAATTGCATGTTCATGGTTCTTTATTTGTGATAAAAGAGGTTTTTAATCTTTTAGATTCTCTAGGATATAGAGAGGCATTACCTGGTGAATTTACCAAACTTGCAGTTTTAAATGGCAAAATTAACCTTCTTCAAGCAGAAGCTATTAATAATTTAATAAATTCTGATTCAGAAAAAGCATATGAAAACTCACTGAAAAACATAGGTAAAGAGTTCTCTGAAAAGATCAGTAATTATGAAAAACAGATTCTAGATATTTCATCTTTTTTGGAAGCAAGCCTCGAATATCCAGAGGATGATTTTGAATCTGATGAAAATTATTTAAATATTATTTTCGATAAATTTCATTTTTTAAAAACAGATATTTTAAAAATACTAGATAATTCTTCATATGGTTTAGCTCTACATTCAAAAAATAGTGTTGTTATCGTAGGACCTACAAATAGTGGGAAATCATCACTTTTTAACTGCATATTAAAGGAAGATAGATCCATTGTATCCGATATACATGGAACTACGCGTGATTATATAGAATCAGAACTTGTCTTAGGGAATACTAATATATCTTTATATGATACAGCAGGCATAAGAGAATCAGAGGATAAAATAGAAAAAATAGGTATTTCACGTATTAAAAAATTAATAGATGAATCTAATTTAATTATTTTCCTTATATCGGTTGATAGCAATATTGATATTAAATTATTAGATATTTATAAGGAAAACAAGGAAAAAATAATTATAGTATTAAATAAAATTGATCTGCTTTTTAACAAAGAAAATTGCAAAAAATTTGTTTTGGAAAAAGAAATAAATAATGAATTATTAGAGAAATTAGATTCTGAAATAAAAAATTTTATTTTACAAAATAGTACAAAAATATTACCAATATCTATTGAGTTAAATATAGGAATAAAAGAATTGGAAAATCTAATAAGGAATAAATTTGAATACAACTTTAATGGTGATATAAAAAATAATGATGAAGATTATTTTTTTATTCAAACTATAAGACAAAAAGTTATTCTTGAACAGGTATTAAACTATATTATGGTTGCTGAAAAAAACCTAAAAGAAAATAGTTTATATGATATTGCTGCTGAAAATTTAAAAAATGCTTATTTGAAAATAAATGAATTAACAGGTAAAGATTATTCAGAAGAGCTTTTCAATGTAATATTCAGTAAGTTTTGTTTGGGGAAATAGAGAAAATAAAAAAGCGCGAGATGGGAATCGAACCCACATAATCAGCTTGGAAGGCTGATGTTCTACCACTGAACTACTCGCGCTTACATAACGAAAATATAACATTCTAAAAAACTGTCAAGAATTCTATTTTAGAGAATCTATTATTCTTTTTGTGTCTTTTGCAATAGCTAGTTCTTCATTTGTAGGGATAATAAAAACTTTTATTTTAGAATCAGAGTGTGAAATTTCTCCTTCTTTTCTGTTTAGTTCAAGGTTTTTCTCTAAATCTAAGACAATTCCTAAATCTTCCATTCCAGATAAGGCTCGTTCTCTAACATGTTCATCATTCTCACCAATTCCTGCAGTAAAAATTATTGCATCAACTCTTCCAAGAACCGCCATATAAGCACCAATATATTTTTTTAATCTGTAAATAAATATTTCGGTAGCAAGTTTTGCCTGATCATTACCCTTCTTTTCTTCTTCCCAGATTAATCTGATATCATTAGAAATACCCGATATACCTAATAGACCAGATTGCTTATTCATAAGGGAATTAACCTGCTCTAAAGATAAATTTTCCTTTTCCATAAGATATAAGACAATGTATGGATCCATATCACCGCTTCTAGTACCCATCATAAGTCCTTCAAGTGGAGTAAATCCCATTGATGTATCGATAGATACTCCATTTTTTATGGCAGTTATTGAACATCCATTACCTAAATGGCATGTAATTAAGTTGCATTCAGAAAGAGGTCTGTTTAGTTTAATCGCAGCTTGTTCAGCTACATATTTATGAGATGTGCCATGAAAACCATATCTTCTTATCTTGTATTTTGTATATAAGTTGTATGGTAAGGCATAAATAAATGAATTTTTTGGCATTGTTTGATGAAAAGCAGTATCAAATACAGCAACATTTGGTACATCTGGGAGCATTTTCCTAAGTATTTTTATGCCTTCTAAATTAGCAGGATTATGAAGAGGTGCGAGGTCAATACATTCTTCGATTCTTCTTTCAACCTCTTCATCAATTAATTGAGATTCAAAAAAGTATTCACCACCATGAACTACTCTATGTCCAACTGCATTTAAGTCGTGAATATCTTTCAAAACTCCTTTTTCAGAATCACATAGTGAACCAAGTAGAATGCTAATAGCTTTTTCATAATTTATATTTTGAGAAACTGTTTTTATTTTTTCAAATCCCGTTTTTTGGTAGTTGAAAATAGTTTCTTCTCCCCCTATCCTTTCTACAAGACCCTTTGCTAATAAAGACTCATTCTCCATATTAATTACCTGATATTTAATTGATGATGAGCCACAATTTAGTACAAGTACCTTCATCCTCTTCTCCTTCTATCTGTTTTTATTTATAAAATGAGATTCTATAAGATAAGCATATCTTTAGTTTATTTCATTAAATATGAATAGAAAACTATGGCAAGCTCCAACATCTACGACATCGCGCTTCATAAAGACCTTTTCCACCAACAAGTATTTTATCCTTTTTTTCCTGCCCAACAAATTTAGTAAAAGCTCCAAAATCAGAACCACATTTGGTGCAAACTGCATTAAGTTTAACTACTTCTTCGCAAAAAGGAATTAATTGCATAATTTCATCGAATGGGGTTAATTCACTAGTAGCATCAAGACCAGCGACAATTATATGTTTCCCATCTTGAGCCCAATTTTTAATATAATTGGATAAATTGTGGAAAAATTGTCCTTCATCAATACCAATATAATCATAGGTATTAATATCAAAATCTTTAAGTTCAGAAATAGATAATTGAGGGATATTTCCAGTACTTTTTAGTTCATCATGAGTAATTGTTTCACGTGTGTCAATAACTGGTCTAAGTAAAATTACTTTTTTCCCAGCAATTAATGCTCTTTGCAATCTTCTTAATAATTCCGTTGTCTTACCTGAAAACATTGGTCCTATTATCAATTGTATCATGTTTTTACTTCTTTTTGAAAAATGTTAGAAAAATTTTGAAAATCTGCAACAAAAATTTTGTTTTAATTTATGAAAAATTTTGTATAATTATCTTGAAAAGCAAACTTCTTAATATTCAATTTTAAATGATTATTAATTGAATAACACTTAATAAATAATAGGAGAAAAAATGGGAAAAGAGTATATTCTAGCAATTGACGCAGGGACAACATCATCGAGAACTATTATTTTTGATTTAAAAGGAAATATTATTGCAACTTCACAGGAGGAGTTTAGACAAATTTATCCTGAAAAAGGTTGGGTTGAACATGATGCAGAAGAGATAGCACAAACACAATTAAGAACTATAAAAAGGGCTATTGAAAAAGCGAATATAGAGCCTTCATCAATTATAGCAATTGGTATTACAAATCAAAGAGAAACAATAGTAGCATGGGATAAAAAAACAGGTAAACCTCTTTATAATGCTATTGTATGGCAGTGTAGAAGGACAGCACCAATATGTGAAAAAATGAAGATTGACGGAATGGAAAAAGTTGTAAGAGAAAAAACGGGTTTAGTTATAGATCCATATTTTTCTGCTACAAAAATGAAATGGCTTTTAGATAATGTTGATGAAGTAAAGAAGGCAAATAAAGAAAAAAGATTGGCTTTTGGAACTATTGATAGCTGGCTTTTAGCTGTTCTAACAGGTTGGAAATCTCATAAAACAGACCATTCAAATGCTTCAAGGACAATGTTATATAACATTAATACTTTAAATTGGGACAATGAACTACTTAATTATTTTGGTATTGATATAGAATCCTTACCAGAAATTTGTGATAGTAATTCAGATTTTGGATACATGGATAAAATAATACTAGGTGAAGAGATACCAATAACAGGTATTTTGGGAGATCAACAGGCTGCCCTTTTTGGTCAAAATTGTTTTGATTTTGGAGAAGGCAAGATTACTTATGGAACAGGAAGTTTTATACTTGTAAATATAGGCGAAAAGCCAGTTATTTCCAAATATAATCTTGTTACTACAATAGCATGGGTTTTAGATAAAAAACCATATTATGCTATTGAAGGTTCGGTATTTATAGCTGGTGCAGCGATTCAATGGCTGAGAGATAATTTGAAAATAATAGAAAATTCAGCAGAAACAGAAATCATGGCTTTAGAGGCACAATATTCTAAAGGATTGATTTTTGTCCCCGCTTTTGCGGGTATGGGAGCTCCATATTGGAGACCAGATGTCAAAGGTTTAATTTATGGAATTACGAGAGATACTGAAAGAAAACATATAGTTCGAGCATGCCTTGAAGGTATAGCCTTTTCTATTAGAGATGTCCTTGATGGGGTTGTAAACGATTGCGGTCAGCCTTTACACATCGTTAGAGCAGATGGTGGAGCAAGTGCAAATAACTTTTTATTACAATTTCAATCAGATTTGTTGAATATCCCTATTATAAGACCTAAAATAATTGAGACTACCTCTATGGGAGCAGCTTTAATTGCGGGTTATAAAAGAGGTGGATTTGAAAATTTAAAAGATATGGAAAAATTTTATCAAGAAGACAAAAACTTTACCCCTTCAAAAGAAAAAGCTTTAGCACTTGAAGGATATGAAAACTGGAAAAAAATAATTGAAAAAATCCTTGCTTGTTAAATTGTGTTTCTCTTATTTTAAGAATTTGTTAGAAATAAATTTGTTATGAAAAAGCATTAGTCTTAATGAGGTAAATATGAAGAAAGTAAAATGTATTAATAAAGATAATTTCGAAAAATATGGTTATATTTTAGATTTTTCAGGTTCTGAAAAAAATGGGTGGGAAATATTATTCAAAGAAAAATCAAATGGTTTTAGAATCGCAATATTTGAGATTGATAGACATAGTGCTAAAAGAATAGAAAGACATCCTGATTCTATGGAGACTTTTGAACCGATATCTGGAACAAGTTTATTGATTTTAGCAGATAAAGATCCAGATAAATTTGATGTTTTTTTGCTTGATAAACCTATATGTTTAAAAAAAGGTATATGGCATGAAGTTATATCTATTTCGGAAAAATCAAAATTTAAAATTGTAGAAAATGATGAAGTAATTTGTGAATATCATGAATTTACTACCCCTTTTGGTTTTTATACCGATTTTATAGATAAAGAGTGAAAAGATGAAGTCATTTCGAAAAGAATTATTGTTTAACACTAAAAGCAGGATTGAGTTGATTCATATTACTGAAGAGGTCCAAAAAGCAATTAATGAGTCAAATATAAAAGAAGGTTTTTGTTTGGTAAATGCTATGCATATAACTGCCAGTGTTTTTATTAATGATAACGAAAGTGGTTTACACCAGGATTTCATAAAATGGCTTGGTAACCTTGTACCATATGAGAAAGAAAAATATCTTCACAATAGGACTGGAGAGGATAATGCTGATGCTCATATTAAAAGGCAAATTATGGGAAGAGAAGTAGTTGTCGCTATAACTAATTGGAAACTTGACCTTGGTCCCTGGGAAAGAATATTCTATGGAGAGTTTGATGGTAAAAGACCAAAAAGAGTTTTAATTAAAATAATTGGAGAATAGATTAAAAAATTCATTTTTGTGAAAATGATTAAAATTTCCATTTTAGTTATATTTAATTATGAAAGTGATTTAAAATGAGATGATGATATATCATTATTATTCTTCTATATTAAGAATATTCCTAAGTTTCCAGGAGGCTAAATGTATAAGTTTACCATAGAAAAAAATACTTCAATTAGTAATAAAAAAAAAGTTTTTTATTATATTTTATTTTTAATAATTGGGATTTTTTTATCAAGTCTAATATTTGCCTTTAAGGGAATTAATCCCTTTTATGCTATTTATAGAATATTTAAAGGTTCATTTTTTAGTTTTTTTGGTTTAAAAGAGACTATAACCAAAATGATCCCTCTATTATTAATAGGAGTAGGACTTTCATTAGCATTTAAAGGTAGATTCTGGAATATTGGGGCAGAAGGGCAACTTCTTATAGGTGCAACATTAGCTACATGGGTCGCTTTATTTGTTGGTCCAAAATTTAAACTAGTAATACCTATTATGTTTTTAGCTGGTTTTATAGGAGGTGCTTTTTGGGGGTTGATTCCAGCATATTTGAAAGCGAAACTTGGCATTAATGATATAATATCGAGTTTGATGCTTAATTATGTGGCAGCTCAATTTGTTCAATATCTTATTTATGGTCCATGGAAAGGTAAGCAGCAATATGGTTTCCCTTATACTGATAATTTCCCATCAAACGCAGTAATACCATTTATTAAAGGCTCAAGAATACATTATATAACATTAATTATTGGTTTAATAGTTGCTATAATCATTTATTTTTTTATTGCAAGAACTAAATATGGTTATGAAATAAGAGTTGTTGGTGAAAATCCTGATGCAGCCAAATATGCGGGTATTAATTTTATCAAAGTAACATTAATTGTAATGATAATAAGTGGCGGTTTGTCTGGTATGGCTGGTGTTGGAGAAGTTTCAGCAATACATAAGCATTTGACATATCCAGAGCAAGTTTCTTCAGGATATGGGTATACTGGTATTATTGTTGCCTGGCTTTCTTTGTTAAACCCTCTTTTGGTTATATTTTCATCGTTTTTTTTTGGTGGGATTTTAGTTGGAGGTGACATTATTCAAACATCATTCAATCTTCCCCACGCCACAATAAATCTTTTTAATGGTTGTATTTTGTTTGCTGCTCTTATTGGAATGTTTTTTACTGAATTTCATATAAAAGTAAATAAAAAACTAAAGATAAATAGAGAATAAATTAAGAAAATCCATAGCTTTATTAAATAAAATGAAAATAATTATAAATTGAAATTAATTGAATATAAGGTGATTTATGGATTTAATTATTTCAGTACTTTCAAGGACATTGGTAGCTGGTACACCTTTGCTTTTAGCAACAATTGGTGAAATAATAGCAGAAAGATCTGGGGTTTATAATCTTGGAATAGAAGGTTTAATGTCAATGGGGGCTGTAACCGCGTTTGGTGTTACATATTTAACTTCAAATCCCTGGTTAGGATTTTTTTCAGCAATTTTTCTTACCGCAATTCTTTCATCTATTCATGCTTTTGTATGTATTACATTAAAAGGGAAACAGACCTTATCTGGACTGGCTTTAACTATGGTAGGTATTGGTTTAAGTGGAGTAATAGGACGAAGTTTTATCGGTATCCCTTTACCTGCAAGATTTAGTAGTATAAATATAATTTTCCTATCCAAAATTCCTTTTATCGGGAAAATACTATTTTCTCGTGATCCTTTATTCTATCTATCCATTATTTTAACTATTCTAGTATGGTTCATAATATTTAAAACTAAACTGGGAATTAATTTACGTTCAATAGGCGAATCTCCAAAAGCAGCTGATTCGGTTGGATTAAATGTGAATTCATATCGATATTTCTCTGTCATTATAGGTGGTTCTTTTGCAGGTATGGCTGGAGCATACCTTTCAACTGCTTATATCCCCCAATGGATAGAGGGTATGACTGGTGGAAGGGGTTGGATAGTAATAGCTTTGACAATTTTTGCATATTGGAATCCTATGAAAGCTCTTATAGGTGCATATCTTTTTGGAGGCATATATGTTTTACAGTATCTCTTACAACCTTTAGGGATATCTCCAAGTTTATTGTTGATGCTTCCATATGTTTCAACTCTTTTAGTTTTAATTCTAATAGCTGAAAAAAACCTGCTTAAACACATCGGCGCTCCTGAAAGTCTTGGTGAGCCATTTGTAAAAGAAGATAAGTAGAAAAATAAACGAAATATTAATATAATTTTTAAAAAATATTAAATAATTTTTTCTTTTTCTAAGAAAAGATCGACAAAGCAAAATTTATTAACATCAAATATCCCTTTATCTGTAATTTTGATTTCAGGTATTACAGGAAGAGTCATGAAAGATAACAACATGAAAGGATCATTTAAGCATGATAAGTTTTCTTCTTTTATTATTTTTTTAAGATAATTATATTTTTCTGTTACCTCTGATAAAGGCATATTTGAAATTAACCCTCCATATATAAGAGGTAGCTCAGCTATAACGCTATTTTCTTTGGTAATTACGATTCCTCCATTTATATTGATAAGATGTCTTATTGCGAGGAATAGATCGTCATCATTTTCTCCAATAGCTACAATATTATGAGAATCATGAGAAATAGAACTGGCAAATGCTCCTTTTTTTATTCCAAAACCTTTTATAAATCCACAGGTTGGTTTACTATAACCATGATGTCTTTGTAATACAACAATTTTTAAGATATCATTTTTTATATCAGATTCTACAAAACCATTTTTAACAAAAGGTTCAACATGAATTTGCTTTGTTAGCAAGGAATTTTCTTTTATTTCTATTACTCTTATTTTTTTATTTTGATTTATAATCTTCAGATCTTCTTTACTAAATTTGTCAATTTTAAATGTGTTGGTTATTCTTTTTAAGCTAGACTTTTTAATGATATTATTGAAGAATTCACCTTTCAATTCATTATTTGCAAATATTATATTTCCATTTTTTATGACATATTTAATAGATTTTAAATCTTTAAAAATTACAAGATCAGCATAATAGCCAGGAGCAATTCCTCCTCTTTGCTTAAATCCAAAAAATTGACATGGATTTAATGTAGCAAGTTTTATCGCGGTAGGAAGTGAAACCTTATGTTTAAGTAATTTATTGATAGAATAATTTATATGTCCCTCTTTTATTATATCATCTGGTTCTTTATCGTCTGTGCATAAAAGAATTCTATTTTTTGTAGAATCATTTATTATTTCAGCTAGATTATCAAGATCTTTTGCCACAGATCCTTCTCGCATCATTATATACATCCCTTTTGAAAGTTTTTCCATGGCTTCATCAAATGTTGTACATTCATGATCCGAGTAGATGCCAGCAGAAATATATGCATTCAACTCTTTCCCTAAAAGATTTGGACTATGTCCATCTATTATCATATCTTTAAATAAGATAATTTTTTGGAGAATACTTTTTTCAGAATTTATAACGGCTGGATAATTCATGACTTCTGCAAGCCCTAAAATTTGAGTATATTTTTTAAGTTTTCTTAGATATCTTGAATCTAATTTTTTGAAATTAGTTTCAAAATTAGTCGCTGGGACACAACTCGAAGCCATAAAAAATATATCGATTGGTAGAGATTTTGAATTATTGATAAGAAATTCTATACCCTCAATTCCGCATACATTTGCTATTTCATGTGGATCAGCAATTATGCATGTCGTCCCTAATGGTAATAATGCTTTAGATAATTCATAAGGAGTAAGCTTAGTACTTTCAATATGGATATGTGAATCTATAAAAGAAGGAGAAACATAGCAATTTTCTGCATCAATGATATCATATCCTTCTTCATAATCACCTATGCCCGCAATTTTGTTTTTATAAATAGCAATATTGGCTTGCTCAATTTTTTCATTAAATACATTTATTATTTTTGCATTTTTTATTATTATATCGGCTTTAACAAGTTTATTTGCAACTGCGATCATATTCTTTAATTCATAATAATCATTTTTTATCATAGATTATATCCTAATAAAACCATATTATAATAAGTTAAAAAATAGTATAAATAGTTATTAAGTAAAAAAAGTAAAATATGTTAATCTATGTTTTTCTCTTTAAAATATCGTAAAATTATATTGATATATTTTGCTAAAGTTTTATAATTAAACAAAGAAGGAGGAAGTTGAATGAAAAAAAAGGCAATTCTTCTATTTAGTATTTCAATACTCTTAATTATTTCAATTATCTTATTTTCATGCGCAAAAGGAAGTGAAACAAGCAAAGCAGCACAAATTCAAGGGAAAACATTGAAAGCAGGATTTATTTATGTTGGACCAATTGGGGATTATGGTTGGTCAAATGCACATGATATTGGCAGGAAATATGTAGAAAGCAAATTCCCATGGTTAAAAACAGTTTATATTGAAAATGTACCAGAGGGTGATGTTGAAAGATATATTGATAGACTTATTAACGAAGAAAAATGCGATATAGTATTTACCACAAGTTTTGGTTTTATGGATGGTACAGTAAACGCTGCGAAAAAATATCCTGATAAGTTATTTATGCACTGCTCAGGATATAAGAGAGAAAAAAATCTTGGCACTTATTTTGCAGAACTTTATCAATCTTATTATCTTACAGGATTAATGGCAGGAGCCTTAACAAAATCTAACAAAATAGGATATGTTGGCGCTCATCCTATTCCAGAAGTTATCAGGCATATAAATGCATTTGCTCTTGGCGTTAAAGAAGCGAATCCAAATGCAAAAGTATATGTTAGATGGCTTTTTTCTTGGTATGACCCTGCAAAAGCAAAAGAAGCAGCAGAATCATTAATTTCTGAAGGCATAGATGCTTTGGCTTTTACCGAAGACTCGACAGCTGTAGTAGATGTTGGAGAAGAACATACAAAAAATGGAAAACAAATTTATGTTTTTTCACATTATAGCCCTATGCAAAAATTTGGTGAAGATACAGTTGTTTCCGGGCAACTTGTTGATTGGGGTATTATGTATGAAGAAATTCTCAGAAGAATATATACAAATACATGGGATAATAGAGATTATTGGTGGTTAATGAAAGAAGGTGCATGTTTGTTAGGTGGTGAATACGGACAATTAATTAATCCAAAATTTGTAGATAAACTTAAATCAATAAATCTTAATGACCCTATCTTTGGTAAACTTTCAGTTTATGATTTAGTTATGAAAAGGATAGCTCAGATGAGTGAAGCCACAGTGCTTTTTGATCCTTTTACAGGTCCAATAAAAGATAATAAAGGTATATTAAAAATTCCCGCAGGTGTTAGAGCATCTTATGAAACACTTTGGAATATAGATTGGTTTGTAAGCAACATTGTCGGTAATATTCCAAAACAATAACATTATTTCCATATATGGTTGAGTGGAGATATTTCCATTCAACCATATTTTTATTATTTAAAAAGGTAACAAAATGCGCAAATTATCTTTAAAAGGAATATATAAAGAATTTCCTGGTGTTATAGCAAACAATGATATATCGTTAGATTTTCAGTGTTCTTCTGTTCATGCATTATTAGGTGAAAATGGTGCTGGTAAGACAACTTTAATGAATATAATTTATGGGATATATAAACCTGATAAAGGAGATATATTAATCGACGATAGAAAGGTCGATATAAAAAGTCCGAAAGATGCTATAAAATATGGTATCGGAATGGTTCATCAACATTTTATGCTTGTTCAAAAGCATACAGTATATGAAAATATTTGTCTTGGATTAAAAGATGCTCCTTTTATTAATCCAAATAAAAATTATTCTAAAAAACTTAGAGAAATAAGTGAGAAATTTGGCCTTATGATTAATCCCGAGGCTAAAATATGGCAATTGTCTGCCGGGGAACAACAAAGGGTTGAGATTATTAAAGCATTGATAAGAGGAGCAAAATTCCTTATTCTCGATGAACCAACTTCGGTTTTGACTCCTCAAGAAGTAGAAGGTTTATTTAATACTATTAAAGAACTTATGAAAGATGGTCTTGGTGTGATATTTATTTCCCATAAACTTGATGAGGTCTTTTCAATAAGTGATAAGATAACAGTTTTAAGAAATGGTAAAATCATAGATAGCTTAAATCCTTCTTCAACTGATAAGAAGAAACTGGCTAAATTAATGATTGGAGAGGAAATTCAGTTAAATTATAATAAAAGGAACAATACCAAAAAAGAAAATGCATTAGATATAAAAAACCTCTGGGTAAAAGGAGATAAGGGTTTATATTCCATAAAAAATATATCTTTTTCATTGTATAAGGGTGAAATATTGGGAGTAGCAGGGGTATCAGGGAACGGGCAAAAAGAGCTGATTGAAGCAATTACTGGCCTCAGGAAATACGAAAAAGGGGAAATTAAGGTTTTAAATACCGATATTAAGAATAAATCAGCTAAAGAAATACGTAACTTACAAGTGGCTCATATACCAGAAGAAAGATTGAGATTTGGTGCAATAGGGAATTTCTCAGTATTTGATAATATAATTTTAGAAGATTATGATAAAACAAATTATTACGAAAAAGGGTTTATTTCTATAAACAAAGTAAAAGAAAAGACAAAAGAAATAGTAAAAAAGTTTAATGTTTATACTCCATCAATTGAGACACCTATAAAACTTTTATCGGGTGGTAATATCCAGAAATTGATTTGTGGCCGAGAATTGAATTCAAATCCGAAAGTTATTATCGCTGCACATCCAACTTACGGATTGGATATATCAGCAACAGAATTTATTAGAAATTTATTGTTAAAAAAAAGAGAAGAAGGTGTGGCAATTTTATTAGTTTCAGAAGATTTAGAAGAAATATTAAATCTTTCAGATAGGGTAATTGTAATGTTTGAAGGAAAAATATCGGGTGAATTTATTCCTGAATCTATCAAATTAGAAGATATAGGCATGATGATGGCTGGAGTAAAAAAACTGTGAATAATTTGTGAAAAAAAATAATAATTTATATTTATAAGAATTTTTAAATTCTTGAAATGCCTTTTAATAAAAAGATAAGAATAGATAGTTATAAAAATTTGTACAATTTAGCTTTTAACAACTTGTGAATAAGTTGGGAATAAAATGGCCAAAACAATTTACTTAATTTCCGTTGGAAAAGCAACTAATAAAGATATATCAATGATTATAGAAGAATATTTGAAAAGAATTTCACCTTTTTTCGAGATAAATTCGAAAGAAATAAAGGAATTTGGCTTATCAAGCGAAGCAGAAAAAATAAAAGAAGGGAAGAAAATAATCGAATCAATTCCCAATGATTCTTATATAATTGTTTGCGATGAAAAAGGGAAATCTTTGAATTCTGAAAGTTTTTTCAACTTAATAGATAGAAGTTTATCAAACAAAAAATCAATTTCTTTAATTATAGGGGGTGCATTTGGTTTGTCCGATGAAGTCAGAGATAAAGCAGATTTAATTCTTTCTCTTTCATCTATGACACTGACTCATCAAATCGCTAAATTAGTTATTGTAGAACAATTATATCGTTATTGCATGTTTAAAGAGAATCATCCTTTTATAAAATAAGATTTACCAATTTATAATTTATTGATGAATTTTTTTTCAAAATATTTACATGAATCTGCTATAGTATCATCAAAATTATAGTAAGAGTGATTAAATTCCATTATGCTTTTTTCATTTGAATAATAAGCTTTGTTTCCACTTAATTTACCATAATCAAAAGTCAAAAGAGGTTTTTTACCTGTAATATATGAGATAAACTCAAGGATAAGTCCTGCAATCGATAGAAAAAATGGACTGACTATAAAAGGATATGTTTTTTTCCCCGAATATTTTTCTATTGTTTTAATAACATTTTTATAAGTCAAATTTTTCCCAACTAATAGGTATTTATCAGGTTTATAATCAAATTTTATGTTTTTAACTATTATCTTAGCAATATCTCTAACATCTACAACTGCTAATCCACCAGCGAAACATCCATACATCTTGTTTTCATAAACCTTTTTATATATCTGATTATGTGGAGTATTAATATCAGGATCTCCTGGGCCCATGATAGATGCGGGACATAGTATTATAGCATTCAGTTTTTCTTCTAAGATTGCATTTTCAACAATTAATTGTCCTTTAAACTTTGTCTGCATATAATATAGGTTTTTAGAATAATTAAATTTAGTATTTTCATCTGATATATCTCCATTTTTATTAAAACCAATAGCTCCTACTGATGAAATATGAATCAGTTTTTTTACTTTATTATTTATACATGAATTAACTATGTTTTCAGTTCCATTAACATTTACATTTATAAGATTTTTTAAATCTTTTCTCCAATAGGAAATTAGACCTGCTGTGTGAATTACGATATCCATCCCTTTGATTGCATTATCTATTTCTTCAAAATTGCATATATTGCCATGAATTATTTTTAAATCATATTTATCTGAATATTTATCAATATCTTTTTTGTATTTATCATAAGGCAAGACAAATGCAGATACATCTGCATTTTTTAATTCATTATCATTATAGATGTAGGATAGAATAGTTTGTCCTAAAAAACCAGTAGCACCTGTTATTAAAATTTTCATAAAACCTGCTTTTAATTTTAATTGAAATTTAAATTAGATAAAATTTTATCTTTATTTATTATTATTTCCTTAATTTTATAAAAAAATCAGTAGTAATTCCTAAGAATGCATGAATAAAAATAGTATAGAAAATAGAATCTGTAAATAAAGAAATTATTCCAAAAATAAAACCACCGAATAAAGCTGCAAAAATTTCTGTTTGCGGATGGCCAATATGGAATAAAGTCGATATAATTGTCTGAATTGAAATTGATATAAAAATAATAAACAAAAAAGGATTTGTCATATTAAACTTAAACTGGTTTAAATTTGATGCGAAATCTATAAAAAGATATTTGAAAGAATTTTCAGATAAAGAATTACCAAAAAAAACAAGAAGTGCATTCTGGAAAAATCCTCTAAATATAAATTCCCAGACTGTATAATAAAAAATAAGATATAAGATTTCAATAGATATAAATTTTTTCCAATTTTTTAATGATTCTTTTGAAAATGGGTAGAATTTGATGATGTTTTTATCCTGATTCCTTTGTATTAAAAGTATTAAAGGAATAGAAAGAATGCACAAAGAAATACCAAGTTTAAAGTTACCAAAATTAACCTTAAAAACATTTTTTAAAATAAAATTAAAAATTTGTTGATTTTGGTGATTTGCATAAATAAATATATAGATAAATAAGATAGGTAAAACTAAAATAAAAGAAAAGAATATGACAAAATAAAAAATAGTTGCCTTATAATCATTTTGAATTTTTTTTTGTAAAATATTTATGGAAAAAACTGTTTTAAGTAATGTGATACTAAGAGAATAGTAAAAAAATAATATCGTAACTATTTTTATAATAATTAAATTTAAAAAACTTATATTTTCCAAAATAGTCCTTTATTTATATTTGAGAGTTACCTTTTACTTCAATATACCATCTATATATATCTTCAAGATCTTTTTCATAGTCATCGATTATTGTTAGTTTTAAATCTTTTATGGCTTCAGAAATATCATAAGAAGTATTAGATGTAATTCTGGTAATTCTGTAAGGTGTCAAAGATGGTTTAAAATTTGGAAATATCCTGTGAATAAGCAAAGAAACAGCAGCAGTTATCATGGCAATAATTTCAGGTATATATATCCATTGTAATTTATTAAATTTCTTCTGAAAAAATTTAAAAAACTGTTTCCATGTAATTTTAAAACCAGAAGTAATTGTATAGATTTTATTATTTGATTGTTCAAATTTGATAGAATTTTCGACAGCTTCACATAAAATTCTTGAAGAACAAAAGGGAAAGATATAGTTGCCACTTCCAACAATTACCGGGAATCCTCCTTCTATCGCTTTAAGCATATGATAGCAAGATGTTCTATCTCTGGGTCCATAAACGTCTGCTGGCCTTAAAATTGTATAAGTTATTTTATCTTTTGTACAGTTTTTAATAAAGAATTCTTCTGTTTTTTTCTTATAGTAAACATAATAATTTTTCTTAATTGGTTTACCAGGATTTTTTTCTGAGATATCTAATTTTTTATATCCAAGAACAAGAGAGGTGGAAATATAGATAAATTTTTTTAAATTTTTTTGTTTTTTAATTACTTTTTCATAAAAATTAATGCTGATATCAAAGATATTTTTTTTGGCAATTTCATTTTTGGCAAAATCAGATACTACAGATGCACAGTGAATTATATAATCAAAATCATCTGGGAAAGCTTCTTCATCTATATTACATAGATCAACTGTTATCTTATTAATCTGAATATTTTGTATTAAGGACAAATTTGATAAAGGTCTAACAGTACCATATACCTGATATCCCTTTTCTATAAAAAAATAAGCAAGATTTGAACCGATAAATCCATTAATGCCAGTAATTAGTATTTTCTCCATATTTTATAAAATTAAATTAATATTTTAATTTGTATTTACTTCCGCCTTTTCTAATTATATTTTTAAAATATTCTTTATTTTTTTCAAAATAATCATCCATCTCTTTATCTTTTTCCACGAAAAGGTTGTCTATTTTCTGCATGATTTGTATATAATCTTCTTTAGTCATAACTTCTTTATGATATTCTTTCCATTTTATTGGAGGAAGGATATTAATGTAGATTATTGCATTGTTATAATATGAATAAGGATGTAGTTTGAAATCAAAACCAGGGGCATAAGTGATATTTTTTTTACCTTTTTCAATGTATATATGGTATGGAATTATATCTGATTTAGTGTTATCTGCCATAACAGCTGCACCTGTTCTAATCCTTTCATCTTCTCCTAATGTTACATTGCCACTTCTTATAGAGTTAAATAATGGATAACCATTTTTTATAATTTTACTTACCATTGGTAATATATGTTTATTCTCTTTTGGGTAAACTTGCGGTAAACCGCACCCTTTTAAGATATAGCCAAAAATAGGTATTTTAAAAGCATTATAATCAACTGGTATATAATAATTATCTAAAGATGTATTTATGATAGTATGTATATCAAACGTAGTAGGGTGGTTTACTACATATATCCTATTTGGAGATTCATAGATGTTTTCTTCACCATTAATAAAAATAATAGCCTTTTTTCTGACCCATGGATCGACAATGTAATTTTTGGCGAAAAAATAAAAATTTTTATTTTTAATTATCTCTTTTATATTGTTATCTATATAATCCTGACATAAAGATTCAATAGATTTATCTATGCTAGTTTTCTGATTAAAGTGTAAATCTTTTTTAGCTTTCTCTATTTCAATCTTGCTTTTTACATAACCACTTTTAACTAATGTCAAAGTCAAATCCTTAGAACCAAATAATTTTTCTGCAATAAAAGAGAATGAGTAAGTTATAATTTTCGGAAGACTTATAATGATTTTTTTCGATTTCTTTTTATTAAGATTATCTAGATTAATTTTTATTTTTTGAATTAGTTGTTTATAAGTTAGATTATTATTTTTATCTCCACTCAATATATAATTTTCAAGATTTTTACCATATAAAATGGAATTAAAAATACCATCTGCTAAATCATATGAGTCTACGAAAGAAGAATAACCAGGTAATTGGCTGAAAAAGAAATTTTTATCTATATTATAAACTAACTTTAAGATAGATAGATTATTATCACCCTTGCCAATAACTGTTCCTGGCATTATATTAATAAATTCAATTTCTGATTTTTCTGCTAAATTTTTACAGATATAATAACCAGCTAGTTTACTATCGGCATAAGGATTTTTAAGTTTTTTTAGGATTGATTTATTACCATTGTTATATGATTCAAAAATTTCTAAAATCTCATTGATAGAAGAGTACGAATGGAAATTTTTCTTAAATCCATTTAAACCTATATCATTTTCATTAAGATAATGAGAGGTGTCTAATAGATTTAAAATTGAAATAGAAGAAAGGTGAATAAATTTCTTTGTTTTATTTTTAATTGATGCCTCTAGAATGTTTTTTGCACCAATTACATTTATTTTCCATAAACTTTCAATATCTTTTTTTCTAAAAGAAACAACTCCAGAAGAATTTATTACAATGTCTAGTTCTTCCGTGTTTTTTAAAAGATTATCTTTATCAAATATATTAACTTTGACAAATTTAAAAATATCATTTTCTATATCTTTTATTAGATTATTCCATCTAGTTTTAGAAAAAAAGATTCTAATTTCATTCAAATCAAATGTAATTTTATTGTTATCTATTTCAAAAATCTTATTATTAATTTCGTTTAAATTATTATATAGAAATAGAACAAGATTAGAGCCAATAAACCCTGTTCCACCAAAAATACCAATCTTTTTTATTATTATATTGTTTTCCATATGCTTATCATATTTAATTAAACATTCATAAAATATGGTCAAACTTAATATTTTTATAAATAAAGTCAATACTCTAAGGATATTGTATTATAGAAATAAATTGAAACTTGAAATAAAGACTATTTTAATAATTTTATAACATACAATTAAAATTTCATTGACTTTGAAAAAAAATAGTGTATTTAAAAGTGCTGACGGGGAGTAGCGCAGTTGGGAGCGCACTTGATTTGGGATCAAGGGGTCAGGAGTTCAAGTCTCCTCTCCCCGAAATGCACCTGTAGCTCAGTAGGATAGAGCATCGGATTTCTAATCCGAGTGCCGCAGGTTCGAGTCCTGCCAGGTGCGATTCCCTTGATGGTGGATGTAGCTCAGTTGGAAGAGCGTCTGACTGTGGCTCAGAATGCCGTGGGTTCGATCCCCATCATCCACCCATATGGTGCGCCCTTAGCTCAGCTGGATAGAGCGGCGGACTTCGAATCCTCAGGCCGCAGGTTCGACTCCTGCAGGGCGCGTTTGTTATCGGGTCGCTAGCTCAGCTGGTAGAGCAACTGACTCTTAATCAGTAGGCCAAAGGTTCGAATCCTTTGCGACCCATTCTTTTGTTAATTAAATAGAAAATCTTAAGATTAAAAAATGCGAGTGTGGTGGAACTGGCAGACACGCTAGACTTAGGATCTAGTGCCTTAGGGTGTGTGGGTTCAACTCCCTCCACTCGCAATTTATATTATAAAGATGCATCAAAATTTTAAAAAAAAGATAATATCAAATATTTATATCTAATCTTTATTTCGATAGCTTTTGCATTTTCAGCTTTTTCTATTATAACTCATTATAATTTAGTGGTAATTCAGAAAGTTTCTTCCTATAACTTTAATATAAACAAATTTCTAGAGCTAAATCTTGGATTTTTTTATTATTTTACTTTGTAATCAAATTTACTTGTTTTCTTTGTTTATTTATCATTAATTTTAAAAATAAGAAAACTGATAAAAAATTATAAAAATATAAAAAAATTAAGTAATCCTTCTATATTAAGTGCTATTTATGTTTATATTTTAATTGTGGCGATAGTATATAATGTTGTATTAAGAAGATTTTGGTCTCCCAAAGGAGTTAATAAAATTATAGATAATTTCCTTCATGTCCTCAACCCATTAATATATATATTATTCTGGTTTATATTTTTAGATAGAGAATATTTTTATAAAAAAAATTATTTTTATTACTCTTTTCGATGGATAGTTTATCCTTTAATATACCTTTTAATTGTTTGTTTAATAGGATTTTTTATTAGAAAATTCCCTTATCCATTTTTGAATTTCTATAATATTGGTTTTCCAGTTTTTGTATTAAATATTATATTTTTAATTTTATTTTTTTTCTTTATATCTTTTTTGGTATATATCATTGGAAAAATAAAATTAAATAACACTAAATCAAATAAATGTGAAGATTAAATCCCAGCTATATCCACACCTTCAAGATAAATTCCATCTGGTCCAATATAATTTCCACTTTTCGTAATATTGTTGGTCAATTTTATAGTATGAATAAGATTTCTGATATTCCCAGAAACTGAACCACCCTTTATAGGGATTTTTTTACCATTTTTTGTTATATAACCAAGTCTTATCTCAGAAGAAAAATCTCCTGTTATTGCTTTTGGAGAAAACGCACTGAATCTTAATAGTAAAACAGTATCTTCTTCCTTTGTTAAATCATTTAAAGATTTATCTCCACCTTCAATAATGAAATTAGAATCTGGTCCTGTATAAGGGATATTAAGATATTTTGAATATGGCAATTCGCATATAAAATTCTTAACTATATTTTTTTCAACTACTGTGAAAGGTTTTAATGGGATTCCATAATTGTCAGAAATGCTTGAGAATAAGCCCCCTTTGACAAAAGGGTCTACTTTAATAGTTAACTTTTGCCCCGCTTCTTTTTCAGAAATAGATTTATTTAAGTTTAAAAGTGAAAATCTGTTAAAAACAGCTCTTGCATTAGCATGAGTAAAATAAAAATCAAAAAAGGAATCAAGTGCTTCTAAACCAAATACAACATTGTATTTTCCGGTTTTTAATGCAGTTGCTTCAATATTGTCTTTTGCATATTTTGCCTGATTTTCTAACATATTTTCTATATCCAAATCATCTATAAATACTGCTTGCTTAGTAAAAAAACTTTCGGTCTCGAAATTTTTTCCAGCCAAAAAAACACCTTCAACAAGTATTTTTGTTTTATCAAAAGAATATTCATTTCCACTAGAACTGGTAAATTTTTCATCAATAGAAGATAAAAATATTTCTGTAGTAGATAGTTTAATATCTGAAAATTTAGAAGCTTTTTCACTAATTATTTTTCCAATTTCATCTATTGCTTTGGCTGGATCATTTTTAATTTTTATATCTGAATTTGAAAAATTGGGATAATTATATTTTTCTTTTGGGATTTCAAAAAAAGGATTTTTGACCAAATTCGCTGCTACAATTGCCTTGTCAATTTTATCTTTAATCTCAAAATCATCACTATTTTCAGAAATAGTTACCACTGAATTTCCAATAAATTTACCATCTTTATCTTCATTTATAACCCATATTAGTAAAGAGTGTCTTTCGGTAACACCAAACCTAGAAGATTCTGGTTTACCAAAGATGAAATAATTTTCAGCTCTTTTTTCAATTGAGCTTTTTAATGTCCAGAAATATAATTCTTTAGTTTTACAATAATCAATTATCTTACTATGTATATCTTTTTTCATGTTTGCTCCTATTTTTATGCTAATCTAGCTTTTAATAATAGATGAGGACCAGCATCAGTTACTTTAACCCATTCTTTATGCCCCTTACCGCAATAACCAAGAGAAGATACTTTGAAATCATCACCAACAGCAGATATGCTCATTAAAAGATCTGGTACATAACCTGTTACAATAACGGGGGAAAAGACTTTTCCTGTGAACTCACCATTTTTTATTTCAGCAGCATAGAGTGCTTCTAGTTGAATACCCCAACCCTTAGGATCTTCCATTCCGTTAGTAGTATGATCAATGTAAAATCCATAATCAACCATTTTTATCATCTTTTCAAAAGGGGTATTACCTTTTTCAAAAAAGGTATTTGTCATCCTAGCATAAGATTTATGGCTGTAAGACTGTCTTCTACCATTTGGAGTTCTATTTATTTTAAGTCTGGAAGCAGAGTTTAAATCTGATAATCCTGAGATTAATATTCCATCTTTGATTATTTGAGTATCTGAAGTTAGTTGTCCTTCATTGTCAAAAAAGTAAGAGGCACAAGCATCGATATTTTTCTGCCCAAGAGCAGGACTATCCCACATGTTTACAAGTTTAGATGCTACCTGTTTTCCAAGATATTCTTCCCCTTTTGCTCTCTTTTTTAAGAACATATCTGTTTCTGTTCCATGTCCAAATGCTTCATGAGCAAACATGCCAGCCATCGCAGGAGAAAATATGCATGTATATACACCTGGATTTAATCGTGGGGCTCCTAATATTTTCAAAGAATCTTCTACTACTTTTTGAGCTTTTACTTTATCAAAAGTAGCGTGTTCAAATCCTCCGATTTTACCAAAACCATCAAACATCTGAGCAGAGTCTTTCCCATCTGAAAGTACGAAAAAATAGATAGACTCAAATCTGCTTAATTTTTGAAATAGCTTTTTATTTCTATTAACAAAAAGCTCATCTTTTTTTTCATAGCCAAGTCTGAACATAGTCATCTGAATTAATTTAGAAAGTTTTTCAATTTCTTTTCTATTTTCTCTTGCTTTTTCAAGATAATCTGTAAGCGGAATTGTAGTTGGATCTATTGAAACAGGTTGAAAAAAATCTTTTTCTAACTTTTCACCAGGATTGATTTCAACTTCAATATTTGAAGATCTATCTAAAGATAATAGATAATTTACTCCGTTATTTATCTCATCATTATTTAAAGTACTTGAAAAATATTCATAAAAATTCTTTCCATTAAATATGGTCAAAGTAAATCCTGCTTCAGGATCAGGGAAAACAACCTGATCTTCCCTTGTGGTGGAAGTAACATTTTGTGATTCTAATTTTTGTGCGAATGCAGAAGCATAAGGGAATTTTTTTTCTAGTTTTTCAATTGCGTAAGAAAATGATTCTTTAAATTCTTTTAATTCAATCATTCTTTTTCCTTTAATTTTATTTTGAAGCTTTGGTAACCTCAATATATGCTTTAAATTCATTTATTTCCCATTCTTTTGAGGTGTTTTCTGGTTTTTCAGTATTTAAATCCTTTAAATTTATTGCAATGCATAATGTTTCACTACAAATATAATCTTTAAATTTTTCAATACTAATAATTAAATTTTTATCAGTCCATATTTTTACATTAATCCTATCTGTAACAGAAAAATCAAGTTCTTTTCTCATATTCTGAATTTTGTTTATAATTTCTCTTGCATCACATTCTTTTTTAAGTTCTTCTGTAATATGAGTATCTATAGCTATAGTCAGATGTCCTTCATTGACAGTTGCTAACCCTTCAACTGGTTTTCTTTCAACTTGAATATCATCCAACGAAAAATCAAAGGAGAAATTTCCCTCACTTAAATTTATTTTTTCTCCTTTTAAGATTTTCCCAATCTGCTCGCTTTTTAACTGAGTCAATAGCCTTTGAGCTATTGAGATATCTTTTCCAAGAACTTTACCAAGTTTTCTAAAATTAGGTTTAGCACTATATTCAATAATACTTGATTCATCAGACGAAAAGATAACTTCTTTGACATTTAATTCTTCTTTAACAAGATCTACAAAGTCAGAAATAAGCTCTAATTCATCTTTGAAAGGATCTATAATAATAACTTTTGAAAGAGGTTGCCTTACTTTTAAATCATATTGTGTTCTAAGATTTCTTCCCAGTGCAACGGCTTTTTGAATTAATTCCATTCTTTTTTCTAAATCTTTATCAATCAATAAATCCATGGCTTTTGGGTAAGAGGAAAGGTGAACAGAAAATGGCATATCATCGGTTTTTAAGTTTCTGTATATTGACTCAGAGACAAATGGGATATAAGGAGCCATGACTTTTGCCAAAGTCAATAAAACATAATACAGAGTATGATATGCTTCATCTTTATCTTTATCATTTTCAGATTTCCAGAATCTTCTTCTTGATCTTCTTATATACCAATTAGTCAGAATATCTATGAATTCTACTATTGGAGGAATAGCTAGATATAATTTATAAGATTCTGTTGCTTCTGTAACTTTTTTTATCAATGTTTGCATACTTGAAATAATCCATCTATCAAGTTCATTGGAAAAATTATTCATATTTTCTAAAGTTTCTAGTATTTTGCTATTACATTTCCAATTATCTATATTTGCATAAGTAATGAAAAAAGAATATGAATTCCATAAAGGAAGTAAAATGTTTTTGACTATTTCTTTTACACCATTTTCTGAAAAATTAAGCTCTTCAGCACGAATTACAGCAGAATTTACCAAATAAAGCCTTAATGCATCTGCTCCATATTTATCCATTATATACATTGGCTCAGGATAGTTTTTAAGTCTTTTACTCATCTTTTTACCATGTTCATCAAGAACAAGACCATTAACTATACAATTTTTAAAAGCTGGTTTATTAAACAAAGCAGCAGCCAAGACAGTTAATGTATAAAACCAACCTCTAGTTTGATCCAAGCCTTCAGCTATAAAATCTGCTGGAAATCTACTTAAAAACTTATCTTTATTTTCAAAAGGATAATGCTCTTGAGCATATGGCATGCTTCCAGATTCGAACCAGCAATCAAGGACTTCCGGGATTCTTGTCATCATATTATTACATTTTGGGCATTTAATTTTGACATCATCTACAAAGTGCTTATGTATATCATTGAATTTTCTATTACTTAGCTTCTCTAACTCTTCAATAGAGCCGATGCAAATTGTTTCATCACATTCTTCACATTTCCATACTGGAAGAGGAGTGCCCCAGAATCTATTTCGTGAAATAGCCCAATCTCTTGCTCCATCTAACCATTTCCCAAATCTCCCATCTTTTATATGATCTGGGACCCAATTTATTTGTTGATTACAGTCTATCATTGTCTGTTTAATAGGTTCAATTTTTACAAACCAGGTTGAAATAGATTTATATATCAATGGAGAATCACATCTCCAGCAATGAGGATAAGAGTGAGTTATGCTTTCTTTTCTAACGAGTAATCCTCTTTTTTTAAGACTTTCAATTATTAAAGGATCTGCTTCTTTTACATGTTTGCCTTTATAATCAAAAACCTCTTCTGTAAATTCACCATTTTCATCAACTGGTGATACAGTAGGTAAATTATATTTTAATCCTGTATTATAGTCGTCTTCACCGAAACCAGGGGCAGTATGGACTATTCCAGTTCCATCCTCGGTTGAAACATAATCAGCCAGTACTATTTTAAATGTATTTTCACTTATATTTTCGAAATAAGGAAATAAAGGGATATATCTTTTGCCTTCTATCTCTTTTCCTAAAAATCTTTTTTGAATTGTGTATTCATCGGTGTTTTTATAATAGTGATCAAGTCTTGCTAAAGCTAAAATATATCTTTCTTTAGATTGATGATCTAGAACTTCGATATACTCAATATCAGGACCAACTGCTAATGCTAAATTAGAAGGAAGAGTCCATGGTGTGGTTGTCCATGCTAAATAATAAAGATTGTCTTCCTCTTTTGATTTAAATTTTATAGTAATTGCAGGGTCTTTGACATCCTTATAACCCTGGTTTACTTCAAAGTTAGAAAGAGGTGTAGCACATCTAGGACAATAAGGAAGAATTTTAAATCCTTCATAGATAAGTCCTTTATCCCATAAAGTTTTAAAAACCCACCAGATAGATTCCATATATAAAGGATCCATTGTTTTGTATGCATTTTGGAAATCAACCCATCTTCCACTTCTATTTATTATTTTTTCCCATTCAGAAGTATATCTTAAAACAATGCCTCTGCATGCTTCATTAAATTTATCTATACCAAAAGCTAAAATATCTTTTTTAGTCGCTAAATTTAACTCCTTTTCCATTTCATTTTCGACTGGTAAGCCATGGCAATCCCACCCCCATCTTCTATCAACATGGTAACCCTGCATTGTTTTATATCTTGGAATAATATCTTTTAGTAGTCCAGGAACAAAATGTCCATAGTGAGGTAAGCCAGTAGCAAAAGGTGGACCATCGTAAAAAACAAATGCTTCTGAGTTTTCTCTAATCTTTAATGATTGCTTAAAAACTTCTTCTTTTTCCCAAAATTCAAGTATTTCTTCTTCCAATTTTGGAAATTCAACATGTTGATTTACAGGTTTGAACATAAAGCAAAACTCCTCAAATTAAATTAAAAAAAAAGATAAATTAATTATTGAACATAAAATAATTTTTGTGAGTTAAAATTAACTTATAGTCAATAATTTGCAAATATTAATATCTAAAAAGAAATAAAAACAATGAATTCTTATTTAAACTCTCTTTTATAAATGAAAAACTTGATAATTAAATAAAGTAAAAAATTTAATAAAATATTACATAGAATAGATATAAAAGATTTATTATCTATGATTTTTGGTAAAATAAAAGGTTGTGTTGGAAAGTACATTTTATTTAAAGGATATAAAAATAAGGTTTTTAATTGAATTGCAAATAGAATAACAATAATATTAAATAAAATTCCAGCAGCTGATGATAAGAAAAAAAAGCCAGAAATAAAAGAAAGATTTACAAATAAAAGTATTGATGGCAAAAGAACTAATAATTGTACAATAATATTTGTAATTATGTAAGATGTTGGGAAAATCGAGTTATCAGAAAGCCTTGGGGGTCTTGAAGAGAAAATAAGCTTTGAACTCAATGACCAGCAAATAATTGTTA
The DNA here is from genome assembly GCA_964454835.1 of uncultured Brachyspira sp. GTDB lineage: Bacteria > Spirochaetota > JAAYUW01 > JAAYUW01 > JAAYUW01 > Exilispira. The sequence goes on from CAYVTU010000001.1 coordinate 41,906, forward strand.
AGATAATACTTGAAATAAAAATGAAGGTGGTCCAGAACAGAACTTTACCAAAATAATATGAAGTTTTTTTGGCTGATTGGGTAAAAAGAATATTTATTTTATTGCTTTTAATCTCATCTCTAATATCACTATCTATAAAAATACAAAATATTATTAATGAAATATAAAAGCAAAAATTGAAGGCAAATCCACCATATGAATAATTTAAAGGTATATTTTGATTTCCACTTAATCCTACTCTACCAAGATGCAATATAAAAGTTAATATCATTGAAATAAAAAGGAGTGTGAAAAAAAAGATATAAAGAGAAAGATTTTTTTTTGATTTTATAAATTCTATTTTAAAAAAAGATAAAAGATATTTCATGTTTATCTCCATTAGTTTTGGTTAAAAAAAAGTTCTTTTAAATGTCTTTGCATTGGTTCAATAAACAATAAAGAATCATAGTTTTCTTTAACATATTTATTGACGATAGTAATGTTATCTATTGAATCTTTCTCAAAGATTATTTGAACTTTGTTTTCATCAAAGTTAATTGAAGCAGGATTAATATTAGAATTTTTAATAAAAATTTTAAAATCATCTTTTATTTTCTCATCAAGATTTTGAGCAAATATATAGTTGACTCCAATTATTTTCAGAACTGAAAGAGATTGTTTATCCCCATCAAATTTTTTTAATCCTTTATGAATTATTACAATATGGTCTGCAAGTCTTTCTATTTCTTCAAGATAATGAGAAGAAAGTAAAATAGTGCAACCTTGGTTTTTTAATTTGGCAAAATATTTTTCGCAATAGTAAATACCATCAATATCAAGACCATTTGTTGGTTCATCAAGAATTAGAAAGGTAGGGTTAAGTAATAGAGCACTGGAAAGAGCAAGTCTTTGTTTCATACCTCTGGAAAAAAATTTGACAGGTTTATAAATCCAATCCTGCAATCCTATTTCAGAAAGCACTTCATGAATTTTAGTTTTACTGGTTTTTTGATTTAACAAAGAAACAATGACAAGATTTTCATACGCAGTTAGGTTTTCATAAAAATTTTGAGAATCAAAAATAAATGTTGTTTCTGATCTATCACCAATATTTTTTACCAATTTGCCTTTATAAAATAATTTTCCTGCGTAATCATAGAGTAAACCAGCAAGTATTTTTATTGTTGTGGTTTTTCCTGAACCATTTAGCCCTAGAAAACCTAAGATTTCTCCTTCTTTGACATCAAATGAAAGTTTATCTACCGCTTTAAATGAACCATATTCTTTTGTAATATCTTCTAATCTTAATAATGAATTCATATTTAACCCTTATATTATATTAATTAAAAAGAAAATCTTCTTGAAAGAAAGGTAAAATAAAATACACCATTTTCAAAACTTTTTTTCCAAAAATACTGTATTGTAATAGGTAATTCTAAAATATTTTTTATGGAGAAAGAAAAAACTATTCCAAGGCCATAACAATATTTAAAAATACTATTTGATTTGTTTATAAAAAGAAAATCAAATGAACCAATTAATCCAAGGTAAAGTATCTGTGTATTAATTATTTTAAAAACAATATCTGAAGAAGATGATAAAACAAAATCAGAAATTTCAGAAATCTGGTATGGTTCGCTTCTAAATGAAAAGGAATTAAAAATAGATGAATAAAAAAAAGTATAATAGTTTTTATTATATATTAAATCGATATTTAAACCATTGTTTGGGATATTCCCAAAAAAGAATTCTTTTTGTTGAAAAAAATAAGAGAAACTCATTTTTGAAAAGATAGATATATTATTTTTTATCTTGATAAAAGAATCTGATGAAAAGGATAAATCTTCATATATATTTTTTTCTATATTATAAGAAAGGAAGATTGAGCAAGGATTTAACAAAAAAACAAAATTTTTCTCTTTTGAAATATATTTATTAACTGTAAGACCTAACAAAAGATTACTTTCTATAAATTTATTATTCAAAGAAGAATAGAATGATATAAAATTGATGTTGAAGTAAAAACCTGGTAAAAAGGAAAAACCTGTTGAAGTTCCTATAATTGGATAATAATTTTCACTATCGTATGGATAAAAAGAAAAAATAGAAAAATAAAAAGGTATAAAAGATTTACCGAAAAAGTAATTAAAACTTCCAATCAAAAATTTTGAAAGCACAATTTCAGAAGAAAATTGATTTTGCAGTATTAAATTTATTTCAATAGATATTGAATCTTGTTCTTCCATTATTGAACTGATGACTCTTGAAACATAAGGATATTTAGATAATATTTCAATATCTTTTTCTAAGTATTTAGGGTTGAAAGCCTTGTTTTCTTTTAATTTCATCTTTGACTTAAATGATGAAAGATAGATATTTGAATTTTTTATCAATATTACTTTGACAGGTAAATTTTCAGTAACTTCAATTTTAATAATAATACTTTTTGTTCTGTTTTCTGAATTAACAATATTACTATTTTCATCCGAAATTAACTTTTGTGAATTTTCTTCTATTGTTAAATTAATAGAAGAAAAATATCCCCAATTAGATATTTTATCATCCAGATTTATAAGTTGTTCTGCTAAATAGTTTTCACCAATTTTCAAATTTAAAAATTCGAGTATCTCTTTATTTGAAATAGTTTTATTTCCAGAAATTAAAATATCTTCAATTTTATAAATTTGTTGGGCATTTAAATTTGATTGAATGAAGAAAAGAAGAAAAAAGAATAATAAAAAATATATCTTTTTATTTTTAAAAAAATGAATTTTTTTCATCAACTTTCTCTTTTAATTTATTAAGACCAGTTAAAAAAAAACAGTTATAAAGAAATTGTTGTAAAAAATAGTTTCCCCTGCCTTTTGATTATATTTATTAAATAAAACTGATTACTTTCTTTAATTATTAATGTGTATGGGCCAGAAAGGTAATATACTGTCAAGAATTCATTTGATACAGGGATAATGAAATTTTCTTTTTTTTGAAAAATAGTAGATGATGTTGAATTAGAAAGAAAAATTGAAAAAGAACCATCGAAATTATAGACAACATAATCAATTATTGAATCAGAATTGAAATCTGTATCATAATTAACGACAATTTCTGAGATAATTGCAGCGAGATCTAATGTCGAATAAAAGTCAAAAGAAAGCTGAGATGAATCGAGAACGTTTTGATTATCTAAAGAAATTCCTTTTTCAATTTGTAATATAGGTGCCTTTGAAAAACTATCATTTAGTTGTGGGTAAAATGATATATATATAGGAATAGATCTTTTCATTGAAAGTGACAGTAGAAAATTTGAAGAGAATAACTTCGAACCAATATTTACAAGATCTATGTTCCCATCTTTATTGAAATCGTTAAAAACAATCTTACTTTCAAGTCCTGATAAATCCTCTATAAAGAACTGATTTGAAGGAGAAGAAGTCCATCCTTCTTTATTCCCTTTGAAAAGGTAACAGAGTATGCCTGTTTTATCTGCATTAAAAACAGAAGCCATATTGAAGTTAAAGATTAGAATATCTGGGAAATTATCTTTATTAAAGTTTATTATTTTAATATGTTCATTAAAGAAAGAATAACCCGAGCGAACAGATATATATTTAGAAAGATCAAGAATTTTACCTCTTGTAAATTGCTTGGAATTAATATCATAAAATGAATATTCAATTTTTGTTCTATATTTTAATATTAAATCTTTATATCCATCATTATTTATATCTTCTAATATTAAATCAGGGAAAATCATAAGTATATTTTGTGATCCCGAAATTCCTCCAAAAGATGATTTATAGTTATAATATGCTTGAATCTGATATGGGTAATTTTGAACTGATTTGCCATTCTCGAATATTTCAATGGTGCTTGTCGTTAGCAAAAAGATTTCATCAAGACCATCATTATTGAAATCATATCCAACTTTTATAAAAGGAAAATCATTTGAAAAATGATAACCAAAGGCTAGTCTTTTAAGATTTAAATATTTTTCTATCTTATAACCAGATTCAGATATTTTGACTATCGATGCAGAATTATCATCAAATAGGATAATAGAACTATATTTATTATCTAATTTTGCTATTGAATAAAATATATAAGATGGATCAATTTCAACATCTACTAATTTTTGTACTTTATTTTTTTCAAGAGAAATAACCGTTATACCAAGATTTTTACTGATAACATTTCTATAAATACAGATGATTTCTTCTGCTGATTCACCATATATGTTTGCTTTTGAATATCTTATTATTTCACCATTTGTGGTTAAAGATGATGTTTGGCTTTTATTTGTTTGAGAAAAAGTGTAGTATATGAAAGCAAAAATTAGAATAATTGAAATTAAATATAGTAAAAACCTGTTATTTAATTTGACTTTCATTTTGAATTCCTTTAACTTTATTTAAGACTAGTAACTTTATTATAAGATTATGAAATAATCTTTTTCTTTATATTAGTAAAAATTAAATAATCTCTAAATAACTAATTTTATATTTCAATAAATAGTGATTCATTCGATAAATTAAAAAGGTATATAAATATATATACGATATAAATTAAAATATCAAATAATGATATTTTTTAAAGTTAAAATTTATAAATTATGAAACTTGGTGTAATTAAAGAATTTTATTTTGATTTTCTTTTATTCATAAAACAAAAAGGATTTTTCAAAGATATAGAAATTTTAATATATCCTTTTGAAAATTTTAATGAATTAGATATTGCTTTAAAAAATGAAAACATAGATATTGCTCTTACTACTAGTTCAATATTGCAAGAAGATTCAGATATTGATGTAATTATTTTTCAGAAAAAAGCATTTAAAATATTTGGAGCACAAAATAGTATTGAAAAGATGAAAAAACCAGATGAATTATTAAAAGTAGGAGTTCCACAAAAGAATATAACCTTTAAAAAATATTTTTATTCATTTTATAAGTCTTTTTTTGGTAAGAGTGAAAAAATACAGTGGTTACAGATAAGTGATAAAGATTTAGAAATATTATTTGAGCAAAATTTCCTGGATTTTGCCATTGTTTTTGAACCTTTTACCTTTAATTTAATAAATAAAAGGGTCTCATCTCTTATTGTCCATAAAAATAATAGTGAAATTCAGCTTGTTTTTGCTTATAAAAAAAATAAATTTGACAACGATAAACTTAAAAATTTTTATCATTCTATTTCTAATATTAAAAAATTCATAAAAAATAATAACTTAATAAAAGATTTTATAGATAAAACTTCAAGCCAATACTCATATCTTGAGAATTATAGAGAAATCTTTGCCCAGAATTTTTATATAAATAATGATGATAACTTTGTTGAAAGAGAAAGAATTTATAACAAAAGAAATGAAATAATTAACATAAAAAATGACCAAATAATTGAATATGAAATAAATGCAAATATATCCTCAAATGAAGATTTATTAAAAATGCTTAAAGTAGAAATAAATAAAATAATTCAATATGGGACAAAACAAATTTCTGAATGTAAAACAGGAAAAATTAATGAAATTATTTTATTAAAAGCGCTTGTTGAAAATTTTATAAATAAAGAAAAAAGCAATGAATTGAAAATTTCAGCATTAAAAAATAAAAACAGGCTATTGATAGATGACCTCGAAAATAGGCAGAAGACTCTTTCAGATTTATTTATGCAGTTTAGAGCAACTTCTGAAAATCTAATGATTAAAAACATTCAAGTCGAGGAATCGATTAAAGAAAAAGACAGGTTGATAGCCATTATTAGCCATGACCTAAAAACACCTTTGTCGGGTATTTTAGCATTATCACAACAACTTTTGGATAATGAATATGATGAAGAAAAAATTCAAAAACTTTCTATCATATTAGAATCTGGTAATACTTTGCTGCAATTAATCAATAATTTATTGGAAAATGCTAAAGAAATTTCTATATCAAAAAAATTAGATGAAAAAGTTTTTGATTTAAATAATCTAGTTGATTCTGTTGTTGCAAATATAAAAGAAAAGATAAAGACTAAACCTATAGATTTTAAATATAATATAGATGATAACATTCCGGGTGTTTTATTTGGTGATCCATTAAAAATAAATCAAATATTATATAATTTATTGGGGAATTCAGCAAAATTTACCAATAAAGGATATATTGAATTAAAGATAAAACTTCTAGAAAAAGGAACTGATAATTGTAAAATAATGATAAAAATCGAAGATACTGGAATTGGTATCTCAGAGGACAAGATTCAACATATTTTTGAGCCTTTTGTCCAGGAAGATGATACTATTAAAGAGAAATTTGGTGGCACAGGACTTGGCTTATCAATAGTAAAAGATTATATTGAGCTTATGGGTGGGAAAATAATTTGTGAATCTAAAAAAAATGAAGGTACATTATTCACAATTTATCTTTCTTTTAAAATACCAGAGAAAAAGGAGTTATTGGAAAAAATTGAAAATATTCATAAATATATAGCATTTGAGAAATCAAACTTATTGGTTTTAGAAGATAATATAATAAATCAAGAGATATTAAAGGGTTATCTTTCAGATTATGATTCGTTGAATTTGACTTTTAAGACAGATGGTGAAGAAGGTCTTAAAGAAGTTAAAAATAATAAATTCGATATTATTTTATCAGATATAATGATGCCAAAAATGGATGGGAAAGAATTTTGTATAAATTTTAGAAAATTTGATAAAGAGACTCCTTTAATTGCTTTGACTGCTTTCGATAGAAAAGTTGAAATAGATGAATTGATGAAAATTGGTTTTAACTCAATTATTTTAAAGCCATTTAAAAAGGAAGAACTGGTAGATGGGCTTTCAAAGTATATAAAAGTTAAAGAAATATTGGATGATGAGAAGAAACTTTTTGATCTCATTGAGAAATCAAAGAAATCTAATAAAATAGACAAATTTAAAAAGTTATTTTTAAATGATTTAAAAAATAGGTATGCAGAATTTAAAGCCGGACTTGAAAATAAAGATAAAGAAAAAATGAAGTTTTTCTGTCATAATCTTAAAGGCATAGCGCCAACCCTTGGTTATTCCGAATTCGCAGATATAGCTGAAAAGGCTTCTATACTATATAAAGAAGATAGATGGGATGAACTAAAAAAAATTAAAGACCTATTTTTTGAAAAAATAGATAATATTATAAATGCTTTATAATTTAAATAAAATAATATAAAAAAGCTATTTAAATTTAACCTTATGTTCCTGATCATCAAAATAAAATGTTATTGGTCCACTCATCTCTTTTTTATTAATATATGTCTCTTCTCCGAATTTGATAGTAACACCTTCATATATTCTTGTTTTTATAGAAACAACCGCATCCTTGAAAGTGACTGACTTTCTTAGTGCATTGACCGTTGATTCTATCTCTTTTTGTTTATCGATAAGGTTAAAAAATAAGTCAATCTTTTTCTCAAACTCATCTAATTTACTGTCGGGTAATTTCGAAAGAAAGCCTTCGGGATCTTTAAAATAATTTTCACCAATTGATAATTTTGCTTGTTTTAATTTGTATGCAATTGCTATAGATTGTTGCTTCAATTCAGTTAATTTGTTTTCTCTTTCAATATCTACACCGACAATCAATGTTGTTGGAACAGAAAGTTTTGAACCTACTTCATTTACATATATCCCCTGAGATGCAAATATTTCTCCACCAATTATGATAGCTTTACCAATGCCTTTAAGTGAACCACCACAATTTATTTTAGAATGTAGAATTGAGTTTGTAAATTGAAGGTTTTTCTCACATCTTATAACACTATTTTCAATATATTCGCAGGTAAGATTCCCCTTAACAATAATACTGTTTTTTTGGGCTTCTCCTGTTATTCCATGGCGAATAGAACAATTGCCACCAACCTTAATATTAGAATTAAAAACTGCATCTTCTACTATGAGATCAGCAGAAGTTTCCACATTAAAACCAGGATTGATTTTCCCAACTATATGTATTGAAGATTCAGATTTTATATTTCCAGTAGAAAGATCTACATCTTTTTCAATTTTAATGACATTTGATATTGAAATTTTATTAAATTCATCAACTTCAATTATTCCATTTATTTCTGCAACTACCTTATCTCCTACTGCTTTTAAGTTCTTACCCAACTGATATCCAGAAGTCTTTTCAGTAACCGGGTATATTTCATTACCAAAAACATCGTAACCTTTTTGAGGTTTTTTACCCGGGATATAATCACCAATAATATCACCTGCTTTAACATTCAAGTACTTTTCTCTTTCTTTGAAATCGATTGTTCCATCATCTTTTAATTTACCTGCTTTTTCATGCAAATCGAAAAAAGGTCTTACCTCTTCTTCTTTTCCATGTATTGGTTCTGTCCCTTTTGCAATGAGAATTATTATTCCATAACCCTTTTTTGCATATTCGAAGGCTTTCTGGATATTTTCTTCGGAAGTGATATTAACAATATTTCTCTCTTTTATAGCTTCAAAAATATAGCTAACAGATAAATTTGAAGATGTTTTAAGATTTAATGGAGGTAGTAATAAATAAGCATAAAGATCATTTTTTAAAGTAACTATAAAATCAACTACATTAATCTTTATACCACCAAATTCAACAAATCCTGTTTTTTTTACACAAAATCCACCAAGCCCTTCATTATAATATATATCATCGCCCTGAAAATAGTTTTCGATCCCTTCACCTTGAATAATAATTTCATCAGCGAAAAAAAAGTTGTTTTGAAGTTGTTGATAAAGAGATTGATTTTTAGAATCCTGTAATATCTGTTTTATTAATTTTCTAACCTGTACAGATTTATCGAAGAAAAATATAGCGTCTTTAACTCCCATATAATATCCTTATCGGTAAATTATTAAAAGCTAAATACTTTAATTTATTTTGAAGATAGCCCAGATTAGATTAATATCATACTTTTTAAAAAGTAATTTTTCATAAAGACTTTGAGCTTTGTTGTTCGTCATTCTTACAAACAATGATGCCTCTTTCATCTCAAGATTTGTAAAAGAATATAGAAGCATTTTATAAAGCAGAGTGTATGCATAATGTTTATTTCTATTTACTTGCTCAACATAAACTCCACCAATTTGAAAAATTTTATCAGAAAATGCATTCCACTCACATTTGGCAATAGCTAAAAAATCTTTTTGAAGGAAAAATAATCTGTAATTCTTCAAAATTTTAAGTAAATTAAAAAAAATAAATTTTTCTGAGAGTATCTGGCTGGGGTACTGCATTTCCTCAAAAAGATAACCTTTTTGAAGACTTAATAGTTTTATAATATCTTTTCTAGATGTTGCAAAACAGAAGTTTAAATTTTCGTTTTGATTTATTCTTTTTTCTAACTCATCTTTTTGAGAAAGAAAAATATCTTTCTTTAAAGTATATACATAATATTCATTCATCTCAATAAGTTTAGAAAGTAAATTAGAATTATTATGGAACAGTTTTTTAGAGGAAATACTATCAGTTCCTAAGTATTGTATCCCTTTTCCTATATCATTAAGATTATTTGTAGAAAATAGAGTATAATTAAAAAGAGCAATACCCTCTTCATTTATGGGGAAAAAATGAAGTTCACCATTGAATTTATTATAAGCTGAAATAAACATCGGTTCTTTTTTCATAAAGTTATCTGGTAAAATATAGGTAAATTTTTCTGAATTACTATAAACGGCGTGATGCAAATAGATATTCTTGCATCCATAATTTTCAAGAATAGATAGAAGATAAAGTTTTTCAGATAAATTCAATGAATTCTTAATGATAAATTCTTTTTCCATTAAAGTCTTATTCATGAATGTAAAAAAATAAAAAATTTTAAAATAAATCTACTAAATTATCAAGATAATTCACTAAAACAAATTTATTACATATTTTAGAAATTTATAGTCAATTTTTAAAAATATTTTGCCAAAATTAAATAATATTACATTTCGAGATATTGTAAAGAAGAGATATTAAATTATAGTTTTATTTGTGATTAAATAAAAGTAGAATGAGCTAAAAATGGGAAAGAAATTTTTAATTATTTTTTTTATTATTGTTTATTTAACAATATCTTTTTTAGCATATTCAAATAATAAAAATTTTCAGACTGATAAGGGAAAGAATATTCTTATTATTCAATCTTATAATCAAGGGTATGATTGGACTGATAACATTCAAAAGGGCTTAGTTGATAATCTTGCTATTTTAAAAAATATTGAAATTTATACTGAATATTTAGATGCAAATAGAAAAGCCTTGACTGATTCTTATTTACTTGAATTTGAAAGATATATTTATGCAAAATATAACAGCATGAAAATAGATTTATTAATAGTTGTAGATGATGAAGCGTTAAATTTTGTTTTAAAAAGGAGAAAATCATTATTTGATAGAGTTCCAATAGTATTTTGTGGAATAAATGATTTTAATCCATCATTATTATCGGGTTTTAAAGATATAACAGGAGTAAATGAAGAAAAACCAATTAAGGAAAATATTGAACTTATTTTATCGATAAATGAAAAAACTGGGAAAAAACTAAAAAAAATTGCGATAATTGCTGGTTCTAGAATTTCAGATAAAAAAACATTAGAATCTTTTATGAAAAAAGCAAAAATGATTCCTTCAAACATTACTATAGATGTTTTTAATGGAATAGAACTTGATAAAATATTGGAAAAAATTGGTAATTACTCAGAATATGATGTAATTATATGCATTTCTTATATTTTATCTCCTGATGACACCAAATATTCAGATGATGAAGTACTTAAAAAAATATCTGAAAAGACAAATGCTAAAATATTTGTGTTAAATGATATACTAATAAAAAATAATGTTTTGGGAGGTTATGTAGTAACTTCTTATGACCATGGAGAAGATGCAGCGAAGATTGCAATCAAAATATTGAATGGACAAAATGCAAATAGTATTAAAATTAAAATGGATTCATTTAAAAGATATTTATTTAATTATGATTCTCTAATTAAATATAAACTTCCTCTTGGAATTTTACCTCAAAATACAATTTTGGTTAATTATAGCGAAGGTGAGAATTTTAAGAGATATTATAAAAGTTTAAATCAAAACAATCTTTTAAGTTATGAATTGTTTCAAAATTATGGCCTTATAATGCTTTTAATTGATCCAGAAAACGGTAATATAATAGATGCAAATAAACGAGCTAGAGTATTTTATGGATATGATAATATTACAGAAATGAAAATTCAAAATATAAATACATTAACCGAAGAAGAAGTTAAAGCTGAGATGAAAAAAGCAAAAGAGGAGAATAAAAATTATTTTAATTTCAGGCACAGACTTGCAAATGGCCAGATTAGAGATGTAGAAGTATATTCATATCCCGTCTTATTATATGGAAAGAAATTATTATTTTCAATAATAATAGATGTAACTGAAAGATTATTAACTGAAAAGTTAAAAAAAGAAGAAGAAAGAAAGTTATTGCTGACTTTAATTGTTATTCTTGTTCTATCTTTCTTTTTTATAATTTTTATTGTGATTTATTTTTTAGAAAGGAAGAAATATATAAAAGAACTAGAAGAAAAAAATGAAAAACTGGAAAAAGCTAATCATGAAATAAAAACACTTCAAGGTATAATTCCAATATGCTCAATTTGCAAGAAAATAAGGACTGATGAAGGCTATTGGCAATCTGTGGAAAACTATATAACTAATCATTCTGAAGCTCTTTTCTCTCATTCAATTTGTCCTGATTGTGCTAAAAAATATTATGGAATAAATGAAAAAGATTTAAAGAAATTAGAATAAATTATATGAGATTTAAAAAAAAATATAAGATAAATTAATAATTTCTTAAATTTATTTTTTTAGTCATAAAAAAATCAAATAAAATAAAAAAGATATTTGAAAAATAAAATTAATCTATTATACTTTTTTTGTAATAAAATTAGTTTGGAGGGAATATGCATAAGAAGCTTTTTGTCCCTGGTCCTATTGAAGTAGCTGATGATGTTTTACAAGCTATGAGTGCCCCGATGATTTATCATAGAACAAAAGAAGCTTCTGCTTTACAAGAGGAAATAGCTGAAGGGATGAAAAAAATAATGAAGACAAAGAATACAATTCTTTTTTCTACCTCTTCAGGGACTGGTTTAATGGAAGGGTCTATACGTTCCTGCACAGAAAAAAGAGCAATCATATTTTCAGTAGGTGCATTTGGAAAAAGATGGTACGAAATTGCAGTTGGTAATGGAATTCCTGCTGATATTTATACTGCACCATCTGGTGAAGCTATTACCCCTGATATTGTTGAACAATATCTATCAACAGGAAAATATGATGTCATGACTATGACACATAATGAAACCTCTACTGGTATAATGAATCCAGTTAAAGAACTTTCTAACATATGGAAGAAATATCCTGATGTTATTGTTTTAATGGATACCGTTTCATCGATGGGTGGAGTAAGCATTGAAACTGATGAATTGGGTGTTGATGTTTGCTTAACATCTTCCCAGAAAGCTCTGGGATTGCCTCCTGGTCTTGCAGTATGCTCGGTGTCTCCAAAAGCAATTGAGAAAGCAAGAAAAGTCAAGAATAGAGGTTATTATTTTGATTTGTTAGAGCTTTATAAGTATGTTGTCGAGAAAGAACCTTATAACCAATATCCTTCAACACCAACATTATCTCATTATTATGCATTAAAGCATCAGTTGAAGAAAATACTTGAAAAAGAAGGTTTGGAAAATAGGTTTAAAAGACATCTTGAGATGGCTGAATTTACAAGAAATTGGGCGAAGAAGTATTTTGAATTATATCCTAAAAAAGAGCAATGGTGTTCTGTTACATTAACTACAATTTCAAATACAAGAGGCCTTTCAGTCAAAGGTTTAAATGAAGAACTTGGTAAGAAAGGCTTCATGATATCAAATGGATATGGTGATTTAAAAGAAAAGACATTCAGAATTGCTCATATGGGTGATTTTACTGTTAAAGATGTTAAAGAAGTTACTGATTTAATTGAAGAAATCTGGAACTTAAAATAGTAAAAAAGTCTAAGAGGGAGGATTATTCCTCCCTTTCAATAATAATTTAATATTTTACTTGATTTCTTTTTCTTAAAAGGTTATTTTTTTAAAGATGTTAAATATGAGGGTATTATATGGCATGTTTATTTGATTTTACAAAAGAAAAAACAAAAGGTACATTAAAAGTTACTGTTCCTCTTTCTGATATTGATCAAAAGTACCAGATTAAGGTAAAAGAAAATTTACCTAAAATTAAAATAAAAGGTTTTAGACCAGGGCATGTCCCTGTTAATGTAATTGAAAAGCATTATGGTCAACAATTTAAGTTTGATGCATTGAATGATATTTTATCTGAAGAGTATAAAGCATATATAGATAAGGAAAAAATAACACCAATTTCTCAGGCTCATCTTGATTTTGATGAAAAAAATATAGATTTCACAAAAGATGTAGTCGTTACTTTGACATTTGACCTTCCTCCTTATGCTAAACTTGGAGATATTTCAACTGTAAAAACAGATAGAATAACAATAGAAGTGACAGATAAAGATGTTGAAAAGGAAATTGAGTCTTTTCAAAAAAGATTTGCAACAATGGAAGAAGTCGATAAAGAAATAGAAAAAGATGACTTTGCAGATGTAACTGTCAAAGCCTATGATAAAAATGGTGAATTTTTAAGAACTCTCGATAGAAGCCTTAAAATAGGTGAAAATTTAAGCAAATTAAATTTAGATGATCATCTTTTAAAACATAAAAAAGGAGATACAGTCTCTTTTGAAGTTAAATATGATGATACAGTTGTTTTTTCAGATTTTAAAAACAAAAAGATTAAATATGAAGTAGTTATAAATAGTGTAAAAGTTTCAAAGTTACCAGAATTAACGGATGAGTTTATTAAAGAAAAAACTAAACTTGAAAATTTTGAGGAATTTAAAAAAGACCTAAAGAAAAGATTGGACAAATATGCAGAAAATTTTGCTAAAAATTATAATCTTTCTTTTATCTATGATAAAATTAAATCAATTTCAGAGATTGAAATACCTGCCTCATTGATAGAAGAGAATGTCGAAAATACTATCGATAGATATGCAGCAAACACCTATGGCATTAAAAGAGAACAACTTGAACAGATACTTAAAGCTACAAAATCATCTATCGAAGAATTTAAAAACAATATAAGACCATCTGTTGTTAAAGATATTGAAGTAGAATTAATATTAGATTCAATAATCAAAGATAAAGATATAAAACCATCAGATCAAATGTGGTCAGACTTGAAAGAAGAGCTTTCAGAAGAAATAGAAGACAGAACAAAGATAGATGAAGAAATTGAAAAAAGAAAAGATAACTATGAATTTTATCTGAAAAGAAAAGCAGCAGAAGATTATATATTACAAAATGTAAAGATTGGAAAAAATAAAAAACATGAATTTAAAGATATTTCTACCCTTTCTGAAGAACTGGAAAAATTGAATAATCCTCAGAAAAAACCGGAGGAAAAATGAAAGAGAAAAACTACCTTGTTCCAATAGTTATTGAGCAGACGTCTGGTGGGGAAAGATCTTTTGATATTTTTTCTCGACTTTTGAAAGACAGGATAGTATTTATAGATGATGAAATAAATGACCAGACAGCGAAACTTGTCATTGCACAACTTCTTTTTCTAGATTCTGAAGACCCCGATAGAGATATACATCTTTATATAAATTCACCAGGTGGCGTTGTCACTTCTGGATTAGCTATATATGACACAATGCAACTTATTAAACCAGATGTTTGCACTATTTGTATAGGGCAGGCAGCTTCTATGGCAGCGGTATTACTGGCTGCCGGTGCTCCTGGTAAGAGGACGGCACTTCCTCATTCAAGAATAATGATTCACCAACCATGGGGAGGATTTCAGGGTAAAGCTTCAGAAATAGAGATTCAGGCTCGAGAAATGGCTAAGATGAAAGCACAGATACTGGATATACTTTCAAAACATACAGGTAAAACAATTAAAAAAATCGAGAAAGATATTGAACTCGATTATTTTATGGATTCTCAATCTGCTATTGAATATGGATTAATAGATAAAATAATAGAAAGTAAAAATCAAGAGAATAAGTAATGGCAAATGAAATAAAGCGATGTTCTTTCTGCAATAAGACTTCCAAAGAGGTGAAGCAACTTTTTATAGGTACAAATGCTAATATATGTGACCAATGTATAGAATTTCTGTTCGACCTTGTAGTTAATCAGCAACAACAGGCAAAAACAATATCTGCAAAAGAATCTTTGGATTTTAAAAAAATAAAGCCAGTTGATATAAAAAATTATTTAGATCAATATGTCATTGGTCAGGAAGAGGCAAAAATTGTACTATCTGTTGCAGTTTATAACCATTATAAAAGGATTTATGGCAAGAATTCTAGCGATGTTGAGATAGACAAATCAAATATTTTATTGGTCGGACCCACAGGTTCAGGTAAAACGCTTCTTGCTCAGACTCTTGCTAGATTCTTAAATGTCCCTTTTGCTATTGCAGATGCGACAACTTTAACAGAAGCAGGTTATGTTGGAGAAGATGTTGAAAATATACTGCTTAGACTGATTCAAAACGCAAATGGAGATTTAAAAGCTGCTGAAAAAGGTATTATATATATCGATGAAATAGATAAGATTTCAAGGAAAAGCGAAAATCCTTCTATTACAAGAGATGTTTCTGGTGAAGGAGTTCAGCAAGCATTATTAAAGATAATAGAAGGGACAATAGCCAATGTTCCTCCGCAGGGTGGAAGAAAACATCCATATCAGGAATTTATCCAGATTAATACCAAAGATATCCTATTTATTTGTGGAGGAGCTTTTGTTGGCCTTGATAAGATAGTTGCAAGAAGGGTGAAAAAAACTCCTATAGGTTTTGATAGAGAGTATATCAGACTCGATGACCAGCTTATCAATTCTAACATTGAAAGCGATGATTTGATAAAATATGGCTTAATTCCGGAGCTTGTCGGTAGATTACCTGTTGTAGTACCTTTAAAGGAACTTGAACTTGAAGATTTAATAAAAATATTAAAAGAACCAAAAAATGCCATTATCAGACAATATCAACATTTAATGAGTCTTGAAGGGAAACAGCTTATTTTTGAAGAAGATGCCTTGAAATCTATTGCTCAACTATCTCTTTCAAAGAAATTAGGAGCAAGAGGCCTTCGCTCAATTATAGAAAAGAAATTACTGGAATTAATGTATAATGCACCAGAAATGAATGATGTCGAAAAAATTATTATTACTAGAAAAGTGATAGAACAGGATGCAAGTCCAATTTATGAGTATAAGACAAATTATTCTTCTGGTTAATTCAAAGGGTTATTCTTAGATATGATTTCTAAAAAAGTCATTGCTTCGATTGAACAATTACCTGATGAAATATCTACCTACTTAGAAAAAAACTATAATTTCATCGATTTATCTGGAAAATTTAATAATTATAAGACAATAAAAAATTATACTGAAGATAAAAGAGATAAATGGAATGAAATTTTAAATTCAATAAAGATTAAAGAAAAACTAGATATTCTGATTTTTAGAACATATACAATTATAGATAGACAGTTGATAGATATTTTAACCCCAAATTTACTTTATTTAAGAGCCGGTTCTGGATATGATAATATAGATATTAGATATGCTTTATCAAAAAGCTGTATGGTTGAAAATACCCCTAAGGCAAATACAAATTCGGCTTATGAGCATACAATTTCATTGATTTTTGCAGGATTGAAAAAATTGATTCAATTTGATAATTTTACTAAAAAAGGATTATGGCGAAATAATTTACCACTGAATCATGAATTGTATGGTAAAAGTATATGCATAATAGGTTATGGAAATATTGGTTCAAAAGTTGCCTCTTTTGCAAAATTTATGGGGATGAAGCTATATATTTTTGACCCAATAAAAAATTTAGCGGGCTTTTATGA
This sequence comes from uncultured Brachyspira sp., assembly GCA_964454835.1. Classification (GTDB taxonomy): domain Bacteria; phylum Spirochaetota; class JAAYUW01; order JAAYUW01; family JAAYUW01; genus Exilispira. The sequence continues at coordinate 58,862 of CAYVTU010000001.1, forward strand.
AGATCTTCCTTTATTTTCGCCAGAAGAAAAAGATGATATTGAACAAGAAAAATATAATGAAAAAAATGATTTTAATATCAATTATGAATATCTATATCAAATATTAAAAGAGGTTGATATAGTTTCAGTTCATATTCCTCTGTGGGATAAAACATTCAAGATGATTGATAAAAGATTTCTAAGTTCAATGAAAGAAAACTCAATACTTATCAATACATCAAGAGGAGAGCTTTTCGATAAAGAAGCAATATTAAGCCATTATAAGAATAATACTGAATCAGTTTTAGCTACAGATGTGCTTCCAGAAGAGCCATGTGAAAAAGAAGAGGAATTATTTAATTTGCCTAATATCATAGTTACTCCGCATATTGGAGCTTATACATATGAAGCAAGGGAAAGATTGAAAGAAGAAGTAATAAAATGTATCGATATATATTTGAATGAAAAGAAGCTATTATATCCCGTAAACCCATTATTCTATTTTTCACCATATTTTAAGTATTAATTTATCCTGAAAAATTTTTCTTAATTATTGTTTTCTATGTTGATAAATTTTATATAATCTGGTTTATTAAATTAAGGCGCAACATCCATTTTGGATTTCAAAACAATCGGAAGATATGCTTTGATTCAAAAGACTAATTTTTCTTAAAATTCTTTTTGATGGGTTTACTATCGCATCAATTCCGTTTTCAATAAGAATATCATCTAACTTTTCTCTATAATCACCAAAAGGTCGCATACAGCCAAGATAAATTAATGTTTCTGGAAGTATCTTTTTAGAATATTTAAAAATTTCTATAATTCTTTCAATTTTAACTTTTTCTATCTTTTCAAAAATTGTGTTTTTTGTTGGAATAATAACATTTAAAACTAATTTTTCAGGTTTAATCTTTGATAAAAAATCTATCGCATCTTCTTCCCAGGAGTTTTTCCCATAATATATTCCGATTGTTATATGTGGAACAATAATAGGTTTTTTATCATTATGTTTTTGTAAAAAATCGCTATAAAACAAAATATTTTCCTGCAATTTATTTAAATCAATATCTGCATTATATATTTCTTTTAATATTTTATCATTGCCTACAATATCCAAAGAAATTGCATCGAAAATCAGGGTTTTTTCAAATTGTTCATTTGGTATATAGCCAGTATGAGCATTTAATAAGATATTTTTTCTTTTTAATTCAATGATTTTTTCATATTTTTCGTAAAAGGGAACGGAGGTGTTTTTTAAACTACCACCCGATATCAATGCAGTGTTTTTATCTTTTATAAGGATATTTAAATCTTTATTTTCAATATAAGTCATCGCTTTTAAATACTTTTTATTGCAATGCTTACAGGATAGTTCACAATAATTTCCTGTCACAGAGACTGATATAACAGAATTTGTAGAAATTAATTTTATTTTTTTATTCATAAAAGAAGAATAGTTGATAATAAAAATTAATAAAGTAAGAAACTTAAATCATGTAAAAATAGTATTATTATTAGAAAAAAATAAAAAGAGACAATTATCAAAAAGTTTTATATATACTATATATTATAAAATCATTAAAGAGAGGGACTACCAAAAAGAATTGATGGTAGCCCAAAAAATTAAAGAATTTCAAGTAGAAATGTATATAAAAAATTTAATTAATGTATCTTACAACAACAAAGTCAGAATAAGTTCCAATATAGCAATATCCTGCTATTATAATTTTACCATCACTTTGTATTACAACAGAATTTGCATAATCATAGTTACTAAGATCAGTAATAACAATTCCATCACCACCAAAAGAAGTATCAAGGGAACCATTACTATTATATCTTACAATAGCAAAATCATAGTTAGGTCCAATAATACAATATCCTATGACGACAATTTTGCCATCACTTTGTATTACAACAGAATTTGCATAATCAAAGTTACTAAGATCAGTGATAACAATTCCATCACCATCAAAAGAAGTATCAAGCGAACCATTAGTATTATATCTTACAATAGCAAAATCATCATTAGTCCCGTTATTGCAATATCCAACCACAATGATTTTACCATCGCTTTGTATAGCAACAGAATTTGCATAATCATAGTTACTAAGATCAGTAATAACAATTCCATCACTACCAAAGGAAGTATCAAGGGTACCATCACTGTTATATCTTACAACAGCAAAATCATAGTTACTTCCATTATAACTATCTCCTGCAACAACAATTTTACCATCACCTTGTATAGCTACTGAAAAAGCTTGATCATAGCTACTCCCAATAGTAGTTGTAACTTTGCCATCAGTATCGAAAGAAGTATCAAGCGAACCATTAGTATTATATCTTACAACAGCAAAATAATAGTTATATCCAATAATACAATATCCTATGACGACAATTTTGCCATCCTTTTGAATAGCAACAGAAGTTGCATAATCATCTCCACTTTCAATAGCTGTCGTAACAATACCATCAGAGCTAAAGGATGTATCTAAAGAACCATCATTGTTATATCTTATAACAGCAAAATCAAAATTTGTTCCACTATAACTATATCCTACTACAACAATTTTTCCATCGCTTTGTACAGCTAAAGAACGAGCAAAATTATTTTGATTAGCAATATCTGTTGTAATAATACCATCGACATCAAAAGATGTATCAAGTGAACCGTCAATCTTATATCTTACAACAGCAAAATCATTATTTGTTCCATTATAACTATATCCAGCAACAACAATTTTTCCATCGCTTTGTAGTGCTATGGATTGTCCAAAATCGTCATTACTTCCAATGCTAGTATTTGCAAAGCCATCACCTCCACTAAAAGAAGTATCAAGAGAACCTGAAGGAAGAGATATATTATAAGTTGCACTTGTAATATCTGAATTTGTCATACCATCTTTATAAGCCATAGCTTTTATAGTAGTGGTAGTAGAAATTTCAAAAGGAGTGGTATAAGTATTACCATTTGTAGGAGATGGGTCATCACCATTTAATGTATATTTAATAGTTGCACCAGTTGTTGCACAGGATAAAGTTACTGTTTGAGGTGAAGAGTAAGTCCCTGCTGAAGGGGAAAAAGTTACAGGAGCTACTTTGTTCAAATTAATAGTATAAGTTGTACTTGTAATATCTGAATTTTCCATACCATCTTTATAAGCCATAGCTTTTATGGTAGTGGTAGTAAAAATTTCAAAAGGAGTGGTATAAGTATTACCATTTGTAGGAGATGGGTCATCACCATTTAATGTATATTTAATAGTTGCTCCTTCTGTTACACAGGATAAAGTTATTAATTGCGAAGAATAATAAGTTCCACTATTAGGAGAAAAAGTCACAGGAGCTACTTTATTAATAGTAAAAGTGGCTGTTGCTACTGAAGAATCATTCATTAAATTTTTATAGGCAATTGCCTTAATAGTTGTAGTTTTATAAATAGTAATGGGTTTTGTATAAATAGTACCATGATTTTGAGTAGGGGTGCTACCATCCGTAGTATAGGTTATAGTTGCATTAGCAGTCGCGCTATAAATTTCTACTGATATGTAATCAGAGAAAGTCCCTTCTTCTGGATTGAATATTGGTGTTTTGACTTGTTCGAAAATTAAAGAGCAACTACTAAATATGATTAAAATTATAATTAACGAAATTAACATAAGATATTTACTTTTTAAATGGCTCATATAGTCTCCTTTTACATTAAAATATTACAAAACTTTATATATAAATTTATTATAATTCAAAATAATGAAAAATCAATATAAAATTATAAAATTAAGTAAAAAATTAGTATAAAATAATTTGTAAGGAAAATATAAGTAATATAGATAATTTCATATTTAAAATAAGTATTGTTGTAAGTTATTTTAATTTTTCACAATAATAAACTAAAAATTCTTCTTGAAAAAAAAAGTAAAAAAGCAAAACTAAATTTGATATGGAAACAATATTAATTAGATATGGTGAGATTGCTTTAAAAAAGGGAAATAGAAAAAGATTTGAAAGACAACTTCTCGATAATATAAGAGCTAAAATAGAGGAAGGAATTTTAAGATATCAACAAGGAAGAATCTTTATAGATATCGAAAAATTTGATGAAGAAACAATTTTAAAACTATCTAAAATTCCCGGCATTACCTCTTTTTCACCTGTAATTAAGATAGAAAAAAATTTTGATACCATAAAGAAAAAATGGTTTGAAATTATAAAAAATAATCCTGATCTTGAAAAATATCTTACTTTTAAAGTAGAAGTAAAAAGAGTTGATAAAAGTTTCCCAATTCATTCGGATGAAATGTCTAGGCTTTTAGCTGAAGAAATAATAGACAGATTTCCGCAATTCTCGACAAAAGTAAAACTAAAAAATCCAGAATTAACATTCTATGTTGAAATAAGAAATGATTACGCATATTTATTTTACCAAAAATACCCGGGGGTTGGTGGATTGCCTGTTGGTATTGCCGGGAAAAGTCTATCTTTGCTATCAGGAGGTATAGATTCTCCTGTTGCATCATACCTTGCTATGAAAAGAGGGATGAAGGTAGATTTTATTTATTTTCACGCACATCCTTTTACGGGAGAAGAATCGAAAGAAAAGGTTAAAACTCTTGTAAGAATTTTGACAGAATATGAAAGAAGAAGTAGACTTTATATAATCCCTTTTACAGATATTCAGACTAAAATAAGGACATCTTCCAATATTTCTTTTATGACAATTTTGATGAGAAGAGCAATGATGATGATAGCTAGTAGAATTGGTACTTTTTATAAGTATGATAGCTTAATTACAGGCGAATCTCTTTCGCAGGTCGCTTCACAAACTATAAATTCATTGAAATGCACAGATGATGCCTCAAATCTTTTTGTTTTAAGACCAATAATAGGATTTGATAAAGAAGATACGATAAAAATTGCTCAAAAGATTGACACCTTTGAAACTTCAATATTACCATATGCCGATTGTTGCTCTCTTTTTACTCCATCAAATCCAGTGATTAATCCAAAACTTGAAGAGGTTAAAAAAGAGGAAGAAAAATGGTTTGACACTATTCTATTGCAAGAAGCAATAAATAATATGGAAGTCATAAAATATTAATTTTTATAGACAATGATAATTGTTGTAAAAATTGTTTTTGTAAAATAAGAAAATAGATATTTAAATTAAAAAATTTTGGAGATTAAAATGCCAGGAAGAGGTAAGATTCAAATATTTTCAGGAAGATCAGCTGAAGATTATTCATTGGAAGTTTTACATAACTTAAGAGAGCTTAATGAATATACTTCAAAATTTGTAGATTTAAATGGTGAAAAAACAGTTAAGTGTTTTTCAGATGGTGAAATTGAAATAGAAATACTATCATCAGTAAGAAAAAAAGATATATATGTCATACAAAGAACTTCGAATAGAAATGTTAATAATCTTTCGACTCATGAAAATAAAATTGAACTTTATCATCTTGTTGATTCATTAAAAAGAAGTCATGCTGGAAGTATTACAGTCATAGAACCATTTATTTCCTGCTCTCGTTCTGATAGAGCATATGCCAGAAACTCATCGGGGCTTGCTATTCACTTTAAAACTCTGGTTTCTATCGGAGCAAATCATATTATTACATATCAGCTTCACTCTGAAAAATCCAAGATGATGGTTGACCCTGTATTTGCATATATAGATGATGTCCCATTATACCCTCAGATTCAAAAATATATTTTAAAGGAATTTGTTAAAACAAGAGAGTATTTACATAATGAGGTTCATAAGAATTGGGCAATATGCTCAGTAGATGCAGGAGGAGAAAAAGTTGCAAGAGTTTTTGCAGATATTTTTGGCTGCCAGTTAATAATAGCGAATAAAAGAAGAAGTTATTCAAGAGTAAATACAATTGAGGGAGTGGCTCTATTAACCGATGAATCAATAGAAAACAAGACTATATGGGTTATAGATGATATGATTGATACAGGTGGTTCAATTGTTGAACTTGTAAAAGCCTTAAAAGAACGAAAACCAAAGGAAATAAACATAGCAATAGCCCATCCAGTATTTTCTGGACCTGGTATATCCAGAATGATAGAACTATATGAATTAGGTTATATACAAACATTGCTGGTTTGTGATACAATCTGGATTTCTGATCAGATGAAAAATGAAATGCCTTTTATGAAAATAATTACTACTGCACCTATTACAGCAGATATAATTTACAAAACAAATATAGGGGAAAGTCTATCTGTATATTTTGATGCAGTAAATCCTTATCATGTACTTCCTTATTAATTAAGTTTTAATTTTTTCAATTTTATTTATGAATAAACAAAAAAAACGAAATAAGACAATTACCTTAAATACCTCTGAAAAATTAAATCTAGAAAAAAAATTAATTAGATTAGATAAAAAAGTCAGTGATTGCGAAATAATAGATAAAATAATTAATCAAAATATTTTCGAAATTTTAAATTTTTTACCCGACAATTTTGTCGACCTTTTGTTCGTCGATCCTCCTTATAACCTTAATAAAAACTTTAATTCACTTAAATTTGAAAAGATGGAAGAAAAAAATTATTATAATTGGATTGATAGTTGGCTTGGTAAGATTATCAAAGTGTTAAAACCAACATCATCTATATATATCTGTTCAGAATGGCAAACTTCTCCAATCTTATATGATGTGTTAAAAAAATATTTTATAGTAAGAAATAGAATAACTTTTGAAAGAGAGAAAGGAAGAGGAGCAAGAACCAACTGGAAAAATAACTGCGAAGATATTTATTTTTGTACTGTGTCGAATAAATATACATTTAATATTGATAAGGTAAAAATAAAAAGAAAGGTTATTGCCCCATATAAACAAGATGGTAAGCCAAAGGATTGGTTTTCAGAAAATAATGAAAAATTTCGTTTAACTTATCCATCAAATATATGGACAGACATTACTATTCCATTTTGGTCTATGAAAGAAAACACACCGCATCCCACTCAAAAGCCAGAAAAGCTCTTAGCAAGAATAATTTTAGCAAGTTCAAATGTTGGAGATATCGTCTTTGATCCTTTTGTTGGAAGCGGGACTACTGCTGTTGTTGCTAAAAAATTAAATAGAAAATTTGTAGCAGTAGATATTGAAAAAGATTATTGCCTCTATGCACTAAAAAGGCTAGAATCAGCAGAAATTGACAGGAGAATTCAGGGTTATGAAGAAGGTGTTTTCTATGAAAGAAATAGTCATAAAACTGTTCAAAAATAAAAATAAAGATATATTATTTCTTGTATAATATTTAGATTCAATTAAAATATTAGTGTCTAAGATATTCAAATAGTTATAAAATAATAAAGGATATTATATGATTGCTATACAGGATTCGACCATATTGTCTTTTGATCCTTTTTGCATAGAAAATAATATAGATATAATTATAGATAAAAATATAATCCTGGATAAAGGGAAAAATATAATTAAAAATTATCCCAATTGTAAAATCATAGAAAAAAACAAAATAGTTACCACTGGAATAGTTTGCTCACATACTCATATATATTCGGCTTTAGCGAGAGGATTAAATGTAAAGATAAAAGAATCAAAGGATTTTGTTCAGATCTTGCAAAATCTCTGGTGGGTTTTAGATAGGGCATTAGATAAAGAGATGGTCCAAGCTAGTGCAGATGTCTGCGCAATAGAGGCTATACTTTGTGGAGTTACTACCTTAATTGACCATCATTCAAGCCCTAACTTTATCGAAGGTAGTTTGAAAACAATAAAGGAAAGATTTGAAAAAATAGGGATTCGAAGCATATTATGTTATGAGACAACAGATAGAAATGGCATGGATAAGTCTGAATTAGCATTATCTGAAAATGAAAACTTTGCCAAACTAATAGATGATGAAAAAAATATTGGAAATAAAATCAAAAATAGTAGATTGACAGAAGCTGCTATCGGGGCTCATGCTCCTTTTACACTTTCAGATAAAACATTAAAAAGACTTTCAGATATAAGTAAAAAGACAAATAGAGGTTTACATATTCATGTTTCAGAAGATAGGTTTGAACCATCATTTAGTAGATTCACTTATGGAAAAGATCCAGTAAAAAGACTCGATGATTTTTCTTTGATTTCAGATAAATCAATAATTGCCCATGGGACTTATATTACGGAAGATGAGATTAATTTAATTAATAAAAAAGATGCATTTTTGATACATAATTCAAGATCAAATATGAACAATTATGTTGGATATAACTATTTATTAAAGCAGTACAAAAATGTAGCCATTGGAACAGATGGTATAAATCATGATTTAATTTCAGAATTGCAAACCTCTTATTTTAAACATAAAGATAGTGGTGGACAAATCCCAATATCTCAATTTTTAAAGATGTTAAGTAATGGCAATGAAATATTGAATAGATATTTTACTGATTTCAAATTTGGGCAAATTGAAAAAGGATATATCGCAGATATTGTAATATGGGACTATAATCCTACTACTCCAATAATTTCTGAAAATATTTCCTCACATATTATTTTTGGCTTTAATTCTGGTTTTGTAAATACAGTTATAATAAATGGTATTGTTGTCTTAAAAGATAGAAAATTTGATTTTGATACAAAAGATATTTTTGAAAATTCACAAAATCAAGCAGTTCGCATTACTAGAAATATGGAAAAATTAATATAATTAAGTTTAAAAAATAGAATTAAAAAAGGAGTATAATTATGGATAAAAATTCAATCGCCAAAGATCTATTTGAAAAAATCAACAATAAATCCAGTGAATTGAAAGATTATACCTCAAAAAATCTTTCAAAGATAATTCAAACAAAAGCCTTGAGTAATGATGAAAAAAATAGAATTATATTATTAAAAAATCTATGTAAAAAAGCCCAAGCCGATGAAGTAAGAATTGATGGGCTTGGAAATTGCCTTGCAAGAGTTGGCAGTGGAAGCAAAAAGATTGTGATAGATGCCCATATAGATACTGTTGATGTTGGAGATGTTAATTCCTGGGAGAAAAATCCTTTTTCAGGTGATATTGATGATAAATATGTTTATGGAAGAGGCGCATCAGACCAACTTGCAGGTGCTGCTTCTATGATTACAGCTATTAAAATATTGAAAGATCTGGGATATAAGGGATTAAATGATTATTGTGTCTGGTTTAGCTTTACAATCATTGAAGAAGACTGCGATGGTCTTTGCTGGAAATATTTAATAGAAGAGGAAAAATTTAAACCCGATTTTTTTATATCAACAGAACCAACAAGTTTGAATATTTATAGAGGTCATCGTGGCAGGATGGAGATGGAAGTCAGATTAAGAGGTGTTTCCTGTCATGGTTCGGCACCTGAAAGGGGAATTTCAGCAGCTTATCTTGCATCAAAGGCTGCACTTGCCATAGAAAAACTGAATTCTGAACTTAAGCCTGATAAAGATAATTTTTTAGGTAAAGGCACAATTACAGTTTCAATAATGGATGTAAAAGGTCCTTCTCAATGTGCTGTGCCTGATATGGCAAAGCTATACATAGATAGAAGGCTAACAGAAGGCGAAACAAAAGAATTAGCAATCGAGCAGGTAAAAAAATATATATCAGTGGCAACAGGTTTAGAAGAAGATAAGATAGAAGTAAATGTTCCAAAATACTCGAAAGCAAGCTGGAAGAAAAAACTCTTTGTTCAAGATTTATATTTCCCAACATGGGTTTTTCCAGAAAATCATCCACTTATTCAAGCAGGAAAACAGACTTATATAAATCTTTTTAATAAAGAACCAAAAATTGATAAATGGACATTTTCTACAAATGGAGTTGCCGTTGCTGGGCTTCATAAGGTACCATCTATGGGTTTCGGACCTGGTGATGAAAAAGAAGCACATGCTCCAAATGAAAAGGTCAGAATTGATGATTTAGTCAAAGCTGCAAGTTTTTACGCAGCTTTCCCATATATAATTAAATAAATTGATTAAATAAAATAAGAAATAGGATAACTAAAAAAATATTTTGTTTTAAAATCTATTTTAGTTAGAAGTTCGGTATAAATATTAGGTAAAGTTATTTAAAGGGGGTTATATGCCTTACAAACTAATAGAAAAAAAGGAATTAACAGAAAAACTCGATATTCTTTCAAACTTAAAAATTGATATGTATCAAAAAGATTTTCTTTTAACCTGGGAAAAAAGCTATGATGAAATTCTTGCGACATTTTTAGTTGCGGAGATTTTACGATCTCTTCGATATAGTTCATCTGGAACAAGACTTTGGGATTCTGGCTTAGCAGTTTCTATTTTTAAAGACAACTCTACAAGAACTCGTTTTTCTTTTGCTAGTGCCTGTGATTTACTCGGACTTTATGTACAGGATCTTGATGAAGGCAAAAGTCAGATTGCACATGGAGAGACAGTTAGAGAAACAGCAGTTATGGTTAGTTTTTTAAGTGAAGTAATAGGTATAAGGCATGATATGTTTATTGGCGAAGGTGATAGTTATATGCGTGAGTTTGGTATAGCATTGGATGATGCTTTTAAGAATCAAGTTATACCGGATAGACCAACTATTGTTAACCTTCAAAGTGATATAGATCATCCAACTCAATCAATGGCTGATTTTTTGCATTTAATGAATTACTTTGGTAATATACAAAACTTAAAAGGCAAAAAAGTTGCTATGAGTTGGGCTTATTCCCCTTCTTATGGTAAACCTTTGTCTGTTCCTCAGGGAGTTGTTGGCCTTTTTACCAGGTTTGGAATGGATGTCACCCTTGCTTATCCAGAAGGGTATGATTTATTGCCTGAGATCTATGATATCGCGAAAAAAAATGCAAATCAAAGTGGAGGAAGTTTTAAAGTTGTTTCTTCTATGGAAGAAGCCTTTAGAGATGCTGATATCGTATATCCAAAAAGCTGGGCTCCTTTTAATGTTATGGAAAAAAGAGTAGAACTTTTAAAAGCAAATGATTCAAATGGTTTGAAGGAACTTGAAAAACAGTGTCTTGAAAATAATAAAAAATATATTGATTGGGAATGCAACGAAAAATTGATGAAATTAACTAAAAAAGCAAATGCTCTTTATATGCATTGCTTACCAGCAGATATAACAGATGTTTCTTGTAAGTCAGGTGAAGTTTCCAAAGTTGTTTTTGAAAAATATAGAAAAGATACATATGATGAAGCAAGTTATAAACCATATATAATTGCTGCAATGATTCTTCTTGCAAAGAGAAAGGATGCCGCTGGTACATTAAAAAAATTATATGAGATGGGGCAGAAAAGGATTTTGGCTTGATTTTGAATCAACAATTATAAATAATTATGACAAAATATAGATAAAAACTGAAGATAATATTAATAGAATAGGTTATAGAGACTAATAAAGTTGCTTACCTTTTTTTAATCTTAAATTAGCGCATTGATATGAGTGATAAAATAATAAAAATTTTAAAACAATTAGATATTAACACTGAAATTATTACATTTTCTCAATCAACAAAAACTGCAAAAGATGCAGCAAACGCACTAAATTGTGAGATAGCTCAAATAGTCAAATCTCTTATCTTTGTTGGGAAAAACTCAAAAAAGCCCATATTGATTTTAGCCAGTGGTATAAATAGAGTAGATGAAGAAAAAGTTTCTAAAATAATTGGTGAATTTATTGAAAAAGCAGATGCAGATTTTGTTCGAGAAAAAACTGGTTTTTCAATTGGAGGTGTCTCGCCTATTGGCCATAAAAACGAAATAGATATTTACATAGATAAGGATTTATTGAATTTTGAATTTGTTTGGGCAGCAGCTGGCACACCAAATAGTGTTTTTAAAATTAGTTCAAAAACTCTTATTCAGATTACAAATGCAAAAATTATTGAAATAAAATAGAAAAGATAAAATTATTGAACTAGATTTTAAAACAATAAAATTGATATATATAAAGCAAATTTAGAAATTATGTAGATAATAAAAAAAACGGAGAGGGGGGGATTCGAACCCCCGATACCCTTTTGGGGTATAACTCCTTAGCAGGGAGCCCGATTCGACCGACTCTCGCACCTCTCCATTTAAATAGTAAAAAATAACAAAATTATTACAAAAAAATGATATTTATTTTTCTTAAATATATAAATATCATAAAATATGGGATTCATCAAATGATTATAAAAAAGAAAACGGAGAGAGAGGGATTTGAACCCCCGGTACCCTTACGAGTACAGTAGTTTTCAAGACTACCGCCTTCAACCACTCGGCCATCTCTCCGTACTATTTAAATACCTTATTTTTCCTTATTGTCAATATGTTTTTAGAATTTGAGTATTTTACATTTTTATTAAATTTCAGATTGATTGAATAATAATCGAAAAATATTTATTATAAATCTATGAAGAAAAATTTTTATAAAAAATAGATAGAGAATTTTTCTTTATCTTGAAATTTGAAAAATTAGAGATAATGTAAAAAAAACAAAGGATTCTTATGAAGCTATCTGAAATTGTTGAACCTTTAAAACTTCAAAAACATACAAAGTTTGGGGGAGAAGACTTCGATATAAGTCTTGGTTATGCATCAGATTTACTTTCAGATGTTATGGGTAGAGCAGATGCAGGTTCTGTCTGGTTTACTATTCAAAAGCATCCAAATATTGTCGCAGTTGCAACATTAAAAGATCTTTCAGCTATTATTCTGACTTGTGATTCAAAACCAGATGACGAAACGATAAGCAAAGCTGATGAAAATGGAATCCCTGTTTATTCAACTTCTTATTCAACTTTTGAGGCATGTGGGATCCTTTATAACTTACTTAAATGATTTTTCAGCAATTTTAATTCAGTCGATAATATTAAAATAAAAAAATAGGCATAATTGATGATAGCTCTTTTTGAATCTAGATTAAAACTTGTTGTTATTATTTTTATTATTCTTTTCTTAGTTGTTTCTTTTCGACTCGTATATGTTTCAATAAGGATGAAAGATAGTCCAAATCCTTTTCAAAATACTATCTCTTCAATTCAAAGAGGAGAAATTTTAGATAGAGACGGAAAACTTCTTGCTGGTAATTTCCTTGTATATACTGTTTTTATTGATCCTTTTATAATAAAGGATGCCGATACTGTTTCAAAAAAAATCTCTGCAGTAGCAAATATAAATGAAAACTCTTTGAAAGAAAAAATATATGAAAATAAGAATAAAAGATATCTTGAAATATTAGAGAAAATAGATAGGGAAACTCTTGAAAAAATTTTATCCTTAAAACTAAGTGGGGTATATTATCGAACCGATATTTACAGAGAATATCCATTATCCGAAGTTATTTCTCCTTTAATAGGTTTTGTAGACAAATATAATAGAGGTTTAGAAGGAATAGAATACTACTACGACCAATTCCTTACCAGAGGTGATGAATATTGTATAAAACTTACAATAGATAGTTTTATGCAATATGCTCTTTATAATCAAATAATGAAACAAGCAGAAGAAGAAAAAGCCGATTGGGCAATTGGAATAATATCGGAAGCAGATAGTGGGCAGATACTCGCTGTTGCAAATTACCCTTCTTTTAAACCAGATTTGTATCAAACATATGGATTAGAAAAAAGAAAAAATAGGGCTATATTAAATGTTTTTGAGCCAGGTTCAACATTTAAAGTTTTTGTTGCAGCTGCTTTGCTGGACAAAGATAAAATCGGTTTTAATGATTATTTTTATTGCAATGGTAAATATAATGTCACAGAAAAACTTGTAATAAATGATACCGGTATTCATGGAAGAGTAAATTTAAATGATATTATTAGGAAATCGTGTAATACTGGAATAATAGAAGCTTCGATGAGGCTAGATTCGAAAGATTTATATTCATATATAAGAAATTTTAACTTTGGAAATAAAACTGGTCTTCAATATCCGGCTGAACCTGAGGGGATATTGAAATCTATTAACAAATGGACAAAGATGACTAGATCTATTATTAATATTGGACAGGAAATATCTGTTTCTTCCATTCAACTTATATCAGCATTCAATTCCTTATTGAATGGAGGAATGTTATATGAACCCAGTCTTGTTTTAGAAAGAAATTATAAAAATTCAAAAAATGAAATAAATAAACCTAAAATTATTAGAAGAGTCATTTCAGAGAAAACATCAAAAATAATCAGACAAATTTTAATTGACGCATTAAAAAGGGAAGATGCTACTGGTAAATCAGCATATACAGAAGCAGCTATTGTTGGTGGTAAGACAGGAACGGCTCAGGTTCCATATTCAAAAGGGAAAGGATATGATCCAGATCAGATTTATGCTTCTTTTCTAGGTTTTTTTGAGGTTAATCAAAAAGTTTACACAATGTATGTTGGTTTATTAAATCCGAAGAAGAATAGGTATGGTGGTACTGCCTCTGCACCAATATTCAGGAATTCTGTGGAAATAATTTCATCATATTTAAAGGTCAAGAATGTAAAGCCAATAATTGTCCAATTAGATAACTTTAGTACACCTAATTTAGAAATATTGTATGAAAATGCATTAAAGAGGATTATCAGCAGAGATGTTGTACCAGATTTTACTGGATTATCTTTAAAAGAATCAATTTTTTTGGCATCAAAGCTTGGTATAAAGATAAAATTAAAAGGCTCTGGTTTTGTTTTTACGCAATCTGTTTTACCTGGAACAACCATAAATAATAATATTGTCATATACCTTGAATTGAAATATAAATAAAAAATTTTTATATTCTAAATGAGGTTACTGTGTCTTTTCAAAAAAAATATTACTTTATAAATTTAAATTTTGATAATGAACAATTAATTATAAATTCTGATGAGATAAATTTGTCTTTTAAGAATAACAAATCCAATATATTAATACCATATTTAAAAGAAAAAAATTTAATTTCTAATTATGATATCAAAAAAGAAGCTTGGATAATATTATCTTCATTGAAAGAAAAATCTGAGAAAATATCGAGTAAATTTTCATTACTTGTTTCACCAGCTAACCCAGAAATATTTGCTTCGGTAGAAGATATGAATCTTATCTGTGTGGAGGTAATTTTAGATTTAGTAGAATATTATAAAAAATATCTTATCAATCAAGATATTGAATATTTTGATATAAATATCGAAAATGAAGCTAATCTTAAAGAGTTTTTTGAAGATAAGATTGATGATAATAAATTGATAAATATATTTATTTTCTATAATATTACAAGTTTATCTTTAAATAGAATAATCCAATTTATGCCTGAAAAAGAGCCTATTATTTATTTTAATCCAGTATTAAAAACTATAGATCAATATAAGAAGATAGAAACAGATTGTTATGAGAACTTAAGGAAAAAAGCCATAAATATTAATACAGCAAAAAGATTTAGCAGAGATTGGACCAAGAATTTTTTAAAAAATAGCATGCATTATGCTATAAACAAAGGGGTATCACCTTTAATTAATATTTTAGAAGGGAAAATTCCCGTAACTGTTATAGGTGCTGGAAGTTCTGTTGATGAAAAACTTGATATTTTAAAATCACTTTCAGAAATAAGTATAATGATTTGTGTAGATACTGCTTTGATACCTTTGACAAAAGCTGGTGTCAAAATCGACTATGTTGTCTCTTCTGATTCTCAATCTATAAATAGCTTATATATTACTCATAGTGATATTTTAAAAGAAAATAATAAAAATAATAAAGAAAATATCGAGAGAAACAACCCTTTTCTCGTCTGTTTACCAATAATTTACCCTAAATTAATAAATAAATATAAGGGGAAAATAGCTTTTTCATCTATACCTTTTGCTCTTGTAAAAGATATTGATTCGTTTTCTGAGCATAAAATCGAAATTGGTTCCGGGGGGACAGTTTCAGCTTTAGCTTTTGAACTAGCAGTATTATTAAATCCTTCTGAGATTTTTTTAGTAGGAACTGATTTTTGTTATAGTTACGGAAAATTGCATTGTCAAAATTCTCTTTTTGACACAATTTTCTATAATAAAATTGGGTACTTAAGAAATTATGAATCTTTTATCATTAAATCAATGCTTAAAGCTCATTCATTTTTAGTAATAAATGATTACGGTTTTAAATCTAGGACAGATCCAAAATTTTTAATGTTTTTAGATTGGTTTAAGGCTCATATAAATACTCTAGAAAGGAAAAATAAAATCTATTATTTAAGTAATAGAAGTTATGGGCTTTCCTTTATTAAATATAAAAACAACGATGAAATTTTAACTTATATAAATAATACTGATGATTCAAATAAAAAATTGAAAAGCGAAATTGTTAAAAAAATTAAAAGTATAAATTTTGAGGACAAAAATAAATCTTTAATATTAACTAAATATAAAGAATATTTAAATAAAATCAAAATTGAAGGGTTAAGTGCAAAATCTATGATTTTAAGTGTTTTAAAAAGAATTGAGAAAGATAAAGGTAGAGAAAATGAATTTAAGATAGACAATAAAAAGGATAATTTTATTGAGGTGGAAAGCAAAATTGAACAGAACAAGAATCTAGTTGAACAAAACATATATATGTTTTTAAATATGCTTGAAAAAAATTTACTTAACTTTGAAAAATTAAAGACAATAATAAACATGTCTTTTCAAGATTATCTGCTTTCTATTCAATTTGAAAATAAAGAAATTGATACTATATCTTTTTACAAAAATTTATTAAATCAACTTGATAGTATATTAAAAGAAATAAACGGAATAAATATAGATGAATTTAATGCATAGATTATTTATAATTGTAGATAAGATGATTGGTTGGAAGTATTTGGGGAGGATAGGATTTGAACCTATGAAGCCGTCTGGCAACAGATTTACAGTCTGTCCCCTTTGACCACTCGGGAACCTCCCCAATAGCTGGCGAAGAGAATTGAACTCCCAACCTGCTGATTACAAGTCAGCTGCTCTACCGATTGAGCTACGCCAGCGATAACATTTGTTACGACCAATTGATTGAAACAAAAAAAAATCCTTTGTCAAGGTATTTTTTATGAAAGAAAAAATGAAAAAACCAGATGTTTTTATTGTTGATGATGACAGATTAAGCCTTGAAATATTGGGTGATGCCCTTGAAAAACAAGATTTTAAGATAACAAAATATAATAATCCATTGGAAGCATTAAAAACTTTAGCTGAAAGTGAAAAAGAGCAATGTGAGTGTCTTATACTGGATTTAATGATGCCTGAAATAGATGGTTTTCAATTCATACAGAAGATGAATGAAGAATTCCCCAAAAAAGAAATTCCTATAATTATTTCATCTGTTAATTCTGACCTTGATTCTATAAAAAAGGCGCTTGATCTAGGTGCTTATGATTATTTCACAAAACCACTTTCCGAAGATGATTTAAATATAATGTTACCTAAGAAGATTAATAATGCAGTTTTATTCTCTAGAATGCAAAGAGATATAATATTAAAAAATGAAAAAATGAGTAAAGATTTGATTTTAGCAAGTCAATTTATTTTAAAAATGTTTCCACAGAATAAGACTACAAATTTTAATTACTACTATAAATATATTCCATATAATGAGATTGGTGGAGATTTTGTTGATTATATAGAAACAGAAGATGAATTTGTCTTTTTTTTGGTGGATATTTCGGGTCATGGCGTTTCAGCTGCACTTGTTGCTTCTTTTTTAAAAGCCGAATTTCAAAGGTATTTTCTTTATAAAAAGGATATAAGAAATTTTATATATCGCTTAAATAAAGAATTTATCAATAATTTTCAGGATTCCTTTTTTTGTACTATTTTTATAGCTTCATATTCAAAGAAAAATAAAAAGCTGACATATGTTAATGCAGGACATCCACCACCAATTTTGTGTATAAATGAAAAACCACTTTTATTGAAAAGTACTGGTCCTATAGTCGGAATTTTAGAAAATTCATCGTTTTTTCAAAATGAAATAGAAATAAAATCAAATTGTCCTTTAATATGTTATACTGATGGAATGTATGAATTCTGGTTGGAAAATATAAATGAAATGTTTGGTGTAAATAGATTTTATAAACTTTTATGTAATATTTATTTTAACTTAAAGAAAAAAAATAAGTATTCAATAAAGAATTTTGTCGATCTCTGTTTTTTATCATTAAATTCTTATAGTAAAGGAAATTATGGGGACGACCTGCTTATGTTCACTATTGAATTGTAATATCAAGAATTAAAATTTTTTACCGATATTTATAATAGATTTCCCCTCCCAGTTTTTCCAGAGGCCGACTCTTCCCGGAGCCGGCCATTTTTTTTAAACTAATTGTTGCATAAAAAGTCAAATTTCGTAAATTTATTACATATGGGGGCATATGTGCAAAAACAGGTTATAAAAAGAATTTTATTTATAGCTTTAATTGCAATAACTATCTTATTTGGTGTTGCTCTTGGTTCTTTATTTGCTTCTTTTCAAACAGTTGATATAAGAAAGATGGTCGATGATTTCGAATTATCAATACCTACTAATATATATGATAGAAATGGCGAACTAATTGCTCAGCTTTCTCTTGAGCAAAGAGAGATTATCCCATTAAAAGATATCCCTGAAATAGTTATTCAATCCTTTATATCTTATGAAGATGCTGCTTTTTTTAAACATCATGGTTTTTCATTTAAAAGAACTCTAGGAGCTTTACTGGGAGATTTAAAACGAACTATTACAAGAAGAGGAGGTGCATTACAGGGTGGTTCAACAATTACCCAGCAGCTTGCTAAGAGATTATTTACAAGCCAAGAAAGATCTATATTTAGAAAATTAAAGGAATTATGGTACTCTGTTCAATTAGAAAAATATTATTCTAAACAGGAAATTCTTGAAATGTATCTTAATGAAATTTATTTTGGCCATGGTGCATATGGTATAAAAGCTGCATCAAAACTTTATTTTAATAAGGAAGTAAAAGATCTTACCATTGCAGAAGCGGCAATTCTTGCTACCCTTCCTCAATCTCCAAAATATAATTCTCCTGCTTTATATCCTGAAAATTCGAAGAAAAGACAGAAAATGGTATTTAAAAGATTGGTAGAAAATGGTTATATTAAGCAGGAGGAAGCAGATAAAAGTTTTACAGAATTCTGGGCTTCTTATAGTCAGAGGACATTTCCTACTGATTTTACTGCTCAATCTTTAACTATAAATAAAGCTCCCTATTATGTTGATGCTGTTTTAAAGATGCTAAAAAGCGAAGGATTTACAGATGAACAGATATATAAAAAAGGATTAAATATTTATACTGCCTGCGATTTAAAAATATATCAAGCATCTGAAAAATATTTAAATGATTCTTTAACAAAACTTAATGATTCTTATAGTAAACAATTTAAACCAATTAAAGCAGCTGTTTTTAAGGATGCTTATGATATCGCCGATTTGTTTGTTCAAATGACTAACTCTTCTCCTTCTTTTTCACTTACAAAAAACAGTAATAAATTTAAATACTCGAAGTTAGATGAGGCATTGAATGTTATAAGTTTATTTTCTTTATCTCAAAAAGATAATAATCTTGGTTTTTCAAGTGAAAACTGGAATCTTGCATATAAAAATAGCCTTGAAACAAAAGTCTTGCAGGGAAGCATTGTTACAATTGATCCTCAAACAGGTTATGTTCTTGTTTTAATAGGAGGAACTGGCTTTACTAAACAAAATCAACTTAATAGAGCATTAAGTGGGAAATTTCAACCTGGTTCAGGAATTAAACCATTTATTTATGCAGGAGCATTTGAAGAAAAAATCTGTACTGCATCGACGGTAATTTTAGATGCACCAATAATATATAAGTTTTCAGAAGAAGATGTCTGGGAACCAAAAAACTATTCAGGAGAATATAGCGGTTATGTAAGGGTTAGAACAGCATTGATGCAGTCAATTAATGTTCCTATGGTCAAAGTCATGGAATCTTTAGGAGTAATCAAAGCTAGAAAATATCTATCGAGATTCTATTCTATTAATGAATCTGAGATACCTCCATATCTTGCAACTGCATTAGGAACAATAGGGGTATCTCCATTAAAAGCAGCCAAGGCTTATGCTGTTTTAGCACATGGTGGAATAGATGTTTTCCCTATACTAATTCGTAAAGTAGAAGATAGAGAAGGGAGAACTATCAGAAATTTTGAAAAAGAAATAATAGATAAATATAAAACCTTACCTCCTGAACAACTTAGGATAGTATCACCTCAAACAGCCTATATAATAACTTCTATATTAACAGGAGTTGGTAAACCAGGTGGAACTGCTGCTAGTTTAGCCAATTTTAACTTCCCTTTTGAGTATGCAGGTAAAACAGGAACAACTCAGAACTGGAAAGACGCCTGGTATAATGGATATACTCAAAATCTTGCTACTGTAATATGGATCGGATTTGATAGAAGTTCTTCTTTAGGAAAGGGGTTTACAGGAGGTGTAATAGCTGCTCCAATTTGGGGTAATATATTTCAGTATATTTTTAAGGTCTTAAAGATTAATATCCCAAACTTTTCAAAACCAGATGGTCTTGTATGGGTCAATATAGATGCAACTACAGGATATCTTGCAGGACCAGATACAAAAAAATCTTTACTGGAAGTTTTTATAGCTGGCACCCAGCCAAAACAAATTTCAGATGGTAAACAGATTTTTTCTCTTGTAATGCCTGCTAATCCAATAGAAACAATAGCGATTAGTAGTGAACAGTCAAGTAGTACCACAAATCCTTTTTCTAATATTCAACAAACAAACACAAATCAAGATGACCCATTCGCTATCTTTAATACTTTACTAGATAATTCTAATAATACGAATACAGGCTCCAGTAATAATTCAAGTAATAGCAATTCTTCTAATAATAGTAATGATTAAGTAATTTTATAAGTATTCGGAGAGAAATTATCATGCCACATACCTGTATAGTGATAAATCCAAAAGCAGGTAAAAAGATATTTATCAACATCTATTTACCTCTTGTCCTTTCTGTGTTTGATGAACATGATATAAGTTATGATATAAAATATACTAAGCGTAGTGGTGACGCAACTGACATAGCAAAAAAACATAAGGATGAAGTTGATTTTTTTACTATATTTGGTGGAGATGGAACAATAAAAGAAGTCCTTGCTGGTATGTTTGATAACCCAAAACCTATTGGTATTATCCCATTTGGTACTGTAAATGTATTAGCCCTTGATTTAGGTATTCCATTTGACCCTATAGGTGCTGCAACAACAATTGTTTTTGGAATTAAAAAATATATTGATGTAGGTGTTATCAATCAGCAACCATTTGTTTTAATGGCATCTATAGGTATAGATGCCGAAGCTGTACATAATATTAACATAAATGCTAAAAAATTGATAGGAAAGATTGCTTACTTTACTTCTGCTATTAGATCCCTTTTTGTCTATAAACCACAGATTCTTACCGTGAAAATAGTAGATAAGCAGATAGTCGATCATGGCTATATTGCGATAATTTCAAATTCAAGATTCTATGGTGGTAAATTTACAATAGATGAAGATACGAAAATAGATGATGGTTTATTGAATCTTTTTTTGTTTAAAAAAGGTTCGTTTTTTGACACATTTAGACTTTTTATGGGAGTTCTTACAAAGACTCATAACCAGATGAAAGATATATCTTTTTATACCACATCAAAAGTATTGATTTCCTGCAAAAAAAAAGCTAAAGTTCAAGTAGATGGAGATATTGCCTGCTATCCACCGCTAGATATATCAATTAGACCTGGATTTTTACCTGTATTTGTTTCTGCTCAGAGATTTTTTATGCCAGAGATGACTAAAAAATATTTGAAAAGATTTTTTAAAAAATTAATAAAAGAAAGAAAGAAAAAATGAGAAAAAGAGGAAATAAAACAAAGAAAAAATACCCCATTTTCTATTCAGCAAGAATAGTAATAATTGCTTTAATTCTATTTTATTTTCTTACAAATTCTATCTTTATTAATATATTTATAAAAACTTCAATATCACTTTTAAGTCAAAAAAAGATTGATTTTAGCAAATTGGATTTTTCTGAAGAAAAACCACTTGCTCCTATATTCAAATTATCATCTAGTATTTTTAGAATTGCTTTTTTGCAAATTCTTATTTTTTTTGTTATAGCGATTCCTTTTAAGGTTTATTTTTATCGTAAAAAGCGCAATTTGGATATAAATAAAAAAATTCATAACTTTGTTAAAAAGATTCTTTTGTTAACCCCCTGGATTTATTCTCTAATTTTTTTCATTTTATCTATTCTTTCTATTTATATATCAACAAAAACAATTGAATTAAATGAATTACAATTTCCAAATATTAATGAATTTGCAATTGATATCGAAATAATATCTATCATCGCTTCATTTGTTTCAGCAATTTTTATACATTCATGGCAGAAATTCAGGGTACAACAATATTATATGACTTATGTGTTTGAAGAAGATGAATTAAGGTTTTTTAAGGTCAAGCCACATTTTACAAGTATTAAATATAAATTAATGATAAGTAATATTGTTACAACTTTTCTTCCTCTACTATTTTTATTTTTTACAGTATATTTAAATGTTTCTCATTTAGAACAAGTAGGGAAAATAGATAAAGACCAATTAAAATTAATTTTTGGTTCATTTTCAAAAATAATTCAAATTCAAGGTTATGATACATTAGATTTCTATGAGCAAATAAATATTGCATATCAGAAATTTCCAGCTTTATTTAATTATTACTCTTCACTAGATACTGTTTTTATGTACTTTACTATAATTTCTAGTATAATCTCTGCATTAATCTATATTTTCATATTCTTAAGATTCAATACTGTATCAATAGTTAAGCCAATTGAAAGATTAGTCACAAATATGGAAAAGGTATCAAATCATGATTTTAATGCCTTTACATATGTTGAAACAACAGATGAAATAGGACAGATGGTAGTTGGTTTTAATAAGATGTTAGTTGGTTTAAATGAGAAAGAAAAGATAAGAGATTTGTTTGGCCAATATTTAACAAAAGAGATATCAGATAAGATTCTTACAAGTGATGTTAATCTTGAAGGGGAATTATACGAAGCAACGATATTATTCTCAGATATTCGCGATTTTACAAAAATAACTCAAAACATTACTCCAGTCGAAACAATACAATTTTTGAATGATTATTTTAATGAAATGATAGAAGTTGCTGTGAAATATGAAGGAATAATAGATAAATTTATAGGAGATGGTATGCTTGTTGTTTTTGGCATACCTTTTCAAAAACAAGACCATGCTACTAAAGCATTAAATGCTTCAATTGAAATGCAAAAAGCATTATCCTTATTGAATCAAAAGAGAGAAACAGAAGGGAAATTTCCTATAAAAATGGGCATTGGTCTTCATTCGGGACAAATTTTAGCAGGAAATATTGGAAATAAGAGAAAACTTCAATATACTGTAATAGGAGATACTGTAAATGTGGCTTCAAGAATCGAAAGTCTAAATAAAGATTTTTCAAGCACAATATTATTAAGTGAAGATACCTATAAAAAACTTGAACTAAATCAATTTGATATTAATAAATTTAAGATTCATGAAAATGTGGAAATCAGGGGAAAATCTGGAAAATTTAACTTATACTCATATCAATCATAAAGTTCATTAATTAAAGCTATGTATTCTTTTTTAAGCTGAACATTTCTTCTTTTCATTATTTTTTCAATATTTTTAAGGAGTAATGAATAATCATAATTTTTTTCTTCACCCCACATTGCATGAGGTATTGTCTTAGATTTTGGAGACTCAAAAAGGATAGTGCATTCACCAATGATGGTGCCACAATTGATCATAAGCCCTATCGAGCATTTTACATGGTCTCCAAAAAGAGAGCCCATCTTTATCTGACCACTGTCAACTATGTTTTTTCTCAACTCAAACTTAATATTTGAGTAATTGTTTTTTAAGTCTGATGTTGTAGTCATAGCCCCAATATTTACCCATTCTCCAAGGTATGAATGTCCTAAAAAACCAGTATGATGCTTATTTGAATAATCACTCACAATAGATGACTCAATTTCACCTGAAATTCTACAATTAAAACCTATTGTCACCTCATCATGAATATAAGCCCTATCTATAATTGAGTAAGGGCCTATAAAACAATTGCCTCTAATCTCAGAAAAAGCGTTTACCTGTGCTTCTTTATCTATTATTATTATTCCATCTTTAGGATCAAGTGAAGTCAAGGGGTGAATTTTTGCTTTTGGATGTATAAAAAGATTCGATGATTTATGTTTAAATAATTTGGCATTTGCTAAAAGAAAAAATATTCTATCCTGTTCAATATATTTTTTTTGATTAGCAATTATATCAAACAGATATTTTATTGAATCTGCTTTCTCTACGTTTGAAGCTAAACTTAATAGCTCTGAATCATTATAATGCTCATAAAGATTTTTAGGATTGATTTTGGTTAATAATTTTTTATCTGTCCTGATAGCAAGAATTTCATTATTACTATCAGTTAAAGCACAATTTATCTTCAAATTTTTCAAAGAAATAAAATCTAATAACCTGCTATTTATAAAAAGGACATCATCTGAATAATCATATACGGGATTATCCAGATTATTTTTATCAAGAAAATATGTTAATTGGTTTTTTCTTGCAATAAAAGAGACAGATTTAATTTTTTCCTTTAATAAATAGCTTAAACTAAAAGCCTTTTGATAGATTTTTGTAAAACCCGCATATAGATCAAAGATAGGATGAAAGGTAGATAATGGTTGAAAAAGCGTATTATAATAATCTTCATATAGAACAATATTCATATTGACCTCTTCACAGTTGATAATAAAAATATATTAAAATTAAAATAAATTAAAAATTAAATTAAAATAAGATAAAAAGATAACCAAAATTAAATAATTCTATTAAAACACCTCTTCTCCTTTAAAAAAAGTCTTCAAAACTTTAGTTTCAAGTAGTTCTTCATCATCTTTTAAGTTAAATATATCTTTATTTAAAACTATAAAATCAGCATTATATCCTTCACTTAACATACCACTATTTAAGAACTGACTATAAGTATGAGAATAGTAAGTATAAGCCTTTACTGCATAAAATAAAGGAACAGATTCGGCTTTATTAAGGGTAATGTTTTTTGATAAATTAAAACCACCATGTTTAATTGAGCTATATATTCCGAAAAAAGGATTTAACGGAGCTACTGGGTAATCAGTTGAAAAGGCAGGGAAGAGATTATTTTTTATCAAGGTATCGAATCTATATAGAAGTTTAATTCTGTCTTTTAGGTATTTATTGGCAGAAGAAATATCCTGATCTATATGGACTGGTTGCATTACTATATTTACTTTTAAATATTTTAATTTCTGAATTGCTTCATCTGTAAGAGTTTGTGCATGTTCCATGCGAAGAGGTATTTTTGTATCGATGTTTCGTGCAAATTCAAAAAGATTAGCAATATCTATAGTTGCTCTATCACCTATAGCATGAACTGTAAGTCCGATTTGATTTTTTATGGCTTTTTCCGTTAAAATTTTTAATTGCTCAAATTCTATATTTGATTTTCCAATATTATTGCTACCATCATATGGCATTAACATCAGACCTGTTTGACTTCCTAGAGAACCATCGTATAATATTTTTAATCCACCTATTTTTAACTGGTCTGAGCCCATATTTGAAAACAATCCTAGAGATATAAAATTGTCCAGGGCGTCTTCAGGTATTGAAATCAAACATCTAAGAGCAAGACTATCTATTGGCATTTTTTGAAGATATCTAAAAGGGGAGTCAGAATAAAGACTAGAACAATCAGTAATTGCTGTAATACCATTTTGATTAAAAATTTTAACTACTTTTTTAATATTGTTTAAAATCTCTTCTTCATCAATTTGCTGTTTTATTGAAATAAGATAAGAGATATATCTCATCGAGTTTTCCTGAAATATTCCAGTCATATCACCTGAATCATCTCTTTTAATTCCAGCTTTAAATTGAGTTTCGTCTATTTTAAGTTTATTCAAAACATTAATATCAGGGTTATCTAGATCCAATAGATCTATCGCTTTTTGATTTAACCATACTGAATGATAGTCTTTTGAAAATAAGATGATAGGAATCTTATTATAATTGGCAAGGTCAATCTTGGAAGGGTCATTTGATTTATCCATCCAGTTATTTTTATCCCAGCCTCCACCAGTAAGCCATCTACTTATATTGGAATTAATTATATTATCATAATACTCCTTTATAAGATCCAATGCATATTTAAATGATGTCGCACCGCTTAAATCAATATCATTTAAATGAAAAACAGGGTACATGAAATGAACATGAGCATCGCAGAAAGAAGGAATGCAGATTTCATTATACAAATCAAAAATTTCAATTTTGCAATTTTTTTTCTCAAATCTTTTTATAGAAATTGGTTCATCTGATGTAAATACTATTTTGCCATCAATTGCAAGCATATAATTAAAGTAATCATTTTCAGAAAGCATCGAATAAAATTTCCCATTTTTAAAATATTGTACTTTCATAAAAATTTCCTTTAAAAAATTTTGCACTAAACAGACATATTGTCAAATTATACTATGTTATCAATAATGAAATTTTGACGAAAAAGAAATGAGGAGGGAATATTTGAAACAAGTAAAATCAATAGTTATTATTTTATTATTTTCCTTTACTTTTCTTTCTCAATCAATATATACAAAAATTTATTATGAGGGATCCATTAATCAATGGAATAATGTATATAAGGCTTATAATCTAGAAGAAGTTGATTTTAGAAATATGATATCTTTTAAAATCAAGGAAAATGAAAAAGATTATGATGAAAATACAGATTTAATAATTCATTTTAATGAACAAAAAAAAGAAGAATTCAGAATTTTGGGTAATTATAAAATTTCAGATGCACTTTATATTCCTAACTTAGATAACAAGGTTTATGGTAAAGCTTCTGCTAATTTTTCACTTGCTCATCATAAAGTTAAACTACTTCCTGAGAAGGGTTCCATTTTTTATCCTGGTGAAAGAATAAATAGTTTTACCATATCTTTTTGGGTTTATCCTCAGTCGAGTTATGAGGGGAATGAGCTAATTTCATATTATAGTCCTGCTTATAACAGATCAACAGATAAAATAGAATATACTGGGTTAAAGATATATATTTTAGATAATCAAGTAAACATAAAATTCGATAACCTTTTTTTTATAAAGGATATTCCGGTTTCTTTTGTCATAAATACAGGTATTGAACTCGATATCGTAAAATGGCAGCATATTGCTTTCACATATAATAGATTTAACGGTAAATTCACATGCTATAAGAATAATCATAAAACTGGTGTCTTTTATTTAACTGATTCAGGTAAAGAAAAAGGGACATTACTTGAAGGGAAAATTCCAGAAGAGCTGCGAACTTTTTTAATTATTGGGCAAAATTTTTTTGGAAACATAGATGAGTTTATTATAGAAAAAAAGGTTATTGAAGAATTTGATTTATCACAGTACAGGAAAGAGGGAGGATATCTTCTTTCAAAAATTATAGACTTGAATTATTATACTACGAAGATTTTAAAATTTGAGACAAAAAGTATTACAGAAAATAAAACATCTATTTCTATATATTATAGAATTTTAGAAGATTTTTATGATGAAAATGATTCTGTAATACCATGGAAGTTATATGATGAAAAATCAGAAATTAAAGGAAGATATCTTCAATGGAAAATAGTCTTTTTCCCATCTTATGAAGGCACATATAGTCCTCAGTTGATAGATTTTATAATTACAGTTCTTCCGAATTATCCCCCATCCCCCCCAAATAATGTTCAATATAAACTTTTAGGTAATTCTCAGGTTGAAATTTTCTGGAATAAAAATATAGAATCAGATGTAAAGGGGTATTATGTATATTATGGAATAAAAAGCAGATACTATATATGTAACGATGCAGTAGAAGGAGTTTCACCGATTTATACTGAAAAAAATTCAATAGTTATTACACTTAAACCAGAAACAGAATATTTTGTATCAATTAAAGCAGTAGATAATGCTTATTATCCTCAAAAATCAGAATTTTCAAAGGAAATAATCTTTAGAACAAAATAGTTTCTGTTAAATATTTTTATAAGAAGGTGGAGAACAATGATTTTACTCAATGGTTTAGAAGTTAAAAATAAAATAGAAGAAAATTTAAAAAATTATTTTGATAAAATAGATAGACAAAAATCGATAGCAATACTTGAAAATACTTTTGATAAATCTGCCCAAAGTTATTCTAAGTCTAGAAAAAAGATTTTTGAAAAATATGAGATTCCAATTAAACTTATTCCAATTGATAAAGAATATAATCAAGAAAAAATAATAAAAATAATTAAAGATTTAAACCAGGACAATAGTATTGCCGGTATCTTTTTGGAAATGCCTCTTGCAGAGGGGATAGATTCGAAGAAAGTCATAGATTATATAGAATACGAAAAAGATTTAGAAGGGGTAACAACTAAAGCTCTTGGGAAACTATTTACAGGTGATGAGACAATATCCCCTCCTACTGCAATGAGTGTTATTAGAATATTAGAATACTATAATATACCAATTTCAGGAGCTAATGTAGTAATAATAAATAGAAGTCTTGTTATAGGAAAGCCTCTTATAGCATTACTCCTTAATAGAAATGCAACTGTCACCGTTTGTCATACAAAAACCAGAGATTTAGCTTCTCATATAGAAAATGCAGATATAGTAGTTAGTGGAGTGGCTAAATCACATTTTTATAAAGATAAAAGATTGAAAAAGAATGCTGTTATTATTGATGCTTCTATAAATTTTGAAGATGGGAAAATGGTTGGAGATTTTGACCCTTATCTTTTTGCAAATAGAGAAGATTTAAGTTATACTCCTGTTCCAGGAGGAGTTGGAACAGTTACCAACTCCATTCTTCTTGAAAATTGCATCAAACTTTTATCAAAGTGATAATTTCATCTTAAATATGAAAAAATCATTATTAAAATTATTTGATTTAAAAGAAAAAAATAGTTATGCAATAATAGGAAATTCTAAGAATGCAGGTAAAACAACTGTTTTAAATAAATTATTAATTGATATTTCAAAAGAGAATAAAATTGCAGCAATATCATCGATTGGATGGGATGGAGAGTTAGTAGATAGAGTATATAAGACAGAAAAGCCTGCTGTACTTGTACCAAAAGGCTCATTTGTTGCCACATGTAAAGAACTTTTACCAATTTCATCTACATTGTTTAAAATCCATGATGATACTGGTATTGAGACAATACTTGGCTCAATATATATAATAGAAGCACTTGAAAATATAAAAATAGAAGTGGTTGGACCTCGCGATTTGACTTCAACTAAGTTTCTTATAGAAAAACTTAACAAATACTCAGATTTTGTATTACTAGACGGTGCTTTGAATAGAAATACAAGTGCATCTTCTTTGATTACAGATGGCTTCATATTATCTATAGTTTATTCTGGAAAAGAAAATATTGTTGATTTCGAAAAAAGTCTTCAACTGTTTTTTGAAAAATATAAGAATTTTAATACTATAAATAGATTAGAATATAATTTTGATATCTCAATATTAATTGAAAAAAATGTTGTTGCAGTTGGAAATGATAAAGATATCGTTTTTTTTGATTTCGAGAATCCAATACATAATGAACAGATTCTGTTTAATCTTGAATTTAAACCAGATTGGATCTATTTCCCTGGTTCTATAACAGATATTATGGTAGAAAAGTTATCAAGTTTTTTTGTAGATATAAATATAATTGTAGATGATTTTACAAAAAATTTTCTATCTTCTAGGGTATTAAATATCTTGAAAAACAGGAATTGTAAGATTTCTTACCTTTTTAGTTCAAATCTGATTGGTATTACTGTTTCAACCTGGTCAGAAGGTAAATATGCAAAATCACTTCCTTCAGAGTTAATTTCAATCGTTAAATCAATATTTATAGATTATCCGATAGTTGACCTTTATTACAATTGAATAATGATAAGGATATGATAATATCTTTAATTAAGAAGTAGACTATATATTTCATATAATTATGAAGGGAGGGTTAAGGTGAGTTCAAATAGAATATCAGCTATTAAAAAAGCATTAGGCGAAATTAAATCTTATCTAATAATAACTCTTGGTATGTTTATAAATTCGATAGGTTGGGCAGTTTTTTTGATACCAGCTAAGATGGTTGGAGGTGGAGTAAGTGGAATATCTGCTCTTTTGTTTTATGGTTTTAAAATACCAGTAGGATTAAGCATAATAATAATAAATGGAATTCTTGTTCTTTTAGGGATGAAGATACTTGGTTCATCTTTCGGGGTTAAAACAGTTTTTGGAATTCTTACTCTATCTATATTTATTACAATTATACAGAAATTTGTTAAAGGTCCAGTTGTTTCAGACACATTGCTTTCTTCAATTATCGGTGGAATTTTTCTGGGGGGTGGTATTGGTATTGCTTTTACTTCTGGTGGTTCTTCTGGAGGAACAGATATAATTGCAATGATAATAAATAAATATAAGGATTTTCCACCAGGAAAAATCATATTTTTCCTTGATGTTATTATTATTGCATGCTCATATTTTCTTGTTCATTCAATAGAGCGAATCATATATGGATATGTCACTATGGCTGTTACAGCTTATACAATTGATCTTGTTCTTGAAGGGAATAAACAATCTATCCAGTTATTAATTGTTACAAAATCATCAGATGAGATAGCAAACAAGATATTAAAAGAGATGAATCGAGGAGTTACCCTAATCCCTGCAATTGGCTATTATACCAAACAAAAAACAGATATTTTAATGATTCTTGTAAGAAAATATGAACTGCAAGATTGCTTAAATATAATAAGACAAGAAGACCCCCAAAGTTTTATATCTATATCATCAGTAATGGGAGTTTATGGTAAGGGTTTTGAAAAGATAAAAAAATAATTTCAAATTGATATTATTAATTTATTTTTTAATTTATTGCAATAATTGTTGAATATATTATAATTAAATTAATTCAAAAAGTATTCTTTATGAAAGGAGGCTTTTTTTATGAGTATATGGTTAGTATGGTTGTTGATTGCAGTAGTATTATTTATCATTGAAATTTTTACACCTGGTTTCTTTTCAGCATGTCTTGGTATTGCTGCTGCAATAAATACAATCCTGATTCTTATTTTCCCTAATATTTCAACTGTATTACAGATAATTATCTTTGCTATTTTATCAATTCTTTCATTTGTAGCGATAAGACCTTTTGCATTGAAATATCTTTATAAAAATTCAAATTCTAAGAACACAAATGCAGATGGCTTAATTGGCAAAAGAGGAAAAATTATAAAACCTATAAGTCCATCTAATTTTGGTTCTATGAAGATCTATGGAGATGAATTTATGGCTTTATCCGAAGATGGAACTCCCATAGATGAAGGTAGCGAAGTCGAAATAGTCAGGCTCGATGGTATTAAAGTTATTGTAAAGAAAGTTGAATGAGTTTATTTATAAATGGAGGTAATATGGGTACATTAGTTTACATTGTCATTGGTTTGATCGTTTTATTTGTTTTTATTATAATTGTTAAAGGAATTAGAGTTATTCCTCAGGCTTCTGCAATGATTATTGAAAGACTTGGAAGATATCATAAGACTTTAAAATCTGGTTTAAATATTATTATTCCTATAATAGATAGAGCAAGAACAATAGATGTTATATTTACCAAAAAGATGGCAGATGGTAGAGTCTATCAATATTCTAAAACTATGGATAGATTGGATTTAAGAGAAACAGTATATGATTTTCCAAGACAGAATGTTATAACGAGAGATAATGTTGTCATTGAAATAGATGCAATAATATATTATCAGATTATGGATCCAATAAAAGCAACTTATGAAATAGCTAATTATCCAGATGCAATAGAAAAACTTACCAAAACTACTTTAAGAAATGTAATAGGTGAAATGGATTTAGATGAAACTTTAAGCTCAAGAGATAAAATTAACAATAAGCTAAGAATTATCCTTGATGAAGCAACAGATAAATGGGGTATAAAGATAAATAGAGTCGAAATTCAGGATATTAATCCACCAAAAGACATAAAAGATGCTATGGAAAAGCAGATGAGAGCTGAAAGAGACAGAAGAGCCATAATTCTATCTGCTGAAGGTGATAAACAAGCAGCTATTTTGCAATCAGAAGGAATTAAACAATCAGCAATAAACAAAGCTGATGGTGAAAAACAGGCAAGAATATTGCAGGCAGAAGGTGAAGCTCAAGCTAAAGTTAAAATTGCAGAAGCTGAATCAGCAGCAATTAAGACAATTGCATCAGCAATATCTTCTACTAAAACAGATCCAGGTACATATCTTATAGCTTTAAAATATATAGATGCATTTAAGGAAATAGCTGCTGGTAAAGACACAAAAACTGTATTTATGCCATTTGAAGCGACTTCTGTTCTTTCTTCTCTTGGAACTATCAAGGAAATTTTCAAGCAGTAATTATAAATTAAAATTAAAATAATATTGCTCCAAAAGAGTAGATGAATTAAAATTAAAAGCCAGGTTTAACTGAACTAACCTGGCTTTTTTATATATTTTTCTCATAGTTTTTTTTAATTAAAATATAGAACTATTAATTTCTAAAATACTTTTAACTAGTTCGGGTTCATCTTTCACAAATACTTCTTTTTCTTGAGAATAAGTGACTTTCCCAGGAATCTTTGGAATTTTTTTTACATACTTGCATTTTGTATATACGACTGATGCCTTACCCGCATTTCTTGCTTTTGAAAAATGAAAGGCAATGGCTGAAGAGATTTTTAAATCTTCAGATGTAAGGTTTTCATCTAAAAGTATGACAAATGGTCCCTGATAATCTCTCACATGAAACCACCAGTAATTTCCTTTCCCAAATTTTTTAAGTAATTCATCATTACCAGTTGCAGATTTACCATATACCAATTTCTTTTTGTTTTGAAGAAATAAAATGTTGTATAAAGAATTTGATTCTTTTTTAAAATCATTTTCCTTAACTTTCTTTTTTGATTCCTGAGATTTTAAAATCTTAATTGGTTCAATATTATTATTTTCAACCCTGTTTTTTAATTCAATTAAAGATTTGAGCTTTTCTTCCATTAGTTTAATTTTTTCTTTTATACTATTTATATAATCTAGAAGTTGCCTTTTTTTTCTTATATATTTCTTATAAATTTCATAAAAATTCTGGGCATTTTCAGTTAATGACAGATTTTCATCTAGTCTTAATTTAATATTATCTTTAATATTTTGTGGATTATGAAGGTTTTGCAATATAAAATCCGCTGATTCTTTATATTTTGTTTCATCTGTATTTTCAAGTTCAAAGGCAAGATTTTCCAGGTATTCTTTTTTCTTTATAATTTCACCTTGAATATTATCTATTTCATAATTAATTTTTTCTATTGATAATTTTTTAAGGTAAAAATCTGTGATTTTTTTTATAAGAGTCTCATTATCATTTTCTAAAAATGATTCTCTTATTTTGAATTCTTTTTGAGTTTTACTTCCTAGGGGAATATAATTTTGTCCCGCTTTTTCTATTCTTTTTTCGCCTACTCTATTATGTAATGTCGACAGTATTTTGTTAGAAGAGTCAATTAAGAATATATTACCATTTTTTCCTAATAGCTCTGCGATAATCTGGAAATTGTCAAAGACAATATGTAAAATTCTATCATTTTTTTCAGAATAAAAATCTTTAATAATTAAGTTATTTAAATATTTTCGTGCTACTACTGTGAAATGATAAGGATTTTCAGGGGCATTCTGCCAGAAAGAGGTTAATCCTAAGAATGTGTTTTTGGAATCAATGTATATAAGTAAAGATAAATCTTTATTTTGTTTTCTAAACTCTATGATTAATGAATTAGAAGAATACTGGGTTATTTTTTTTACAGATGATTCTACTATAAATTCTTTTAATTCCTGGACAATTTGTTGTAATTCCGCATAATTAATGGACATATTTTTAGCTTTGTATAATTATTGGAGATAATGATTTATCTATAGATTTTATCTTATCAATTAATTGTTGGGCATCTTTTTTAGAATTGAATTTACCACTTCTTACCCTATAATAATATTTACCTTGAATTTCAGCTATAACTATGTAACAAGAAATACCCGATTTTTCAAGTTTGTTTTTCAATGAAATTGCCTTATCAAAATCCGTAAAAGACGCTATTTGTATCGTATAAGTATATGTAGAAGACTGTGCTACATTGTTTTTTGTACTTTTATTAGTTTGGGTTATTTTTGTTTCATTTGAAGAAGTAGATTTAGTTGTTTCTTGAGTTTTACTATTAGAATTAGTAGAAGTATT
Source organism: uncultured Brachyspira sp. (assembly GCA_964454835.1). Lineage (GTDB taxonomy): Bacteria > Spirochaetota > JAAYUW01 > JAAYUW01 > JAAYUW01 > Exilispira. Next base: position 93,198 of record CAYVTU010000001.1, read on the forward strand.
AGAAGTATTTTTTAGAATATTTGCTTGCTCATTCACTGGCTGAGAAATTTTCTCATTTGATTTGTTTGCTGATTGAGATTGAGAGTTCTGCTCATTTTGTCCTTCTATGTAATTAACTGTTTCAAAAGTATTTGTTTCTTGAGATTCTATTATTTTTTCTTGTTCGCTAGAATTTACCACTTTCTCTTCTGTAAAAGAAAGTTTATTGTTCTGGAAATATGAAATAAGAATATAGGCACTTATAGCGACAGATAGTATTAATATAAAGACAATAGCAAATATTTTTAAGGTTTGGAGTTGATTTTTAGTATGTGATTTTTTGTTTCTATCTATATTTTCAAAATCTTCCAATTTATCAAATTTATCAGTCATTTAGCTGCCTTTAGTCTTATTTCAAATAATAAAAACAATATTTTTATACTTTATTTTTCGGTTATTTTTTGAAATTATGAAAAAATGAAAATTATTTAAATTATTTTATGATTTTTATAAGAAATAAATTCGCTTTCTTTTAGTCCCAATTCATTTAAAAGAGTTTTTCTATTTGTTATATTGTTAACAAAATCATTCAAATTATGTGAATCTGAACCATAAGTAAAGTATTTTCCACCTATTTTTTTATATATTTCAATTATTCTTTTCCAAAATTCGATTGATTCATCTTCATTTGTTCCAAAAAAGTTTTCGCTGTTCAATTCTAATATTATTTTTTTTTCAAATATCAGGTTAATAATTTGTTCAATATAATAAAATGATGATTGAGAGAATTGTTCAAAAAAAGATTGAGCAAAGTTAGAATATCTTAATGGAAAATCAATATGAGCTATAGAATCAATTAAATTTAACTTATTTTCAGACATGAGAATATTGTAAAAATTTGCATAATAATCGACAGGTGTCTTTGAATTTTGGTGAAAAGAACCAAGTATAAAATCTGTTGAATCAAAAATTTTATTACTTATCTTTGATATTTGAGTTATATCCAGTTCAATACCAATTGATATTAATAAATTAGACCTTGATTGAATTTTTTTAATATTTAAAAGATATTTTTCAAAAAGCTCAGAAGAATCAAGTATTTCATCATGCTCAGTAAAACAAATCGAGTTAAAATTATTCTTCATAGCATAATCAATATAGGCTTCCGGCGGAGTACTACTATCGAAAGAAAAAATAGTATGGATATGAAAATCTTTCATAATTAATCATTTAACCTAAAAAAGAATTACATAATTTTTATTTTAGTAAATTTATAAAAAAACTTGCCATTAGAAAATTAATGGTTAAAATAAGTAAAAGTTATGTAAATATGATTTTATTATATTTTGGAGGATATTATGGGTAATCTTCATGATATTTATGATGAACAACAGATCAATGAAAAAATCAAAGTTGTTCAATGGGGAACCGGTGCTATGGGCAGCGGGATGATTAAGATGATGCTACATAAAAAAGATATTGAATTAGTTGGAGTAATATCAAAAAGAGCTGCATCATCTGGGTTTAAAGATATTGGAGAGTTTTTAGGCCTGGGGAAAATTGGGGTTCCTGTTTATTCAGATCCAGAAGAAATTATTTCTTCTGATAAATGCGACATTGTTCTTCATGCTACAAAATCTTTTGTTAAAGAAGTTTTTGATGATCTAAAATTTATAGCTGAAAAAGGGGTTGATTGTATAACCATCGCAGAAGAAATGGCTTATGCATGGCAACAAGAGCCAGAATTAGCCGAAAAACTCGATGAAATCGCCAGTGAAAATTCGACTGTAATATTAGGAACAGGTATTAACCCTGGTTTTGTTCTCGATAGTCTTATTGTTATGCTTACAGGAGCATGTATAAAGGTTGATAGAATTGAAGCTATGAGAGTAAATGACCTTTCTCCTTTTGGTAAAACTGTCATGGAAACTCAAGGTGTAGGAACAACAGTTGAGCAGTTTAATGATGGAATAAAGAAAGGTACTATTGTTGGACATATTGGTTTCCCTGAATCAATTAGAATGATAGCAGATGCTCTTGGTTGGGAGATTACAAGAATCGAACAGACAAGAGAACCAATTATTTCAAAGGTATATAGGGAAACCCCAGTTGTAAAAGTTCAACCAGGAATGGTAGCAGGATGCAAACATATTGGCATAGGATATGATGCAAAAGGTAAAGAAAAGATTAAGCTAATTCATCCTCAACAGATTCATCCACATTTAGAAGGTGTAGAAACAGGTGATTATATAAACATATTTGGAGATCCAGAGATACATTTTGCAAATAAACCAGAGATTCCAGGCGGAAAAGGCACCATAGCGACAACTGTAAATATGATACCAGCAGTATTTTATAGCGAAAGATCTGGTCTTTTATCAATGCTTGACTTTGAAATACCTCGCTCTATACCAGATAAAGAATAAATCCTTTATGATTAAATAAAATAAAGGGATTTCCTTTGAAAAAGGGGAGTCCCTTTTTTTATAATTTTTTGTTTTGCACTTGATAAAAATAAATTTAAAAAATATAATAAAAATAATGCAGAAAAAAAAGGAAACTACTATTCATCTACCAGTTGAAATCGATTTGCTTTCCCCTTCAAAAATTTTTTTTCATAAATTTAAAATAACAGATGTAATTGAAAGTGATCTTGAATCTATACAAAATTTAGAAAATATTATTTTTGAAAATCCATGGCATATGTTCGATTTTACTTTTTTTTACTCTGTAAGCTATATAAGAGCTGTTAAATTTAAGAATCTTATACTGGGTTATTCAATATTTCGATATGAAAAAAATGCAACTAATCCCAAAAAGATATGTCATCTTTTAAAAATTGGAGTTCACCCGGAATTTCAAAATCTTGGTATAGCTTCTTCTCTTATGAAAGACATGTTTATCAATATGAGGAAGAAGAAATCTAAGGTAGTTTATCTTGAAGTCAGAGAAGGGAATAAAAATGCCATAACATTTTATGAAAAAAGAGGTTTTTTTAAGAGTAAAATAATAGAAAACTATTATGAAAACGGAGAGCCAGCATATCTAATGATAAAAATTATCTGAAAATAGATAAAAGGATAATAATATGAAAAATTTATCGAGAATTTTATTTTTTCTAGCTTTTTTGGTTATCTTTATTTTGTCTTCTAGCTACACTCTGTTAGCCCAAACAGGTTTATTTCCTTCTCTTCCGCAAATTACCATTGGAGGTGATTATGGCACTATGTTAAAAGAGGAAGAGGATGAAGAATGGCAGGAATATTTGCTTTCAAAAGTATATGCTAAAATTACTCAGGAAATCTATAATGGTGTTTTTTATATTATGGAAGGCTATTATGCAAATTATAATTTTCAAAATAATGAGTTGGATAAAGATGTATGGACTCTATATAATTACATAAGAATTAAAACATTTCCAAAGATGATTATAAATATTGTTTTTGGATTTAAACAGACGGATTACTATTCTACTCATCCTGATTATTCATTTTTTAAGATTGGTGCAAACTTGAAATATAGATTTGCAAAATACTCTTATTTTTATATTAGTTATGCTTATTACAATAGAGATGCTACGACAGACTATAATATGCATTACATATATGCAAGTATAAATCTACCAATTTGGTTATTTAATTTTTCATTATATGCCTTATTTGATTACAAAGTATATACAGATTTAAGCTCCTCATTTAAATATATGGTTGGTTTTGATTTGACATTTGATTTAAACTACCTTACAAAGGAATAAAAAATTACATATCCTTTTATCCTTACATATATAATAGAGCCACTGAATCTATATTCGGGTAGTTCTACCAGATTGAAATATCCATTAATTTCAAAAATATAATTGTTGCCATATGCTTTTATTACGGAGTTAATTATACAGTTTTTTACTGCTTCAAAAAGGACATCTTCTGTTATGGTATTTAAACTCGCTATTTTATCGAAGAATGATAAAGAGGCGTCAGCTTGCATTAAAATACCATTAACTTCAGTAATTCTTTTAACTTTTTTTCTGATATAATCAGTAATTGTTATAAGTGATGTTTTTGAAAAATAGTAACCATTTTCAGATGAAATTGAATATGGCTCCAAATTAAATTTAATAAACTCTTTTTTAAATTCAGTTGAAGTCTCAAATCCTTTGGATCTCATACTTCTTTTGTGAATAAAAGATATTCCATTTAATATGAGATTTGCAATTGTTTGTTGGTTCTCTTCTATTTTTTTTTCTATTTCAGAAAGATCATATGTTTTATTTGCAGATTGCGAATTCTGCTGATTAAAGAAAGATAGATATTGATTAGGATTAATAAAATATCCTGTTATGGCTATTTTATCAAGTTTATCGATTTGAAATATATTGAAACCAAGTAAAAAAAGTGAAACAAAGAGAAAAAAAAAGATAAAGAAAATATAAAAATGTTTTTTCATTATTAATAATTCTTTTACAAAAAATTAATGCTTTGAAAATTTCATTATTTTCATCTTACCATTAACTTTTTTGAAACGCCACCAGGGAGTATCTTCTACCACACCATCTTTTCTAATCATCTGGAATTTTATTGCTAATTCATCATTTTCATATTTTTCTATTGTTAAGACTTGTATTTTCTTGATTTTCTTAAAAGTATCTACAACAATATTAAATTGTTCAGAATTCTGATTTGAAGCCAGTTCTTTTGCATATCTTGTAAATGAATCTAAAGCCATTCCAGTAAGAAGATTTTGATAGATTTTATCAAATTTGGCAGATTTTGAGTAGGAAATATATTTATTTATAAGATTCACACATTGTTGCTCTTCGGAGCAAGAATAAAATGTTAGAATAATAGTTAATAAAAGAATAAATATAATAGTTTTTTTCATAAAACACCTTGAAGAAGAAAGGTTTTATTGATTATCGAATTGGTTTTATTTTTTTAAAATAGTTTTTCATAAAAAAATTTAAGACCTAGAAAAATTGCATTTTCTTCTATTGCAATATCAATATTATTTTTATTTAGTTTATCTTTAATTAAATCATAAATTAGATGAGAATCACCACCGGTAATAAGGATAACTGGATTTAAGTTTTTATAATTGTATTTTTTCATTAGCTTTTCACAAAAAAGATTATAACTATGAATTATAAATCCTGTAAATGAATTGTATAATCCACTTAATATGCAATCGATAGTTGAAAAACCAAATATCTCTTTTTTAATTTTATTAATTAAATCTGGTTGTGAATATTCTTTATTTTTAATCAATGGAAGCTGAACTGTCTTGGAAAAAAGAGACTTTGTTGATAGATTTATGCCAGGAAAGATAGCTCCACCTTCATAGTTTAAATTGTACATTGTGTCTATAGTCAATGCTGTGCCACTATCTATAGCAAAAACAGGAGAATTGGGATACTTAATTGAAATATAATAAAGCAAAGCTAATCTATCTTCTCCATAAGAATCAATAGGATTATATAAAAAAGAAAAACCAGAATTTTTATTATAAAATATTCGCTTCATATTTATTTTTCCGTTTTTACCCTTTGACTCTACTATTTTAACATTTATTTGTTGAATATTTTTCTCGATGATTTTTGTCTTCTCTCCCCTTACTGAACAGTAAACAATGTCTGATAATTCATTTTTTATAATAGTCTTTCTATAATAACCATAGAAAGTTTTTAAAGATTTGAAGGTTTTTATCTCGCTAATTTTTTCTGATTTCAGGTTAGAAATTGCAATTTTGATATTTGTATTCCCAAAATCCATTAAAAGAATAGACATAAATCATCCTTTTATAATATCACTATTTCTGGCTCTGGAATAAATCCAAAATTCTCATTAATTTTATCCTGGACAATTTTTATAATGTAAAGTACATCAGAAGATTTAGCTCTCCCAAGATTTATAATAATATTTCCATGATATGGAGCTATTTGTGCATCATTGTGTCTGAACCCTTTAAGTCCAAGTTTGTCAATTAATGCACCAGTTGCAATTCCATAACTATAATTATTCTTGAATATAGAACCGCAACTTGGGTATGAAAAATGCTTTTTTGCTATTCTATAATCTTCAATTTTATTAAATTCATTTAAAATTTTTTCATCAATTTTTGTAATGAGAGATTTTCTCATATTATTTAAATTAAAAAGCCTATAAAATTTTTTTAAATCAGATTCTATTTTAATTGAATTTTTAGATATTTTTTTGATAGTATTTAATTTTTTTTCGATCTCTGATATAAAAAAATTATTCATCGAGCTTTCCAAATTATTAACAGGAAAGAATACTTTTAAAATAATCCAATTTTGTCTTTGAAATATTGAAGATTTATATGAAAAACATGCATTTGCAGCATCTATTTCTTTAATTTCTAGGTCATTTAAATCTATGAAAATTATTTTTGAAATATATGAACCAATTTCGTATTTATCATATTTCACATTCATATATGTAGCAGCTCCGATAGTTCCAGGTAAAAGATAAAGGAAATAAAGAGATAATAACCCTGAAAAGGGTATTAGACTAACAGGGAATCCGGCATCAAATGAAATTTCGTTTTCTTTGATTTCAAGATTATTCAGTTTTCTAAGAGTAATAAAAAGAGTATCATCACTTGGTTTATCTGGAAAAAGGATATTTGCAGCAGAACCAAAGATAAAAGGTTTTAAGCTACTTTTCTTTGCAAATTCCAACGATTCCATTAATTGTTCAAGATTTTCTGGTACAGTAAAAAATCGGGCTTCTCCTCCAATCTTTATAGTACTTAATTTTGAAAGTGAAATTTTATTATATATTTTTAAATTCATATATATATATTATCCGAAATTAATAATAGTTTTTACTTTATTAAAATTCTTTGTAAAGATTATAAAAAAAAAGGAAATTGTAAAGCAACGATATTGATTAAATCAAAAACAGAATATGAAAAAAGATTAATATGACAGGAAAACAGATAAGAACAATTTTTCTAGTTTTATTGATATTGGTACTTTTTATACTCGTATTCTTAATATTTAAACCTTTTTTAAATATAATTCTCTGGTCAACTTTTTTAACTTTAATCATCAGACCAATTTATAATAAGCTGATAAAAAAAATACCTATTTTTTCGAGAAGTAACTTTTTAAAAAAAGTTCTCGCCATAGTGTTTTCAATTTTAGTAATAATAATTATAGTTTTACCTTTATTTTATGTTGTATATAATTTAACAATTGAGTTTAAACAATTTTCTATTTGGATTGATAATATATTAAAAAAATCAGACAATATGTCTTTCGAAAAATTTAATAATCTTATAGAAAATATTGTATATAAGATTACTGGAATTTCGATTTCATTCAACATTATTGATGAAATAATTAAATTTTTTAAAGATAGGACATTAGCAATTACTCCATTAATTACCGCAATGATTTCAAAAGTAATTTATAGTATTGTGGGACTTTTCTTTCTAATTATAACAATTTATTTTATGTTAACAGATGGCGAAGTCTTAGTAAAATATTTTAAAGATGTATTACCAATAGAAAATTCATATATCGAAAATTTCGCAGGTAAGTTCTATCAGGTAATGAATATTATAATCAAAGGTTATTTTATTATTGGGCTATATCAGTCAATTGTTCTTTTCATTATTTTAGTTATTTTCAAGTATTCAAATCCATTTCTTTTTTCATCGTTGGCATTTATAGCTTCGTTTATTCCTATGCTTGGAGCAACAATAGTATGGCTTCCAATAGCAATATTAATAGGAATAAGTCAGAATGTTATGAAGGGGATAATATTTGGTATATTAGCTGGATTCTTCGTATCAACTCTCGATAATTTTATAAGACCCGCAATTATATCTAACAAAATTAAAATTCATCCACTACTTTTATTCTTTTCTATAATAGGTGGAATAATGGCTTTCGGGTATAATGGGGTATTGCTTGGTCCCCTTTTCCTTGCATTATTGTATAGCAGTCTTGAAATAATGAAAACTCAAAATGACTAATATTGGTATATTGGTTGTAAATTAATTATATTTGAAATTAATTATATTAGTTTAAGTTTAATTTTATAAAATTAATAAAATGAAAATTATTTTTTTTGTCTTATAATTAATATTGAGGGTATAAGATGTTTCAAGAAGAAATTTTAACATTAAAAAAATCTAATGCAATGGCTTCCAGTCAAAGAGGTGGTACAGGTATTGTCTTGATTTTTATTGTTATCGCAGTTATAGTCTTTTTATTTTTTTATTTCAAAAAGCAAGGACTATTCAATAATTTTTTAAAGACAAAGAGTAAAGAACATAAAATGTTTGAAGATGCAGCAATAGTAAGAGGTATTCCAAAAGATATCATTGAGGCTATTTTATCTGTATTAGATTTTGTTCCTATAAAATCTCCCGTTCTTTTATTTGCTTCAAAACAAAACTTTGAAACTTTTTTAATAAAAGCTCTTTCTGTATTAAAGATGAAAGATAAAAACTTTGGTAATATTAATCTTAACATTACTAAAAACAAGCTATATTCGTTGTTAGCAAATTTAGATTTATATTTTAAAGATTTAAAAAAGCAGGTTACATCTCGAGAGCTTTCTGTTGGTAAAAGAGTAAGAATTTATATAAAGGAATTAGGATATTTTTTTACAGAAGTGATAGCCTCATTAGATAAAGGATTTGTGGTAAAAAAACCAAAATTAGAAAGAGAACCAAGAAGCTGGAAACTCCCTGTAACTGTTTATTTCTGGCGTGAAAACGATGCGGGTTATTCTTTTGAGACATTTATTGAAGATGAAGTAAGTGAAACAATGATACAGGGGCTTTTAATTAGGCATTCTGATACGCTTTTAAGGTATCAAAAAAGAAAATATCTTAGAAAAGAATGTAGATTTTATGCGACATATTCACTTGTAGAAATAGAAACAGATTCAAATGGTAAAAAAAACTTGAAAGTAATCCCGCCTGAATACGATGGCACTGTTTTTGATATTGGAGCAGGAGGATATGCTATTGAAGTTGTCAATAAAATCCCTGTTAAAAAACTAGTTAAAACTACTGTTTTTATAGGTAGACAAAATATTAAAGCAATTGCAGAAATAGTAAGATTCGAAAAGGTTGGTGAAAAATATCATATGCATGTTAGATTTGTTAAAATTTCACCAATAGAGCAGAACATTATATATGAATATGTATACTCGAAAATTGTAAAATAGAAACTTCAAAGCAGGCTGGAATGGATAAGAAAATTAAAGTATTATATATTGAAGATAATCAATATAATTTGCTCTTAGTAAAGAAGATATTGGAAGCGAATAATTATCAATTCTATGAAGCAAAAACTGGATTTGAAGGTATAGAAAAAGCGAAAGAACTTTTACCAGATTTAATACTCATGGATATAAATTTACCCGATTTATCTGGACTTGATGTCACAACAAAAATAAGATCTGTTCCAAACTTTGAAAAAGTAAAGATAATTGCTATTACTGCAGAAGTAGGTGAAGGCGGAAGAGAAAAAGCACTTGCAGCTGGTTGTGATGGATTTATACCAAAACCAATCGATTCTACATTTTTAAAAAAAATCAATGATTTTATTAGTGGGAAAAATGAAAAACTTGAAAAAGATATAGAAGTAAAATATTTGAGGCAATATTCAAGGGAGTTAATAGATAAACTTTTAATAAAATATGAAGAACTGGAAAAATCCAATCAAGAACTAGAAAATACATTAAAAATAATACAGGAAGTAAACCAAAAACTTATTTTACTTAATAAGATGGAAGAAAATTTTGTAGCAATATCATCTCATGAATTGAGAACACCTGTCGTTGTTGTTAAAGGATTCATAGATTTAATAGCTGATGGTGCATTTGGAGAGTTAAATCCTAAACTTTCAGAAATATTGAAAGTTCTTCAAATAAACATAAATAGATTAATTAAGACAATTGAAGATATTACAAATTTTGCCAACTTAAAAGACGGAAGCTCTTCTACAACATTAACGGAAGTCAATATTATAGAATTTTTAAACTCAATTTTCAATCAATATGCTACAAAATTTGCTGAAAGAAAACTTTCATATTATTTTGAACCTCATGTGACTAACCCAATTGTTGCTATTGAAACAACTTTATTTTCACAAGCCATCAATAATCTAATATCAAATGCAATTAAATACACTCAGGATTTAGGTTCAATTACACTTGGAATTGTTGAAGAAACATCGCAATATAAAATTTACATAAGAGATACTGGGATAGGAATTGAAAAACAGTATCTTGAAAGAGTATTTGATAAATTTTTTACCATACAGGATTCATCACATTATTTTTCGGGTGAATATGAATTTATGGCAGGAGGGAAGGGACTTGGTCTTTCTATAGTAAAAAATATTGCAAGAATCCATCAAGGAAACGCATGGGCTGAAAGTGAGGGCAAAAACAAGGGTTCGACCTTTTATATTACAATTCCAAAGGATTTAAAAAGAAGATTGCAGGAAAAATCAAGCGTTCTTAGTGCTGAAAAAAAAGTATATGTAGTAGGATGGAAAGATGCTCTTGAATATATAAACTATGATATCTATGATGTCGAAATGATGTCAATACCCGATTTTATATTAAAATGCGATGCTTTACCAAAGGCATCTTTAATAATTTTATATATAGCGGACTCTTCTGAAGACATAATATATGATATTGTTGGCAGAATAAAAACAAATGAAAAACTAAAAATGGTGCCTATATTAACTATCGATAAGGTTTTAAATAATCATATGAAGGCAAAATTATACACACTTGGTGTGGAAGAATATCTTTTTGAGCCAATAGACAAGGAAAGATTTAACTCAGTTTTCCAGCTTTTTACAATATAGAGTTTTTTTGTTTGCTAAGAGTTGTTTTAGCTCAACTAAATCTTCAATATTACTAATTTTAAAAAATTTTTCTTTTAAATCTCGAAAATCGGGCAATTTTTTGGAGAGAGTAAAAAAAATTTTCCTGCTTTCTATTATAGAGTTTTTTATTAATTTTATGGATAAGGCATCAGGTTTTTTTAAGAAAAATTCGAGATATTTTAAAAGGTAATTTAAATATTTTATGCAGTTTTCTATTCTTGATATATTATCTAAATTTGTATAAGTCGAATTTTTTAAAAAATCATTTATCTGAGTAAAAATCTCTGGGCTTGATAAAGCTGCTCTTCCAATCATTATTCCTTTGCAATTATAATTGTCCAAGATAGTTTTAGCAAATTCTGGAGTCGTTATATCACCATTTAAGATAATAGGAATGTCAAAATTATTTAGTAATTCAGCATATTCATAAAGGGCTTTACCAGAAAACATCATCTTTGCTGTTCTCATATGAATTGTTGTAAATGCTATCTTAGAATTTTTAATTGAATTTAATATATCTAATATTTCTATTTCTGAAAATCCAAGTCTTATTTTAATACTAACAATATTTGGAAAATGCTCAGAAATCTGATATATTTTATTTGCAAATTTGTCCAAATCTTTAAGCCAGAAAGATCCTCCTTGAGCCTTAATTACCTTTTTTACCGGACAACCACAATTTATATCTATACTATCACAGTAATTTAATGCAATTTCCCCTGCTTTTATAAAATCATCATCTATTGAGCCAAATAGCTGGATAGTAAATCTATATGGAACCTTTATAAGAGGTATTTGCTCGATTTGCCTATGAAGAATTTCTCTGACATGAATCATCTCCGAAAAAATTCTAAATGCCTTATATTCAGAAAAAAGCATTCTCATTGGCCAGTTTGTATAACCTGCTATTGGGGCTGAAATAATGTTTTCATATTTGTTTTTAGATAAAATCATAATTCGAACGCTTTTATAAAATTTTCTAAAACTATTTTTTGTAAATCCGATAAAGAAATTTGAGTTAGTTCAGAGATATATTTATAAGTTTCTATTATAAACCATGGCATATTATCTTTTCCTCTATAAGGAATAGGCGCTAAAAAAGGAGCATCTGTTTCAATAAGTATTTTATCTTTTGGAATAATTAGGAAACTTTTTCTTAAAAATTCTAGCTTTTTATATGTAATATTTCCTGAAAAAGAAAAAAAGATATTTTCAAAATTTGATAAAATTTTTTCTGTAATTTCAATATTTCCACTATAACAGTGAAATATAATTGGTTTTTTTATATCAAATGATTTTAATATACTGATTGCGTCGTCAAAAGCATCTCTTATATGGAGCATTGCAGGTAAATTGAATTCTTTTGCAAGTTTTAACTGATTTTTAAATGCATCTATCTGGATTTCTTTTTCATAAAAATTATGAAAATAATCAAGTCCAATTTCACCTATTGCTACTAATATTTTTTCTTTAATAAAATTATTTATGAAATTATTGTTTAATTTTATCTCTAAAAAAAGTTTTTTTAATGTATCATATTTCAAGGTGCTTTCTGACAGATCGTTAGGAGATGCACCAAAGGTAAAATAAATTTCTGGTAATATTTTTTCTAATTTTTTTTCATTTAAAATACTTGAAAACAATGGCAAAAATTTACTAAAATCATCTAATGAAGCACTTGCCTGAACAATTTTTGATATTTTAAAAGAAGTTGCATTTTGCAAAATATTTTTTATACTTATAGTGGATTCTGAAATTAAATTTAAATGACAATGAGAATCAATATACATTAATAATACCTCGCAAGTTATTTTTTGTTTTTAATTTAGGTAGATAGATTATATTTATTTTACTAAATGTAAAGAACTGTACTTTGAGAGTAAAAATAAAAAAGTTTAAAAAAATAAATTTTTTGATAAGTTTTTTTAGTTAGTTAATTTTGTATATTGAATTAAAATTAATTGTTCTTATTTCATATTAAAAAAAGGTCGAAATAATTAAAGAGGAAAGGCAATGAAAAGCTTTAAGAATTGGGAAAAAAGATTAGCCAGTTCTTTTGAAAAATTTTTAAGAATAACATATGAATATCTTTCTGCTAAATGGAAACAATTCATAAAAAAAGGGAATGAAAAAGTTACTTTAATGCTTATTCCTCATAATCAAAAAAAGATATTTAATGTTCATATGTCAATTTTCTCGATTGCCTTTTTTATTATTACCATTTCTCTTTTATTTATAGTTTTTTTTATCTCTATTTCTACCTTATCATCAACAGTTGACCAGTTATCTCATTTCAAACTTCAATATATGAAATATAGGGCAAATTATGATGATATGATTAATCAAATTGGTGAGATATATGATAAATTCTTGCAAACAAAAATAGAAAGTACTAAACTTGCATATTTTTTTCTTGGCAAAAAGAGCTGGAATCAAGGAGGGATAGGAGGTCCAGATTTAGAGAAAGATAGAGTAATGGACCCTTATGAACAACTTACACAGATAAAAGAAGATACTGAACTTTTTTATAAATTGTTTAAAGAATATAATGCTAGACAGCCATTTATTAAAGAACTATCTCAGACATTCCCTTCAAGGTGGCCATTTGTAGATGGAAGTGGCGCTATAACATCAGGTTTTGGTTTTCGAAGACATCCAGTACTTGGTGGTGTAATGTTTCACACAGGTATAGATATAGCTGCCTTTCCAGGTGCATTGATTTGCGCTACAGCTGATGGTGTTGTAAAGTTTTCTGGTTGGAGAGAAGGTTATGGTATTGCTGTAGTCATTGAACATCCAAGAGGTATAGAAACTTTGTACGCTCATCTTATGATGGCCCTTGTTAGACCGGGGGAGACAGTGAAAAAAGGGCAGGCCATTGCGAAAGAGGGTTCTACTGGGCAGGTAACAGGACCTCATTTGCATTATGAAGTAAGAATAAATGGTCAATTTGTCAATCCCGAATATTTCCTGCATCTATATTTTGATTTATTTTAAAAAACAATTTGAAAATTAAAAACAATAAAAAAAATAGAAATAAATAAAAACAATTAAAAAATTAGTTTTATAGTTTATTTTTTTATCTTAACTTTATTGTTATAATATTATGTAAAATTTTTAATATAATAAAAAGTATTTTTTTTTTCTTAAAATTTGAAAAATAGTAAGGGGAATTTATATGCCTTTAATTGAAAGCGGTACAATTGTATCGAACATAATTTCTGAAACTACCAAATTAAAAGGGGATTTTGATTTAGATAATGTTTTAAGAATTGATGGTGAATTTTCGGGTTCAATAAAATCCAGTTCAAAAGTATTAGTCGGAGAAAAAGGAAAGGCATTTTGCAATATTGAAGCTGATGCAATAGAAATTGGTGGTGTCTGGGAAGGTTCTGCAAAAGCTAAAAGCTTAATTAAAGTTTATTCAACAGGAAAAGTCAAAGGTAATCTTGAAGCACCAAGAATTATTATAGAAGAAGGTGTATTATTAAATGGTTCTATAAAGGTTTTGCAAGCTAAATAGATCTTAAGTTTTAACTTTATTTCTCTTTATGAAAAAAAATAATAATGGATTATTTGTTATATTTGAAGGGTTAGATAAGACAGGTAAGACAACTCAACTCAATTTAGTTAAAGATGAATTTTTTAAAAATAATTTAAAAAATATTGTTACAACTTATGAACCTGGTGATTCAGTCATAGGTGAAAAAATAAGACCAATTTTGTTGAATGCCAATTTAAATCTTTCAAATTTGACAGAGTTTTTTCTATTTATTTCAGATAGATTAGAGCATTCTATTCAGTTTATATTAAAAAAACTTGAAGAAGGAAATGTTGTAATTGTCGATAGATTTCACTTTTCTACATTTTCATATCAGGTTTTTCCAGCAATAATGAAAATAAAAAAGAAAGAATACAAAGATAAGCAGGAATTATTCTTATTGAAAACTTTAATAAAAATGGATAAAATATTTGGAAACTATCTTTTTTCATTTATCCAACCTGATTTAATATTCTACTTTCATAATAATTCTTATTTTATTGATAAAAAACATAGCAAAAAGATAATACTTGAAAAAAATGATAGATTCGAGTCAAGAGGAGATATTTATTTAAAAAATGTAATAAAAGGTTATGAAAAAAGCTTTGAATATTATAGAAATTTTAATAAAATTCTCTATAAAATACCATTTTCTAATGGAATTGAGAAAAATAAAAAAATAATTTTTAATAAAATTTTAGAAAATTTGTAATTTTCTTAATAATAAAATTTGATAATATAATTAAAAAAAAATAAGGAATACTGGATGATTCCATCTATTTATAATATTCTTCAAAAGTTTTCTCCAAAAGATCAAAAAAAAAGTGGCAAATTAGAAAAAGCGGGTTTATCGAAGAAGGGTGAAAAAAATTTTGAGCAAATAATATTTGAAAAGAGAATAGAAGATCTGGTTTTAGAATATGAAAACCTTGAACCAGAAATCCTTATAACAAAGATAGATGAAGTTGGAAAAAACTATAAAAGGACAAGGAAAAATGAAGATCTAGAAAATTATAAAGAGCTCCTTGCTTCATTCATTATCCTTGTTGAGAGAAAGGCATATAAAATTAAGATTATAAATAAGAAAAATTATTTACTCGATGAAGATGAACTGGATTACATAATTGTTGAAATTGAAAAAAGACTCTTAGCTTTGCTTGAAAGTTTTTTAATATCTCAAAAAGAGATTTTAAATATTATTGATGAATTAGAAGGACTAATATTTAAAATTTCTGTTTAATAATAAATTTTTAATAAAGGATTTTTATGTATCTATATCGTTGTAGATTGTTATATTCTAAATCAATAATGGATTTTTATTCAACAGGATTATATAATCTTACTAATTTGACAATTGTTAAAGTTGAGACAAAGCATGGAGTGGATCTTGCAATTTATCTTAATAAAACTACAAATATCGATGATAAGGAATTTGATGAAATCATGAAATTACAGGCAACAAGTGCAGAAGAAAGCATCGATACAATAGAAAGTTCTCAGGAATATTTGAATGGAAATGGATTAAATGGAAATAATATTAATTTTGAAAATATAAGTGACTCAATAAATATAAGCTCAAACCAAACAACAAGCCTTGAAAAAAGTTCTAAAAAGAAACAAATGAAAATTGAGGGTAAATTTATTGGCGTTGCAACTTCTGAAGATTTAAAAATTTACAAAGAAAATGAAGAAAAAGCAAAAGAAGCCTTTAATGTTTTTAAGGAAGAAATAAAGGAATGCAAACTTGAGCATGAGATGAAACCAATTGGAACACACTATTATTTAGATGGGATGAAAATTTTATTTGATTTTGTTGCAGACCATAGAATAGATTTTAGAGAGCTAGTAAAAAAACTAGCAGCTCGATATAGAAAGAGAATCGAACTTCATCAAATAGGCGTTAGAGATGAAGCAAGAATGATAGATGGACTTTTTATATGTGGGCAGCAGCTTTGTTGCAGGAGATTTTTACATCAGCTAACCCCTATTTCTATAAAAATGGCAGAAGTACAGAATGCTCCTTTAAATACAATGAAAATTTCAGGGTATTGTGGAAGACTTTTATGTTGCCTTGCCTATGAAGCTGAACAATACGAAAAAGCAAAAGAAAATCTACCCGAGCTTGGCTCAACTCTTATTTATAATAATGAAAAATACATAGTTTCAGAGGTCAATGTAATAAAACAATACTTAAAACTGAAAAAAAAAGATAGTTTAGAATATGTTCTTTTAAAAAACGAAACATTAGTTTTTGATAAAGATATCGAAGGAAATAAATTATTATCAAAGGCAGAAATTTATACACCAGTAAATAAAAAATAAAATAACTAATAAAGTAAAAAAAATAAGAAGTAAAATTAAAAGATGTAGCTAATGGTTAGAGAATAATAGAGTCTATTCATATTATTTAAGCTGGCAATATTTGAAGAATATACCGAATATATTAAGTATCCAAATGAAGGCTCAATCTTAAAAGAAGTTATAGTGAAGATAAGTTTAACCTTTGTATATAAAAATTGATGAATATAGTGAGCAGGGGTTTGAGTCAGTAAATCATTGTAAGAATATCCAATATTTACAATAAATCCAAATAGTGTAAAAGTTGGAACATATTTAATTACAAGGGCAATATCATAAGTTTCGAGTTTATCATAAACAAAAGGATCCTGCTCTATATCAAAATTATAAAGAATTTTATCATAATAAAAAGATAAGCCTATTGACATCTGGTAGATATAAAAACCAGTTTCCAAATTTATCCTGAAATTTTCGAATGTTTCTTCTTTTGGTATATCTATTAGTGCTGAAAATAATGGTTGAATATATATGGGATTTTTAAATGAAATAAAGAAGAAAAATATTGGATAGAAATCCAATAGTATAGATGTTAAATTTTCAAAATAAGGAAAAATTGTACTGAAATCATCTGAAATTTCAACTTTTAGGCTATCTGAAATTGTAAAAAAATCTTTGTTAAAAGATAAAGAAAAAGATATAGAATTTGGTTGAAATGGGTTAAATGTGTTCCTTTGAATTAAAATACCAAAAGAGGTTGATTGAGAAATATTTAAATTCAGTAAAACAAAAGCATTGTAATAAATATTGTTTTTTATTTCATTGAATGTAGAAGAATAGCTAAATGGTAAAAAATCAGAACAAAAACCCACACTTATTTGCTGAGCCATGATTTGGGGAGAGAAAAATAGAATAAAAAAAATTGTTAAGGATAAAAGATTAAATATTAAAAATTTTAAAAATGAAAGTTTAAAAAATGAAAATATAGAATTTGTCTTAAAATTATATTTTTTAGTAAAATTAATTATCATTTTTACAACTCCTTAATTAATCTCTATTGCCAATAAAAATATAGCATATAAAAAATAAAAATACAAAAAAGAAAGGTAAAATTTGTTAAATTGTATAAAAAAAATTTAAAAAAATATGAAAAATCACTTGACAATAAGAAAAAAGATATTATTTGTAAAGTAAGCACGTTAAGTGCATAAAAGAAAATATCGGAGGAAATTTCTATGAAGAGAATTCTTTTAGTTATTGCTCTTATTCTTCTTATTGCGCTTCCTATTTTTGCGCAAGAAGTTACAGTTGAAGATCTCAACAAAAGATTAACCAAACTCGAAATGTGGAAGTTTGGTGGTCTCTATATTAACTGGATGTATGTTAGCATTCCTAATACTGGTTTTCAGTGGGGTTTCTTCTATACTCCAACAGATGGTGATGGAATGCAAGTTTCTTTGATTCTTCCAAGATTTACAGCTCAGTACAGAAATGGAAATTTTGTCGCATATTTCAGATTAAGTGCTAGTAAAGGCGATGGTTCATTCCCAGCAGTTGCATGGGATAGATGGTATGTTCAATACAATTTGGGTTTCATGATTTTACAGGTTGGTAAATTTACAGTTGGTGATACACTTCAACCTGAAATGTTCTATACTTTCGCTTATTCTGGTGCAAATATAAAAGACTGGGGTTCAAATGGTGCTAATGGTTTTGGACTTCATATCCCAGTAGGTCCAGCTACAATCCACCTCGTTATTCCTTCAAATCTTTCATGGGCAACTGGTGCAGAAGCTATCAATATCCATGGTTGGGTTGATGGAACAATAGCTGAAATGCTCAATTTCTTAGTTGGTTTTGATTTTGACATGAATGTTGCAACAGCTATTTGGGCTGGAATCAATGTTACTCCAATGGAAATGTTAACAATTGGTGCTAACTTTGCTATGAATATGCCAGAAGGCGCAGATTCAGCATGGGAACTTTTGTGGAATGTTTCTGTAACTCCAACAGAAGATATCGCAATTTACCATGAAGGTTTATATGCAGATCAACTTTTAAAATTAGCTCTTTGCTTCTATTACACAAGCCTTTATGTAAAAGGTGCTTTCGAAATGGATATGGCTAATTCTACAAATACCATTGGTGCAGAAGTTGGTTATGATTTCACTTTTGGAAGACTCTATTTCACACCTGCTTTCTATCTTGTACTCCCACCAGCTCCAGCTACTGCTGACTATGGTTTGAAACTCTTCTTCGTAGCTGTTTTCTAATTTAATTTTAATAATTAAATAATTTAGGGAGCCTGTGAAAGGCTCCCTTTTTTTATTGATAATAAAAAAAATTTTGTTATTGATATTATATCTTAATTTTAAAAGGGAACGTAATATGAAAAAATATTTATTAATTATTATAATTTTTCTTTTTTTTATTTCTTCTTTATATTCCTGCGATACTACAAAAAACTCTATTAAGACTTCATGGGTTGAAAGATTAATACTTAAAACATCTGTTGAAAATGAATATTTATATGCTGAATGTGCTTATATTGACAGAGATTCAATGATAAAAAATATTTCATCAGAAGGATTAAACCCATTTTTATACAAAGATCCTATTATCACAAAACAGGAATCAATAATGTTTTCACTTCTAATTATTCCAAAAATCGATTTTTTTATTAATTCTAATGAGATTTCAATTAAAACTGAATATGCTTCATATCCAGCAATATTTAAAGAATATGTTCTTGAAAATAATCTGTATGAAACTGAATTAGATTCAGTGACAAAAGAGATGAAAAACTTTGTTCAAAAATATTTTATTTCTAAAAAAGAAAATTATAAAACTGGTGAAAGAAAAGTAAGATTTATATATGCAATATTAAATTATGATTATAAAGGAGCCATTGTCAGGATACCTATTCATACCCTGGATGATAAAATATCTGTCTTGAATTTTATTTTCCCAGAAATAAAAAGATAGTTTATAGTAGAAACAATAATTAAATTATAAAAAAAAAACAAAACTATACAAAAAGATTTAATTTCAGAAAAGATAATAAAATAAAAAAATCAATTTTATTTCACTTTTTCTTCATAATTTCTTCATAATTTATTGTTTTTTATTCAGTTGAAAAAATAATACAACCTTGTATTTTATAAGAAAAAGCAACTAAAAGATTAATAAAAAATTATGTAAGTTAATAAGGCATGTTATGAAGAAAAAAATATTTATAGTTTTTCTAATACTTATTTTATTTTGCTTCTTAGCACAAAATAAATTGGATGTTTACGATTTTGAAAAAGTAAGGCAACTTGCTTTAGAAAATAATTTAAGTTTAAAAAATTACGAAAATCAGATGAAACTTTCCGAGCTTTCATATAAACAAGCAGTTTCAAATCTATATTTTCCTTCTATATCTATTAATTCTTCAACAAATATTCCTTTTAATCAGGATAAAAATAGCAATGCTTCAATAAACTTAAATATTTCCAAACCTATTTTTAATGGATTTACTTTACAGAAAGCAAAAGATTTAGCTTACTTAAACTTTCAATATAAAAAGAATATTTATGAAAGCAAAGTACTTGAGACAAAATATCTAGCATTTCAATATTACTACACATATCTTGTAAAGCTGCTTCAATACAATCTTTATAATGAAATATTAAAAATTGATACAAAAAGACTTAATGAATATGAAACAAAATATAAACTTGGTCTTATCACTGAGCTTGACTATATTTCTCTAAAATTAACATTTTCTAAAGTAGAAATATCTTTCAAAAATGCTGAAAATGAAAAAGATCTTGCATATCTAACGCTAAAAAGCTTTCTTAATTTGAATAATGATTTTGCTATTTTAGAGCAGCAAAATTTCGATAAGATAGATTTTAATACATTGTTTAATAAAAAATCTACTGAAACAACTAATCTCCAAGCTGAAAATTATAAAGTCGAAACTTTTATTAATGATGCAAAAAAATATGATAGTACATATATCTCTGCTTTTTATTCTTATTTACAGGCACAAATTAACTTAAAGTATTATATCGCATCACTTTTTCCTTCTTTATCATCTTCACTTGGTTTATCATATTCAGGTTTTTTTCAAGATGGACAATTTAACGATTCTGAACCATCACTTTCAATATCTTTATCAATATCGATTGATTTGGATTCACTTATTCCTGGTTCATCAAAGAGTATTGAAAAAAAGGTATTGGAAAAGGAGGTTGAAAATACAAAATTAAATCTTGAAAAAGCGGAAAAAGAGCTTGTTTTAAATCTTGAAACAAAACTTAAAAATTTAATTTTAGGTTTAAAAAATAAAGAAAATGCTTTAAATACATATGAATACGCAAATAAAGGGTATAAGCTAGCAACTGATGCATTTAATCTTGGGCAGATTTCTGTAAGTACTTTTTCTTCCTGGGAAGAAGATTATATAAATGCCAAAATTTCTCTTTATTCTGCGATATTAAATTATCAACTTTCAATTGAATCTTTATTGATGATGATAGGAAAGAATTAATCAATTTAGTTAAAAAAGATAGTATAACAAAGAAAAATTAGTAATAAAAAGGAATTTTATGAAAAAAAGACTAAGAAACATTATTATTATTATTTTATTAATAGTATTAATATCATTTATAAGTTTTTATTTTATAAGTAAAAAACAAACTAAAGATCAAAAGAATATAGTTTTTACCACAGCAATAGTTCAAAAAGGGAATATAATAAGTTCTGTAAGTGCTTCTGGTAAAATTGAACCAATAGATTCATATCCTGTTATGGCTTCTATCTCAGGTAAAATAGATAAAATATATGTTGATTATAATTCAAAAGTAGTTAAAGGTCAAATTCTTGCGATAATAAAGCAGGATGATTATATTTATGCGTTAAAACAGGCCCAGTTATCTTACCAAGAAGCTCAGATAACTCTTTCTCAAAAAGAGCTTGATTATAAGAATAATTTAGAGCTATTTAAAAAAGGTTTTGCAACAGAACAGACATTAAAACAATCAGAAAATAGTCTGAAACTTGCTCAGATTGCTCTTGAATCTTCTAAAATAACACTTGAAAAGGCAAAATCAAATTTAGAAAATACTATTTTACGCTCACCAATCGATGGGTTTGTTTTAGAAAGAAATGTGGATGAAGGTGATTTTATAAGTACAAATGTTTCGCAAAAGTCACTTTTTATTGTATGTTCAGATTTAAGTAGACTTAAAATAACAGCATCTGTAGATGAATCAGATATTAGCACAATAAGGGAGGGACAGAAAGTCTCTTTTACAGTTTTAGCTTACGATACATTGATTTTTAATGGATTTGTAAAACAAATTAGATTAAATTCAAGCGAAAGTTCAAATGTAGTTACATATGTAGTTGTTATAGAAACAAAAAATATAGATAATAAGCTATTGCCTGGAATGACAGCTTCTATTGAATTTTTAAATGAAACAAAAGAAGTCGCATTTTTAGTACCCCAAACAGCGATATCGCTTAAAGGAATAGCCTTGATGAAAACACTTGGCCCTTATAATTTAGAAGTAAAAAATTCTGATAATAATAATCAAAAAGACAACAGTTCAAAAAATTTTCAGAATTTTCAGGGTAAAAATTTTAATAATATAAAACTAATATGGGTAATTGATGAAAATCGAAAATTAATCTATCCAATTCCAGTAAAGGTTGGAAATAGTGATGGCAAAATGGTCGAGGTTTTTTCAGATAAACTAGCAGAAGGGATGAAGATAATATCAAGTCTAATAAATACTGGTAAAAATCAAAACTCGAATTTTGGTATGCCACCAATAAGGTTTTAAATATATTAAAATTGACCTTTAAGAAAAGAATAAATAAATTAAAAAATAGTAAAAATATGGAAAACTATAACAATTCATTAATAGAAGTTATTAATTTAACCAAAATATATGGAAGCGAGGATTCTGCTGTTGTTGCTCTTGATAATGTGAATTTAAAAATTAAAAAAGGTGAATTCATAGCTATAATGGGAGCATCTGGCTCTGGTAAAAGTACATTTATGAATATAATAGGGACTTTGGATGTTCCAACTTCCGGACAATACCTTTTTAAAAATGTTGATGTTGCAAAGATGGATGATGATCAGAGGTCAGAAATTAGAAATATGCATATAGGATTTGTTTTTCAAAGTTTTAATCTTGTAAAGACACTAAATGCAGTTGAAAATGTGGAATTGCCTTTATTTTATGTGAAAACGGAGTCAAAAACCAAAAATAAACTAAGCAATAGTGCTGAAAATTACAATATAAGGAGAAAGATGATAAAGCAAAAGGCTATATCAGCATTGAAAGAGGTCGGTCTTGGAAATAGATTATATAATAGGACTAATCAACTTTCAGGTGGTCAACAACAGAGAATAGCAATAGCAAGAGCTCTTATCAATGACCCCGATATAATTTTAGCAGATGAACCTACTGGTAACCTTGATTCTAAAACTTCAATTGAAATAATGCAAATTTTTCAAAATCTTCATGAAAGAGGTAAAACTATTGTCTTAGTGACACATGAACATGATATAGCAGCTTATGCAAAAAAGATTGTAGAATTTAAAGATGGGAAAATAATAGATATAAGAGAAAATTAAAAATAAAAAATAAAATTTTCAATGTTGAAAAAATAGTGCAAAAAAGGTGGAATACAAGATTAGAAATTGATATTTAAAAAAGGGAGTTTTAAAATTGAAAATTCAGGTACTTTTAGATTTTTCTATAAAATCACTTTTACATAGCAAGTTAAGAACATTTTTAACTATGCTTGGTATAATAATTGGTCTTGCTGCAATTGTAGTTATGGTAGCAATTGGACAGGGAGTAACAAAACAGGTGCATGATCAAATATCTTCTTTTGGAAATAATCTTTTAACGGTAATGCCTGCTCCTCCATCAAGTTCTGGTGCAAGACTCTCGACAAGTTCAGGAACCAGAATAACAGAAGATGATTACAATGCGATAAAACAGAGGGCAACCTATATTAACGCTGTTTCACCTTTAGTACAAAATAGAGTTCAGGTTATTACTTCTGGTGGAAATTGGAATACTATCGTCTATGGTGGAAGTACAGACTACCTTTCGATTAGAAATCTTGTGCTTGAAAATGGTAGAAACTTTACTATTAATGAAGAAAAAGCAAAGGCAAAGGTATGTATAGTTGGTAAAACTATTGTAGAAGAATTATTTGATGGGGTAGACCCTATTGGAGCTGAAATTAGGGTAAATAAAATAAATTTAAAGATAATCGGTGTACTTAAAGAAAAAGGAACTAATTCATTTGGTATGGATCAGGATGATGTCATTATAGTTCCATACACAACTTTATTATATAGATTAAGTAGATTTAGATATATTCAACAGATAATCTGTTCTGCAAGAAGTGAAGAAGAAATAAATTTAGCAGTTGGTGAGCTTGAACAGATTATGAGAGCATCTCATAGACTTTCTGAAGGCGAAGAAAATAATTTTAGAATAATGAATCAGGCAGATGTTCTTGAAGCCTCGATGAATACTACCCGTACTTTAACCCTGTTTTTAGCAGTTGTTGCTGGTATATCTTTACTTGTCGGTGGTATTGGGATTATGAACATAATGCTTGTTTCTGTTGTCGAGCGAACAAAGGAAATTGGTCTAAGAAGAGCAATTGGCGCTAGAAAAGCAGATATTGAGCAACAGTTTTTAATCGAAGCATTAATATTATGCCTACTTGGAGGATTAGCAGGCATAATATTAGGAGTATCAATAGTTGTAATTTTAAAATTTATCTCAACTTTACCATTAAAAATTTCTGTGAATTCAATAATAATTGGCTTTATTGTTTCTTTTGCGGTTGGAGTTTTTTTTGGCTATTATCCTGCAAAAAAGGCTTCAGAAATGAATCCAATAGATGCACTAAGGTATGAGTAAAGTATGATTGAAATAAAAGATATAGAATTATGTCAAATAAAAATTTAATTGTAAAATATTTAATCTTTTTGCTTTATTTGTTTATAATAGTTTTAACTTTTTCTTTTAGTAAGACTTTAGATAGCGAAAATGAATATGTTAGTTATCAACGAAAAATGTATTTTACTATCCAATCTTTTCAGTCTGAACAATCCTTTTTACGATATCTTAATTTTATAAAAAAGTACAATATTACAGGTATAACTTTTTATGGTTTTCATAATAAGATTACTACCGATCCAAAGATTATTTTATTAAGGCTAAGGCAGGAAATTTATAATCTTGAAATTTGTATTGCAGGGGAAAATTTTGAATTTTTTAATAATTTAGTTCAAAATCAAGAAATATTAGATTTAATTGATGGTTTTCATATTGAATATGAATATTGGAATTATTATAAATATAAGAAAAAGGATAGAAATGATGCTTTCAATTTTTTTATATCAGAGTCCAGAAAGATAAAAGAATTGGCAATAAGTAAGAACAAGATGACAGAAGCCTATTTTGGCTGGTTTACAAATGAGGAATTTAATATATTTAAATCTTTTTTTGACTTAATATTAATTCACGCCTATACAAAAAAAGAGGAAGATGTACCAAAATATATTTTTGAAAGACTTAATATAATTAAAAATTCCCAAATCCCTTTTTATATCCTTTGCTCAGCAGAAAAAGATTTTATGGAAGAAAGGATAAAACTTGATGGGATAAAAAAGATCGAGAAAAATATATTAGAAAATATAAGCTTCATATTAAGCAAGGATTATATGAAAAATTTCAAAGGCTTTTATTGGTTTACAGGAGAATTAATAGAAAAAATTGTAAGATAGATTTATTTTGTTTTAAATCCTTTTCTTTTCATCATACCCCAGGAACTTTTACCTGTAATATAATTAAAAAATGCAATCAATCTTAGTATATTCATTATTTGTCTATAACCAAAGTTTTCTAAAAACCCAATTAATATTAAAATTATATCTTCCCACCAAGAAAAATAAATTACATTTTTTTCTGAAATTGCTAAAGAAATGATGGATATGGCTATGCCAAGTAAAATACTAGTGAAAAAAAGAAAAAGAAATAATGGAAAAGTAAAAATACCTAAAAATATTGCCAATATTGATAAGAAAAGTCCCAACACTTCATAAAAAGGTCCAAATGTTTCAAAAATAAGATAATAAGGAAGAGCAATCAACCCGACTCTACCATAGCTTTTATTAAAAATCATCTTTCTATGGTACAATAATATTTCTATGAGACCTCTTTGCCATCTATCTCTTTGTTTACGAAGTATTTTAAAGGACTCTGGAACCTCTGTCCAACATGTAGCATTTATCGAATAATTGATCATTGCCTTTTCTTTTTTTTCTATCGAATTTCTTCTTAATCTAACTATAAGTTCCATGTCCTCGCCAACAGTATTTTGTTTTGATTTAGTTCGATAAGTCATATATCCACCAATTTCAAGTACAGCTTTTCTGTGAAAAACTCCAAATGCACCTGAAATAATAAGTAAAGATTTAATAAATGACCACCCAAGTCTTCCAGTAAAGTAAGCCCTTAAATATTCCATAGTTTGAAATCTTGCTAGGATATTTTTACCAATTCCTATTTTTATTAAAGATCCATTTTCTACTGTACAACCATTTACCGGCATAATTTTACCACCAGTTGCTATAATCTTTTCATCACTTTCTATAATTGGAGAAATTGCATGTAAGAGAGCATCCTGTTCAAGAAGGCTATCTGCGTCAATGCCACAAATATATTCACAGTTCGCAATGTTGATTCCAGCATTAAGCGAATCTGCTTTACCACCATTAATTTTGTCTATTACAAAAAGATTTGAATGTATCTTACTTTTATATACTCCGATAATAGGCGCAGTATCGATGTGTTGGCTCAGATGCATATATGGTATTCTTTCGAGTTCAAAGTTTTGTAGCAAAACATTTAAAGTATTATCAGGTGAACCATCATTTATAACTATCACCTCAAAACTTGGATATTTTAAAGCTAAAAGACTACGCACATTTTGCACAATTGTCGCTTCTTCTCTGAATGCAGGTACTATAACAGAAATTGAGGGTAAAACACCTTTTTGAAAATAATTTAAATATGAGATAGAATCTTTTTGTCTATTTTGTTTCAATATTTCAGAATAGGCAAATATTAAAAAAAGAAATGAAATAAAATTTAAAGTTAATGCATAAAATCCAAAGAATTTTATAAAAAAAGATATAAATGATTTAAACCAGGGTAGAAATGGGAAAAAACTTATTTTATGCCTTATGGAAAATATAAAAATTGGAGTTAAGAAGATAGCTGTAGCTAGAATTAGTAAAAAGGGTTTATCTTTTTTAGAAGCAGTAGGTGCTTTTTGTGTTTCAATTCTTTTCTTTGGGGGAAAATTATGTCTTTGACAAATATCATCATTAAGCGAAGATATGAATTCTTCAAAGATTTTAATTCTTTTTTCATAATCAGGTTTTTTAAAATTTAAAATATCAAGAGTATGAACAACTTTTAATATTAGAATTTCTTCAATATTACTATCTATATTATTGTTTAAGTAAGAAATAAGATTGTAGATAAATCCATTTTGTACGCAATATTCTATTAAATCAATTATTTTCTGGTCTAAAAACCAGTCTTTTCTTTCTAAAAAGTAGAATAGGTAACTTTCTAGAATTGGTGCTATTTTGCCTTTGATTGAAGGCTCAATAGTCTTATAAAAGACTTCAAGTAATTTATCTTTAAATTCATCTTTGTTTTTAATTACATTTTCTAATGCGGAAATGGCGAATAACTCATTATCTGGTTCTATCAGAAATTGTAATAATCTATCAAAATTATCCAAATTATGAACTCTACCCAGTGCTCTAATGGCAAAACTTCTTATCTTTGTATTTCTGTTTCTTAAAAAAAATTGAGAATCAAGCATTGTAGGCACAATATGATAAATTACATTTGCAGCCTCAGAAGACAAATCTTCATCGCTTGACATAAGTGATTCAACAAGTATTTTTTCTAATGAAGAAGAAGGAAAATATCTACAAAGCTGAATTCCTATTATTGTTTCGGCTTTATTGTATGGATATCTTGAAGATATGACATTAGCGGTAATATCTGAATGCTCTTGCAAGATTGCAATATATTGTGAAAATCTAACCATATTTCCATTTTCGTACTCTTTTGCAGCAGAATCCAAAATAAGAGGTATTAAATCAAAACTTTGAGCAAAAAGAAGAGATTCACATATTTTAAATCTTATTGAACTCGATTTTTCTATTCCTAAAAATCCAGAAAGGATTTGCACTCCTTCAAATCCATAAAATCTTAAAGCAAAAGCAGCATTTGCCCTTTTAATTTTACTTTTTGATTTTATGTTGTGAATATAGTGCTTTAAAAGTTTTGACTTTCTTTTAATAAAGAATTCTATATTTTTCAAATCTAATGGTAAGATAATTCTTTCACTACAAATATTTAAGGCAGAAATTAAAAATGTTTCTGAATATTTAGTAAAAATATTTATTTCTTTCTTTTTCTTTTTTTTATAATTCTGAATATTTGTTTCGTCTATTACAATAAGCTCTTCTTCTCTTTGCTCTTTATTTATGTATTCATAAGAAAGATTTGAAATTTTTTTTACAAGAAGATTAATAATTTTAGCTTTTTTATTTTCTCTATGTTTTATAAGAAAAAGCGAAATAATGATCAAAAAAATAAATATAGATAGTAAGTATATTAACATATATAAAGTATTAATTGAATCTACTGTCTTCATTTTTTTTAATTAAAACTATTTGGTAGATAATTTTTTTATCTTTATTTTTAAATATTTGAACTAATAAAAATTCTAATTATGGAAAGCAATTCGTTAATATAATAAGGCTTTTTAATAAAATAAGTTATTCCTAAAAGAGAAGCAGTTTTCAATAAATCATCATTTTTTTGGGTACTTAAAATGATTAAAGGGATATTTAAATCACTTTCTATTAGTTTTTGTCTTAAATCAAATCCGCCAAAACCAGGTGCAGCAAGTTCTGAAATAATACAAATAGGATGGGATGTTTTAAGTTTATCATAGGCAAGTTTACCATCTCTAAACCATACACAATTAATATTATTTTGCTTTAAAATATCTATCACTATTGTAGCATTGAATGGATCTGGTTCAATAAGGAAGATTTCAGGTGTTTCATAGATTTCTTTAAAATTCACTAGAATGACTTTTGAATTTAAATCAAATTTCGCTTCATAAAGTAGTTTTTCAAATTTATTTATAAAATGCTCTTTTAATGTCTTATTATCATCTTTATTTAAAACATAGTTTTGAACTGAAAAGACAAATATATTTGATTCTAAAATGGAAGATAATATAGATTGATTTAATTCATAAATAAATAAGTTTGACTTAGCCTTTATTTCAGAAATAGAGTCCGCAAATGAAAACAATATTATCCCTGTGCTATAAAAAAATAATGGTGAAAAAGGTTTTATGGTGTTTGAAGTTATTGAGCTAATTTCATTTTTGAATTCATCAAATTTAATTTTATCTTTCATCTTATTAATAAATGAAATATATAGAAGATAAGCATCAATTTCATATTTTGTAAGAAGATTGATCAGTTGCTCGAGATAAGTAAAATTGTCTAAAAATGATATAAATTTATTTTTGTCAAATGATACAAAAATTTTATCAAGTTCAAAAGAGATAATGTTTTCTTTCAGAATCTGATTTTCTTTTTCAAGTTGAAAGATATTTTTTTGTTTTTTCATAGTTTTACGACGAATGAAAAACCTATATCAGAAACTCCTGCTTTGTTTAAAATGTACGGCTGCCAGTAGGCACCGATTGAAAATATTGGGAAACTAAATTTTATTCCAAGAATAAGAGAAAGATTAAAAAGGCTTTGCTCAATGGCAAAACTAGCTCCTAAATCGATTCCAAAAAATGGGAAAAAAGAAAGAAAAGATTTGACCCATAGAGCATAAGATATTCCCTTCTCACTTTCATATCCTATAGCAGAATTAACTGAAAAATTGTAACCATTGGAAAAAGTATAAATTGAGTAAATGTAACTAATAGAAGTAAATGAATCTATGTTAAATTTAAATATCTGCCTGAAAGCCAGATACCATTCATCCTTTTCAAAATTAACACCTAGAAGTATTTCATGTTTTGTAATATTATCGATAAAATAAAAACCATACATAAAATCAATATACCAATTTTTAGGAAAAATAAATGTTCCTCCCAGCATTACTTTATAACCGCTATCAGCTTCATAGTAATATGAATATCCAAACAATGCAGATAAAGAGAAAAATTTAGTTATAGGAAAAGAAATTGTCTGCTCTAATCTCCATTGAGATATACTAAAAATATTTAAATTCATATCAAAAGATGTAGAAATCCAGATCTTAGAATTTGCTAAAACAGATGTTGAGAAAAATATTATACCTAAAAGTAATAAAATTAATAATTTTTGCATCTTCATGGCTATAATGTAATAGAAATAAGAGAATTTGTCAAATTTATGAAATTCTTTGACATTTGTTAAGAAAAATCGGAAAGAGGAGATTTGAACTCCTGACCCCCTGGTCCCGAACCAGGTGCGCTGCCAACTGCGCTACTTTCCGACATTAAATTTTTTATAAGTCTACTTTTTAATAGAAAATATATAAAAAAATTATCAAATTAAGTATATTAAACTAAGATTTATCGGTAAGTTGTTTAATTTTATCTCTAAGAACAGCGGCTTCTTCAAATTCCCATTTTTTTGCGGCTTGCATCATCTGATTTGTAAGGATTTTAATAAGTTTTTCCTTTTCCTTTGGATTTAGTGGATTATATTTCTTTATTAAAAATTCGTAGGCAAGGTTTGTTCCATCTTCTTTCGATTTTTCTTCCCTTTCTATAAAGGTTTTTACCTCTTTTTTAATGCTAACTGGAACAATATTATGAGTTTTATTAAATTCAATCTGTAATTGTCTTCTTTTTCGAGTTATTTCGATTGCCTGTTTCATAGAATCAGAAATCTGATCTGCATACATAATTATTGTACCATTGACATTTCTTGCAGCACGCCCCATCATCTGAATTAAAGATCTTTCAGAACGTAAAAATCCTACTTTATCGGCATCTAAAATTGCGACAAGGGTAACTTCTGGCAAATCCAATCCTTCTCTTAAAAGATTAATACCAACAAGAATTTTGCAATCACCTTTTCTGAATTTTGTTATAATATCTATTCTATCGAGAGAATCAATTTCAGAATGAAGATATAAAGCGGGATATTTTTGTTTTTCTAAATAATCTGCAAGATCTTCTGCATTTTTCTTAGTGAGAACAAGAACTAGTATCCTTTCATCATTTATTAGCCTTTTATCAATTTCGCCAATTAAGTCTTTTACCTGATTTTCAGCAGGTCTAACTATTATTTCGGGGTCAAGCAGTCCTGTTGGTCTTATCCACTGCTCAACTACAACACTACTTTTTAGTTCATATTCAGCCGGTGTTGCACTGACAAATAAAACCTTCTTAAAATAATTTTCAACCTCGTTAAATTTTAATGGTCTGTGGTCATAGGCAGAAGGAAGTCTAAAACCATAATCAATAAGCGATTTTTTTCTGGATAAATCTCCTCCATACATTGCATGAAGTTGTGGGATCGTAACATGAGACTCATCAATTACGATAAGATAATCTTTTGGGAAGTAATCTAGTAGTGTAGCAGGAGGCTGACCTGGCAATCTTCCACTAAAATGTCTGCTATAATTTTCTATGCCTTTTACAAAGCCAAGTTCGTTGATCATAGTAATATCATAACTTGTTCTTGAAAGAAGTCTTTCTGCTTCAAGGTTTTTACCCAATTCCTTTAATTCTTTATATCTTTCATTCAATTCATGCTCTATGGATATTAATGCTCTTTTCCTTTCTTCAAGATTTGTGACAAAATGCTTTGCGGGATATATGGTAAATTGTTCAACTTCTGAAATAACATCAGTAGTTATTGGATGAATTAAGATTAATTTTTCGATTATATCATCAAAAAAAATTATTCTTAATGCATGCTCGGTGTAAGCTGGGAAAATATCTACTATGTCGCCTTTAATTCTAAATTTACCAGGGGTGAACTCAATATCTGATCTTTCGTAGAAAATAGAAACCAGAAGCATGGTAAGTTGTTCTGTTGAAATTTTTTGATTTAAGGTTAATGGTATTCTTTGATTTTTATATTCATCTGGGTTACCTATTCCATAGATACAACTTACCGTTGCAATTACTATCGTATCATTTCTTGATAAAAGAGCCTCTGTCGCTTTTAATCTTAATCTTTCTATTTCTTCGTTAATATCGGAGTCTTTTTCTATATATAAATCTCTCGTTGGAAGATATGCTTCTGGTTGGTAGTAATCAAAATATGATACAAAATACTCTACTGCATTTTCAGGGAAAAATGATTTTAATTCACTATATAGCTGTCCAGCAAGTGTTTTATTATGAGAAATAACTAGAGTAGGTAATTGAAGTTGTTCTATTATATGTGCTACTGTATAAGTTTTACCTGAACCTGTTACACCATAAAGAGTTACCCTTTCTTTGTTAGAATTGAAGGCATTAACTATTTTTTTTATTGCCTCTGGTTGGTCGCCTGCGGGAGCAAAATTTGAATGCAATTTGAATTTCATCTTATTCTATTTTCTTGTTTTTTATTTTTTATTCGAAATTTAAGTTTAAATTCCCCATATTTACATCAAGATTAATATTTAATAAATTTTTTGCATCAGATTTATTTTTATTTGAACTCAGCTCAAAACCACCGGAAAATTTATGGATTTCTCCATTGTACTTGATTGATATATTACCAGCATTTAATTTTGATTTTACATAGAAATCTTTGCAGTTTTTAACTGTAAAAGAAGAATCTGTCATATTAGCTTTATAGGTAAAAATAGATGGAAAACTCAAAAATCTTTCGCAGTTGACAATATATTTTCCAGCATTTTCTTTTATGTTTATTTCAGAAGAAATGTTAAAATCATATGCATCTATAAGAGAATCAGAAGCATTAAAGTCAAAAACAAGATTTTTTGATTTGATTAGTTTAGATTTTATTTGAGATTTTGAGGCATTTATTTTAATAGATAAAGTTTCCTCAAAAATCATCAATTCTGAATTTATATAACTATCTGAAGCCGAAATTTCTATTTGACCATTTAAAGCTTTTAATTTTAAAAGATTTGCGTCTATACTTGAAGCATTTTGACTTAATTTAAAAATTTTTGAAACATCAAGATTATCTGCCCAAATCTGAATATTAGAAATATTTATGTCAAAATCCAGGTTTTCGTATTTTGTTGGTAAAATCATAAATACAAATAAGTAAATATCATCATTAATTTTATAATTTTTTGAAAAACTTTCATCTAAAATACCTATTTTATTATTTATAATTTGAACAGGATTTTTTATGGAAAGGTCATTTGTATAAAGTTTATATGAAATTTTTGGGGTAGCTTTGTCAGAAAAGATACAGATTCCTTTTGTTAGATTGATATTGATTTTGTTTATATTATTAAGTGAATTAACTTGATATTCAGTTTTATCTTTTAATTTAAACTGAGTATTGTTGGTAATAAATTCATCTGCTTGATTGAAGAACTTGTTTTCGATTGAAGTTAAATTTGATAAATCTGAGATATCTGTTTTAAATTTCAGTTTATCATTAAATAGATTTTCACCATTTGAAAAAAGATTTTTATTTATAATAACTGATGGAAATTTTACTCCACTTTTACTGTCCAAATAGGCTTTGACTACAAATAAAAAGATTAAAGAAATTATTAGAATTGAAACAAGGAAAATTCCAAGAAGTTTTGTGCTATTTTTCATTTAGTTCTCCTGTATTTTATTTTTTAATTTTAATATTAAATATTTTCTATATGCTTATTATTGCATTTTTCAAGTAAATTGACAAATTCATTGAAAGAAATATTTAAAATATTAAGTTCTTTTAATATCTTTGGGATATCGTTTTTAATAAACAGATTTTTTTTATATTCAAGAACTTTAGCATAGGCATCCTTATCTAAGAAATAACCCTTACCTCTCAAATTGTAGATAATCCCTATATTTTCACATTCAGTGTAGGCTTTCGCTATTGTATTTGGATTAACTTCAAGCTCTGATGCCAACTCTCTTATGCTTGGTATCCTTGAATCCTGCTGCCACTTTTTTTTAAGAATAAGTTCAAAGATAAGTTCAATTATCTGCAGATATATTGGTTTTGATTCATCAAATTTCATATTTTATTCTCCTTTAACATCGTATTCTACGATGCGAAGGTATGAAAGAAAATAAAAGAAAATAGCAAGTGCTATTTTAATTATTTCACTCAAAATTTTATAAGTTTTGAAATTAATACCAAATTTTTCCAAGATCGAATAAATATTAATATTAAAATTATAATAGCTATTTCGAAAGCTAAAATAAGTAATTATAAAAATAATAGTGGAATATATAAAACTAATGGCAAGAATTGTCAGAATTGTCTTAAAAAAACTATTTTTTTTGAAATAAGATGAACCAAGAATAAAAATTGAACATAGAAAAAAATAGGTAGAAATAATTTGATAATTAAACAATTTTGATATCTCTGAAATATTTATTGTTGTTTTGGTAAAAAAAGATATAAATATACTATTAATTACAAATGCAATAGCCGTTGTTGCAATGCTTACTATTAGGTAAAAAAATACATAGTATAACCATATAGAAGCAAACTTCTCAAACTGAGTTTTAGGAAGCATGTAAAAAGATATGGCTTTTTCTTCTGAATGAATGTGTTTCAAACTATTAGAGGAAATAATAATGCCAATAATTAAAGAAACAATATAAAAAAGAATTATGTTCATAGAACTTGTTATTCTTGAATAAAATGGGAAAAGAATGGCAGATATAATTTTGAATAAAACAAGAAATATAAATACAATATTAACAATTATTGGCGCAAGAAAAATTTGCTTTCCATAAAGATTAAAATCAAGTTTTAATAATGAAAAAAAGTTTTCCATCTTGTTTAAAAATGGGCTTTTAATTTTGTATATGTTGTCAGACATTTTATACTCCTGTTTTTGATATTTTAATAAATTAAAATTTTCATTTTACTGAAATTTTTTTGGATCTGTTATCACAGCATTAAAAAAGAATTCAATATCTACCGTGGTTTGATTTTTATTTTCATTTATTAGAAAAATTTTCCCAGCAGCTGATTCTTCAAAATAAATGATCTTGTTAGATGATAGATTATTTATAGATTCAATTTTTTCATCTTGCAAATAATCTTTAATATTTAATTCAGAAACTACTGAATAATTTTGGGAAATAAAATCTATAGAATTATTAAATACAATTTTGCCATTATGAAGGATAATGACATAGTCGAAAAGTTGAGATAAATCTCTTACCTGATGAGTTGAAATAATGAAAACTTGATTTTCTGTCAAACTTTCAGCTATTTTTTTTCTTACAGAAACTTTTGAAGGTATATCTAATCCATTTGTTGGCTCATCTAAAAGCATTATCTTAGCAAAGGTAGAAAGCCCAAAGGCAAGAATAAACTTTTTCTTTTGACCAAATGATAATGTTCTGAGGTTTTTATTTAGGGGGATTTCAAATTCATCGCATGTTCTTAAAAAATACTCTTCGTTAAAACTTGGGTAAAACTGTTTATAGAGTTTATAATACTTTTGACCATCAAAAGAAGGTAAATAGAGGTTTTCAGGGAAAAAGAAAATATCTTCAAGAATTTTTGGATCTCTTTTAATTGATATTTTATCCAGTATTTTTATTTCTCCACCTTTGTAATGTAATAGACCCGTCATACATTTTAAAAGACTTGTTTTTCCCGCACCATTTTTACCTAAAAGACCGTAAATATGCCCTGAATTAAAATTTGCAGATAAGTTATCAAATAGTAAGTTGTTTGAATAACCAAAAAATAGATTTTTACATTCAACCATTTTTTCTCCTTCTTATGTTATAGTGTAATAAATAACTAATACACCAGATAAATAGAGCAATAAATTTAAATGTCAACTAAAATTTTAAAAATTTCATTTAATTTTCATTTTATTTTTGATTAAAACAAAAAAAAAAGTATTTTTTATATATGAAGCAAAAAAACATATACATCTTATTTTTACTTTTAGTGTTACTATCTTTTTTGTCATTTCAAAATCAAGATAATAATGAAAGAATATTAAGTGATGTAGATATTTTAATAAAAGAAGGAAATTATTCAAAGGCATTATCTTTGCTTCTTGCTGAGTTTAATAAGAATCCACAATCTTCAGCAATTTCTGAAAAAATTGCATCGATATTCTTTTCTCAACAAGTTTTTGATTTAGCATTAAAATACTATTTAATTTCATACAAAAACGGAATTGTCGATGTCCAGGTAATTGAAAAGATAGGTGAATGCTATGCATATCTTAATAATAATAAAAAAGCCATAGAATATCTTAAAAAAGCCTTTTTTATGGGAAATTCTGATCCTTATTATCTCTATTCTTTAATTTGGGTATTATTAAAAGAAAAGAAATTTGATGAAGCAAACAGCTATCTGGAATTTGGGAATTCAATGTATCCGAATCTATCATATTTTGTAGGTGCTAAAGCATTGTTTTATGCTAACACTTTTGATATTGAGCAAGCTCGTAAAGAATATGAAAAAGCTATTCTTTTAACTGCGTCTTATTCTCCTATATATTTTTATAACTGGGGAGTAATGGAATTTCAGTTAAGAAACTATGCAAAAGCAGAAGAATTATTTTTAGGAGCTGCTTCTTTTAATAATTTTGGAGAAGCCTTTCTTGCACTTGGAGAAATTTCGCTAGGAAAGGCTGATTTAAATTTGGCTGAAAAGTATTTCTTAAGAGGGAAACCCTTACTAAAATCGCCTTTTATATTATATGACCTGATTTATCTTTATGGTATTAAAGGGGAGAAAGATAAGCTAATTTCAGTATATAAAAGCATAATTAAGTTTCCCAATAAATGGTGGATTTATCAATATAACCTGAATCTTTATGAACAACTTATGAATTTTTATGAGTTAGAGAATCAATACTATAAAACTCTTTATAATCTTGAGAAAAAAACATTTTATTCAAAAACTAAAGATAAAATAAAATCTCAATATCTAGCGGCGACCTATATAATTTATGGCTTTATATCTAAAGTTAAGTTTAAATTTTATTCAATTTTACATCTTGGTAGCATAAACAAAAATATAGAAACATTAAATTATTATAATGTGTCGAGAAAAGCCTTATCTGATTTTCGCTTTATAGAAAATAAACTGATATTGAACGAGAAAGAAACTTATACAAAAATAACAAATAAAGAAGGTTATATTTATAATCTTTATTTTGCACAAAATATTAAAAATAGAAAAGAAAAAATAAGGTTAGCACAGTTATTTATTGAAAAAGCAGATTCTTCATATGAAAGATTAGATATTATTAATGCACTAGAGTTAATGGCAAAAGCAAATAAAGGGAATATAGATACCTATATTGAAATTCTTGGAAAAATAGCGAAGATTTTACCTTATTATTTTAATAGTAGTAGATTAAAGATACCGGTATATATTAAATACTCAGGAAATAGTGAATCGATAAATATATTGAAAAAATACTTAAAAACTAAGGGAATTATAAATAATAAAGCTTCAAAATTGAAGGTAAATATTAGTTGTTCTGATATTTATACTTTTGTTATTGAATATGAGAATAAGACTAATTTCTTTTCATTTACTAAAGAAGATATCTTGAATGATAGAATATCTATTTATTATAATCTTTTCAGTGCTTTTTACGAAGATTAGGTATTTATTATTAAATTATTATTCTTCAATATTAAGTTTTAATCCTGATAAATCTGTTTTTTCAAGTCTGAAAAGAAAGGCTTTAGTAAAATAATATGCCCTTGTAAAAACATAAATTATTGGTTTACCATTGAATTTTTTGACACCATGAAGTTTCTCATCGACAAATAGTTTTTCATCAGGATTATCTATTATATAAAAATTTTTATCTGTATAATCTTTTATTACTTTCATTGTTATAATTAGAAATGATTGAAGAATTTCAAATAATTTATTGCGAATTGATACAGAGAGCTTTACCATATTTTCTTTATCAGCTGTCAGTGTATCATCATAAAAACTCTGGTCAGATTTTATTTTTACTTTTAATGAAATTTCAGCATAGGATTCAAAATCTTGATAAAGAAGATTCAATGAATTTAGTACATTATTTAATTCTGATTTGATATCTACTTTTTTATGCTCCTCAAATTTAATCTTGTAACCCACTTCTCTTAATGTCATAAATGTTGTATATTGTTCATTAAGTTCTTTATAAAAAATATAGGTTAAGGTGATTTTATCATCAGGATTTAATCTTTGAAGAATCCTATCATTCTGCATTATCTCTTCTTTATGCTTGTTAAAGGTATTTTGAATTTCATCCATGAATTCAAAACCTTTTTTTATATCTTCTGGAATTTTAGCTACTTCTTTCTTCTCAATATCTTCTTCAATCATCTTTTTTTTATCATCAGAGCTATTTTTTAATGCAGCCAAATATTCTGCTTCTTCTTTTTTTTCTTTTTGAAAATAATAACCAACTGCATCTGTTTCATCAAATTTTAAATAATCTTTTATCAATGGAGAATTAAATGAAAGATATTTGCAAATATTTCTGCAAAATAAAATGTGAAATTTTTCATAGGCAGTAGTTATTATGAAAGAAATATCATTAATAAGTTCTTGCTCAGATATGTTTAGTCTATAATATTGGAGATAAATATTTCTGGCTGTGAGCATGGCTATCTCAAAAACTCCAGAATGATCCTTTATAAATAATAGTTTTTTAAAATAAAAAGAAAATTTTTCCAAATCTTCAAAATTTAAAATTGCAGAAAAATTTTCAAATGCTTTTTCATAAAAATAAGATAGATAATCATCGTCTGTTAAATTCAAAAATTGGTGAATAATATCATAATGAAGAGGGCTCAGTTTCCCAAGAGTATCTCTTACCTTTTTCTTTATTACTGGGGTATTAAAGCAACCTCTTATAAAATAACCCAGTTTTGATATTATAGAAGCATAATGAGGGAAGAAATTGACTAAAAAATCTTGATGAATCTTAGAAATTTTATATGAAAGAACTTTCAATAAATATCCATTAATCATAAAAAGTATTCTATCTGCAAGGGATAGTGAATTTTTAGAAGCTTCAGATGAATCAGATTTTACCTCTTTTGTTTCTTTATAACTTGATGGTCTAAGATTTGTTTGCTTTTTCTCTTGTTTAATATTTAAATTTGAGCTATCTTTTTTTATAATTTTTTTTTCTGTTTCAAGTTTTTTTTCTAAAGTTTTGAAATTTTTATATGTTTCTTCTCTTTTTCTGTTGATATCTGCATTATCTACTCTTCTTCTTTTTTTATAACCATCAATCATTATATCTGATGTGATGTTTGGTGCATTTTTCCTCTGGAATATTCCATATGGATTATGTGTGTCTTTTTTATCGAAGAGAGAAAAATCGACCTTTCCTCCTGCTTTTTTAAGCTTTTCAAGCATCTGTTTTCTGGCTTGTTCATCAAGTTGATCGACACCTAGCTTATCTCTAAGATTATTATATTTATCATTTATAGGTGACATTGTTTTATTTTCACCTCTTTATATATTTGATGATTATTTCCAATACCTCTTCTATTGTATAACTTGTTGTATCAATTTCAATAGCATCTTCTGCTTTTTTTAAAGGATTTTCTTTTCTTGTAGAATCGTAATTGTCTCTTCTTATTAAGTCCTCTATAATATAATTGATATCTTTATCTTTGCTTTCCTGTAACCATCTTCTTTTAGCCCTTTCTTTAATGTCAGCATTAAGAAAAAACTTATAATCAGCATCAGGAAAAACATTAGTTCCAATATCTCTTCCTTCTAAAATAGAATCATATTTTCTACCTAATTTCCTTTGTAATTCAACAAGATATTTTCTAACTTCACTTAATGCAGATACATAAGATACTTCAAGTGTTACTTCGGAGCTTCTGATTCTTTCACTTACATCTTCACCATTTAAAATAATTTTATCATCAATTAGTTCAATATTTATTTTCTTTAATATTTCATTTATTTTTTCTTCGCTTTCTTTAATTATATTTAATAAATTTTCTCTTATTAAATAAAATGTAACTGCTCTATACATAGCTCCGGTATTAATATATGTAAAGTTAAGTTTTTGTGCAAGAAGTTTGGCTATTGTGCTTTTTCCACTACCTGCTGGACCATCAATAGCTATTATCATAATCATCCTCATCATTTTTTTCAATTTTAGGTCTTGAAATTTTCTTTTTCGAGACAGATAGTAGTGGTTCAACTAAAGATAAAGGAACTTGCTTTTTCTCGCCAGGCTTTAAATTTCCAATTTTCAATGGACCAATTCTAACTCTTAAAAGTCTAGCAATAGGCTGCTTAAAAGTTGCAAAGACATTTCGAATTTCCCTGTTTTTCCCTTCTTTCAGGACTATTCTAGCCACAGTTTCTCTTATTAAATCTATATTTTCAGCCTTGTAGAACTCGCCATCTATATTAATACCTTTTTTAAAACTTGATAGCAATTCTTTTTTTATTGGTTGGTATGAAAAAACAAGATATTCTTTCTCTATTTGGTAAGATGGATGAGTGAGGATGTTTATTAGCTCAGTATGATTTGTGACAATAAGTATTCCTTCTGAAAAATAATCCAATCTTCCAGCTATTTTCAAGTTACTCTTATTTTGAAAAAACTCTTTTAACCCTTTTTGTCCCTTTTGATCATAAAAAGAAGAAAGAAATCCAGAAGGTTTATAAAAAACATAGCAAATTAACTCTTTATTATATGTAATTTTCTTACCTTTCACAAAAACAGTATCAGTCTCTTTTACATCATAATAAGGGATATTTACTATTTCTTTATTGACTTTAACAAGACCTTCCTTAATAAGTTGCTCAGCTTTTCTTCTTGATATAGATGAATAATTTGAAATGAATTTTTGTAATCTCAAAATTAATCTCCAAAAAATTTAATATTTGAAAGAAGTTCTTCAGGCTTTGGAAGTTGATCTAATGAGCTAATCTTAAAAATCTGAAGAAATCTGGTAGTTGTACCATAAAGAGATGGTTTCCCTGGTAAATCTTTTTTACCTTTTATTTCGATTAATTCTAGTTCAAGTAGTCTTTTTATTGAATAACCCGAATCAAGACCTCTAATTGAATCAATTTCAATTTTGGTAATCGGTTGTTTGAAAGCTATAATAGAAAGAACTTCTCTTAAAGATTCGGTTAATTTAGGTTTATTTTCTTTTAGTTTATAGATTTTAATAAAATTATCTTTAATTTTTGGATTAACAATATAAAAAAAAGTATCATCTTTTTGCTCAATGAGTATACCCCTATCGGCAAATAAAAGTTCTTTTTTTAAATCTAAAAGAAGTTGAAGACAGGTATCAGAATCAATCTGGCACATTTCAGCAATTTCTTTCACAGATACTGGTTTGCCTTCATAAAAAAGTATTGTCTCAATTAATTGTAAATATAGTTTTTTCTGTTCATTAGTTATTAACATCATATTTTATAAATAAATATCATATTTTTGAAATTTTTATATCCTTAAAATGATCTATTTGTGAAATTCTGATATGCTTGCTTTTCGCTAATTCCAATAGGGCAAGAAAAAGACAAATAAACTCGATTCTACTGTTATATTTTTCAGCTATATTTGAAAATAATAAAAAATCACAGTTATTCAATAAATCTTTTATCTTAATAATCATTTCATCTACTGTTATATATGTCCTTGATATTATAAAATCTTTTTGTTTTGGTATTTTGGAAATAATTTGTTCAAAATGTTTGAATAAATCTATGACAGATATAGATTCCCATTTTTCCTCATTGTCCTGAATAATTTCAGCAGATTTCTTTGAAAATATTGGTATTATATCTTTTTCTTCATCACTACTTAATTTCTCAAAAGCATCTTTTAATGATTTATATTCCAAGATTTTTTCAGCAATAGGAGCATTTAATTTCTCAAAATTTTCTTCGAAGAAATTATCAGAATCATCTTCGGATTTTATTAAAATTTTTGATTTTATATTTAATAGCTCAGATGTTATTGATATAAAATTACCAGTAATTTCTATTGGGAACTTTGTAAATGCTTTAATAAAATTAAAGTACTGATTTATTATGAAAAAAAGAGGAATTTCTGATATATCAACTTTTTTTTCTTTTACTAAAAAAAGTAAGAGTTCAATAGGTCCTTCAAATATATTGTCTATAACATAGATAAATTGTTCCATCAAATTAGAATAAAGAACAAAAAATAAAAGGTGTCAACTTATTTAATTTATAAAAAAATAAAATAATTAAAAATATATAATTAATTTATAAAAATTTAAGTTTGGCATAAAATATGAAGCAAAAAGTGATTGCAAAAAAACTAAATAAAAAAGCGGTATCACCCAAAATTTCACTAAAAAAGTAAACACCGCTTTTAAATATAAAAACTATATTTTATTCACCTAATTTATTAGTTATAAATAAATCATAACTTCCAGTATTAGTTTGCCCATCAAGATTACCATCGGTGGATCCAGTTACATATATATTATTAGTAGAATCTATTGCTATACCATAAGATGTAGTTTGAGCACCACTTACCCCAAGCAATCTTGTCCATTGTTTATCTCCACTGGAATTGTATTTGACAACAAATAAATCCGGATTTCCAGTTATAGTTAGTCCATCAAGATTACCAGTAGTGTATCCAGTTACATATATATTATTAGCTGAATCTATTGCTATACCATAAGATGTAGTTTCAGCACCACTTGCCCCAAGTAATCTTGTCCATTTTTCTATAGGATTTATGGTATATTTAGCAGTTGCAATATCAGAATTATCCAGCCATGCTTTATAAGCCATGACTTTTATTGTGGTGGTTGTACTTATTATTATAGGAGATAAATAAGTTGTACCATGAGTAGGAGATGGTTCACTGCTATCTATTGTGTATTTTATTGTAGCACCATCAGTTGCACAGGTTATGGTCACTACAATTTCATTGGTATATGTTCCTTCTTCTAGTTCGAAAATAGGTGTAGAAACTTTTTGAAAAAGAAAACAAGATGTGAATAAAAGGAAGAAAGAAAATAAGCAAATCATAAATATTAGTTTGTTTTTCGTTTTTTCTTTTAATCCTTTAATATTTTATTTTAAATACATTATTTAAAAATAATAATTTATTTTTTAATTATTACAATTTTTAATTTCAGATAAAAATAATTTATTTTATGAAGATTTTATAGAAAAAAGCAAAGTATGATATAAAAAATCAAGTTACTACTTATTGATATTGAAAAAAAAATTGATAACTTGATTTAATTTTTTATAGGTAAATGGTTTATCAATGGATATTTTAAAATCTATAGATTTTGCATTCACATCATTTACTATTATAGTCGGAATATTTTGAAATTTGTCCCCCAGCCTATTAAAATAATTTTCCTGAATAATAACACCGATGATATTCTTGTTTATATTCCTTATTTTATTTTGTTCTATTAATTCATGATAATGAATTTCAAAATCATAAGAAATATATTTCAACTTTAAATAATTTAATAAGGATATTATTTTTTCAACTAAAAATTTATCTTCAATACAAATTAATATATTATTTTCTTTCTTTATTTTTTCTTTTGGTAGATTTATTAAAGCAAAAATCTCTTTAAAAGATTCGAAATTATTTTCAATATAGTTTTTTAAATCTTCCTCCTCACACGAATAATAAGGTTTGTAAGGAATTTTAACAATAAACTTAGTGCCTTTTCCTTTTATACTGCTTACTGAAATCTTCCCTTTCATCAATTCAACTAAATTTTTAGTTATAGAAAGTCCTAAACCTGTACCGCCATATTTAGCAAATATCTCTTTATTCCCTTGTTTAAATGGTTTAAAAATATTCAATAATTCTTCATTTGAAATTCCTACTCCAGTATCTTCAGCTTCAAATACTATTGCTGATTCGCTTATATAATTGCTTGTTGATTTATAGACTAATAGCTTTACATGACCTTTATCAGTAAATTTTAAGGCATTTCCAATAAGATTCATCAATATTTGACGAACTCTTATTTCATCAAGGATCAGATTATCTTCTAAATTTTTATCTATAAGACAAAAAAATTCCAAGTTTTTTTCCTGAGCAATAAAATAATAATAATCTTCTATTTTATCTATAAAACTTCTAATAGATAAAAGATTACTTTTGATTTCTACATTTTTTGATTCTAATTTTGAAAAATCAAGTATGTCGTTAATCATTTCAAGAACTTGATTTGTTCCTTTTTTTATTATTTGACTAAGTTTTTCCTCCTCTTTTCCTTTAAGTTTCTCATTTAAAATTGCAGATATACCTGATATTGCAGTCATCATATTTCTTAATTCATGGCTTAGAAAAGCAAGAAAATTAGATTTTGCTTCACTTGCATCCAAAGCTAATTTTTTTGCTTTTTCTAATTCTTTTATATTTTTTATTAATTCATCTTCGAGTTTTTTCTGGTCAGTTATATCTAAAACAACTACAATTAATGTGTTTTCAAATACTTTTCCATTAAAAGATAAATATTTTAAACTCCCGCTTTTTTGTAAAATTGGGATTGTACATTTTGAAGAATAAGTTTTATTAATCTTGTTATAAAATCTAATTAATTTTCTTTTGGTATTTTTATCCATAAATGATAAAAAAAGCTTTCTTGTGCATTTAACATTTTTAGGAATAGGCAATAGATGATTGAAGTACTTTGAAAACGTCATCTCGTGATTCTTTATATTTTCAGTCCAAAAAGCAATATCAATTGTTTGCTGTATTAATTCAATATCCCAGAAATATTCTTTTAATATTAACTCTTCTTTTTTCTTTTCAATTAAATCATATAAAAAATATGAAAATATTGATATAGCCTTTTTTTGTGAAATAGAGAACTCAAAAAATTTATTAAATATATCAATCTCCCCCTTAAAATAATCAGGGAAATCACTTTTTAATGAGAATAAAATAAGAAAAGATTTAACATCTTTATT
This sequence comes from uncultured Brachyspira sp., assembly GCA_964454835.1. Taxonomy (GTDB): domain Bacteria; phylum Spirochaetota; class JAAYUW01; order JAAYUW01; family JAAYUW01; genus Exilispira. Next base: position 138,102 of record CAYVTU010000001.1, read on the forward strand.
ATGTATTACCGGGAAAATTATTAAAATTATTTCCTTTTGTTCATCTATTATTAAATTGTTAAAGAATAGATTAATAGTATTCAGCATCTCCTTTTTTATATTGATATATTTTTCATTTTTAAGTTTTTTCTTTAATTCATAATCCATTTCTTTAAAATTTACTTCATTTTTCCATATAATATTTAATTTAAACATATTGGTGGTGTAAAATGAATTTAATGTAAAGTTATTCTTTTTTTCCTGCCATTTAGTGTAAAAGGCTATTGATATTAAATTTAAACTTTCGCATATTAATTTTAAAGAATTTTTTAATGAACTATTCATATCATTTGATTCAAAAACTATAAACATAGCTTGTTCAATGGATTTGAAAAGATAAATATTGGATTTTGCCTCTAATATTTTAAATTGATTTGCTGTTATATCTTTAGAAATACCTATTAAACCAATAGTCTGACCATTGTCAGAAATTATTGGGCTTTTGATTGTATTAAAGCAGAATATTTCATCATTGAAATTCGATTTTAAATTATGAAATTTTCTCCATTGAATCTCAGATGTTGTAAGATTTTGAGATAAAACATATTGATCACTTTTTATATAATCTTTAGCTTCTTCTTTATTGAAAATATCATAATCAGTCTTATTTATTATTTCTTCTTTTGAGATTCCAAATAGATTTTCAAAATGCTTATTAATGATAATATATTTTTTATCTTTATCTTTGATAAATATAGGGTCTGTAATTAAATTTATCAATGAATAAAAATAATTGGTATGCATATCGAGAATATCTATCATTTCGTTGACTTCGCCATAACTTCTTAAAAACACTAAGATATAATCTTTAATCTTACCTTTACTTTTAATATAATGCATTTCAATTTCATATATATTCCCATAATAAGATTTTGAAAAAATTATTCTGGTTTTAATACGAAGATTGATAAGTTTTTTATCTTTTATTTCAGTAAATGAATTTTTTATTACATCCTTTTCTTCAAATATATCAAAGAAGAAAAAATGTTTATTTATATCAATATCAAAGTTTCTTTTAGCGGTATCATTAATTTCTATAATATTGCCTTCTGTGTTGCAAACAAATATTGAATATGGAGAATACATAAAACATGGATTATTCTTAAATTTGGGAAAATTAATAATTCCATTATTTAAAATCTTCATTTTCATAATAATAATAGATTATAATTTGTTAAAATCAAAATTATAGTTATTTAGATTTTTATAAATTATGTGCTATAATGATTGAAAGTGAATTTACAAAATATTTTATAATGAGGTATTTGTGCAGAAAATACAGAGTCTGACAAAACTAGAAAATGTAATTACCTCTTTACCTAGAGGTGGATATCTTATAAATACTTCAATTGGATATATTCAATTTGGTTCACCACCAGAAACTTTGAAAGATACTATTTTTTTACCACTCGGTGTTCCTAAGATTTTTATTTTACCAATTGAGCATTTTGATCCTAAACAGGGTATGAGTGTAGCCGAAATAGAATTCCCTATTTATTATAACTTTTTTCTTAAAAAACAAAAAACAAGGGTATATGTAAGTAAGGACCATATTCAAAATTTAAATATAGTATTAAATGAGGCAGTATTTGGTCCTAAAGATGTAGATGTTAAAGATGAAATAGTGATGACTGAAAATGCGTATATCCCGGATATTAAATCTGAAATGATCTTTTTTAGAAATAATAGAGAATTGACCGATATGGTAGATATTTTGCCTCTAGAAGATAGTATAAATATTGAGAATATCACTATTCAAAGGCAGGAAGATGGTGGGTTTAAGCTATATGAAAACAATAAATTTTTAGTCGATGTTCCAGCAAAAGTAGAGTTCTCAGCTGTATATAACCTGGGTTCTGTATTGAAAGAACCTTTCCAGCCGCCACAATTTGGCATAACTTGCCTTGGACCATCTCATGGATTTGATCCATATCAAAATACTTCTGGTTTCATAATATGGATAAATAAAGCTGGTATAATGGTTGACCCTCCAGCAAATTCAACCTTATGGTTAAAAGATTCTAATGTTAATCCAAAACTTATAGATTCTGTAATTTTAACTCATTGTCATGCTGATCATGATTCTGGAACATTTCAAAAAATTCTTGAAGAAACAAGAATAACTATATATACAACACCTACAGTAATGGCAAGTTTTATAAGGAAATATTCTGCTTTGACTAGAATTTTACCAAATAAACTAAGGGAGATGTTTAATTTTTATCCTGTTAAAATAAATCAACAGTACAATATTCATGGAGCTATTTTTTCATTTTTCTATACTCTGCATTCAATCCCAACTATTGGATTTCAATTTAATTATAGGAATAAAACTTTTATATATTCTTCTGATCATTTAAATGAACCAAATATAATAAAAGAACTTTATGAGAAAGGTGTAATTAATGAAAATAGGTATAAAAACCTGATTAATTTCCCCTGGAATAAAGATATAATATATCATGAAGCTGGAATTCCACCACTTCATACACCTGTAAGTTACTTAAATTCTCTTCCACCTGAAATACAGAAAAAAATAACTGTTTATCATATTGCAGAAAAAGATTTTCCGAAAGAAACAAACTTAAAACTTGCTAAATTTGGAATAGCTGAAACTTATTATCCCGATATTGAAAAGCATAAATATGAAGAAGCATATCAGATATTGGATGTTTTTAGTCGAATAGAAATATTTAAAGATTTACCATTCGAAAGGGTAAAAGATTTACTGTTGATAGTAAAAAAAATGAATTTTAAAAAGGGTGAATATATTATCAAAAAAGATACTCAACCCGATTACTTTTATGTAATTGTCTCTGGAAATGTTTCTATTTCTGGTTTGGCAGATAATGAGATAAAAGATAAAATCTATACAACATTTGAATATTTTGGCGAAGCAGCCATATTAAATAATGAAAAAAGAAAAGCAGATGTCATTGCCTTAACATCGGTAGAAGCTTATGCAATAGATAAAGCATCATTTTTAAGATTAATTCAGGATACAGCAGTAGAAAGAAATATGATTCAGGTAGCTAAGGTAAGAAATGAATTGTCCTGGAAGGTCATAAAGTCCAATATCTTTTTTAATGATATTTCCTCTTCTCAAATAACTCAACTTGAAGGTCTATGTAAACTTAGAGATTTTAAGAAAGGAGAAAAAATTATATTTTCGGGTGAATTACAGAAAAGCATTTTCTTGCTTATTGAAGGAGTAGTGAAGGTAAATAATGGAAAGGAAATATCAGATATAGGTGAGTTTATAGGGGATATATGCGCTTTATATGAAAATAAGGTAACTTTATTTGAATATACAGCATTTACAGATATAAAAGTATATGAACTTAAAAGAGAAGAAATAATGAAATTTTTGGTAGAAAATCCTGGTATTACGATGAATATATTATTCTCAAAATCAGATAAATGTAATTAAATTATATGTGTAAACATTGTATCAATATTCATTTTGCTTATTTTATTATCCTTATCATCTTCCATCAACAAAAGTTTTTTTAAAATTAATAGTAGAATTAACCATTTGTAAGTTGATGCCCTTTTATTATCATAAAAAACCCTATAAAGTTTGTTATTATAATAAAACTCAAGAACTTCTTTATTCTGAACATTAATCCCTTCCATCTTATTTATTTCAAAAGAATGAAGTAATTTATCTTCAGTGGAATAAATTTCAAAAAATTCTTTTTTAAGAATAATGGAACCTTTGCATAGAATCTCAGTTTTATTATATCTATAACCAATATGGACATTTGCTATTTCAAGATCAGATAAAATTATATAATTTTTATCAATTTTTTTTGAAAAAAGATTTTTAATAAATTCGAAAGAATACTTTATCTGCCAGGTATTCCAGGAAGAAATAGTATTCTTTTCAATTTCGGGTAGGTTACCTTCTAATCTAGCATTTTCATTATATTTCAAATCCAGATTACAATTTTTACATTTGATTCTATCATTTTCTGAATATAGTGAAACCATGCTTTTACAGGATGGACAAATATATAGTATTTGTTCAAGGTAATGTGCCAGATTTTCACCAATATACTTAAAATTAAATTTTTCTTCAAATTCATCATCTGAATGTTTTATCCATTTTAAAATAATATCATTAATCTGTTCAGGGGATAAAGAAAGGACATCTTCTTTTTTCAATATAGTTGAAAATTCTATTATTACCTTACCTTTTCTCTTTTTTTCAGCCCATCGGGGTAAACTAAGGTAAGCTCCTTGGATTTTTGCTCCAATCAAAGGTGAGCCAAGAATTTTTATTAATTTGCCCGTACTTTCAACTATACTTAAATTATTACCATCCCAGCTTCTATTAGCTTCTGGAAATACCCCAATAGAAGCACCTTTTTTAATAGTTTTAAGTGCTAATCTTATGGTTTGAGTATCGGGAATAAATTTAGATTTCGGGATTGAACCAAAAAGCTTCATAAAATGTTTGAATATAGGGTCTCTAAAAATATTATCAGATGTAATATAATGTATTTCTTGTTTTAAATAGGCACTTATAAAAAATGGATCCCAGAAATTTACATGATTTCCAATAATTACAAAAGGACATTTTAATTTAATTATTTTATCTGGATCAATAAATTCTATATTATAATATTTTCTGAGAAAAACTCCAAATGTGGCTCTTAAAATTGAAATTAAAGGTTTTGGGTACCATAATTTTTTAATTGGTTTCACAAAAATTTCTCCAAATAAAACTTAGATTATTGAGGAATTAAAACATAGTCTTTAATAAGATTTTTATTAACATTATTAAAAACCTGAAAATATAAAGATTTTACTATTGGTGATAGATTTTTATTTTCAAGTATTTTAGGGAGAAATAAATATCCGATAGTAGATTCCATATTGTTTAAACTTTCATCTATAAATACATGATTAATTGTATCATAATCAAAACCAAATCTTTTACGCCAATTTATGTCTTTTGAAACATTTCTTGAAACCTGCCAGAAATGTTTTTTCCCGAGCAAAACAGCAATGATTACTGTTACAAGAAAAAGATTCAATGAAACTCTAGCAGATCTAAACTGATTAATTATAGATAATTTAGTTATCTCTAAAAGCTCTGCAGAATGAAAAGCGGGATGTTGTAAAACAACTTTTTTTTCCATTTCCATAGCCATTTTAGGGAATTTATCTGTTAAGGTATTTAATGTCACTGTTCCAAGAAGTTTATTGAACGCGCTATAAAGTCCTAATATTATAGAATCACTGTCCCGCTCCAATTTCATGCATTCTTTTGTAAAAGTGTTTTTATCTATGAAACCAGATTCTCCAAGTCCATTATATCTTAAATCTATGATTTTTTCGTATTCCTTTGAGTCAGTATAGATTCTTTTAATCGAAAAATTAATTGAGGTAATAAATTTTTTGATGATAGGGTCCCAGTCTTTTTCATTTATTGTATACCAATTCATCGTTATTCCTTAAAATATAAGATTTATTTTTGAAAAAAGAGAAAAATATGATATAAAACTTAAAAAATAGAACTTAAATATCTCAATCATCGAATTAATAACTAAAAATTAAATTTTATGTAATACAATTTAAAAGATATGAAAATTTGAAAAAATCAAGGGAAATTATTTATGAATTCTGTAAAAACTATTTTTAAAATTGGTAAAGGGCCTTCTTCCAGCCATACCATGGGACCTCATAAGGCTTCAATCGAATTTAAAAAATATTTAAATTTTAAAAAATTAATTCCAATGAAAATAATTGCTACTCTTTATGGTTCACTTGCTTTGACCGGTAAAGGACATCTTACAGATGTCGCAATTGAAGAAGTTTTCAGACCAACCGAAGTCGAAGTTGTATTTGAATATGATAAAGCTATGGAATACCATCCAAATAGTATGACTCTTATGGCAATATCGACTGATGGCTCAATATTATTGAAATGGGAAGTTTATAGCATTGGAGGAGGTGAAATTAAAATAAAAGAAATTAATGAAGATGAACAAAATTTGAAAACAATTGGTTCTAATAATGAAAAAGAAATATTATACCCATATTCAACTATGAAAGAAATTTTAACTTATCTTTCAAAATCGGGTAAGAATTTCTGGGAATTCATAGAAGAAAATGAAGGACCTGATATCTGGAATTATTTGAATGATGTTTGGTCTACAATGAAAAATGAAATAGAAAGGGGTTTAATAAATGAAGGAGTTTTGCCTGGGAGTTTAGCTCTTCAAAGAAAGGCATCTTCATATTATGTCAAGGCAAGTAGTTTTTCAGGTTTATTAAAGAAGCAGACTCTTATTTTTTCATATGCCCTTGCAGTTGCTGAAGAAAATGCAGCAGGAGGTATTATAGTTACTGCTCCAACATGTGGCTCTGCCGGGGTATTACCCGCAGTCCTGTTTTTTTTAAAAAAGGAGTTTAATTTACCTGAACAAAAAATCTTAAAAGCGCTTGCAACAGCTGGCTTGATTGGGAAACTGATTCAAAACAATGCAAGCATTTCTGGAGCAGAAGTTGGATGCCAGGGTGAAATTGGTGCTGCCTGTTCAATGTCAGCAGCAGCAGCTGCTCAGCTTATGGGAGCAACTCCTAATCAGATAGAATATGCAGCAGAAATAGGTCTTGAACATCATTTGGGTTTAACCTGTGACCCACTTGGTGGTTATGTTCAAATACCCTGTATCGAAAGAAATGCATTTGCTGCTTCCCGTGCTTATGATGCAGCTGTTTATGCTATACTTTCAGATGGCAATCATAAAATCTCTTTTGACTCAATTGTCGATACAATGAAAAGAACAGGTAAAGATTTACCTCATATATATAAAGAAACTTCGCTGGGTGGAATCGCAAAAATAGATACTACTATATAAATAAGTGTATTTTCAATTTTTAATAATTTCAATTTTTAAGTTAAAGTTTAATTATTAATTTAATAAAAATTTAAAATTTATAATAAATATTTTTCCCTGGAATTAATTGAAAAAATCACAGAAATTTTAAAGAAAAAATATAAAAAAAATTGACAAATTTAAATTATGTATTATTAAATTTTTGTTTGGAATAAATAAGGGGTTTTATGAGTTGAAAAAGAATATAAATTTTATCAAAAAGGTTTTCTTTCAGCTTATTCTGAGCTTATGGACCTATCAATGGTTCTTAATTATTTTGAAGCTCAAGCTGATTAAATATCATTATTCATTCAGTATGTAAATCAAATAATTTTTCATATTTATCTGTAAGCAATATTTTTTATATAAATTAAATAACCTTCTATTAAATTTTATTGTAGAAGGAATTATTAAAAAGGAGGAAAAATGCAAGCTCTTGGAAGACATATTTTGGTTGAAATGTATGAATGCAATTCATCATTATTAAATGATGTTCAATATATAGAAAAAAGCATGATTGAAGGTACACGAAAAGCTAACGCTACAATAATACAATCTTCCTTTCATAAGTTTTCTCCTCATGGAGTTTCAGGAGTAATAGTAATAGCTGAATCGCATGTAGCAATACACACATGGCCCGAATACAGTTATGCAGCAGTTGATATTTTCACCTGTGGCGAAACTATAGATCCATGGGTTATTTTTGATTACTTAAAAGAAAAGTTTGAATGTACATGGGCTTCTCGACTTGAATTAAAAAGAGGACAGGTAGAAGTACCAGAAGGAATCCAGTTAAAACATAAACCTTCTGTTGTTTGAAATTTTTGGGGGCAAGGTGAAGAGCTATTTTCAATTTTCAGATATAAATAAAACTGACGGAACTTTTTATAATATAATTGAAGAGTTATACTATAAAGAATCTAAATTTCAAAAAATTAGTGTTTTTAAAAGTATTTCTCATGGTCTTATTTTTACTCTTGATGAAATTGTGCAATTTACCGAAAAAGATGAATTTTTTTACCATGAGATGATGTCTCATCCCGCGATATGCGTTCACCCCAACCCCAAAAATATTTTGATTGTCGGTGGAGGAGACCTTGCAATTCTTTCTCATTTTTTAAATTATGAAAATATAGAATCAATCACTTTATGTGAAATAGATGAAGAAGTCATTGAAATGACTAAAAAGTTTTTCCCAAAATTTGCAAATTCATTGAATGATAAGAGGGTGGTGCTAAAAATAGATGATGGATTCAAATTTTTATCACAGCAGAAAAACATATATGATATCGTTATTGTGGATTCAACTGATCCTGAAACGATAGCTAATGATCTGTTTGTTGGAGATTTTTATGAATCAGCATTTAACGCATTAAAAGAAGATGGTATATTTATAGCACAATCTGAAACTCCACTTTTAGAATGTTATAAAAACACTAGAAAAGAAATATATAAGAAACTAAAATCATTATTTTGCTTTGTAAATTTTATGTATTATCCTATGCCCTGCTATCCAACTGGTTTTTTTTCGTCTATTATGGCAAGCAAAAAGTATAATCCTTTGGAAGTAAAAAAAGAAGAAATAAACAATAAAATTTCTAAATTAAATTTAAAATATTTTTCAGCCGATATTTATTTTTCATCTTTATCAATCCCTCCTTTTGAGATGAAGATTATCCAATAATTTCATGGTAATTATATCTTTTTATTTTATTTTTTTAAATCTTTTCATTAATTGTTCCGTTTTATCATTTTATTATTAAAATATCTTCTGTAATCTTGAATTTTTTTAATGATAGTAAAATTTTAGTGTAAAAAAGTCGATATTTCCTCTTTTTTCATAATATTTTATATTTTTATTTTTATACTATTTAAAGAGAAAATGTACAACCCCCAAAAACTACCCAAAAAGAAGTGAATAAGTTGAAAATAAAATTAGGGAGAACAAGAAGTAAGAGACTACAAACCAGAAAAGCTGCTTATCCAAATCATATATGGGTTTTAAACTTTATATTTTTTTCTAATTCTTTTATATCTTTTCTTAATAATAATAGAATAATTCATGATAGAATAAGTCGAGGTTCTTCTTACCTAAAAAGAATAGATGAAGGAATTAATAAAACAAAAAAAAATGTAAGCTTTATTTTGTGCAATATATAAGTAATTTAATTGAACATAGAGAATTGACAGAAAGGTATTTAATATTATATAATAAGAATAGACCTTATCAAAGTCTTAATAATAAAACTCTATCAACTTTTTAAGGAAGAAAACATTGAGGTCATGGATGAATATCCCCCACTAAAAATAGATGATTTTATGACTCCGCTTGATAATGGCTAAAATATGACTAAGATATGACTAGAATTTATGAGGTAAAAATGGGAAAAAATATAAGGATAATTAAATATGATGATATAGTTACAAATGTTTATGATATGATATTAAAAGCCTCTTTTGTCTTGCCTTCTGATGTTTATTGCTCTATTAAAGATAGTATCGATAAGGAAGAATCCAGTATAGGGAAATCAATTATATCTAAAATAATAGAAAATTCCGAAATTGCAAAAAATGAAAGAAAACCAATCTGTCAGGATACGGGTACTGCTGTGTTTTTTGTTGAAATTGGAGATAATGTGCTAGTTGATGGAGGATTTATAAAAGATGCTATCTTTGAAGCCACAAAAAAGGCCTATGAAGATGGATACCTTAGAAAATCTATGGTAAAAGATCCTTTATATGAAAGGGTTAATACAAAGACAAATCTTCCTCCAATAATTCATTATGATTATGTAAAGGGTGATAAAATAAAGATATACTTTTCTGCTAAAGGCGGTGGTGCTGAAAATATGAGTGTAATTAAGATGTTAAAGCCGCTTGAAAATGAAGATGCAATAGTAAAGCTTGTTGTAGATACTGTTTTTAATGCGGGAGGAAATCAATGCCCACCAGTAGTTGTTGGGGTTGGTATAGGTGGAAATTTTGAATACTGTGCAATTATGGCAAAAAAGGCACTACTACGAGAAGTTGGAAAAAGAAATAGCAATGAAAACTATTCAGAACTCGAAGAAAGGTTGATAGAAGAAATAAATAAAACTGGCTTAGGTCCTCAGGCACTTGGTGGAAGGATTACATGTCTTGATGTTCATGTAGAATATTTCCCATGCCATATTGCATCTTTACCAGTTGCAGTGAATATAAATTGCCATGCAAATAGGCATATAGAGATTGAGATTTAACCCATTTTTAAAATTAATAGAAAAAATAAAAATTAAATGAAGATAAATAAAGACAAAAAGTAGCAAATAAGGATTATAATAAAATAAATATAAAATAAGAAAAATAATTGATAAAATTAAAATAATTTTATAAAATACAGGGAAATTCAGATGAAAAAAATAACTACACCATTAACAGAAGATAAGATTAAAGATTTAAAAGTCTTTGATGAAGTCTTAATAAGTGGGATAATCTATACAGCAAGGGATATGGCACAAAAAAGATTGGTTGAAATTATAGATAAAAATCAGTCTCTTCCTTTTGAACTAAAAGAAAATATTATTTTTTATGCTGGACCGACTCCTGCAAAGCCTGGTGAAACCATTGGAAGTGTTGGTCCAACTACAAGTGGAAGAATGGATATATATACACCAAAACTTTTAGATTGTGGTTTAAAAGGAATTATAGGTAAAGGAAATAGAAATAGACAAGTTGTTGAAAGTATAGTAAAAAATAAGGCAGTATATTTTGTTGCAATAGGAGGTATTGCTGCTTTTTTATCAAAAAGCGTAAAAGAATCACAAATGGTTTGCTGGGAAGATTTAGGAACCGAGGCTATATATAAGCTAGCAGTGGAAGATTTTCCAGCTATTGTCGCAATTGATAGTTCGGGCAATAATATTTATGAAATAGGATTTAAAAAGTATAAAAAGTAATATTTTTAAATAAAATCAAGATAGTTAAATATTGGAAAATCATACTTAAAGTCTGAAATATTTTTATTTACTATTTCTTCAACTTCATAAGAAAGATGCTGATAATTTTCAAACTCATATTCAAGATTTGATAATAGAGCATCAAGAGTATCGGTTAATTTAACTTTATTTTTTTTTAGTAATTTCAAACAAAAAAATGGATCAATTTTGGAAAGATAGAGGCAAAAATTATTGGCAAATACCACATCATCATTATTAAGTAAAGATATTGTAATACTTTTTATTTCATCATTAAAGATTGTTAAAATATCCATTTCAAAACAATTTAGTAAAGTTGATAAAGTTTTACATTTCATACTCAATGAATTTAGGATTTCTTTCTTTGTTTTTTCCAATTCTATTTTAATTGTTTCGTAAGTATTCAAATGTTCAAGATAATTATTATAACAAGAAGTAAATGAAATTAATAAAATATCTAATGCAAAATCTGTCTTAGTGTTTTTTATATAGTCTACAAGGCGGTAAAAATCATAATCGCTAATATTGCAAACATTATTAGCAAGATCTTTAAATACCAATTGAGGAATTATTTGTGACATCATTCCACCTTTTTTTTATTTCAAGAAATCTAATTATCTTCATTGTATCGGTATCCGAAAATCTTTTTGATATTTCTTCTTTTAGGTATTTTATTGCTTCATCTGTTTTTCCAAGCTGAAAAAATATTAGACCTTTCATTTTATTTATTGGAAATTTTGTATCATCTATTTTTTCATATATCTCAAAAGCCTCATCAAGAAGTCCTATAATATGGTACAATCTTGCTAACAGGAATAGTTCTTCATCTGTTTTAGCTTCTTTTCTTAAAAAACTTATTGCTTTATCATATTGTCTAGATTCGATCAAATTATATAAAAAAAGTGTTCTTTCTTTATAATTAACTATTTTAATTTTGTTCTTTAAAAAATACTTTTGAGCAGATAGAATTTCCCCTTTTCTTAAAAGATAGTAAATATAAAGTTTTTTCAGTGAGTTATTGTTTTTATTTATATTAAATAACAATTCGAATATATTTTCGGATTCTTCAAATAGTCCTTTTTCAATAGCACAATGAAGATAGAGTAATTCTTTTAAATATGACAATCTATTGATGCTGTTTATTTCTATTAACAAATTGTATGCTTTGTCAAAATCATTGTGTTTTATAAAGTAAAATGCTTTTAACAAATTTGCATAATATTGATCATCTAAATCAAAATATGAATCAATATCAAGGTTTTCTTTAACACCAAATAACAGAGTAAGAAGGAAAAATTCATCAAATATTTCATTATTTATAAAATTTTCTATATACAGTATAGCCTTATTATGTTCTCCTTTATAAAGAGAATTATAAAACCTTAAAAATATAATTAATGATTCGAATTTTTTTATTGAGGAAGGAATCTTGCTATAGCTTTCTATTATATCAGGGTTATATTTAAAAATTTGCCAGAATTTATTTAATTCTGGCAATGCTTTGGTAAATGGAAAAATATCAAGTATAAAATAACAAATCTCTTCCTTTTCTGTATGAAGAGACTCTGTGACTTTTTGACTCATAAGATGCTCTTTAATTTTATTTTTCCTGATCTTTTTTGAACTTTTCAGACCATATTTGAATTGTTCTTTTTATTTTATCCAATTCAGTTCTTTTATTTTCCGCTATATACATTCTTGCAAGGGCTCTTAAAAAGTCTAATGCTTTTTTCATATCTTCTTTGTTATGGCCTGATACTTCATATCTTTCTCTGTATTCCTTGGCAGATTGAATTAATTTCTGTTCAACGATTTCTCTTAATTTTCTTCTTTCATTAAAACCTTCTTCTCTGGGATCGTTTTTTGCTCTTAATGCAATATAATCCAGTAAATTTTTAGCTACAACCGTTGCTCTAGCTCTAATATCTATAAATGTCATAATCCATTTTGAATTTTCTCCATACCCCTTTTCTATCTGTTCAATAAGAAAACAAGCTCTTTGGACAAATTCCAATCTCTGAGAATCTTTATATAGAGCAAAGGTTTTTTGTTTTTTGACAACTTCTGATAATTCCAAGTCTATTATATTAGAAGTCAAAGCCTCGATTCTAATAAATATTTCCATAATTTTTTTTCTTGCTTCATCAAGGCTATTTTCATGCTTTAATCCAATTATTTTCAAGTGGGTATCATGAATTTTTAAGTAAAGTTCTACTATATCTAAAAGTTTTTCGCATATAGAAAACTGAATATAAGGTATTTCGAATTCTTCCTTTTCAGATAATGATTGCTCAATGTTTTTAATTTCTTCTAATATTTGATTTATTTGCCCTTGAATTATAGCAGATTCGTTAGTGAATTTATCTCTTTGTTCTTTTGTTATAGGCATTAGATTCCCCTTTACATGATAATAGAAGAAAACAATTATATCATATTTCGATTATCGGTTATAATTGTATTATATTATATCTGATTGAAAAAAACATTTTCTTGAAAATAAAAATAAAGATATTAAAATATATCTAAAAAGGAAAGAAAATGAAAAAATCATATTCTTCCAAATTAATCCCTTTTCTATATTTTATTTTTTTCTCTCTTATTATTTTAAATTTTTCTATTGTCTGTTTTTCTCAAGTTAAAACATTGACAACATTAAATTTAAGTGAAAATGAAAAAGTATTTAATTTATATACAGATCAATCACAAACAAATTATGCTATAGTCATATCAAGTGTTATTGAAGGAATGGTTTCTACTGTTACTGAATATTATGTTATTACACCTAATTCAAAAATAGGTCCTTTTGAAAGAGTTATAGATGTGGCTTTTTTTGATAAAGGAAAGCAGATGCTTATTTCAGTAAAGAAAGAAGGTCAGTATTATGTATATAAGAATAATCAGATAAGTGGTCCGTTCAGTAATATTGGGCGGTTTTTTGTAATTTATTCAAGTACCGCCTATGTATATTGGGTAAAAGAAAATGATAGTATTTTTGTTATTTATATGGATAAAAAATTAGGACCATATTCTGAAACATCATCTTTTGTAGTAGATCAAAAAACCCAAAAAATAGTCTGGACTGCAAAGACTGACAAAAGTGAACTTTTTATAAATGGAGTTTCTTCTGCCAAAGCAGATAAAGTTGTAATTTTTGGCTTTTATACTGAACAAAGGATTTTATGCTATGTAACAGGTGTATCTGGCTCTTATAGTATAGTTGTTGGTACAAAAACATATGGACCATATGAAAATATTGGACTTGACCTTGCTGTTAAAGATGAAAATCTTGCTTCTTTCTTTGCGAAGATTGAAGGGAAATGGTATCTTATAGCAGGGAAAGAAAAGACCGGACCTTTTGATTCAACAGGTCATGTGGCTATTTCCCCTGATGGTAAGAAGATTGCATATGCTGCATATAAAGAAAGCGAAGGTTGGGGGCTTTATTTAGGAGCAAAGTTATTAAAATATATTGGCGCACCATATTTTTCTTATTTAGATTTTGTAAAAATCGATGCAACAAATTATGACATTATCTACCTTACAGGTAATTTAAATGATGAGGGGGGATATACTTTTTCTATTTTTATTGGAGCTAATGATAATCCAATTCATGAGTATAGTTTTGATTCTGATTATCCATATGTTGGACAATTAAATCTTTTCTATTATGGAGTTGATTTTATGTTAGAACAAGAAGGGTATATAGGTCTACTTGAATATCAAGATGGACAGTATAATATTGTAATATATTCTTTGATAGATAATATTTTTGGTGTATTTGGTCCTGGTGAAGATTATGATTCGACATTTATTCTTGATATTGCTAAAAATGTAATTTTCTTTGTATTAGATGGCGAATTTTTCATAGGAATCCCTTCTTCAACTGGTATTGATCTTTTACCAGGATACAAAACATGTGGTAGAATTATTTATGGCTTTGATGGTAAAAAAATTGGTGTAATTTACTATGATACAAAAACAAATACGATATGCTATGTAGATTTAAACAATGTTAATAGCGCTATAAGTAATATTTTTTCAAATTAATTTTAATGTTTTATGAACTTAGATTATGAGGTAGAAACAAGGTTTTATTTCAATTGTAAAGATGATATATTAAAAATTTTTCCAAAACTTAATAATCTTTATTTTAATAGAATTTGCTGGAAAACAAATATACTTAAAGAAGAACTTTTTAAAAAAGATATACAATTTAGGATTTCAGAGATTTTACTCAATAGCAAAGCTTTTTATTATCTTGGTTATAAAGAAGTGGATGTCGGTTCTTTTTGCAATATTAGAAAAGAAATAGACGAACAAATTATAGATTTAAATAAATTTTATAGAAAGAGCATTATCTTAAATAAAATATTAAGAAATAAAGTAAATTTAAAATCTTCAAAAGAGTCATTTAAATTTGAAGAAAAGGGGATAGTGAATAGTTTTATTTCAAAGATGAATTATGATGTTTTTCTTTTTTTTGAAGGTGAAAGTGAAGTAATTTCACTTAAATTAAAGGATTTTATAGAAAATCACTTTATAGATAAAATAAAAGAAAAACTAGATATTAAAAATATAGACAATCTTATTGACAATTTGAAAGTTAATTTAAAAATTATGTACTGCAATTATATTAATTATCCAGTTATTTTTGAAGTTGAAATGATTTCAGATGAATTTAAAAAAGCTTTGATATTGGAAAAAATAATTAAAGAAATAGTGTATATATATAATATTAATAATTTTTATCTCAAAAAAGAACCACCATCTCTGATGCTTGAGAATAAATATTATGTATAAAGTATAATTTTTTTTAATTTCCTTTTTTTTAAATTTAAGACCAAAAATTCATTAACTATTTTAAAACACTGCAAAAATAATCAATAAAATCATCTATGTCTTTTTGAGTTGTGTCAAAGCTGGTCATTAATCTTATTATGTTTTCTTTTTCATCCCATATATAAAAAAAATATTTTTTTAAAAGTTTTTCTATTAGTACTTTCTCTAATTTTATAAATAGAGCATTCGCCTCAACAGGATAAACAAATTTGATTGATTTTATTTCTTTTAATTTTGTTTCAAGTAATTTTGCCATATTATTTGCATGTTTTGCATTTATTTTCCATAAATCTTTTTCTAAATAGGCTATAAATTGAGCTGAAAAATATCTCATTTTAGACGCAAGTTGAAGTCCAGTTTTATGCAAAAATTGAAATCCATCGGCAATTTTTTTATTGTTAAAAATAAGTAATTCTCCTGCAAGCAATCCATTTTTTGTACCACCAATAGTAAATATATCTAAATTAGCATCAATAGTTATATCTTTTATATCACAGTCAAGTGATGCAGCAGCATTAGCAAGTCTCGCGCCATCACAGTACAAAATAAGTCCATTTTTATGACAAAATTCAGATAGTTTAATTAATTCTTCCTTTGTATACACTGTACCCAATTCTGTTGTATTTGAAATCGATACAACTTTTGGTTGACTATGATGAATATCTCCTTTTACAGATAAAAAAGGCTTGATATCTTCAATAGTTAATTTCCCGTTTTTTGTTTTGACTGGTAAAAGTTTACATCCCGTTAGATTTTCAGGAGCAGAAGTTTCATCAACATTTATATGAGCTGTTTCAGCACAAATAACTGAATTATAAGGTCTAACAATCTGCTTTATTGCTAATGTATTGGCACCAGTGCCATTAAAGGTTATAAATGGTACGATAGAGTTTCCTAGCTTATCTTTAATTAGTTTAAATAGGTTTTTAGTACATATATCATCCCCATAACCAATTGCATGGTTGGCATTTGCTTCTACTATTGCTTTTAAGATATTTTTATCTATAGGTGAATTGTTATCACTGGCAAAACTTCTAAAATTATTTTTCAAGTTCATAGCTACTCCAGATATTTTATTAAGTAATCTTTAATAAATGGGTATAAAATTTCTCTATCATATTTTTTTAATATGTTTAGCGAATCATTTGAATAATTTTTTATGAGTTTTTTTGTATCTTTAATTCCAAAATTATTTGCAAAGGAAAACGAGTTTTCTTTTTTTTCTTTTTCTAAATCAATAATATCATCAATAAGTTGAAAAGCCATACCAAATAGAAGACCTGCTTTATATAGCTGATTAAATATATCTTGTTTTTCCTTAATCAAAGCACCTGTGCTTAAACTTAAAGCAAAAAATGATGCTGTTTTTTTTTCATACATTTTAAGTAATTCTTCTTTTGAGCTTTTTTTTGAAGTTAAATAAAGGTCAAAAATCTGTCCATCTATCAACGAAAATACAGAGGAAGAGGAAAAAAAGTTGATAAAATTTAGTATTCCTACATATAAATTATATTTTATTATTTGTTCAATATTTCTAGTAAAAATATTAAAGGAAAGAAGAGCAAGCGCATCACCTATCAAAATTGCATTTGCTTCATCAGTCTTTTTATGAAGAGAAGGTTTGCCTCTTCTAAAATCATCATTATCCAAAGAAGGTAGATCGTCGTGAATTAATGTAAAAGATTGAAATAATTCGATGCCTACTGCCAGGTTTTCTTTAATAGGTGAGGGTATTTGGAAAAGATCACAACTTCTATATGTAAAAAAACTTCTTAAAAGTTTTCCTTTAGAATCAGGGGTATAAAATAGAAATTCATTTAATGTTTTAGAAATATTTTTTGTTAGAATTTCACTTTTTATTTCTTGATAATGATTTTCAAAAGTTTTATAAAAATTGCTATAATAATTTAATATTATATCATCCATACTATTTAGGCTAAATAAAATGCTTTAATATAAATAAAATAATTTTATGAAATAATAATTTGTTAAAATAAGACATCTTTAATAATTAGTTACTGTTTCAAATTTGCCATCAAAATCTTTATCTTGTTCTATTTTGTAAATATAGTTATCCTGAATATAGATAATTATATCTACTCTACCATCAAAGTTTGAATCAATTTCCTGTCTGACAAGTTTACCATTCTCAAAATAATAAAAATCATCGAATTTACCATCGAAATTTGTATCAAATTGTTGAAATTGTGGAATACTTCCATATTCAGTTATTGCATACCTGTATTCAGCATCGGGGATTCCATCGTAGTTCAAATCCATTAAAACTTTCTGTTCAAAACCATTATAAAGCCATATCCATCTATCTACTTTACCATCTCCATTTGTATCGTATTCTTTATATGTTGTCTGACCTAAAATAATATTTGATTGGAAAAACAAGGTCAAGATGATAATTAAGGATAAAAAGATAAATTTTTTATAATAATATAGTCCTGGGATATTGATATTTTTTTTCATAGTAGAATTAAAATAATCGTTAAATAGATTAGATAGAATAAAATTAATCATAAAATTATCTTCAAATTTTTATTTAATATCGGATATAAATTATTTTTTTAATTTATATTTTTTAAATCTTCTTTTTCTTTTAATTTAGATAATTTATATTTTTTAATCATCTGATCGACAGCATCATTTACTGCTTCAGCTCTTGAATTGTAATACCCATTGCTAATCATCTCGTCGATTTCTTTTAATAAAATTTCAGATACTTCTATTAGTTCTTTTCCCATTATTTTCTCCTTTCTATTTTTATTGTCGAAAAAGAGTATATGTTAATTTTTATTTAATGTCAAATTAATATTTGTTTAACCATAATGGTAAAATTTTAAATTGTAAATTATTCGAGTTTTTAACTTAATTAAAACTTCTATTGATAAAAGTAATAATTGACAAAAGCAAATTATACTGATAATTTATTTAAGCAAGAAAACACAGAATATCATTTTATATACTTTATTTAAATAAAAGGTTGATAATAGAAAAGTGAATAAGAAAAAAAGCAAATATATAAATTTAATTTTTAAGAAAAAAGGCGAAATTTCGATAAAAATATCTGATGATATTGATATCGAAGAGTTTGAATATTCTATTATTTCAATGATCGCAATAATTAGAAATAGACTTGAAAATTCTATGGATAAGATGGAAGATCTTTCTCCTTTTTTAAATATTCTGATTAAACTTTTAGATGAGTTCGAGTTCCCAAAAAATAAAAACACAGATATTTATGAAAAAACAGATTTGACTGAAGAGCAAAAGGTTATGGCTGAGGCATTTAAAAATCATTTTGCTCTTAAATATAGTGATTTTTTTAAATAAACAGAATTGTTCAATTTATTTTTTACAATGATTCATAATAAATATAAAATAAAAGCTCTTTTTGTTATCCCACCATTTTCAGATTTTTATTCAAGTGCTGATAGACTTTACCCAGCAAATGCAGCAGTTATATCAAAATTGTTAGAAAAAAATGGAATTAGAACAAATATTCTAGATTTACGTATTGGGTTAAAAAAGAAGATAGAAATTCCAGAAAATTTAACTTATCTTAAAAAATATTATTTAAAAGATTACTCAAAATTCTCATTATTTAATCTTTATTATAATTTTGGATTTACAGAAAATAAACAGCAAATTAAAATTCTGAAAGATTACTATAAAATTTTTGGAATTCCAGATTTAATATTAATTACATCCAATTTTACCGCATATAGGAGCCATACAATTAATATGATTAAATCTATTATTGATTCGGGTGCTAATAAGAGCTTTATATTTATTGGTGGAAATGACGTAATAATAAATGAAAATTGGTACAAAAGTAAATTAGAAAAAGAAATTAATCAAAATAATATTGCCTCTTATAATTTAATTATTTATAATCAGGATAACTTAAATGATTTTAATATAAGAGTTAAGGAGATAATATCAAAATTTGGGAAAAGTGAAGAAAAAATAGAAAATAATATTCAAAAAGAAAATTTTGATGATTTACCATATTCCATAGAAGGAAAAGAAATTAATATA
The DNA here is from genome assembly GCA_964454835.1 of uncultured Brachyspira sp. GTDB lineage: Bacteria > Spirochaetota > JAAYUW01 > JAAYUW01 > JAAYUW01 > Exilispira. The sequence goes on from CAYVTU010000001.1 coordinate 157,873, forward strand.
TTAAATAGAACTATTTCTTACTATTTTATAAAGAAAATTTATTATTATGATGTAAAGAACGAAAGGATTACCTTTTCAAATCCTAAAAAATTGTACATGACTGGTTCAATAATGTTTTCAAAAGGTTGTACTTATAGATGCTCATATTGTTTTTATTCTGCTAAGAAATTTAATAAATTTAGTTATAAAAGCATTTCAAATATCTTAAAAGACCTTTTATCATTAAAAGAAGAAGGTTTTGAGGAAATTCATGTTGAAGATGATAGTTTTACTATAGATAAAAATAGATCTATTATAATATTGAAATTATTAATCTGGTTCAATAAAAACATTTACCGTTTTTTATTTGATTATCCCAACGGTTTGAATTATCACAAAATTGATTACAAAGTTTTAAATTATTTAGAAAAAGCTAATACTACTAAATTATCAATATCGCTAGGAACATTAAATAATAATATTCTTAAAAACGAACAAAGACCATCATATATTGAAGATATATATAGTTTTATTAGTATTGCAAGTAAAACAAAAATAAAGATACAAGCATATATTATCGCCGGGTTTCCAGGACAATCTTTAAAAGAAGTTATAGATTCCTTTCTTTTTCTTTTTGAAAATAATCTAAAAATTGGCTTCTCGCCATATTATCCTGTAATTAATTCACAGGATTTTATCAAATTTAAATTAAATAATCAAATTATAGAAAAAGGAGATGATGAAAAATATTTTGCTTCAAGCTCTCTTTTTGAATTTGAAAATTGCTTAAAAACATCAGAAAAAGCAATGCTTTTTAAAATATATAGAATATTATCTTTTTTACAAAACAGAAAAGAATACTTAGAGCTAAATAAAAGTAACATGCTAAAATCAATTTATGAAGAATATTTAAGTTTTCTGTTAAATAATAATTTAAATATTGACCAGTTAGATTTTTATATAAATTTAAATAAATTTGAAATTTATATTAAAAAAGATTGTTTTAAATTTATTGAATCTTTTTTGTTTATTTTGTTTTTAAAAACAAAAAAAATATTTATTTTAAATCAAAAAGTTCAAAAATTAGATATTAAAAAAAAGAATGTTAATAATAAAGAAATATATCTATGTAAATTTGTTGAATTTCCAGTAAATCAGGAAATAGAGTATTTCCATTTAAAAATATATAGAATTTTTTCGGATTTTATAAAATAAAAAAATTTAATATTTTTTTGCTTTATCTAAATATATATTAAATGTCAAATGTTATTAAAATATGTTAAGTATCAGAAATTTTTATTTGAAACTTTACCTTTTACTTTCAATGGTTTTTAAAAAATATACTGAATTTTCATTTAAGATTAAGGTACATTTTTTTTTTTATTAAAAATTTCCAATTTTTGAAAGGAGAAAAAAATAAAAAAAAAGTAAAATTATTTTATAAAAAGCTTTTATAGGGAAAAAGTCTGACAAACATTATAAATAAAGGAGTTTTAAGATGTATTTTTGTTTGTAAAATCTTTTTTTATAAAAAAAAAATGTAAAAAATTGAAAAAAATATTTAAAAAATACTTGACAAACAGATTTTATAACTTATGAAGTAACTATAGAGGTTATGAAATATAGAAAAAAAAGGAAGGAGAGATTATGAACAAAGCAGAACTCATTGATGCTATTGCAAAAGACACCAAACTAAAAAAGAAAGACATTGAAATGTTTCTTGGCTCATTCATGAAAAATGTTAAAGAAACTGTTAAGAAAGGTCAGAATGTTCAATTAATTGGTTTTGGTACTTTCTCAAGAGCTGAAAGAGCAGCTAGAGCTGGTAGAAACCCAAGAACTGGTGCTGCTATTAAAATCCCTGCTACAAAATATCCAAAATTCACACCAGGTTCAGATTTCAAAGGAATGGTAAAAGGAAAATAATTTTACCAAAATTTGACTTAAAGAAGCTGTCCATAAAAAATGGACAGCTCTTTTTTTATTCTAGATATCTTTGAACTCCGACAACTACTCCAAGACACTTAAAAGTCTCTGGACTTACTATAAGATCAGAAAACATTATGTTTTCAGGATGTAAAATTATCATATGATGGTTATAATCATAGAAAAGTCTTTTTAGTGTTACATCTCCATCTATTAAAGCGACAACAATATCTCCATCTTTTGCCAATTCAGTTTTTTTGACTATCACATAATCTTGATCAAAAATTCCAGCTTCTTTCATCGAATCACCACGAACTATAAGGGCAAAATATTCTCCATCGGAAAATCTTCTCTTATCTATGACAATTTCTCCTTTTATATCTTCAATTGCTTCAATTGGTTTACCTGCTGCTGTGGTACCATAAATAGGTATTTTTCGTTGATTTATTTCTGATATGGCTTTATCAGTCAAAAGTAAGCATCGAGCCATTCTTTTTTCTTTAATTATATAACCTTTATTTGCCAGTCTATCTAAAAATTCATGTGCTGTTTTTAAGTTTATTGAAAAAGTTTCAGCAATCTCGGTAAGTGAAGGTGGATATTGATTTGTTTCAATATATTTTGCTATAAAATCAAGAACTTGCTTTTGTCTTTTAGTTATTTGTTCCAAAGTTCCCCCTTTTTAATCTTTCGAAAAAATCAGGTAAGAATAAGTTTAATTCGGTTAATAAAAAAGAATTTGATGTGTTTTGCTGAATTTCCAGTGAAATCTCAAAAAAATTATAGTATTTTAATAGATTATAATAATTTGAATAAACATCTGGAAATAAAGTCGTTTCAATAAAGGAATTTCCATCAAAAAAAGTTGCAAATCCCATCAATTTTCCATTTTTCGTGGCAGTACTTCGATATATTATAAGCCAACCCAATTTTTTTATCTTATTGTTATCATAAATTTTTTGAGTTCTGTAATTTTCAATAATATTTATCTCGGAATCATTTAAATAGCCCGATTCCAGCATTTGTTGCAAAATCTCAAATGGATGTGTAGTAACAAACAATCCAAAATACTTGTATCTATAATAGTATAAATTGAAGATATTTTCTGTAAAGTAAATTTTTAATTTTGTAAATTCTTTTTCTTTTAAGATTAAATTGTTTAAAGTACGGTTTTTTTCAAGAAACAAAGTTTCACATAAAATTTTTGCAAAAAATATTGATTTATAAAATTTTAAAAAATAACCAACTTCAATAAGTTTAATAATTTTATTTTTATCTAAATTTGAAAAAGCTATAAATTTGGCCATTATATATTCTTTTTCACTATTAAAACTATGAGATATAGAAATAAGTAAATCTTTTTCATTTTCACTTAAAAAAAAGAAGTTTACTAAACCAATTATTATTTTACTACCATTAAAAGTAGTTTGCTTCTGAGGATTTAATAAATCACAAATATCTAGAGTAATCCCTTCTTGAATAGCAAGTATATTGTAGGCCAATGAAGGGTAATATCCACCGAAATTATTGAGTAAAGCGGCATAAAAATAAGGGGTAAAATGAGTTCTTATATAAGCAAGTTTTACTGACAATACAGCATAAGATGCAGAATGAGCTTTGCAAAAAGCATATCCTGCGAAAGACTCTATTTGAGACCAGATTTTTTCTAGACTTTGAGCAGAAAATTTTTGTGAAATACCTCCATTTATGAATTTTTCTTTCAATTTTATTATTTCAGATTTACTTCTACTTTTACCACTCATGGCTTTTCTAAGTAAATCAGCTTCCGATAAAGATAATTTTCCAACTGCACTTGCAACTTTTAAAACATCCTCTTGATATATCATTATTCCAAAAGTTTCTTTTAAAACCTCTTTTAATAAAGGTATTTCATAGCTAGCTTTTTTTGAACCTGTTTTTCTTAAAATATACTCATCTTTCATACCAGAATCTGAAACTCCCGGACGAATAACCGAGGAAGCAGCAACAAGTTCTAAAAAATTGCTTACATGCAAATCTTTCAGTAGATTTACCATTGCAGCAGATTCAATATAAAAACAACCACGACAATCACCATTTCGAATCTTTTCCCATGTTTTTTTATCATTATTAGCAGTTTCAAAATCAATTTTAAGATTAATATTAAGAATTTTATTTATATTTTCAATTGAATCTTGCAAGACCTGTAATGCTCGTTGAGAAAGTATATCTATCTTAATAAGACCAGATTTTTCAATATAGTTTAAATCAAAATGAGATATTGGTACTCCCTTTGTTGCAAAAAGATATGGGGTAGAACTAAAAATATCGGGTGCTGAAAGAACTATTCCACCCGGGTGGACACCCTTTGCAAAGGGGAGATTTAATAATTTTATTGTCATACTAATAATATTTTCAGGCAATCCAAGTTCAGAAAGGATTGATAATATTTTATTTTTATCTTTTGTATAAAAAAGTGAAGGTATAAGTTTTGAATATTTTGTAATTGCTTTTGAATCCATTCCATAAAATTTGGCACTATTTCTAAATGCTCCTTTCAAATTCATTTTTAATGTTGTTGAGACCATGCAACAATTTAAGGGATATTTATTAAGTACATACAGAATAATATTATCTCTTTCTTTCCATGAAAAATCTATATCAATATCGGGAAAAGATTGCCTTTGAGGATTTAAAAATCTTTCGAAATAAAGGTTTAAGTTTATTGGATCAACTTCTGTGATATCAAGAAGATAAGAGACTAAAGACGAGGCAGCAGAGCCTCTTCCTATATATATTATGCCATTTTTTTTTGCATAGCAGATAATTTCATATACAAATAAAAAATATTGCGAAAAGTCTTTTTTTGAAATAATATTCAATTCATATTCCAATCTTGAAATATAAGAAGGATTGTTGTCTAGTTTTTTCTTTTTTAATTTAGAAAAACAAATATTTCTTAGTAAAATATCAGCATTATCATAAAACATTGGGAAAATGGATTTTTTTTCTTTTATTTCATTAAACATAGATGGGAATTTCTTAAGATTTTCAATTGATTGAAATATTTTAAGCCTAATAGATTCTGGTAAAATATGATATGGATTCATAGTTTCTTTTATGAATTTGCTATCTTCTGTTAAATTATAATATTTACATATAGATGTGAATTTTTCAGTGAGTGGTTTTCTTTTTTTATAAATATTATCATTTTTAGAAGATTTTCTTTTTATTAATTCATTAAATCTACATGTGAAAAGAATATCAATAAACTCGTTATCCAGTGGTTTCGAATAAAATATCTTAGAAAGAAAAATTGGATTTGGAAAATCGAAATTTTCAAAGAATCTAATTAATGAAGGCACAAGAAAAGGTTTATTGGAAAAAATATCTTCAATAAGACCAAAATATAAGCTTTTTTCTGGTATTGACAGTTGTTTTAATATATTGTAAACACCTGTTGTTAAAGATATGAAGATAATATCTTCGAGTTCATTTCTTATAGATAATCGAGAAATTGTATCATATATCTCGGTAAAAGATTTTTTATTGGTGGAGCTACTTATTATTGAATTGAAAGAGTGAAAACCCTCAGCTGATTTCAAAAAAAGTAAAAATCCTCCATTACTATAAATCTGATTTTTTAATTTTGGAGCAATATGAACTCCTACTATTGGGAAAATACTTTTTTGCTTTGCTAAATTGATAAATTCCCACATGCCATATATATTGTTTTTATCTGTTATAGCAGCATATTTTTGGTTAATTTCAGATATTTCATCTATGTATTTTTCTATAGATAGATTACTTTCATAGAAAGAATATGATGTATGAACAAAAAGTTGCATATATTAACCCGCCAGATGAATTTTTTCATCCCCAAATTTTTGAATAAGATTATCGAAAAGGTTTAGTAATTTTTCATCAAAATCTTTATCATAATCGTTAAAAAGTGCTTCACATGAAGTTTTATCAAATTCAAGTATAATTGAAGATATAGCCGACTTCCCTTTTAGTTTTATTACAATGTCTTGAGCTATTGAGTATAAAAAGGAAAGAATATTATGATTATCATAGAATAGATTAAATTTATCAAGAAACTGATTGGTATATTCAACTATTACAGAAATTTGAGGAGATTTAGACTTTATCCAATAATTTTTAAAAAAAAATGATTCTAGATATAACTTTTCCCTTATTTTAGTGTAGATTAAATCTTTATTATTGGTCGGTGGAGAGAATGTTAAAACAATTTCATAAGTAGAATTATGATTTTTACCAAATAATTTTTTGATAAGAGAGAAAATAAAAATATCAAGAGCTTCCTTTTTTATGCTTGATTGGAAAATGGCTGTTAATGGCTTTAATCTATTGGCAAGTTTAATGCGCAAAGAAAGCGGCGAAGACAAAATTGCTAAGTTTAAAAGTTTATCTTGAAAATCAAGAGGAATTTTAGCAAAGTCAGAAAACCAGAAAATGCCGCTTTCTTCACAAAATTTAAGGGGGGAGAGAATATTGGATAAGTTTATAAAATTAAAAAACTGATTTGAATTAAAAAATGTAAAATAAGTATTTTTATTGGGATTAATATTTAATCCTGTTGGTACAAATAGAGAAAAAGAAAATGAATTAGATGTAAAAAAAGATAGATAAAGTTTTCTATCGATTTTCAGCAAAGATTTAAATATAGAATCAAGAAATACAAATATTGGCTTATAAACCAACTGGCAGCCGGAAAAATCTGCAATCAATGAAAAAGAATCAAAGGAAAGTGAATTAGTGGTAAAAAAGGGAATGTCATATACTTCGAAGGCATAATTTTTCAGTTCATTAATAAGTATTTTTTTAAAATTGTCCTTTTCTTTTATAAAATCATTACAAGGAAGCAAGAAGAAATTATCTGTTATTTTTTTTACAAAGTTTATCGATAAACCAGGTTTTATTCCATAATAAGATAAAGACTTTGAACAAGAATATACAAACTTGTTATCCTGGTTTTCATAAAAAAGCAATATGTCATTTCTTTTATGTTTTTTCTCAGCTAAAGATAGAGAAAAAGAAGGATTGTAAATGTTTGTAAAAATAGGAAAACTTTTATATCTCATATTCTCTAAAATTAGTATAACCCAAAATATTTTGGGTGTCAATAGAAAAATGATAAAAAGTTGCAAAAAATTTCCCCTGGTATATATGGACAGTAATGATAGTACTATTTGGTTATATAGAACTTCATATTGAAGAAGCTAAATCTCTTAAAGACAGAAGAAGCGTTGTTCATTCAATAATTTCATCTTTAAGAAATAGATTCAATGTATCTGTTTCAGAATTAATTGTAGAAGATTTTCATTTTGCTAAAATTGGTATTTCTGCTATAACAACTAAAAGAGCATTATCCAATACAATGAAGGAAAATATTATTAATTTCATAGAAACTTATTATCCTGGCAGAGTATGTGATTATCTTTTTCAGGTAGAAGATGTTGGTGTTGTTTAAATAAATAAAGTTGAAATTGAAAGATATGCAAATTCCATATAAAATCGGTAAATATTTGGCAAAAAAATTTATTTTCCCTTTCCTCGTGATTTCAATTCTTGTCATATTTTTATATATAATGCAAGAGTTTATATTCAACATTAATAAATATTTGAAGATGGATTTAAAATCACTTGTTAACTATTTTATATTTTGGTCTCCATATATATATTTTCAAATGTTTGGTGTTGCAATGTTGTTTAGTACAATATATGTCATTTCATCATTGAATAATACTTCTGAATTACTCGCAATTCATACCAATGGAGTTTCAACTTTTTCAATGTCATTAATATTAATAATTCTAATTTTTTTCATAAGTATATTCATCATTTTTACTCAAGATTATTTTGTAATTGATAATTATAAAAAGAAGGTTGAGATTGAAAAAAAATATTTTCCAAAGGAAGTTATAAAAGATAATTATAATATATCACTTGTGGGTACAAAAGGTTATATTTATTATGTTAATCAATATATAGATAGAGAAAAAGAATTAGTTGAAGTAAGAATAATTCAATATTCTAAGAGTATTGGAATAAAAACTGAGATTATAGCAAAGCATGCAAAATATGTTTCAAAAGGGAAATGGTTGCTTTATGATGTATATGAATATAAGTATGATTTAAAAAATCAAGAAATACTTAAATCATATTATGATGAAAAAACATACGTTTTATATGATGAACCAGAATTATTTGAAAGAGCCATTTATGATATGGAACTATTGCATATTAAAGAAGGATGGCAAATAATTAGGTTGATGAGAAAATACAAGATCTATAACTATATTGAAGAATTTAATTTTTGGGCAAAATTTGTTTTTCCAATTTCCGGATTATTGATTTCTCTTTTTGGAATTGCGGCGGGTTCTTTTTTTAGAAAAAATACCCTGATTATGGGTTTAATTACATGCATTGTGGTATATGGTTCTTATTATTTTATTATCAGTACCTTATATATTTTAGGCAAAAGAGGTGTAGGTAATGCTTTTCTTTCTTCTTTATTGGGACCTATAATATTTTTAGTACTTGGAATATTTTCCTTAATTAAGGTAGATAAAATATATTAAATTAATGATAAAGAGATGAATTGGCATGAATTTAAAGATAAAAAATTCCGAAATTAAATTTACAGTATTTAATAAAGACGAAATTCCACAGATTGATTTACCCTCTATATGTATAATTGGAAGGTCAAACGCAGGTAAATCTTCTTTTATAAATACCATTGTTGAAAAAAAAAGATTTGCATATACATCTTCTACTCCAGGAAAAACAAGAAGCTTAAATTTTTATTTAATAAATAAATCATTTTATCTGGTTGATTTCCCAGGATATGGATATGGTGCAATTAGTGATTTGACAAAAAAAGGTTGGAATGAAATGATTGATTCATTTTTCAGACTGAATAATAACAAAAAATATATATTTTTTTTAATCGATTGTAGGAGAAAAATAGATTTACTTGATGAAAAGTTAATTGAGTATTTAAAACTAATTAATTTGCCTATTCTTTATATTTTGACAAAGATAGATAAAATTCCAAAAGGTAAAGTTTCTGGTTTAAAATCATATTTTATAGAGCAATTTAGTGTAGATAAATCTCTTGTTGTGCCTTTTTCTTCTCTTACAAAAGAGGGGAAAGATAAGGTTTTAACATATATCGAAAATGTTGTTTTAGGAATATAAATTAAAAGAATTTAAGGAATTTATATGAAAAATAGAATTAAAATAAAAAAAATAATCTGTATAAATTTTATTATATTTTTAATATCCTTAATATTATTATTTAGTTCCTGTCAAAATTCGGTTGGTCCTGAGATAAAAAGAATAAATCTTTTTAATATTAAATATTCTCAAAATGAGAATATTAATCAGAATGAAGTATATCCAAAAGATTATTTTTCTTATATCTTTTATAGGAAATATTATATTTATTTTTTTGATGATTCCAGTAAAACATTATATAAATATTCAAGAAATGGAGATGCTGTTTTAACAATTCAAAACAGTTCTTTGACTTCTAGTGGCTTTGGGGTTGATAAAGAAAAAATTATGGCTTCAATAGATGAAAATCAAAGAAGTTTAAAGATAAATAGAACATTTCCTCTTCCTGAGGTTACTGGCATTTCAGTCGACTTCAATGATAATATTTATTTCAAGGTAGTTATTAAAGGAACGACAGGAAATGTCAGCAGCGATTGTTCTGGTTTTTTATCAAATTATTCGGATAATAGCCATCCTGTATATTATGTTTTTAATGAGAATAATTCAAAAGAGATAATTGAAAAATTAGATTATTTTGAAGAAATATCAAAAAAACAATCTTCAGATGAAATAAATCAGATTAATTATTATACTTTTTATATGGTTTTTAATCAATACGGAGATTTTTTAAAAATATTAGCTTTCACTGAAAATCATCCATCTTTTCCTCACAATTCAATGATATTCCATACCAAAGAGGATCTGTCAGAAGGTTCAAATAAAGATGGTAAAAAAATTGATGGTACAAATTATATTAGTTTTGTTCTTCCAACTATTTATGAAAATTCTGGTCTACCATCTGCCTTAGCAAATACAACATCCTTAGCATTTTTAATAAAATTTTCATTAAAGACTTCAATCGAAAAAACTCCTATTATCGATTTACCTCAACAATTAGATGTCATTACCACAATAGATTCCAGAGATAAAATTGAAGAAGATAAAACCAAAGAAGATAAAACTCAGAATAGACAAGAAAACAATCAAGAAATTTCTCAAATTTATAGCTTTCCTTTTCAATTTTGCCAGAATGCAGTATATGCCTTTTTTAATCTTATAGATTTGAAAATCCCTGAGGAAAACAAAAATCTTTTAAGTTCAGAATTTGGCAATACAGTTGTTACCCCTGATGGCTTTATTGGTATTCAGATCTATTATTATGAAAAAGGCTATATTTTATACGATTCTATGTACAAAGTAGATTTAAATAATAAAAAAAATAAAATCAGTCTTTATTCTTATAAAAAATTATTTAATGAAAAAGTTGAAGATGGAGTACAAAAAATCACTCTATCTGTTGCAGATACATTTCTTGGTTCAGCTGAAGGGAATTTTGTTTTTTACATTAGATATTTAGAAAAACTTCCAACTCCAACTGCAAAGCTAATTATTAAAAATGAGAAGGGAGAACAGCTATTGGCCAGAATCTTAAAAGTCAAAGACATAATATCATCTACCCATATGATTGTTGGGGAAAATGGAAGTATTTATGGATTTTATAAAAATAAAGATAAAATACATTTCTTTTATTATGCATCAGAAGTAGCAATAAATAAGATAAAGATTTCCAATTAAGATTTGATTGTTATTTTTATATTTTATATTAAGAAACATTTTATAGAATAAAATCTCGAAGGTTGAAAATGATACTCTATGATTTCAAAAAAATATCTTTAATTGAAAAAAAGTTGATAGAGGAACTGGATTATCTAGCTATTATAATGATGGAAAATGCTGCAAATGCTATTACAGAATTTTTCTTAAAAATAATAGAAGAAAGAAGTATTGATGCAAAGCCAAAGTGGCTTAATGAAATGATAAATTTTAAGTTTAATAAGGCTTATAATGCTTTTTTAATTAATAACGAAATTACATTTCTTGTTGGAAGTGGAAATAATGGTGGTGATGCTCTGGCAATAGCGAGGAAGATTTCTTTAAGAAAAGAATATATTATAAATATACTTTTTTTTGGTGAAGGTAAAACAGAATTAAGGAAATATCAGGAAAAATTAATAAAAAATTTAAATATGCAAAATATAAATTTTTATCAAATAGATGATAATTATATTTTCAATTATTTTAATTTTAAAAATGATTTGAATAAAAAGATTTTAAATGTTGAAATATATAAAAGAATTTTGAGTAGTCCTTTTCTAATTGATGGAATTACTGGAATTGGTTTGAAATACCCTATCGATGAAAAACTTCAAAGAAAAATTGAATTTCTTGAAGAATTTGCAGGCGAAGATTCTTTCAAAATATCAATAGATGTACCAACAGGTTTGACTTGTTTTTCTAATAAAGTATTTAAAACAGACCTAACTCTAATGCTTCAATGGGCTAAATCGGAGTTTTTTTCTTTTGAAAATAGGAAATTTTGTCCATCTTATCTTGTTGTCTCATGTGATATGCCAGATATTTTACAAAAAGAAGGAAATGAAATAGAGCTTGTTAGAAAAGATAGTATTAAAAATTTATTAAAAGAAAGAGAATTTTATTCAAATAAAGGAAATTTTGGCAAAGTATTTGTAATATCTAATTCTATTTCGACTCTTGGAGCCCCGATTATAGCCTCTAAGGCAGCAATAAAATCGGGAGCAGGTTATGTATATCTTTTAATTAAAGAAGAATTAGAAAATCAGGTTAAAACAAGTATTCCCTATATAATTACATACCCTTATGATGATTCAGTTAAAGAAAATTTAGAAAAAGTTTTAGTTGATATTGAAAATAAATTTTTAAAAAATATTTTAGATTATAAGATTTCTTTTGTTATTGGAAGTGGATTTGGCAATAAATTTGACTTGTTTTATTGCTTTTTGGAAAAAATCATAGATAAAAAAATAAATATAGTAATAGATGGAGATGGATTAAATTTCATTTCTCAAGATTTATTAAAATTTAATGAATTAACCAGAAAAAGAGTTGCAAAAATTATTCTTACACCACATAAAAAAGAGTTTGAAAAAATATATTCATCATATGAATCAATAAAAGAAAAAATGAAATTAAAAGAAGAAAACATTTCAATAAATGACATTGATAATAAAAGTATGATTTCATATTTAAATAAAGGGAAAATGTTTTTTGAGTCTGGTCTTTTAGACGGAATTTTATTAAAGGATTATATATCATATTTTATTTGTAAAGAAGGAATATTCTGTAATGAAGGATGTTTTTCCGGTTTTTCTAAGGCAGGAACCGGTGATTTTATCGCAGGTGTATTTGCTGTTTTATTATCGAACTATCAAATCGATGAAGCAGCCAGGATTTTACTCTGTCTTCAAGATCAAATTGCCCTTAATCTATATAATAAAAAAATAGCTAATGAATCTATAATAACCGAAGATTTAATAGAGCAGTTACCATTTTCAATTAGTTTATTAAATCAAGAAGATGAATAAATCTTAAAATGAATTAGATATAGCTAAAATATAAAACAATGAAAATATAAAATAAGAAAATTTAGCTACTGGAGAAAAAATGTCTGATCATTTTAAATACTTTTTAAAACCAGAAGAAAGAAAATCGTATGAAATAAAGAAAAAACCTACCAGAAAATGGAATGTGATACTTGTTCTTGGAAATGTTGCTCTTCTTTTATTAATATTTTTCCTTGTTTATAAACCTGCTATGGAAAAATTGAATAAAGAAAATCGGGTTTTCATCAATGAATTTTCTATAGATATAGAATATGAAATGACTGAAAATGGAATTTTTATCGATCTTTATATTTTTAATAATGGCATAAAACAAAACTTTGATTTTTCTAAACTTTTTTGCAGTATTGTCTTAATAAATCAGCAAGAGGTTTTACCAATTAATAATAAAACAGATATTTTTGAGTTAGATAGTCAAAAAGGCATGCATGATATCTTGACTTTTATACCTCAAAATAAAATAAATAAAGGTTCTGGTTTTTTCATTAGAATAAAATATGATGATAAGATAATCTATGAATCGAAAAAAGTTAATTATACTTATTAATTTTTTAACTTTCAATTTCATATTGTAAATCTAATATGAAAAATAAAACGGAATAACCAAATAAAAAAATGGAATAATTGATGAGCACCAAAAAAACCGTAAATTATATTTTCAGTTCTTCTTTTGGAATTTTTATTTCAAGAATATTTGGACTACTTCGTGATACTTTTGTTACTCATTTTTTCAGACCAGCTGTTCAAGATATTTTTAATGCTGCTTTTAAAGTTCCAAATACATTTAGATCTATTTTTGCAGAAGGTGCAATGACTAATTCATATATACCTGTTTTAAAAAGTATTACAGATGAGAAAAAAAGAGAAGAATTTCAATGCAATTTTTTTACAGTTTTTATTTTACTTTTATTGTTAATAACTATCCTATTGATTTTTTTTATTCCTCTTTATATGCCTTATCTTGTTAAGGGATTTGACAAGTTTTCACCGACAAAAATTTCCAGTACAATTTATTTATCCAGATATTTTTTCACCTATCTTTTTATTATTTCATTAGTTTCTTTTTTTTCATCTTCCATGAATGCAATTTTTAAGTTTTTTATACCATCAATTTCACAGTCAATATTTAATCTTGTATTTATAATTGTTATTGTTTATTTTGCTTTTATCAAAAAAATATCACTTGAACTTTTCATTTATGCCGTTGTTTTTGGGGGTGTTTTTCAACTTTTCTTTATTCTTGTCTTTGCATATAGATATGGAATAAGAATTACATTTAAATGGCCTAAAAATTGGAAATATATCAAAGATGTTTTTAAATTAATGGGACCATCTTTAATAACTTCTGCTACATATCAGATAAATATTTTTATTTCCACATATTTTCTTTCAATGTTTGATGGCGGGCAGACGTACCATTACCTTGCTCAAAGGCTATTTCAGCTTCCAATAGGACTTCTATCTGTTGCAATGGCTCAGGTTTTCTTACCTTCCTTTTCTGAATTGGTACAAAAAAATGATAAAATAGTCCTTTATTCGACATTGAAAAGATCTATTCAAATATCTCTTTTATTTACTATTCCTATCGCAGGAATTATGATTGGATTTTCAAGACCAATTACTCAAATAATTTTTTATCATGGAGCGTTTTCGATAGAAGATGTAAAATTAACTTCAACAATTTTTTCCTATTATATGCCAGGAATTATTTTTATAACTCTTTCAAATATGTTTACCTCACTTTTTTATGCACATAAGATATGGAAATCCCAGGTAATTGTTTCTACAATATCAATTTCACTATTTTTCTTTTTTATAAAAATCTTTACTCCTATTTTTGGCATAAATGCAATAGCAGTTGCAAATACATTAAATACTTTTACTCAGTTGATTATGTTATCTCTACTATCAAAAATAATATTGAAAATTTCTTTTGATAAGGAAAATATTTTTTTGGCATTAAAATTAATTATTTTGAACTCGATTTTAACATTAGGTAGTATATTTCTCTCACATCAAATAATTGAAATTGTAAAAACCTCTTTTTCATTGGCTTTTTTTAAAACAATATTTGAGATAATTTTTTCTATATTTCTCTATCTAATATTGTTTTACTTTGGAGGAAAAATATTAAAAATAAATATATTAAGTGAATTAATTAATTCTTATTTTAAGAAAAAGAATATTTCAAATAAATAAAATATTTCAAGAACTTATTATTAAGACAAACTATTAAAAATATAAATTTAATTAAAATTAAAAAAAACTATGTTATTAAGAATAATAAGGTAAATAAAAGATGATATACTTTGACAATGCAGCGACTACCAAGCCTTTATCTATAGCTTTAGATACCTTTTTAAAAATATCACAATCGAATTATGCTAATCCTTCTTCTTTACATATATTTGGGAAAAAAGCGAAAGAATCTATAGAAGAAAACAAGCAATTAATAAAAAATTTTTTTAATATTAATAAAGGTGAAGTAATATTTACTGCTTCAGCAACATTATCAAATAATATAGCATTAATTGGCTCTATAAATTATTTAAAATCTAAAATAAGAAATAGAAAAATTAATATTATTTATTCTGAAACAGACCATCCATCATTAGTCGAACCAATAAAGAAACAATCTGATATTCAGATGAATTCTATAGACTATAATGAGCTTTATAAGAAAATAGATGAAAATTGTGATATTGAGAATTATATATATTCTCTTTATTGCGAAAAAATTGAAAAATCTGAACCAGATTTGTTAATTTTGCAGTGGGTCAACGGTGAAAATGGATTAATAATACCAGTTGAAAAAATAGCAGAATTCGCAAAAAGAAAATATAAAAATATTATTATACATGTTGATGCTGTTCAGGGATTTTTAAAACTACCACTATTTAATTTTAAAAATATAGATTCAGTATCTTTTTCAGCACATAAATTTGGTGGTTTAAAAGGAACATCAATATTGTACATTAAAGAAATCGATAATATTAGACCAATTTTTTTTGGTGGCGGGCAGATGAAAGATATTTTCCCTTCTACTGAAAATGTCGCTGGTATTGCATCGACAGTCTCTGTTATCAAGTATCTTAATGAAACTATAGATTTAAGATTAAAAAATACTTATAATTTGAAAAATCTATTAATTCATTTAATTTCTCAAACTAGTATTCTTAAAGAATGTTTATACATATTTTCTGATAATTTAAATAATCAAGAAATTAACTTTTCTCCATATATTATTAAAATATATAATACAAAATTACCTTCAGCTGTTTTACAAAATATTCTAAGTGACGATAATATAATGGTTTCAACTGCTTCAGCTTGCTCATCAAACAAGAAAAATCTTCAAAAAGATAACATTTTTTGGGGAATTCCTGCTCAAATATCAGATAAAGGTATTAGAATCAGCTTTTTTATTGAAGAAACGCCCAATCAAATAGAAGAGTTTTGTAAAATATTAAGTCAGCAGATTGAAAAATATAAAGCCTTTTAGTTTTAAGAAATATCTGATTTTTATTCAATGAGCTTTTGTCAAATTGAAATTATTATTTAAAAATTTTTAACCTTATTCTGTTGAAATATGAAATTTCTGATTTAAAAAATAAAATCTTTGTCTTAATTTTCTACTTCTTAATGCAGTATTAACATCATATTTTATTGGACTTGCGAGTATGGTAACTAGTTTAGCCATTTCATAATTTGAAAGTTTAGATATATCTTTTTTGAAATAATAGTAAGAAGCAGTTTGAACTCCATATATGCCTTTTCCAAACTCAATATAATTTAAATATAATTCCAATACTCTTTTTTTTGGAATAATTAGATCAATTTCTAAAGCTGCAATTATTTCAAAGTATTTCCTTATATAATTTCTATCTGGTGTTAAAAACAAAGTCCTAGCAAGTTGCATAGTTATTGTACTTGCACCAGAAATAATTTTATTGAATTTCTTATTTGTCTGATATGCCTCTTCAAGAGATTCAAAGTCAATGCCACGATGTTTATAAAAATTTCCATCTTCTATATATATTATCATCCTTTGAAAGATTCTGGGAATATCCGAAAGAGGAACATATTTTATATTTTTTGTGTGGTAATTGAAAAAAATACTTCTATATATCATTAAAGATGTTATAGGAGGATTTATCTTAATATATATTAAAGAAAGAATACAAGTCGAAAAAATAAATAATAAATGAATGAATAAAACAACTATTAATAAAAATTTAATAAATTTTTTGGTTTTTTTCATGTTTAATTTGTTGTATTATAATTATGTTTTTAACAAAATATTGAAAATTTATAGTTAGTAAAGAATAAAAGATATAAATCTTTATTTATAAAAATAAAAATATAATTAAAATATTAAATGAATTGATAATAAATCAAAATAAAATAGAATAAATTCTTTTAAATTTTATTATATATAAATTAAGATAAAATCATTACAAGTAGCATTTTAAAATTTTTAGAAGCTCTTAATGAATGAGGCTTATTGGAGTGCATAATTATCATTTCGCCGGATTTTAAAAGATTATATTTTCCTGCGATTGTGATTTCAGCTTCACCTTCGATAATATATACCATTGCATCATATGGCGCTGTATGTTCACTTAGACTTTGACCTTCATCGAATGCAAAAAGTGTAACTGAACCAGTTTTTTTATTTAGTATAGAACTACTAACAATTGAGCCTTTTTGGTATTCAGAAATATTGATAAGATTGATCGGTTTTGAAAAATCATTTTCCATTAAATCCTCCATATATATTAAATATAAGGGTAAATATTTGATATTTCAAGTATTAAAAATTAAAAGTTGCAATAAATAAATTAAATGATAAAAGTAAACTACATATAAGAAATTGATTATTAGGAGGCTGTATGAGTTCTTCTGTTACCGTCATAATTGATGGTAAAAAAGTTGAAGTCCCAATGGGGTGCAATATAATTCAAGCTGCTGAAAAAGCAGGCATAGAAATTCCAAGACTCTGTTACCATAAAGATCTGAATCCTACTGGAAACTGTGGTGTATGTATAGTAGAAGTTAAAGGTCAAAAAGGGTATAAAAGATCCTGTACTACTCCTGTTACAAATAATATGGAAGTTATTACCAAAAGTAAAGAAATAATAGAAGCTAGAAAAACAGTTGTTGAGCTTATTTTAGCAAATCATCCAGATGATTGTTTAACCTGCGTCAAAAATGGTTATTGTGAACTTCAATCTCTTGCAAAACAGCTTGGAATTGATAGAACCAAGATTGAAAAGATATTAAATAGAAAACCATTAGATGAATCTTCTGTATCCATTATAAGAGAACCAGATAAATGTATTTTATGTGGAAGATGTTTGAAAGCTTGTCAGGATATTCAGAGCGTGTTTGCTATAGAAGCTATGGGTAGAGGTTTCGATACTGAGATTACAACCCCTTCTGGTAAAATGGCAGAATCAGTTTGTATAAACTGTGGACAATGTATTTCTGTTTGTCCAACTGGTGCTCTTCATGAAGCTATAGAAATAGATAAGGTCTGGGAAGCAATAAATGACCCAGAAAAAGTTGTTATTGTTCAAGAAGCACCTGCTATAAGAGTATCTTTGGCTGAAGAATTTGATTTACCTGCTGGGACTAATATGGTAGGTAAAATGTACAATGCATTAAAAATGCTTGGGTTTGATTATGTATTCGACACAAATTTCACAGCTGATTTAACAATAATGGAAGAAGGTAGTGAATTTATCGAAAGATTGCATGAAAAAGGTCCATTCCCTCTAATTACATCATGTTCACCTGGTTGGATTAAATTTATGGAAACCTTTTATCCTGATATTGTTGAATGTATATCATCATGTAAATCTCCTCAACAAATGTTTGGAGCTCTTTCAAAAACCTATTTTGCAAAAGCATACAATATAGATCCAGCTAAGATTGTTACTGTGTCTGTTATGCCGTGTACAGCAAAGAAATATGAAGCAAGAAGACCAGAAATGAGATCAAGTGGTTTTGCAGATGTTGATTATGTTTTAACAACAAGAGAACTTGTTCAGATGATAAAACAAGTCGGTATAAATTTAGCAGCGATAGATGATGCAAACCCCGACGATTTGATGGGAGCATATACTGGTGCTGCTACTATTTTTGGAACAACTGGTGGCGTTATGGAAGCAGCTCTTCGAACAGCATATGAACTTGTGACAGGTAAAGCTCTCGCTTCTTGCGATATTAAAGAAGCAAGAGGTTTCGAAGGTGTAAAAGAATTCAATGTTGATGTTGCCGGAACTACAATAAGTTGTGCAGTAGCTCATGGACTTGCAAACGCAAGAAAAGTCTTAGATAAGGTAGTAGAAGCTAAAAAATCTGGAAAACCTTCTCCATATCATTTTATCGAGATTATGGCTTGTCCAGGTGGTTGCGTTGGAGGTGGTGGTCAACCTTATGGTTCAACACTTGCGAGAAGAATGGAAAGAGCAATGGGGCTTTATGACGAAGATGGCGGAATGAAACTAAGAAAATCTCATGAAAATCCTATGGTAGATAAAATTTATAAAGATTTTCTTGAAAAACCACTTTCTCACAAATCACATGAATTACTCCATACTCACTATGTAAAAAGAGATTCCTTATTATAAATAGGAGGCAAAATGGATAAAAAGATAATAGAAAAGTATGCCCCTGACCCCGAGAATCTTCTTTTTATTTTACATGATATTCAAGACTCAAAATCAGATCATTATTTATCTTTCAATGATTTACAGGAAATTGCTAAATACTTAAATATGCCAGTTTCAAAAGTTCAGGGTGTCGCAACATTTTATTCAATGTATAGTTTACAACCCCGAGGAAAGTATATAATTAGAGTATGTGAATCTGCCCCTTGTCATGTTATGGGAGCGCTTGATATTCTTAAAGAATTCAAGGAAATACTGGGACTCGAAGAAATTGGTCAAACTACAAAAGATAAATTATTTACACTCGAAACAAGTGCCTGTCTTGGAGTTTGTGGGGTTGCTCCAGCTTGTATGATAAATGATGTGGTATATGGTAATCTTACTAAAGAAAGAATTAGACAGATTATCAATGACCTCAAAAAAGGAGGTTCAAATGTATAGAACCCATCTTCTTTTTGTAATTGATCAGAACACTATAGATGCTGGAGCTTATGCAGTAAAATATGAATTTGAAAAAGAAATAAAAGCAGCGGGCCTTGATAATGAGATAAAAATATCTGAGACTGGTTCAGTAAACTTGATTGGTAAAGGTGTTATTATATTGGTTTTTCCAGATTCTATTCTATATACAAATGTTTCAGTAAATGATGTAAAAGAGATTGTAAATGAACATATGGTAAAAGGAAGAGCTGTTAAGAGACTAGTTCTTTCTGAATCTTTTGAAATCCCAAATATTACAGTTACTCCGACAAAGGAAACATTAAAAAAACAACAGAGAATAGTTCTTGAAAGAGCTGGAATAATTAATCCGGAATCAATTGAAGAATATATAGCTACTATGGGATATGAGGCTCTTGGAAAAGTTGTTACAACAATGAAACCGATGGATGTTGTTGAGGAAGTTAAAAAATCGGGGCTTAGAGGTAGAGGTGGAGCTGGATTTCCAACAGGATTAAAATGGAGTTTTACAGCACCTTTATCTGGAGAAAAATATGTTGTCTGCAACGCTGATGAAGGAGAACCCGGAACTTTTAAAGATAGATTAATACTTGAAGGAGATCCTCATAAATTAATCGAAGGAATGGCAATCTGTGGTTATGCTGTTGGAGCAATAAAAGGATATGTTTATATTAGAGGAGAATATACTCTTTCGATTCAAAGGCTTGCAAAAGCTATAGATGATGCTAGAAAATATGGATTTTTGGGTAATAATATTTTTGATTCAAACTTCTCCTTTGATATTGAAATTAGAAAAGGCGCAGGAGCTTATGTCTGCGGTGAGGAAACCGCACTTATAGAATCTATGGAAGGTAAGCGTGGTCATCCAAGGGCAAAACCTCCTTTCCCTGGTCAGGTAGGTTTTAGAAATAAACCTACAGTAGTTAACAATGTCGAAACTTTATCAAATGTTCCAAATATTTTATTAAATGGTGCAGATTGGTATCGTTCTTTTGGTACTAAAAATGCTCCCGGTACAAAAGTATATACAATTTTAGGTAAAGTAAATCATCCTGGTTTAATAGAAGTTCCAATGGGCATAACTTTAAGACAGATTATTAATGAATATGCGGGAGGAATGGCTCCTGGTTCAAAATTCAAAGCAGCTCAGATTGGTGGTTCAGCAGGGGCACTTATTTCAGAGCAAATGCTTGATACTCCTCTGGATTACGACTCTCTTGGTCAATGGGCAGCTGTACTTGGTTCTGGTGCTATACTTATTCTCGATCAGAAAACAGAAATACCCGATTTTTTAAGATCTGTTATGAAATTTTTTGAACATGAATCCTGTGGAAAGTGTTCTCCATGCAGGATTGGTACAAAAATTTTGTTAGATAGATCTCTTCAACTATATAAAAGAAAACTTACACAGCAGCAATGGTTGGATTCGATAAAAATAGCATCTACAATGGAAAAAGCTTCATTTTGCGCATTGGGACAGTCATTGATTCTTCCAATATTATCAGCAGATAAATATTTTAAGGACGAGTTGAAAGATTATTTCGTATAATCTAGAAAAAACATATTCAAAATTAAACAAAAAGGGACAGTCTTTCTGACATGTCCCTTTTTTAATCTTTCTGAGTTTTTTCCTTCATATTTATTGGAAACTGCATATTTTTATTATCTATCAGGAAAAAACAAATAAAATAATAGTTATAATAAATTATTCACCCTATTTACCAAATAAGCTCACAAGATTGTATTTCCCAAAAATATTTACCATAATTAGTGAGACAACAGCCATTATTTTTATAAGAATATCAAGGGAAGGACCTACAGTATCTTTCAATGGATCTCCAACCGTATCTCCGATAACAGCTGCTGAGTGAGCAGAAGAGCCTTTACCACCAAATTTTCCCTGCTCAATATATTTTTTTGCATTATCCCATGCACCACCAGAGTTAGCGGTAAATATCGCCATCATAATACTGCTGAGCGTTGTACCAATTAATAGACCTCCAACAAATTTTGCACCAAATAGAAAGCCTGTTACAAGTGGAGTAAGAACTGAAATAAAAGCCGGAACTTTCATCTGATTTATTGCTCCTGCTGAGGAAATCTTTATACATGTTTTATAATCTGGTCTTGCTTCACCGCTTAAAATTTTCGGATTTTCTTTAAATTGTCTTCTTACTTCCTGTACCATCTGTTTTGCAGCTTTTGCAACTGCATCTATTAGAATCCCAGAAAAAAGGTAAGGTAGAGCAGCACCAATAATAGCACCAGCAAGACTAAAAGTATCCATAAGATTTATTATTAAAGAATAACCTGTGGTATGTCCAGGTCCTGCTTGAGTATAAAGATAAGATGCGAAAAGAGAAAGAGCTGCTAAAGCAGCAGAACCTATTGCAAAACCTTTACCTATTGCTGCAGTAGTATTCCCGACAGAATCTAGGTGGTCAGTGATTTCTCTTACTTCAGGTTCAAGTTTGGACATTTCACTTATTCCACCAGCATTATCTGCTATTGGACCATAAGTATCAACACTAACAGTAGCTGAAACAGCGGAAAGCATACCAATAGCAGCCATTGCAACACCATATAAACCACCGACAAAATCTGCTAATATAATGCTGAAACCAAGTACAATAACGGGTAAAATGGTACTTTTCATACCCAAAGCAAGACCACTTGTAATAGTCAAAGATGCACCCTCATTTGAAGAAGAGGAGATATTTTTTGTTGGTGAATAATCATAACTTGTATAATATTCAGCTAAAATTCCAATTATAATTCCAGCTGCTATACCTATTACAGATGAAACCCAAGGAGAAATGAAACCAAGCTTAAATCCAAGGATACCAAACTTTTCACCTTTAAAATAAAAAATTGTAAAAAGCAAAGTAAGAATTATTGTAAAACCTTCAGAAACCCAGGTTGAAAAATTTAAGGCATTGTGAGGATTTTTTATTTTTTTTCTTATTAAAAGGGAAGCTATACCAATAACACAGGATAAAATTCCGATTGAGGAAAAAAGAACGGGATATTCAAGCAATTTTCTTGTTAAACTAAAACTAATTCCATTTGGAAGGCTTTTGGAGGTATAGAAAATATATGATGCAAGTACAATACTTGAAATTATTGCTCCAACATAGCTTTCAAGCAAGTCTGCTCCAAGACCTGCGACATCTCCAACATTATCTCCAACATTATCAGCAATGGTAGCGGGATTTCTGGGGTCATCTTCTGGAATATGAGCTTCTGTTTTTCCGACAAGGTCAGCTCCCATATCAGCTGCTTTAGTATATATTCCACCTCCTACCCTGTCAAACATGGCTATAATAGAGCATCCAAGCGCATAACCAGAAACAGACATAGTAAAGGGTATGAAATTTATGCCAATCCAGTTGGTAATTATAGTCAAGTTTTCTTCATCTAACTGACCCAATAATTTTCCAAAAACAAGATAAACAATTCCTAAACCAAGAAGAGCAAAACCACCTACCGAAAGACCCATAACTGAACCACCCTGGAAAGCCACTTTTAAGGTATCTCCAAGAGATTTGGTAGTTCTTGCGGTATTTGAAACTCTAACATTAGCAATTACAGCTATTCGCATACCTATCCAACCCGCACTACTGCTCATTATTGCACCTATCAGAAATGCAACACCCGTGTACCAGGATACCAGAATGCCAAGAATTATTGCAATGATTAAAGCAATTTTCAATATTACAGAATATTCATGTCTTATGAATGCATCGGCACCTTCTTCAATGGCAGAAGCAATTTCATTCATTATGGGAAGTCCACTTTCTTTTCTTTTGACTGCGAAAAAATTCCCAGCAGCAAAAGTTAAGGAAGCAACTACACTTAAAAATATTACTCCAATCATTTCTTTCTCCTTATCAATTTACTACTAAAAAATTTGGGCTGATCTTCCCCAATCATAATGATTTTTCCTTAATTCATCATAGGATTTCATCTTATAAAATAATATTGAATCATTACTTCCAATGTAGATTCCATCTCCAATAATCTGGTAAGAAAATTTATCGACATTTGATCTTTCGATTATTTTGAATTTTTTTTCTTTATTAAATAATACTTCGTTTATACAATTATGAATATGCTCAATATTTGTATCATAAATTGGTCCAACACTTCCAGTATCTTCTGAATGGAAGGCTAAAGATTTAACATCTGCAAAAACTATTTTGGGCAAAAAAGTCTTGGATTTTTCTGAGGTCATTGCATTAATATATTCAATAGGATTCAAAACAGTTGTAATTAAAGGTCTTGTAGGGCATAATTCCTGAAATATATAAAACTTTTTATTGAAATTATTTTTATCAATCTCTGATTTCTGAAGTTCGAGAGTTCTGCCATCTTTTGTGGTTAGATAGATGTTTTTCATAGAAGAAATAGGAGTTTTTTCTAGAGTTCTATATATTGAAAGATAAACTGAATGCTTTATTTCACCTTTTCCCTTTTGTTTACATTTTTCTATTGCATAGGACCAATCAAATTCATTCGTTGATTCAGCCTCTATCTCTATAAACATATTATTTTCATAAGAGCCTTTTTTTGAACCAGTTGCAAGGTAGCTACCAAAAGATTGAGCATCAAGCATAGATGCTATTAGTGATTCGATTGGAAATATAGTAAGGTAATAATAAATAATCATCTTAATTACCTCCTTATTAAATAATATTATAATATAAAATTAAAAATATTCATTTGACTTTGAAATAAAAAATCATCATATTATATCTGTACAGAAAAAAACATAAATAAGATGATCAGGAGATAAATATGTCAAAAAAGTTATTTATTTTTTTAATATTTTTTATTATTTCAATTTTTTTTATGTCTGAAAACCAGACAACCACTATTAATATTTGGGGTCCTGCTACTCCGACATCTATTCCACTTGTAATTGCAGCAGAGAAGATGCCAAATACCAAAGTTACTATTTTTTCAGACCACTCGCAGGCTTCAGCATTATTTTTAAAAGGAGAAACTCAGATTCTTTTTACTGGACTAGATGTTGGTATTAATTTTTTTAAAAACAAGGCACCAGTCGTCATGTTAAATTCTTATGTCACTGGTTTAACTTATCTTGTGACTTATGGAATAAAGGTAAATTCATTTAAAGAATTAAAAGGGAAAAATATTTATATCCCATTTGAGGGCTCCCCAATAGAAGAAATAGTTAAATTTTTCGCTGAAAAGGATGGGCTTGTATATAAAAAAGATATTATCCCTATCTATGCACCATTTGCTTCATCTTTAGAATTATTAAAGCAGGGTAAGGCAGAAGTCGTTGCATTACCAGAGCCTTTTGTTACTATGGCAAGCTCAGTGCCAAATGTATATGTTTCCTTTGGTTTCAAAGAATATTATGAAAAGTTGACAGGTATGAAAAATGGATATCCGCAGGTAGGCGCATTCTCAATGAAAGTTTGGGCAATTAATAATCTTGATTATATAAAACAATTGAATATTGAGCTTGCTAAGGCGATAGAATTCATACAGAAAGACCCGGCAGCAGCAGCTAAAATTGCTTCCCCCTATTTTAAGTTTCCTGAACCAATATTACTTAAATCTCTTTCAAATACATCATTTTCATTATCTTATGGAAATAACCTTTTAAATGATGTCTTTAATTATTATAAATCTATAGGAAGCCCACTTGAACCTCAATTTAAAGACCTATTTTTCCTCTATTAAACATACAATCTATGCCTTGATTATATTTTTATTGATATGGTGGATATTATCTTTGATTTATCCATCATATATAATTCCATCTCCAGGTTATGTTTTGAAAAATTCATTAAATTACTTGAAAGATGGGTTTTTTAAACATTTTTTACTAAGTATATACAGAACTTTTGCAGGATTTTTTATTTCACTTGTTATAGGAACTATTCTTAGCCTTATAACTCATTCCTGGAAGATGCAAAATACAATTTCGATTTTTCTTGCTCTTTTTCAGGTAATTCCTGGAACAATACTTGGTATAATATTTTTACTTCTTTCAGGAATTGGTAGTCAAACTCCAATTGCACTTGTCGCTTCCCTCACCATTTCAACTGTTTTCATAAACGCAACAAATGTTTTATTGAAAGGAAATAAAAACATGGAAGCAGTTGTAAAAGTTTTTAATGGTAAAAGAAAAGACATAATAAAATATGTATTATTTCCTTCCCTGGTACCTATAACAAGAAGCAATTTAACTCTTGGTATGGGACTTGGACTTAAAGTAGTAGTTTTAGGAGAATTTATTGGTTCACAAGATGGATTGGGTTATTTACTAAATGTTGCAAGAATCTATTTTCAAATGGATAGGGTTTTTTTTTATTTGATAACATTCCTTCTTTTTATGGTTATATATGAATTTTTAGTAAATTTAGTTTTCATGATTTTTTTTAATAAATATTTATATTCAGAATAAAAGCTATGAATGAAAAAAAAATTGATAATGCAATTGAATTAGATTCAATAACAAAATCTTTTGGTAAAAATATTGTTATTAAAGAACTTAGTTTTAATGTTCAGTACTCGGAAAAGATAGCTATTTTTGCTCCATCTGGCTCTGGTAAAACAACTTTATTAAATATCTTGTCTGGTATAGATAAAAACTTTTCTGGCTCATTTAAGATAAAGTATCCTTTCTCAATTGTTTTTCAGGAAGCTAGGCTTTTTCCTTATATGAAATTAATTGAAAATATATATTTCCCCTTAAAATTAAATAAAATACTAATAACCAAAGATATAGTAAAAAAAGTAGATGAATGGTTGGAAATAACATCATTAAAAGGATTTGAAAATTACTATCCATGTGAATTATCTGGGGGCATGAAAGCTAAAGTCTCAATAATTAGGTCTTTTATAAATGAAAGTAAGATAATGCTTATGGACGAACCTTTTAAATCAATAGATATACAGTCTAAACAATGTATAATAAATTATATCAAAGAAAATTATAAGGATATGACTTTAATTCTGGTAACACATAATATAGATGAACTTCCTTTGATTAGCACTATGATTTATAAATTTTCAGAGACTCCACTTCATAAATTTGATAAAATTTTTATTGATAAAGATTCAAATTTATCAGAAATTTTAAATAAATTGTTTTGATTAATCTTTATTTATGCATTTTTATTGGATAAAAGATGTTAAAAATGTAAAAATAGGTAAAGTCAAAGCCCCATATAATGGCTTATACCACTTCATATAAGAAAAAGGACCACCAAGAGCAAAAACCCACACAGCAAAAGATAGTGTAGAGATTATTAGCTGAGATACTTTTCTTACTTTCATAATAAACAAAAGATAAAAAGGTGTTGCAATAAGGCAAAAACCACTTATATACCAATAAATTGAAATTGGAATCTGCGATTGACTTAATATTATTTTTTCACATGTAACAAATAATAGTATAATTTCAGAAGGAATATACTTAAAAAGTCTTTGCAAATAGTTATCCTGTTCTATTTTGGGTTTAATATTTGCACTTTTTATTTGATTGAATTCATTTTTTGAAATAATCTGCCTTGACATTAAATCCTCCATCTAATAATAATAATGTTTATAAATAAATTTTTTTATTAAAAATAAATTTTGGTTAGTTTATTTCGTTCTAAAAAGCCTAACTCCAACATCTATAAGACAATCTAAAGGATCAAACTCTGAGAAAGATTGGGGTGTGCATTGGCTTTCATTTGAATTGAATGAACCACCTCTTGCATATACTCCTGCTGAAATACCCATTTCAAAACACCATTCATATAGATTACCACTTAAATCAAAAATACCAAGTTCATTTGATTTTTTCATCATAACTATTTGAGGGGAGTTTGAAGAATTTTTATTGAACCAGCCAACTTCGTTTAATTCATTTGAACCGCAATATTTAAATTTCTGAGATTTTTTCCCACCTATTGCTACATATTCCCATTCATATGAAAATGGTAACCTGAATCCATTACCTTTTGGAGTTAATTCAGCATTTATTAAATTATAACAAGGGGTGAATCCCTGCATCATACTTAAAAAATTCGCAACTGCTAGGGCACCATACCAACTAATATAAGAAGCAGGAAGATTTTCAAAGTTCTTTTTTACGGAAAATTCATTATTTGAAAAATTTAATCCAGAATATTTTTCTTCTAATTGATATATTAAAAATCTTCCCTGATAAACTTCAAAGACTTCATTTTTAGATATTTCAAGGTAGCCCTGTTTAAAAGCCCAGTTCAGGATTTCTACAAGCTGTCTATTGGTAAGTTCAAACTTCTGAACATATAGATCGGAAATTTTAAAAGTCGCTCCATTCAAAGAAAAAACATGATTTCCACCTTCTACTATGGTGAAAACGGAGACTATATCTATAGAATTAAAAGAATAGATGAATGAAATTAAAAATAAAATAGAAAATAAGAAATATAACTTATTTTTCATTTTTTCTCCTTTTTAAAATTCGACATAATCTAGGGTTTAGAAATATTTAATATTTATTTATCAATATTTACATTTATTGGTAAAAAGAATATTGCCACTTTCATCATAATAGGTAATATCAAAATATTGAGGATAGCTTCTTATTGTAGCATAGCCATATTTACCACTAGCGTACCATAAACTTCCTTTTGATGTAAATGTTCTATTGGTATCAGGTA
This sequence comes from uncultured Brachyspira sp., assembly GCA_964454835.1. Classification (GTDB taxonomy): domain Bacteria; phylum Spirochaetota; class JAAYUW01; order JAAYUW01; family JAAYUW01; genus Exilispira. The sequence goes on from CAYVTU010000001.1 coordinate 186,307, forward strand.
ATCCACCAAAAGAACCTATTATTCCATAATATATTGAATCATTCTCTAAAAGCTCCATAGTATGATTATGTCCACTTAAAACAAGATCTACATCATATTTTTTAAATATAGGTTCAAGAGTTTTGATTGCACTAATATTATCATACCATGGTATTCCACCCTCTTCTGTATATCCTGAAGCATAAATAAATGCATGAGATAGGATAATTACAAAATCATCTTTATTTGTCTTCATTAATTCTTTAATCAAGAAATTTTTCTGTTTAATAGAAAAATCTTCTGTACCCCACAGAAGAGATAGTGAAATTATATGAATTTTTTTATTAGCAAGATTATATATATAATGTTTATAAAATGGGGATTTTTTTTCTTTTAATATAAAAGGGGAAAAGAATTTTTTAAAAATTCTGTGTCCACCAATAAATGAATCATGATTTCCCATAACAGCAATTATAGGTAAAGAAACTAGATTTTCACTTAAAAAATCTGTTGCAATTTTCCAGTGGGATTTTACATAGCCACTTTCGACAAAATCACCTAAAATTGCAAAAAATGAGTTTTCATTTTTTTGTTGGATAATCTGAGTGATTTTTTGGGAAATATCTTTTCTTGATTTATCTCTTCCAAAATGAGGGTCTGAGCTAACAGAAAAAACAAAGGGGCTATCTTCTTTTAATGTATTTTTAATTGTTTTATATGTAAAATTTTTCCCATTTGAAAACTCAAAAATATATTCAGAATCAGGTTTTAAGTCTTTGATAATAAAATCATGATAAAAAGAATCTTCGGAATTTTTTATAGATATTTTATTTTGAATATCAGTTTTTATAAAATAATTTAACTCAAGTTTTTCTTTTTTTTCTGTTTTAAAAGAGATACCAATATCGGGTATCCCATAAATACCAGTTGAATCCAGCAATGTCATAAATGGTGGTATATTTTGAAAATTAGGGTTGCTATTTATCAAAATAAAAGTTATAGCAGATATTATTATTATTATAAAGATAATATTTAATATTAATGAAATGAGATAGAATATTTTATATAAGGTCTTTTTATTGATAAAAAATAATGAAGTTAATCCAAAAAATGCAATAATTATTGGTATAATAAAAAGTTTGAGTAGTAGATTTTTATAATATTCATTCCATTTAAAGATTCCATATGTTGAGGGTAAACTAAATAAAAATATAATGAAAATCAACATCAATGATGGTGCAATAATAACCATCATTAAACTTTTTGCCGAATTTTTCATTTCTTTCTCCTATAAAAATCAATATTTAAATACCTATAAAATTGCCAATAAGATTTACTCCTTCAATTTGAAATAAAATTTTATTTAAAAGAATTAATATAATTAATTAGCAATTATATTGCGAAACAATAGGCAACCTAAAGATATTATATAATACTTGATTATTAATCCTTCTAAATTATAGATAGGTAAGAATATTGTTTTGTCAAATAATATTGTGAGGTAAATATTGAATTTTCTTGCGCACCATGTTGTTTCGATTTATCCTGATAACTATTATTATACTTTAGGATTGACATTGCCCGATATACTCTCTTTACAAAATAAGAAATGCAAGATAACTGAGAAAAATATCAGGGATAAAGAAGAATATTTCAAGGAAGATGAACAGATGATGCTACTTTTTCAGGGAATGAAAATTCATCTTGAATTAGATAGATGGTTTCATAATAGTGATATTTTTTTTAATTTGATGAAAAAAACATCTAATATTTTATCTAATAATTCTTTTCCCGTTCACCAGATGGTAGAAATACTTTTTGATATTTTTATTGATAAAAAGGATAAAAAATATGCAAAATCTTTGATAAAAATCTATGGAGATAGTAGAATGGATGAATTAATCTTAAGATTAAAAAATATATATGCTATTGATGATATTTTATTCGACAAACTAAAGCACTATATTTCAAATGGTGTTTTTTATGAGACTTATTTAAATGATATTAATTTATTGGATTTATTAAAAAAACTTGCTATTAGGATAAATAGAAAAGAAATAAATATAGAAATAGAAAATGCAAAAAATCTTATCAATGATGTTAAGATTATTTTAGAAGATGATTTTAATATTCTATATGATAATCTTAAAGAATACTCATTAAAAATACAAATAAAATTAAAGAAGTAAATTATTAACAAAGTAAATCAATAAGCAAATAGATTAGGTAATTTTAACGATAATAATATATAGAAGGAAAAAATGAAAAAAATATTTAATTTTATATTTTTTACTTTTATTTTAATACAATTCATAATCTTTCCCATGAAAATAGCTTTTGGTAAAGAATCTGTCACATTAAAAATTACAAATGGTTGGGTATATACTTATCAAGATATAGATGGGAGCAAAATAGAGTTTTCAAAACAGGAATATGAACCAATTAATTGGCATTCAATAATACTTCCAAAAGGGGGATTTTATTTTGATATCTCAAAAAGCAATTGGTTATGGTTTAGAGCTGAGTTTGTACTTCCTGAAAAATTGAAAGATAAGACACTATCTTTATTTGTAGGTAAACTTCCTGCTGCTGCAAAAATATACATAAATGGTTATTTGATTGGTACCTATGGTTCTATGCCACCCGATAAGTTTTTCGCAAATCCAAATATATCTAAATATTTTGTCATTTCCCCAAATCTATTAAATTATGATAAAGAAAATACAATATCTATACTTTTTTACACCGAAAGAGAAAGAGGTTCAATCAATGCACCAGAAATTATGAGCTACAATGATGCTCAGAAAAACAATTTTTTATACTATTATTTAGGGTCTATGATTCCAGCTGCTGCATCTATATTAAGCATTGTTTTATGTATTTATTATCTAATACTTTATATAAGGAGTAAAGAAAGAAAATATAATATCTTTGTATCAATTTCATCATTTTTAATGGCAATCTATTATACTCAATTATATATAGATATAGCTCCTGTATCTTATATCTTATTTATAAAACTATGTTTTTCATCTTCTTATATGGCAGTATGTCTTTTGATGTTTTATTTCCAGAATTTTTTTAATATTCATGATAAGGCAAGATTAAGATATCTTATCTTTGGTATATATCTGTCGGTAATTGCTTATTTATTCTCAATAAAAACTCTTGCACAAACTGAAATTATTAATGATAGTATACTCCAATCTGCTGTATTAGGAATTAGTTTTTTATATATGCTATATATTGGAATATATTCAATAATAAAAAGAAAAAGATATAGTTTGATTTTATCTTTAGGTCTTATTTTCGTAATATTTTTTGCCGTAAGAGATATTGTCATAGCAGCAGCTGGACTTCAACCTAAATTCTGGACATCATCCATTGGAATGGTGCTATTTGTTTCATCTATTCTTTTTAGTTCAGCCTCATTTCAAGTAGATTCTGAGAAGAAATTAGATAGTTTAACAAAAGCTCTTATTGAAGAAAAAGGTTCATTCGCAAAAAAAATAAAAGAAAAAACAGGTGAAAATCTCGTTATGCTTCAAGATGTTAAAAAAATAATTACAGACCATTCGGAAAAGCTGTCCAGTAAATCAAAAGAGCTTGCTGTGTCTGTAGAAGAGATTTCTTCTACCCTTGAAGAGCTATCTGCTTCAATTAATACAATAGCTTTAAATGCAGCAGAGACAGCAAAAGAAGTAGAGGAAATAGTAGAAAAGGTTGAAGATGGCACAAAATCTATGGAAGAGAATATTGAGTCTTCCGAACAACTTGTCTCTATAACCAGTACAATTAAAAATTTCACTACCATGATTCATGATATAACTGATCAAACTTCACTGTTAGCACTTAATGCATCAATAGAGGCAGCACATGCTGGAGAACTTGGAAAAGGTTTTACAATTGTAGCAAAAGAAATTAAAAAACTTTCAGAAAGATCTTTGGATGCTGCTAAAGAGATTGAAACAACAATTGGAATAGCAAATGAGAAAATCTTTTTAACATATGAAAAAAGTAAAAATGCGGGTGATATTTTTAATATAATAAGCAAACAGATACAGGTTTTCTCTGAGACATTTTATAGGATTACTACAGCAACAAGAGAACAAGCTAAAGGTTCAGATGAGGTCGTAAATACCTTAGCAGAGATATCCTCCATTTCTGAATCTGCTGTTGAAATATCTGAAGAACTAGTACAGGTTGCTCATACTTTATCAAAAATTTCGGAAGCACTATTATCTTTAAATGAATAAATAAGAACTAACTAAATAAGAAATTTTTAAAATATGCTATGAACTTAAAATAAATAGAAATTTTAAAAAAAGGTTCTATATTATTTATAAATTGGAAATAAAAATTTTTTATAAAATTATTTTATTAGTTATTATTCATAGTAATCTTTAATAAAAAGTGATTGCCCAATATCAGGATTTATTTAATGAATCTTATAAATTTAAGATATGAAGTCAAAAAATTCTTAGGTAGTGGAAATTATGGTTTAACTTATCTTGTTTATGATAGAAAAACAGATGAAGAAATAGCATTAAAAATATCAGATATAAATGCTTCTTCAAGGAAGGTAGTTTCTCAATTAATACAGCAGTTTTATACCTTAAAATCGATCAATAATCCTTTCATAATAAAACCTTTTATACTTGAGAAAATATTTAATATTGATAATAATCCTTTTGAAAGAGATATATGGTTTTATACTATGCCATATATTTCAAATTCAACATCTATTGATATTTTTATTAAACAACATGAGAATAAACCAGAAAAAATACTTAAATTATGCTCTGAGTTAATCTATGCTATAAACTTTTTGCATCAATTTGAAATAAGTCATAATGATATTCAAAAACAAAATATCCTTGTAAATAAAGATGAAATGCCTATTCTTTTGGATATTTTTCCAGCTAGAATCAGTAAGTATCAATATTATGAAGATTTTAAACAACTTTTTAATCTTGTGAGGAATTCATTAAGTGAAAAGGGGAAAAAAATTCCTCAGATTATTGAAGATTTTTTTAACTTTTCATCTGAGAATCAATTTGATTATTCATTGATGAGGTCCTGGTTATTTGAAAACGCCAAAATAAAGAATCAACACCTATATTTTTTTAAAGGAAATAAGATTACTTCTGTATCTTCATTTAATCTTCATGATTATTTTGAGAAAATAAAAGAAAGACTTTCTGCCAATAATATTATTCTCTGGGAAGACAAAGACTCGTTGGATTCGTTAAAAGATAATTTTTATGCATATTTGAAAGTAAAACTTCAAAATGTTGTTTACCTAAAAGATCAAGAAGATTTTTATATATATCTCTCATTTAAATCGGGGCAAAAAATCTCAAATATAAAAGAAGCAGAAAATTTTTTAAATAGCAGTTTTCTGCTGGAGCCAATATATTTTATTTTTGATAATTATCTGCTATTTTCGAAAGAAGAGAAAAATATTCTTATTAATTTAAGTAGAAGCTATAAAGATAAAATATTTTTAATAAGATTTGATATTTTTGAAAATGAAACAGATTCAAACTGGAAATATCATACTATATATATAGATGAATCAAAGATTAAATCTGTTTTAAGTCTTGCATTTAATTGGTATAATTTTGATTTTTCTAAATTTCAATTTTCATTTTCAGTGTCAATTTTATTTAATTTTTTATCGTTTATTAAGAAAAATTTGGAATATTTTAAAACAAATTTAAATGAATTTTATCTTTCTAAAACTAAAATTGCTAAAATTCGGGATATGTTTTTGGATTTTATTACGAAGATTTATAAAATTGATTCTTTGACAGATGATGAAAAAAAAGCATGCATAGTTTTCTTATCTTTTCAAAAACCGGTGCCAGTTAAATTATTTTCAGAGATAGATTTTTATAAAGTAAAAAAAACAACATATCTTGAATTAATAAATAAAAAAATACTAAGATATTATAAAAACATTGATTCACTTGGGATTTATGAAAAAACAATAAAAGAGATAATTGAAAAAACAATTAAAGAAGAAGATATTTCATTCTATATTAAATTTCAAAATTACCTGTATGAAAATTGGGGAATTAGTATTGATGATAAGAAAAACTATATAAAAAATTTAAAATATTTAAAATCAAATAAATTATATGATGAAGTCCTAATTTTTTATCAAAAGTTTTCAATTTTCACATATTATCCAGACTATAATGAAGTATATGATCTAATTTTCATACTTGAACCAGAAAATGGAGATGAATCTTATTGTAAAGCATTTGCTGATTATTTTTATTACTCTGTTTCTACACTTGATTTGAAAAAACTTAAAAAATTGCAGCAAAAAATCTTAAAAATAAAAAAATGTATAGCAAATAAAGAAGAGGTAAAAGAAAAATTTAATTTGGCTATTTCTTTAATAATAGCAGGCATCCAATACGATATGAAATTGGTTGAAGAAAAAGCAGAAGAAGCTAAAAAATATATTGAAGATCCTTTAATCAGCCTCATTCTATTCTATACTTATGCAAATCTTCTTGGCTGGATAGAAGAAGGTAGAGAAATTCAAAAATATATATTACAAAATCTGGATATTTATTCAAATATAGAATATTATATGTTTCTTTATGCCCTAGCTGCTTTAGAAAAGTATGGTTTACAGAGAGAATCAAAGGAATTGGAAGATTATTACATACTTATGTCTATAATCTATAATGATTCAAAAGAGGAAAATAACTGGGTATTTTATCTTAAAGCTGCTCATAATATAGCTGTTTATTATTCATCAAAGGAAGGAGAAGAAAATAAGGAAAAGGCAATTATATATACGAAAGAATCTATATATTACAATGAGCAGTTTAAAATATATGCAACTTTAATAATAAGTTATTCTAACCTTTTCATTGACTATTTTCAAAAACATAGAAAACATCCGGAAGCATTGAATTATTTGATAAAATTAGAAAAAATAGCTGATGAGGCTTTTGTTAAAAATGCTATAGAAGATGAACAATATCTTTTCGCATTTACTAAAATTTTTGGATATTACGTTGAAAGCTGGGAATTAAGTAAAGCTAATAAATATATTAAAAAAGTAGAAGAAGCTAGTTTACAGATATCAAAATATCCACTATATTATGAATATTTGGCTTATAAAGGAATTTATTTGTTAAGGGTGGGGCAAACAGAAGAAGCATACAAGATATTAAATTTAATGGAAAATCTGTATGATGAGAAATTATATGTTGATTATATTCATCTATATTATTCTTTAGGATTTGATATATTTTTTTATCTAGATGATATAAAAATATTAAAAAAACTAGAAGATAAAGTTTTAAAACTTGATAAGAATAAAATTGAATCTATTACAATTGACCATGATGTTAACTATCTTTATAATTGCATAATCTTTAATAGAAAGCTAAAAGAAAGTTTAAAAGATAAATTACTTGGAAAAAATTATAAATTTAAATCTCATAAAAAAGTAGAAAATTTTTATAAAATCTATAATTATCTTGAAAAATTTGATAAAGAAGAAAATAACCAGATTTTAAAACAGGAATTATTAAATATTGTAAATGATTCAAGATATACTGGAGATATTTTTTATTGTTTTTGTGATAATTTCATAGCTTATCTTATTTCAAAAAACCATGAATATTTAGTAAATGCTTTGTTAAATGCAAAACTAATGTATTCTAAACTTACTGAAAAAGAAAGAAAAATATTCAAATCTTCAACTATTATTAGAAGATTTCTGTCTATTAACAGTTCTTTTTCTTTTTATCTTTCTCATGATAAAAGCTTTAATTCTTATATAGAAAAATCTTCAGAAAGTATAAATCTTTCTTTTGAAATAATAAATAGAATATTTGATAGATTTAAGAATTCTTTAGAAGATGATATAGAAAACATGTTTAAGTATCTTTTAAAATTTCTTATTCATTTTGGATACTGTACTTACTGTGCAATATATAAAGTCGATGAGACATACACCGTAAAACTTGTACAAAGTTATGAAAAAAATGGGTTTCAAAGGTTTTCTCAAGACTATTTTGAAAGATGTTTTAAAATTTTTCTTACTCAAAGTTCCCCTTTTATCATTAAATCAGTTTCAATGGATGGATTAAAACCACACGTTTTTGTCGCAATACCAATATTAGATTATACAGGTCAGATTACAAGAAAAGATTCATCAAGTGTATATAAGTTCGACGAGTATTCATTTTTTTTGATATTTGAGACTCAATATCTTATAAATCCATATTGGTCAATAACAGGGGAATTTGCAACTTTTCTTGAAAACTTCTTATCTTTCTTAAATAATCAATATTTTCTGGCTCAGGAAAACATGTATGATCCTTTAACAAAAGTTCTTGTTAGAAATAATTTTTTAACTAAACTTAAAAACGCTTTATCGAAGGTAAAATCCGGAACACTCCTCTTTATTGACATTGATAATTTTAAGTCCATTAATGATATTTATAGTCATGATTTTGGAGATAAAGTTTTAACAAAAGTTGCGAGTACAATAAAAAATTCTGTTCGAAAGGTAGATATAGTTGGTAGATATGGAGGAGAAGAGTTTTTAGTATTTATACCTATTATTTCAGAAGATTCAGCAAAATTGATAGCTGAAAGAATAAGAATTAATGTAATGAATGAAAAGATAATAAATGAGCAAATTGTAACTGTTACAATAGGTTTATCATATTATCCCGATGATTCAATTTTTTCAGATATACTTATTTCAAAAGCAGAAATAGCAAATAGATATGGCAAACTTAGTGGGAAAAACAGAATAATTGTTTATAATAATAAAATTTCAATAGAATCTTTTTCTAAACAATATATTAATGGTTTAATTGTCCGAGATCCTATAAAAACAAGTGAAAATGCAAAAATTCTTATAGAAATTTTAGAATTGGCATCATCAAATAAAGATAATTTTAATCATAAACTTGAAAAAGGATTTAATCTTATTCAAAAAGCAATTCAATTTGATTATTATCTTGTATTAGAAAGAAATAAACCTTTAATTTCAAATGATTTTAATATATTTGAAGAATTTATGGAAAAAACCAGTCAGTTAAATCAGGTTGGATTAATAGGATTAAAAGGCTCTATATTTAATTACTGTATTTCTACTCATAAAAATTATTTATTATGTATAGGAAATTTTAAAAATTTTGTATATCTTCAAGAACATAATACTTTATTTCAACTCTATTGTAATACTCTTTTTTTAAGTGAGAAAGAGTGACCATAATTTGATTTTTAAAAATTTAAATTTTATCATCTAGTCGAACCTGAAAATTTTAAGTAAAGGTATTTTTATGAAAAAATATTTAATAATAATATCTATTGTAGTTGTAATCCTTATTTTATTTTCAATTTTTTTAGTAGATATATTAAAAGTTGCACAAAATAGAAATAAATATTTAAAGACTGATAATATTAAAAGCAATCCCAAAAATGTTAAAATAGGTCTAATTACTGGTTTTGGAGGCTTGGGCGATAAATCATTTAATGATATGCAATACAATGGACTTCTTCTTGCAAAAAAAATATATAATATTGAATTTCAATATTTTTCTCCTCAAAATTTTGATGATATATCAAAATACACACAGGTGTTGATAGATAATAATTGCACTGCAATAATTATTGGTGAAGGATATATCGGTCATAAAGTGCTAGATAGATTTGCTGAAAAGTATCCCAATATTAAGTTTGTCATTCTAGATGCTATATGTCAGAAATTATATCCCAACACCGCATCAATTTTATTTAAACAAAATGAGGTTTCTTTTTTAGTTGGATATTTAGCTGCTGAAAAAAGCAAAAACAAGAGTGTTGGATTTATTGGTGGCGCCGATATAGATGTTATCAATGATTTTTACTCAGGTTTTGAACAGGGAGTTAAATATGCCAATACTAATTGCAAGATTGAGAAAGAATATATTTCAAGTATTTTGAATGACTTTGAAAAAGTATGGGATAGCCCCGATATAGCAAATAAGATAGCATTGAAATTAATTCTTAAAAAAAGAATCGATGTCATTTTCGCTGTGGCTGCTGCTTCAAATATAGGGATTTTCAATGCTTGTAAACAAAATTCTGTTTTTTCAATAGGTGTAGATACAGACCAGGATTATCTTATCCCCGGAACTATCTTGACTTCAGCATTGAAAAACCTTGATCAAGCAATTGTATTTATAATTGAAAAAATCATAGACAATAAATTTGAATCAAAAACATATTATTTAGGATTAAAGGAAAATGGCGTTGGACTTAGTCCTATGATATATACAAGAAATTTTATTGGAGAAGATGTCATTAAAAAAATTTATACTTTACAGAAAAAAATAGTCGATGGAGAATTAACTATAAATACTATTTTTGAAAAATAAAATAAATGTTTTTTCAAAATAGATGTTTTAATAAAATAAAAAAACTTAATTGAAAAAATTAACTAAATAAAATAACAATTTATGGAGTAAACATGAAAAAGATATTAATTATTTTTACTATACTTATGATAGTTATCTTTTTAGTACTTTTTGGTAATATCATCAATAAGATGAATAGTTCAAATCATAATCAATATAAGATTAGTTTTGTAATTTCAGGAATTGGAGATAAAGGTTTTGCAGACATGCAACTTAAAGGTGTAGAAAAAGCTGCAAAACTATTCAAGATTAAACATAAATTATTTATAACCTGTAGCTTCGATAAGATAAGAGATGGTATTTTAAATGCTGCTAATGAAGGATATAATATTATAATCTGTGGAAATGGATTTCTTGCTGAAAAAGCTATTTTAGAAGTAGCACCTCTTTTTCCGAAATTTTATTTCATCTGTATGGATACCGAGCTCTCCTATTATCCCGAAAATGTCGCAACAGTAAGTTTTAAGCAAAATGAAGGTTCTTTTTTAGCTGGAGTCCTTGCTGCCAATATGACAAAGACTAAAAAGATTGGATTTATAGGTGGAATGAATATTCCTGTAATTACCGATTTTCTAATTGGTTTTAAACAGGGAATAAATCATGAAAATCCAGATATAAAACTTTTTGTAAAATATTGTGATGAAATGAAAAGTGAAGACCCTTTTCAGGATGAAAAAGCCGGTCAAACTATTACTGAAGATTTAATGAATTCATTTAATGTAGATATTATATATGCCGTTGCTGGAAAAACAAATATGGGAATATATAAAGCAATAAATGGTAAAATGTTGAACAACAATTTAGTATATGCAATAGGAGTCGACACAGATCAGGATTATCTTGTTAAAGGACAGATTCTTACTTCGATGATTAAAAATCTTGATACCGGTATTGTTTATATTGTAGATAAGATAATAAATAATAATTTTCAAAATAAAAATTTTAGAATTGGATTGAAAGAAAATGGGATTAATCTTAGCAAGATGAAATTCACAAAAGATATTATTGGTAGTAATTTAATAAAATATATTGAACAATTAAAGTTTAAAATAATAGAAAATAAAATTATCATAAAATCTGTCTATTAAAATTCATCAAGTTGCAATAGTCAAAAATATTAAATTAAATATTAAGTTAGAATTTAATAAGAATGTTAGCGAGAGAAAAAGTGAAAAAAGAAAATACAAGAAAACAGAGCATTTCTTTACAAATAACGATTATTTTACTCATTTCAATTGGGTTAATTTTATTGGTATCTGTCGCTATAATAAGTCTTTCATTAAACTCTTTTTATGAAAATCAAAAAAGATATATAGATAATAAATTTACAAAGCTTTTCATATCTTTGATTTCCTTCCCTATGGAAAGATTTGATTATTATGGAGTCGAAAAGAATTGTCAGGAATTTTTAGGAGAGGAGATAGTAAAATATGTTTATGTCTATGATAATTCTGGTTTTTTGATAAATCAATCGGTCTCAGAAAAATCTATTAAGCCTTATGGTTTAATAGAAGAAGTGGTTTATGATATAAAAAATAGTAGAAATGAAATTATTGGTAAAATAAAGATTGGATATGATTTTTCATCATATTATTTTTCCTTAATAAAAGTAAAGATAATTCTTTTTTTAAATATATTATTGATTATAGTTTTCATTACATTTATTATTTTTTATATTTTATCTAATAAATTAGCTCGTCCTCTTTCAGAGTTATTAAAATTAATAAACAAGATTTCTTCAGGAGATTATAGCAATAAATTAAATGTAGATACTCAGGATGAGATAGGAGATATAGCTCGAGCCTTTAATGAAATGTCAACAAAACTTAACTCTTCAATATCTCTTATTGATGGTATAGTTAAGAATTTACCAAGTGCAATTATTTTTATAAATAAAGAATTTAGGGTAAATCTGCTTAATAAAATGGCTGAAAAATTATTTGATATTGATTTACAAAATTCAATACATAAACTTATATATGATTTAAATCCATATTTTATAGATTTTGAAGATGAATTTTTAAAGATTTATAGAAATAAAAAAACAATTATAATTTCTCAAAAATTTATAGAAAAAGGTAAGTTAAAAGATTCATATCATACAATAACGATGAGTCCTCTTTTTTCTATTGAAGATAAAGATAATGTAGAAGGAATAATTATAAAAATTGATGATGAAACTGAAAATGTTAAAAAAACAAATATTATAAATCAGATGCAAAGGATGGAGAGCATTCAACTCTTAGGGTCAGGCATTGCCCATGATTTTAATAATATATTAGGAAGCATTACAGGAACTATATCTTTGATTAGTAATGACTTGAAATATAATCAAAAAATAAATAAAAAAGATTTGTTAGATTATATTGATATTTTAACATTATCAACTCAAAAGGCTTCGTTGGTTGTTAACCAGTTGATGTCTTTTGCTAAAAAGAAGGATTTAAAATTTTCAATTATAAATATATCAAAATGCATTGAAGATATTAAGAAAATTTGTGAGCATTCATTCGATAAATCAATTGAGATATTTTATGATAATACATATGAAAAAGCGCTAATCTGGGGTATTGAAACTCAAATTGAGCAGGCATTACTCAACCTTTGTATTAATGCTTCTCACGCTTTGACTATAATGAAAAAAGAGGGAGAGAAAAAGGGAGGAATTTTACAATTATCACTTAATAAAATAGATAGAGAAGGTAAACAATACTGGCAGATTTCAATTAAGGACAATGGTGTTGGAATACCTAAAGAAAACTTAACTAAAATATTTGACCCTTTCTTCTCAACAAAAGATAAGTCTTTATCGAGTGGTCTGGGATTATCATTGGTATATAATATAATAGAAAATCATGGAGGATATATAGAAGTAAATTCAGAAGTAGGAATTGGAACAGAATTTAAAATTCATGTACCTATTTACTTAGAAGAAGATTCCCGCGAGATTATAGAGAATAAAGAAAAAACCATAAAACCTAAATTTAAGGGTAAAAAGGTTCTACTTGTCGATGATGATGTTGTTTTACGAAATGTTATGAAAAGAATTTTAGGTAAATTTGATTTAGAAGTTATAGAATCAAATGATCCAACATTGGTTTTAGAACTTTATAATAAGGTAAAAGAAGAGATTTCAATTATTATTCTAGATTTGATAATGCCAAAATTATCGGGTTATGAACTTTATAATCTTCTAGAAGAAAATTATAAGATAAATGAAAAAAATATTAAGGTAATATTGACAAGTGGCCTTTCGTTGGATGAGAGATTAGATAAATTAAGTAAAAATAAAAATATTCATATACTCTTGAAACCGTACAACATTGAAGATGTTAATAAACTTATGAATGAACTTTTCATTGAAAATTAATTTTGAGATGTTATAAAAATCAAAAATTCCTTACTTACGGAAACAGGTTGAAATCCTGTGCTGTCCACACAGCCGTGAATAGGAACGAAAAGTTTTTGCTTTCCCAGTGGTTTATTACTGCGAAGGGAAAGGTTTAGCCTAAACTTGTAGGTCGCCTTGAAGCCGGAAGACGCGTAAGGAGTTATCATGTGGAGGATTTATGAAAATGTATGTTACTGAATTAGTAAAATCCAGACAATTAGCTAAAATCGCAACATCAGTAAAAAAAAGAGATGGTAAAATTGTCGAGTTTGACTCTTCAAAAATTGCCAACGCTATTAATAAAGCATTTGTGGCAAGTAATGAAGGAAGTGAAACAAAAGCCTGGGAAGTAGCTGGTTTTGTTGTTTCGAGAATAGAAACTGAAATAGTTGATATTGAAACTATTCAGGATTTAGTCGAAGAAACATTGATGAACATGGGCTTTAGAAAAACTGCCAAAATGTATATACTCTATCGTGCTAAAAGAGCAGAAGCCAGAAATATAACAAATGCTTTTAATGCCGCTTTTAAAATGATAGATGATTATATCGCAGAAAATGATTGGCGAGTCAGGGAAAACTCTAATATGAGCTATTCTTTGCAAGGGATGAATACTCATATTTCTTCTACACTTATTTCAGAATATTGGTTAAACAAGATATATACTCCTGAAATCGCTAATGCACACAGAAATGGATATATTCATATACATGATTTAGGTTCTCTTTCCTCATATTGTGTTGGATGGGACCTTGAACAACTTCTTTTGGTAGGTTTTACTGGTGTCACCGGGAAGGTAGAAAGTAAACCAGCCCGACATTTCAGGACTGCACTAGGGCAAATAGCAAATTTTTTCTATACTATGCAGGGAGAAGCAGCAGGTGCACAGGCATTTTCAAACTTCGATACCTTATTGGCTCCTTTTATTAGAAAAGATGATTTAAAATATAAAGATGTAAAACAGTGTATTCAGGAATTTATCTTCAACCTTAATGTTCCTACAAGAACAGGTTTTCAGACTCCTTTTACAAATATTACTTTTGACCTTGTTGTCCCATCTAGTTTAAAAGATAAGGCAGTAATAATTGGTGGAGAGCTAGTAGAATCAACATATAAAGAATATCAACAAGAAATGAGGATGATTTTAAAAGCCTTTTGCGATGTAATGCTTGAAGGGGATGGTAAAGGAAGACCTTTTACATTTCCAATACCAACTATTAATCTTACAAAAGATTTTGATTTTGAAAATCAAGATTACGAACCTTTATGGCAGCTTACTGCAAAATATGGAACTCCTTATTTCAGTAATTTCATTAACTCAAATATGAATGTAGAAGATGCAAGAAGCATGTGTTGTAGACTTCGTTTAAATAATAAACAGGTAAGAGCACAACTTGGGAAGAAAAGTTTGAATTCGCAAGATAGCTCTCAATCCGCATTATATCATGAAGAACATGTAAAAAGAGGGGGAATTTTTGCTTCAAATCCTATGACAGGTTCTATTGGAGTTATAACTATTAATCTACCCCGATTAGCTTATCTTTCAAAAACAGAGGAGCAATTTTTTGAAAAACTAAATGAGATTATACAGATTTCTAAGACTTCTCTAGAATTAAAAAGAAAAGCAGTTGAAAATTTAACTGAAAATGGCTTATATCCTTATACTAAGTTCTATCTTAAAGATGTCAAGATGAAGACAGGTCATTATTGGGCTAATCATTTTTCCACCATTGGACTTATAGGAATGAATGAAGCTATCCAAAATCTATTGAAAAAATCCTTTCTAGAAGAAGAGAGCAAAAAATTTGCAGAAAAAATACTCGATTTTATGCTCGAAAAATTAGATATAATAACAGAAGAAACTGGTAATATGTACAATCTTGAAGCATCACCAGCAGAAGGAGCAAGTTATAGATTGGCTTTGATTGATAAGAAAGAGTTTAACAACATCATTACGTCTGGTACAGAGTCACGACCTTATTATACCAACTCTGTTCAGCTTCCGGTTAATATTACAGATGATTTATTTCAAGTATGTGATCATCAGGATTCATTACAGAGCAAATTTACTGGTGGAACTGTATTGCATATCTTTACAGGTCAGCAGATAACAGATTATCAGGCACTTAAAAATTTGATTAAAAAAGTCGCAAATAGTTATAAGATGCCATATTTTTCTATTACACCAACATATAGTATCTGTCCTATTCATGGTTATGAAGCAGGTGAAAAATGGGTATGCGATAAACATCATACTAAACAGGAATTAATTGAATTTGGAATAAGTTTGAAAAATATTGAAGCATATAATTTTGGCAAAATAAAAGATATATCCAAGAAGATAGATAAAGAAAAAAAGGGAAAAAAGGAAGAAAAACAAAATAGTTACCAATCTACTTTGTTTGAACAGGATTTATTCAGTGAACAATATCAGCAGGCACAGGAAAATATTGAAAATAATGTGGAAGATGAAAATATAGATAATTTTGATAATATTGACAATATTGAAGATACTTTAGTAATACCAAATGAAGTATATTCGCGAGTTGTTGGATATTATAGACCTGTTCAAAACTGGAATAATGGGAAAAGAATGGAATTTTACGAGAGGAAAGTATTTAAAATTTGAATATTATAATCAAAATTAAAAGAAAAAATTAAGATTTATGATCGAAATAAAGGGTTTTGTGCCTGTAAGTTTAATAGATTATCCTTCCCAGATTTGTAGTGTTATTTTTTTAGCGGGTTGCAATTTTAATTGCCCCTGGTGTCATAATAGGGAATTAATTGAAGAAGAAAAATATAGCAAGATGAAAACAATTTCTCAGGATGAAATTATATCTTTTTTAGATAAGAGGAAGGGTAAGATTGATGCTATATGTATCTCGGGTGGAGAACCGACAGTACATGGAGATGAACTGTTAGATGTTATTAAAGAATTCAAACAAAAGGGAGTTTTGGTAAAACTTGATACAAATGGCTCAAATCCTGAAATTCTTGAAAGATTAATAATTAAAAATCTTCTTGATTTTGTTGCAATAGATATTAAGAACACAGAGCAAAAATATAATAAAACTATTGGATTGAAAAACTTCGATTTTTCAAAAATATTAAAAACATTGAATATAATGAAAGAATCTAAGATTAAATTCCAAACAAGAACTACCATTGTGCCAGATTTAGTCGAAAAATCTGAAATAATCGAGTTTGCTAAGAAACTTGATATAAATATAATATTTCAAAATTATAAATAAATTTGCATATTATTAGTAATGGATGTTATTAGCAATGTATATTATTAATACTGAATATTAATAATAAATATTTGAAAAGATTAAAATATTTTAAAGTTTTTAATTTAAAGGGTTTAAAATGAATCTTAATGATAAGGATATGAAAGAAGGTTTGATTTTTGAAATATTAAAAATAAATACTTCTAAAAGTATAATAGATAGATTTGAATCCTTAAATATAATGGTAGGTAAAAAGTATATTGTAGAATCTTTTGAAAAAGATAAATGGATAAAACTGCTATTTTATGACGAAAAAAATACCTTAAAGGATAAGGTAAGGGATATTGAAGACAATATTAAAAACAATATTAAAAACAATTTATTAAAAAATATTAATAATCAGATAATTATTGGTAAATATTACTTTCAAAAAATTGAAGTAAAAATAATAGCAGGAAAAAATTTTTTATTAGATTATAATTAGATAAATTGTGATATATTAAATAAAAAGGATGGCATGATGGAACATTGCTTGGTTCTTATTAAACCCGATGGAGTCGAGCTTTCTCTTGTAGGAGAAGTACTTTCTCACCTGGAAAAAGAGGATATTTTTCTAGTTGGTTCAAAAGTTGTTGAGCCTACATATCAACTTGCTGCATATCATTATTATGAACACAACGATAAACCATTTTATCAGGATGTAATAAAATATCTTTTAGGCGGGTATCACAGCTTCTCATGGGTATATGCTTTTGTATATGCGGGTGAAAACGCCTGTTCAGTAATTCGCTCAATTGTAGGGAAAACAAATCCTATGGAAATAGAATATGGGAAAAAAATAATAACATTAAGACAGAAATATGGAAGAAATGTTATTGTCAAAGATGAAAATGGAAATGAAATTTTTGATGAAAAAGGACATGTTGTTGTTCGTTTTGAGAATGTAATTCATGCAAGTTTTAATGATGCTGCTGAATATGAAGTCAAGTTATGGTTCTCACCAAGTGAAATTGTCCAAAAATTTAGAATATACGATACATTTGAAAAAGATGGCAAAATAGAATGGAAAGTACCTTTTGAAGATATTTTTAAAAAAAGATTTTCTGTTGAGTTTAAAAAAGGTTGATTTCATAAATATGATTATTATAATTAATTCAACGAAATATTCGTAGACAAGGAGTATTTTATGATAGTATCTTATAAAGAACTTGGGTTTGTAAATACAAAAGAACTTTTTAAGAAAGCATTAAAAGGTGGCTATGCAATACCTGCTTATAACTTTAACAATATGGAACAACTTCAAGCAATAATAATAGCGTGTGTTCAGACAAGCTCCCCTGTAATATTACAGGTATCAAAGGGAGCAAGAGAGTATGCTAATCAGACACTATTAAGGTATCTTGCTCAAGGTGCTATAGAATTTATGAAAGAGCTTGCTGCAGAAAAAAAACTTCCAGAAATACCAGTGGTTCTTCATCTTGACCATGGTGATTCCTTTGAATTATGTAAAAGCTGCATTTTAAGCGGGTTTTCATCTGTAATGATAGATGGTTCTCATCTTCCTTATGAAGAAAATATTTTATTGACAAAAAAGGTTGTTGAATATGCGCATGAATTTGATGTTACAGTAGAAGGTGAGCTTGGAGTTCTTGCAGGCATTGAGGAGCATGTTCAATCTGAAGTTCACCATTATACAAAACCAGAAGAAGTAGAAGATTTTGTTAAATCAACGGGTGTGGATTCTCTTGCTATTGCTATAGGCACTTCACATGGAGCCTATAAATTTAAAGTTAAACCTGGTGAGATGCCTCCTCCTCTTCGATTTGATATCTTAGAAGAAGTTGAAAAAAGAATTCCTGGATTTCCAATAGTTTTACATGGAGCATCAAGTGTTTTGAAAGATTACATAGATATTATAAATAGATATGGCGGAAACATGGAAAATGCAGTTGGAGTATCCGAAGATCAACTTAGAAGAGCAGCGAAATCAAATGTATGTAAGATTAATATTGATTCTGATGGAAGGCTAGTTATGACCGCTAAGATTAGGGAGATCCTTGCTACTAAGCCAGCAGAATTTGACCCAAGAAAATATCTTGGTCCAGCAAGAGAAGAACTTATTAAAATGTATATGGATAAAAACAATAATGTACTTGGTTCTTCAGGAAAAGCATAATTATTTAAAAATGACTATTAATGATTATTGATGATTATTATTTGTTAATTAGATAATTTTAATTAAATAAATGTTGTTAAAATAACTAGCTAAACTTTGCTTGTGATATAAATAATTTACCTATTTACCATTAATATCAAAGAATATTTTAATATAAATTATTTTAAAATAAATTAATTAAATTAATATAAGGAGAAATCGATGGAAATAAGGTTGCCCGATAGTTTACCAAAATATCCCACCTTTGTTGAAGGCATACGAAGAGCACCATCAAGGGGTATGAATTTAAATAAAAATCAGATAAAAATTGCTTTGAAAAATGCTTTAAGATATATACCTAAAAAATTGCATTCAGAAATAGCACCAGAATTTCTTGAAGAGTTATTGACAAGAGGAAGAATTTATGGGTATAGATATAGACCCGAAGGTGATATCAGACCA
The DNA here is from genome assembly GCA_964454835.1 of uncultured Brachyspira sp. Taxonomy (GTDB): domain Bacteria; phylum Spirochaetota; class JAAYUW01; order JAAYUW01; family JAAYUW01; genus Exilispira. The sequence goes on from CAYVTU010000001.1 coordinate 205,972, forward strand.
AAGTCGATAGAAGAATATGAAGGTAAATGCCTCGCAGGTAAGGCTCTTCAAGTAATGATAGATAACAACCTTTCTTTTGATATTGCCCTTTATCCGTATGAGCTTGTTACTTATGGTGAAACAGGGCAGGTTATGCAAAACTGGATGCAGTATAGACTTATTAAAAAATACCTCGAAATTTTAACAGAGCAGCAGACCCTTGTAGTGCAATCGGGGCATCCACTTGGCTTGTTCCCAAGTAAAAAAGATGCTCCAAGAGTTATTTCAACTAATGGACTTATGGTCGGTATGTTTGATAACCCAAAAGATTTTGCTGTTGCTGCTGCTATGGGAGTAGCAAATTATGGACAGATGACAGCGGGTGGCTGGATGTACATAGGTCCTCAGGGCATTGTTCATGGAACCTATATAACTCTTTTAAATGCTGGAAGACTTTACCTTAAAATACCTGATAATAGTAACTTGAAAGGAGTTCTTTATCTTTCTTCTGGACTTGGTGGAATGAGCGGAGCTCAGGCAAAAGCAGTAGAAATAGCCGGTGGAGTTGGGATAATTGCAGAAGTAGATTATTCAAGGATAGAAACAAGGCATAAGCAAGGCTGGGTTTCTGTTGTTTGTAAGACTAAGGAAGAAACTTTTGATACAGCATTAAAGGCAAAAAAAGAAGGGAAGGCATTATCAATCGCATATTATGGAAATATAGTTGATTTATGGGAATATGCTGTAAAAAATAATATAAAAATCGAACTTGCTTCCGACCAGACTTCCTGCCATGCAGTATATGAGGGCGGATATATCCCAGCAGGATATTCATTTGAAGAAGCAAGAAAATTACTGGAAACACAGCCAGAAAAATTTAAGGAAGCAGTAGATATTTCCTTAAAGAAGCAGTTTAATTTAATAAAGGAAATGACAGATAGAGGAACATATTTCTGGGATTATGGTAACTCATTTATGAAGGCTGTTTTTGATGCGGGAGAAAAAGACATTTCAAAAAATAAAATAGATACCTCAGAAGGGTTTATCTTTCCTTCATATGTTGAACATATTATGGGACCATTATGCTTTGATTTTGGTTATGGACCTTTTAGATGGGTATGCCTCTCTGGAAAAGATGAAGATTTGAAGAAAACCGATGCTGCTGCAATGTCATGTATTGACCCAAATAGAAGATCTCAGGATATGGACAATTACAATTGGATACGAGATGCAGAAAAGAACAAACTTGTCGTTGGGACAAAGGCAAGAATTCTTTATGCTGATGAAGAGGGAAGGGTAAAAATAGCTTTAAAATTTAATGAAATGGTAAGAAATAGAGAAATTGGACCTGTTATGCTTGGTAGAGACCATCATGATGTTTCCGGAACAGATTCACCATTTAGAGAAACTGCCAATATTTATGATGGAAGTAATGTAATGGCTGAAATGGCTGTTCATTGTTTTGCAGGTAACTGTGCAAGAGGGATGACTTTGGCTGTTTTATCTAATGGTGGTGGAGTAGGAATTGGAAAATCTTTTAATGGTGGATTTGGTTTACTCCTTGATGGAAGAGAAGATACAGATAAAATTATAAAAAGTGCAGTAAGCTGGGATGTCATAGGCGGTATAGCTCGAAGAGCCTGGGCTAGAAATGATAATGCAATTAAGACATCTGCACTTTATAATAATCGTGAACCTGAATCTCATATAACAATGCCAGAAGTAGCAGATTCAGATTTTGTCAATGAATTAGTCGAAAAAAAGATAAAATAAGAAGTTTAATTTAACTAATATTATTAAATATTTTACCTTCTAAATATACTATAAAAACTAATTTATAAGAAGAAAATATATGAAAAAACATATATTAATCCTTGTCTTAATAATTTTTCTAATTACTATGATTGGTTTTAAAGAAGAGCAAAACAATAATTATTACAATGTATTAATGTATAAAAACAATGAACAAAGAACTGGATTTTATGATACAAAAGGAGTGCCTGTACTGCATGGTATTAAGTGGAAATATAACAATAGAGGACTGGGTTTTATAAAGGATGGCATATTATACGCTGGTATGGGTGAATTAATTGATTGTAATACAGGAAAAATGATAAAGAAAAATCCTTTTAGTATCGAGATAATATATTTAAATATAGCAATTGGAAGGCAAATTGTACCATCTCAAGAATCTTTTTTAAGTTGTTACGATCTTGATACATGTCATAAATTATGGGAAAATAAAAATCTTGAAAGTGTTGGTGATTGTTTTGTTCATAAAGACATATTATATGTATACAGCCAGATAGAAGGAGGAGAAGATTACGGGAAAATAATTTATCTTGTAAACCCAATGACAGGAGAGATAATAGAGCAGATAGATGAGATGGGGTTATTACCATATGAATTTATTACTGGAATGGCGTTCTGGAAGGATACAATGGTTTTAGTAGCGACAGGGGGAATAATTACAATTGATTTTTCAAAAGGGAAAAAAGGAGAGATGAAGAAAATATTTTCTTGTAATGAAATAGGTTTATCTACTACACCAGTAATATCCAACGATAATGTTTATTTTGGGGATACAGGAGGAAATCTATTTTCAGTAAAATTAAAAACAGGTAAAATAAATTGGAAGATTAAATGTCATCATGATGCTTTTGATGGTCCTAACACATCTGTTTCAATATATGATGGAATAGTATATGTAAGTAATATAGATTCATTACTATTTATTGATGAGAAGAGCGGAAAAATAATTTTAAGTATAGATAAAAGAGAAGATCATGTTATATCTCCTGTTTCTATAACGAAAGATGGGATATATTTTTCTACAAGTAATGGTATGCTATATGCATTAGACAGGAAAACAGGGAAAGAGCTATGGAGTTTGAGGCTGGCTAAAAATTGTGTAGTAAGTCCAATAATATCCAATGGAGTAATATATATACCTGCTTATGATACTTTAGAAAAGGGATGGATATTTGCAATATATTAAATTAAAACCTTAAAAAATAATATAAATTATTAAAATAGTTAGATGACCCTATTTCCACGGAAGGGGAATATGAAGACCCCTGGAGTGATATATTAATTCTCAAACTTGATGCTAATGGTAACTTAGGGAAATAGAAAAGATTTAAGAAATATAAGGCGGGGATTCCCCGACTTTTTTATATCCTGTTATATTCTTATATAATATATAAACAGATATATTGGGGTGGGTTGGTTGGGGGGCTCTAATGTCAAAAGAAAAATAAGAAAAAAAAGTAAGATTAAATAAAAAAAAGAGCTAACCCAAAATTGAGTCAGCTCTTATTTATGGATATGGAAAGGAGATTTACCAGTTATCTATCATATCATCTTTATCTTGTGTTGACATATTGAATACATTTGTCTTCGCAGTTAATTCATCGAAATAGACATAAAAAGTTCCGTATGATTCTTCAGGGTTAGTTTCTACAGCTAAACCCATAAAAGTAATACCTTCAAGTTCGGTATAATGGTATTCATCCTGAACAAGAGTTGGAGGAATGACAAAAGTTAATCTTTTCCATCCAAGGAAATTTAATGCTCCTACTTTAAGCAGTTTATCTTGATTGTAATAATCTCTAACAACAAAAATAAGTGTATGGCTGAAATTTCTTCCGGCAACCCAGATTGAAAGAGATTTTGTTATGCCGGGAACTTTAATTGGTCTTGGAGGTCTAACTATAAATCTATTGAAACCTCTTTTGTTGAACATAACTTTAACACCAAGAACATATTTGTTTTCAATACCGGTTGAAGGGTCAGTTTGAGGAAGTGCGTTTGGTTTACCATATCTTTTCATCAAAAAGATATTCCCCTGATCCAATGGCATTTGACCAGTCCATGACTCTGCATCTTCAAACTTTGAAATTATAATATCTGCGAGAAGCTCACCTTCCTGAACTCCGGGTTCCATATTTTGAGAAGAAACCTGTTGAGCTTTTAAGTTTAAAAGATTTGAAAATAAGAAAGCTGAAAATAAAATAAAAATAAATACTAAATATTTAATCTTTTTCATGGTAACCATCCTTTTATCTTTCGGTTACAATTATTTACCCTGTTGATTTGATTCTGGGTTTGTCCAGATCTGATCAACATTGTTCAATGAATCACCATCATATGTTTCGAGTGCAATATCTGAAAGCACTGAAAAATGATCTAAATAGATATAGAAATTTTCAAGTGGAGCACCAGGTGTTGTCCATATAATGAATTTTTCAAATAATATGTTTTTAATTCTTGGAAGTTGAAGTTGTAATTGTGGTACATAACCCGGGACATCAATTCTAATTATTTTCCATCCTAGGAAATTTAACCTTCCACCAGGTAAAGAATAACTTATCCCAGTATAATCTGTAATTTGAATTTCGAAATCATAAGCAAAATTTGCACCCCATACCCAGATATAAAAGGCTTTTGCAATACCAGGAATTTTTATAGGTTCTTTTGGAAGAATCCATAAGTAGTTGTAACCCATTCTGTAATATGAAGTTCTGACACCAAAACAATATTTGTTATTTGGATCTCCCTTCTGCCCAAAAAGAGATGTTGGCCAGTTTTCAATTTTAGATTGCCATTGAGGGAATCCTGTTTTAGTATATTTTGAACCTTCCGCATGCCATCCTTTGTCGTTGTTTTCAAATGATTCAAGTACTATTGAGGTAATAAGCTCATTTTTAGTCATTGTTTGCTGGGCTGTTAGATTTGTGTTGTTTATGAGAAATGCTGCAAAAATGACTACTGCCAATAATAAAACAGCTATTTTTGAGAATTTCATTGTATAACTCCTTCCCCTTATTTTACTGCTTTTTCTTTATATCGGAAAAAGTAGTCATTCTATTTAAAATTTTTATGATTTTTTAAATTTTTTTTGGATTTTGTGATTTAAAAATAATTCATAACGGAAAAAAATGCAAATTTTTGATAATCCGGAATAAAAAAAATTATATAAAAAAATCTATAAAGATAAATCTTGAAAAATTATTGTAAATCAAATTTTCTTATTTCATTAATTTTATTATTTTCATTTACTAAAAGTACAGTTGGTGAAAAATTACTTAATTCTTCTTCATTAAGATATACATAGCTTGCAATTATAACAAGGTCTCCAACAAGGGCATTTCGAGCAGCAGCACCATTTAATCCAATAATCCCGGAATTTCTTTCACCTTTTAAAACATAGGTTTCAAATCTTTCACCATTATTTATGTTATAAATCCATACTGCTTCAAATTCTCTTATTCCACTAGCCTCTAAAAGGGCTTCATCTATCGTTATTGAGCCGACATAATTTAAGTCAGCCTGGGTAATAGTGGCTCTATGAATCTTGGCTTTTAAAAATTTTTGTAACATTTTATAATTCCTTTTTTTATTTTATGAATATAATTTAAATAAAATTGTCTAAAAGAGAAATATATATAAAATAAAATCACCAATAAATTATTTTAAAAAAAGAAAATATCAATATATTGACAAAAATAAATTATGTACTAAAAAAAATTTAATTAGATTTATTAAATATTAGATATAGAAAAAAATGATAAGAAGATTAAACTATCTATTTTTCTGTTATTCAAAATTTCTATTGAATATTATAAAAAATAAAAATAATATTAAGAATTTTATTATAAATAATTTTTTATTCCAAAATATTTCAAATAATTCTTTTTCTATGATGATGCATAACCCGGTATAGGTGATGGATTTAGTCAATTACCGGGTTAATTATAATTAAATCCCCCTATATTCGGGAAAATTTAATCTAAAATTTATTCAAAATTATTTATGACTACTCTTTATAGTTTTTTAAAATTAGTTATAAAAAAAGAATTAGGAGAAAATATTATGATAGAAAGAAGTATAGATGAAATAAATGAAAAAATAAAGAATCGAAAAGCTGTCGTGGTAACAGCTGAAGAGATGACAAAAATAACAAAAGAATATGGAATAAAATATGCGTATGAAAAAGTCGATGTTGTCACGACAGCAACTTTTGGTGCAATGTGTTCGTCGGGTGTGTTTTTAAATTTTGGTCATGCTGATCCACCCATTAAAATGAGTAAAGTATGGTTAAATGATGTTCCGGCTTATGGAGGAATTGCAGCAGTCGATGCATATATTGGAGCTACCGAACCTTCTTCTTCTGAAGGTATTAAATATGGAGGAGCGCATGTCATTGAAGACTTAGTTTCTGGCAAAAATATTTTATTGAAAGCAGAAGGAAGTGGTACAGATTGTTATCCTTCAAAAAGAGTTGAAACTTTCATCAATATAAAAGATTTAAATCAGGCAATAATGATTAATCCCAGAAATTCATATCAAAAATATAATGCAGCAACAAATACAGGTTCAAAAGAAATATGGACCTATATGGGTAAACTACTGGAAAAAACAGGTAATATAGCTTATTCAGGAAGTGGCGAACTTTCTCCCTTGGCAAATGACCCTGAATATGAAACTATTGGTCTTGGAACAAAGATTTTTTTGGGTGGTGCAGAAGGTTATGTGATAGGCAGTGGTACACAACATTCACCGGAAGACGGTTTTGGAACCCTTATGGTAAAAGGCGACTTAAAAAAAATGTCTGCTGCCTTTGTTAGAGCTGCTACTTTTAATGGTTATGGATGTAGCTTATATATTGGTATTGGTATCCCAATACCTTTGCTCAATATAAATATAGCTCGAAAAACAGCTATATCTGATGAAGATATATATACAAATATAGTTGATTATAGTATTCAAAAAAGGACAAGACCAATATTGGCAAGAGTAAATTATGCACAACTGAAATCTGGTTACGTAATAATAGACGGGAAAAAGATAAAAACTAATTCAATTTCTAGTTTATTTATGGCAAGAAAGGTCGCAAATGTCTTAAAGGAATCGATATTAAACGCTCAATTTACTCTTACTGAACCAATTGATAAACTTACTGATAAAGGGGCTATGAAAAATCTTGAAATCAAGAAAAATATTTTTGAAAAGAATAAAAATTATCAGCATAAGAAAATTGAATTACAGGCAAATAAAATTTTTTGGGATAATGATAGATGTATAAATTGTGGATACTGCTCTTCAATTTGCAATTATGATGTTTTTATTTTGAGTAATAGTAAACAAATAGATTTCAAGCCAGAAAATTGCACATTGTGTGGATTATGTCAGAATATTTGTCCATTAGATGCCATCTATTTAGGTGGTAGCTATGAAAATTAAAAGGTTTAATCTAAGAATAAAAGAGACAAATGCATCTATCATTTGTGAAGAAAGGTTTTTTAAAATTGCCTTTGATGAGGTATTGAAGCAAAGAAAAGAGCTTGAAAAATATATAAAAAAAGACCCAATATTTTTAAAAACTTTAAATCCATATACTCCTTACGATTTTGCGCCAAAAATAGCAAAAAAGATGGCAATTCAGTCTACAAAGGTAGGAGTAGGACCAATGGCTTCCGTTGCGGGAGCTATAGCTTATTATTCTATAAAAGCCATGATTCAAAAAGGAGCCAGCTTCTCTATTTTCGAAAATGGTGGAGACATCGCTATGTTTGTTGATAGGCCTGTGAATGTTGGAATTTATAGTGGAGAAAAGGTTAAAGATATAGCATTAAAAATAATGCCAGAAGATAGAATATTGGGAATATGTACTTCTTCTGGTAAAATGGGGCATTCTTTAAGTTTTGGGAAAGCTGACTCTGTAACTGTCATTTCTTATGACCCTATTCTTGCTGATGCAGCAGCAACCGCAATATGCAATATGGTACAAGTTATTGATACTGAAAATATTAAGAAAATAATGGAAAGATTTTTAATTCCTCAAATTAAAGGCATTATAGTGATAATAGATAATTTGATAGGACTTGCAGGGGACTTACCTCAAATTATAAACTTAAAAACTCCTTATAATCTTATTACCGTTGGAAAGGAGCATGTATGAATTTTTGGATAATTAAACCAGAAAAAAAAGATTGTCTTTGTGATAAAAAAATATTTTTTTCGAGAGCTGGTATACCATTTTCAAAGCAATATAAGGATATTAATATTGTAAATAGATTGAATGATATTTATATTGAATCGTTAAATTATGTTGAACCAATAATATATTATTCAAATTTTGAAAAAAAAAGTTTACCTTCAAAAATTATTCCCAAAATCTTTAAAGATACTGAATTAATAACAATATTTATTTCTACTCTTGGACATTGTTTTGATAGGTATATAGAAAATTTAAGTGAAAAAAAAGAAATATTTAAAATGACAATGGCAGACTCCTGGGCTTCAGAATCAATTGAAAAAATAAACAGATACTTTGATAAATCATTGAGAGAAAAATATTTAAAAGGAACAAGAAGATTTTCTCCTGGTTATCAGGATATCGATGTTACTGCAAATAAAATAATAGTTGAAAATATTTTTGGGATTAAAGATATTAAAGTATTAAAATCGGGACAAATGCTTCCGAGAAAAACAACTGTATGTCTTATAGGATGGTATATATGAAAAGAGAAAAATTTATAAACTTACTTTCTAATAGAGTTCTTTTTTTAGATGGAGCATATGGTACAGAATTTGTGAAAAGAGGTTTTAAAGAAGATATCTTTGAATTGTTAAATATAAAAAATCCTCAAGCTGTAAAAGATTTGCAAACTCTATATATAAATTGCAATGTAGATATTTTACTTACAAATACTTTCAGTGCTAATAGAATAAAACTAAAAGCCTTTGGACTTGATAAAGATATAGAAAAAATTAATAAAAAAGCCGTCGAAATTGCTAAAAATGTAGCACTTAATAAGGCTATGGTATTTGGCGATATTGGTCCAACAGGACTTCTTGTGGAACCTTTTGGGGAGATTTCCTTTGAAGAAGCATATCAGGTTTTTAAAGAGCAAGGAAAGATTTTAATTGAATCAGGTGTTGATGGAATAATTTTAGAGACTTTTTTAGACTTAAAAGAGTTAAAGGCAGCTATACTTGCCATAAGAGATATTGAAGAAGATATTCCATTAATAGCGCAAATGACATTTACGGAAAATGCAAAGACTATAACAGGAAGTTCTGTTGAAATATTTGCAAATTTTATCAATGATATGGATGTTGATGTAGCAGGGATAAATTGTTATTTGAACCCAAAAGATATATTGCCTGTATTTACTGAATTATCAAAATTTTGTAATAAATTTTTATCAATAGAACCTAATGCTGGAAAACCAGTTGTTTTAAATAATTCAATAGATTATCAGACAAGTGCTGAAGAATTTACAATATATTCCAAAGACTATATTGAGTTAGGTGCAAACATGGTAGGTGGATGTTGCGGTATAGGTCCCAATCATATCAAATATATGGTGGATAATATTGGTAGAAGAAGACCAGTTGAAAAACAAAAACAAGTCAATCAATATCTTTCTTCCAGGACTCTAATAAAACCAGTGAAACCTTTTTTAATTGTCGGAGAAAGAATTAATGCAGGTGCCAAAAAGAAGCTGCAAAAACAGATAATTCAAAATGATTTTGAACAAATAAATTATCTTGCAAAAAAACAGGAAGAAGAAGGTGCAGATTGTATTGATATTAATCTTGGTATTGAAAAATTATTAAGCAAAGAGAATGTTAAAAAACTGTTTTTAAATCTTGATAAATATAATAGCCTTCCTTTATCATTAGATATTCAGGATATTGATCTTTTGGAAACAGTATTAAAAGAATATCCCGCAAGACCATTAATAAACTCCTCAGTTGCGAAAAAACTGGAACTTTTGAAACATTTAAGCCTTATTAAAAAATATGGAGGAATGCTTGTAGTTCTCTGTATGAAGGATGATGTAACTAAAACATTAAATCAAAAGAGAAGAATAATAAAAGAAGCAGTAGAGACTATAAAAGAAAGTGGAATCAGCCTGGGAAGAGTGTTTTTTGACCCATTAATATTGCCTATAAGTTATGGGTATGATTTTAAACATACTTTAAAAGCAATTGAAAATTTAAGTAAAAAAGGATTGAATTCTATTATAGGACTTTCTAATCTTACTTATGGAATAAAAGAAAGGGAAGAAGTAAATTCTACTTTTTTAGCTTTAGCCCTCGATAAAGGTTTAAGCAGTGCTATATGTGATACTTCGAATATTACGACTATGAATATTGTAAAAGGTTTTTTAAAACTTGCTAATAGAGAAAAATTCAATACCTCTTTTTGTATTGAGGATAATATCCTGAAAATCCTTGTAAATGGTGATAAAGAATCACTTTTAAACTTAATAAAAGAAAAACTACGAGAAATGACACCTCTTTTTATCAGTGAAAATATTCTGACAAAAGCAATGCAGGATATTGGGAAACTATATTCTGAGGGGAAAATATTTTTACCACATCTGCTATTGTCTTCCGAAACTGTTCAGGTTGCTTTTGATTATTTGAATAATCTGTTAATTGAAAAAGATAAAAAGAAAAAAGGTAAGATTTTACTTGCGACAGTGGAGAAAGACATTCACGACATAGGGAAAAAAATTATTGGGACAGTTTTATCAAGTTTTGGATATGAAGTCTTTGATATTGGTAAAGATGTAAATAAGGATAAAATATTAAAAAATATTCTTAAAATAAATCCCGATATTATTGGTCTATCTGCTATGATGACGACAACTGTTGGATATATTAAAGAAGTTGCTGATTTATTAAAACTTAATAACATTAAAATTCCAATTCTTGCTGGTGGTGCGTCAATGAATCCTGAACTGGCTAAACAGTTCAATGTATATTATGCAAAGGATGCAATAGAAGCAAGTGAGATTTGCGAGAAAATTTGTAATAAGGAAGAAAAAAATGAGAATAATAGATAAAATAAAAGAGAAAAAAATAGTTTCAATCGAGGTTCTACCTCCTGAAAGAGGGCAGGGTTTAAGCGCAATATTTGAAACACTGGATCAACTGATGGAATTTCCCATAGATTTCATAAGTGTTACTCGACATCCCCCTCTTCCTTCATATTTTGAAATAAGAGATCAGAAAGTTTACACAAATAAAATAGAAAGACCAGGTTCATTTGGTACCACTGTCGCCTTGAAGAATAGATATCATATAGATTTAATGCCTCATATATTATGCTATGGTATGAATAAGTATGAAATAGAAGATTTATTAATTGATTTAAATCTAATAGGAATTGAAAACCTCTTTGTAATAAGAGGAGATTATAATGATAGATTATTAAATAAACAAATTTATTCAGACATAAATTATAGAAAAAATGAGAATGATTTTTATACAAAAGCCATTGAACTTGTTAAGCAAATTGATGATATGAATCATGGAAAATATCTTTTTCCATGTGAAAAAACCACATCTACCAATTTTTGTGTTGGAGTTGCTGCTTATCCTGAAAAACATTATGAGTCACCAAATATTGATTGTGATTTGCAACATTTGAAAGAAAAAATTGAAGCAGGTGCAAATTTCATAATTACACAGATGGTTTTTGATTATAAAATATTAAAAAATTTTATTGAAAGGATAAAGCATATTGGCATAAATATACCAGTTATAGTTGGAATAAAACCAATAATAAGTTTAAATTCACTTTATAACCTGCCAAAAAAGTTTTTTATAAATATTCCTCAAACTTTTATAATGAAAATGGAGTCTGCTAAAAGTAAAGAAGAAGAATTTAAAATTGGAATAAAATATATGTCAGATTTTGTGAAAAAACTTTTAAATTTAGATATTTCTGGAATTCATATATTTACTATGGGAAAAGGCAATTCTACAAAGGTTCTATTAAGAAAAATTTATACTTGATAAATTAATAAGTTTATTTTATATTGTTATAAGTAGGATTATTTTTGAAAAGGGTGAAATATGAAAATAGAAAAAGAATTAAATTTGAATGAGCTTCTTAATTTTGCTTTAATCCTAGAACAAAAAGGTGAAAAGTTTTATAGAGAGCAGGCTAATATTACTTCAAAAGCCGAGATAAAGGATGTTTTTAATGAGCTTGCAAAGCAGGAAAAAGAGCATTCATCATTCTTTATTAAACTCCTTGAGAAAGATAAGTCGTATGACCCGGAAAATCCTCTTCCAGATGAATATTATGAATATCTTTATCAATATGCAAATATCTCTCTTTTCAAATTTAAGGAGAAGAAATTAGATAAGGCAAATATTGCAGATATCTTAAATTATGCAGTAGATGTTGAACTTTATTCAATTTTATATTATTTTGAAATGCAAAAGTATTTGAATCAAACAGATTTAAGTATATTAGAAAAGATAATTATGGAAGAAAAATCTCATTACAACAAACTGATAGATATGTTAAAAAAATATGAATAATCGAAAATATATTTGACTAAAATCTCAGATTTGGATTATTATATTATAAAACTGATATCAAATACTTTTGATGAAGTATCAAAAAGGAGGAAAAAATGGCTAAAAAGTTTGGTATTTACAAATGCGAGATCTGTGGAAATGTTGTTGAAGTAATGCATGAAGGTAAAGGTGAGCTTGTTTGTTGTGAACAGCCAATGAAATTACTTGAAGAAAATACAGTTGATGCATCAAAAGAAAAACATATACCTGTTATAAAAAGAGAAGGAGAAAATATTATAGTTGATGTCGGAAGTGTGCCTCATCCAATGGAAGAAAAACATTATATTGAATTTATTGAACTTATAGCAGACGATGTAAGGCATATTGCTATGCTTTCACCTGGAATGGAACCAAAGGCTATTTTCAAATGTAAAGGTCAGGATTTGAAGGCAAGGATCTATTGCAATATTCATGGAGTATGGAAAAACTAAAATAAGATAATGAAATCAAAAAAACTTAAATAAAAATTAGACTAATAAAAAATTAATAGAGGAAGGGGTTTATGAAAAGCATAAAAGGAACAGAGACTGAAAAGAACTTGCTTAAATCTTTTGCCGGTGAATCTCAAGCAAGAATGAGGTACGATTATTTTTCTTCTGTCGCAAAAAAAGAAGGCTATGAATTGGTAGCGGCAATTTTCGAAGAAACAGCTAAAAATGAAAGAGAGCATGCAAAAAAATTCTTTGGTTTCCTTGAAGGTGGAGCAGTAGAAATTACAGCTTCCTATCCTGCTGGCATAATAAGTAATACTCTGGAAAATCTCAAAGCTGCTGCTATGGGGGAGCATGAAGAATACACCGAGCTTTATCCTCATTTTGCGGATATAGCTGAAAAAGAAGGTTTTCAGGAGGTAGCAATACTATATCGAGGTGTTGCAAATATCGAAAAACACCATGAACAAAGATATCTTAAACTTGCTCAGCTTATAGAGCAAAAGAAAATGTTTGCAAGAGAACTTCCAAAACTTTGGAAATGCCGAAATTGTGGACATATCCATCAGGGAAGTGAAGCTCCTGTTAAATGCCCTGTTTGTGCTCATCCACAGAGCTATTTTGAGATCCTCTGTGAAGAATTTTAATCTTTAATTTTATTAATATTTTTAGTTAAATTTTTATTAAGGGACTGTCTCAAAACTTATGAGATAGTCCCTTTTTAATTTTATCTATGCTATAACAATATTTTTATCAAAAAAATAGTATTGAAAATATAATAGTGATATTCTATAATCAATTCGATTATGGTAAAAAAGAATAAGTGAAAAAAGGATTTTTGATGGTTAAAATAAATGAATTTATCAAAAATAATTTTTTAAAGCAGCCAATGATGTCAAAAACATTTATTGCTTTGATACCATTGTTGTTTGCCGGGATATATTTTTATGGTTTAAGTGTATTAATTTTATTTTTAATAACATTATTTTTTGGAATCCTCACCGAGTATGCTTTTGCAAGACTACTGAAACAAAAAGTCTCTATGGCTATTTTTGTTTCTGTTATTTTATATGTATTATCTTTACCACCAAAAATTCCTTTATGGATATCGGTTGTTGGTATTATATTTGGTGTAACTTTTGCTAAGATGTTATTTGGTGGTTTTGGGAAAAATGTGTTTAATCCTGCAATAACAGCAAGAGCATTTATCTATATTTCTTTTGGTCCATATCTTACATCTGGATGGGTCAATCCATTAACTCGATTCCCGGGTGGACTTTTAGTTTTTAAGGTAGATAGTATTTCGACAGCTACACCTTTAAAAGAAATAATGCAGAAAAATTATTCTAATAATTTTGATTTTAATTTAATAATTAAATACCTTCTTGGTAACAAATCTGGATGTATTGGAGAGGGGTTAATAATTTTGATTTTTCTTATTGGTATATATCTGGTTTATAAAAAATATGCATCATGGAAAATAGTTTTAAGCGGTTTTATTAGTTTTTTGATTTTTTCGACTATATTTTATTTATTGGGTAAATCCCCCAATCCTTTATATATGATGTTGACCGGAGGATGGTTTTTTGGCTTATTTTTTATGATTACAGACCCTGTAACATCTTCTTCAACAAATCAGGGTAAGTATATCTATGGAGCATTATATAGTTTATTAACTTTATTAATTCGTATTTTTGGTATCTGGACAGAAGGTGCAATGTTTGCAATATTATTATCAAATACTTTTATAGTTAGTATAGATTATTTCATTAAAAAGAAAGGATAGATATTGATGAGAAAGGGAAAATTAAAAGAACTTATTAAAAACCTATCTGTTGTAATAATAGTTACTTTTATCTTGATAAGCATATTAGCGATTTTATACAGTTTTACACAGCAAAGAATAAAGATAAATGAATCTCTATTTAAGAAAAAAGCCATATTATTGGCTGCTGGATTTGCTTTGCCTTTTAAATATAATGATTTAATAGATTTATATAATTCTTCAATCAAGGAATTTTTAATAAAAAATGATGTAGAAATATATAGTTTTTACAATAAAGAACTTGCTGACAGCGATATTCTCGCAAAAGGTTATGTGCTTGTCTTTACGGGACCTGGATTATGGGGAGAAATAACTTTAGCATTGGCATTTGGAAAAGATTTGCAAACTATTTCTGGAATAGAGTTTATAAGTCAAAACGAAACACCTGGGCTTGGAGGTAGAATAACTGAAAGCTGGTTCAAAAAGCAATTTAGAGGTAAAAAAAATATAGTAAAGTTAGTTTCTGAAAAAGAAATCCCATCAGATGATGAGATTTCAGCAATTACGGGTGCTACAAATACGACAAAATATGTTTTAAATCTTATCGAAATTGGTAAAAACTATATAAAATCATTTCAACTTCCAAAAATTGAATAGAAATTTTTAGTAGGTTGAAATAAAAAATTGAATTAAGTAGTCTACAAATAGATAAAGAATAGAAGATATAGAAAAATTGTTAAGGAAATTGTGATGGCTAAAAATGGTAAATCTTTATTTAAAGAAAATATTTTAACAAATAATCCTATTATTATTCAAGTTCTAGGTATATGTTCGACTCTGGCTGTAACAAACTCAGTAAAAAACACCCTGGTTATGTGTATAGGGTTAATTTTTACTGTTAGTCTTTCATCATTTTCATTATCAATAATAAGAAAATTGATTCCTTCAAAAGTAAGGATGATAATTGAAGTAATAGTTATTTCATTCTGGGTAATAATAGTTGATATTGTATTAAAAGCATATTACCCCGATATTTCACGACAGCTTGGTCCATATGTTGGCTTAATAATAACCAACTGCATAGTTATGGGTAGAACGGAGGCTTTTGGTTTACAAAACCCACCTCTACCTTCTTTATTAGATGGCATCAGTTCTGGGTTGGGCTATTCAATTGTTTTAATATTTATTTCTATTATAAGAGAATTACTGGGTTCAGCATCAATTTTTGGTATCAGAGTACTTGGAAAGAATTGGGTAAATTGGAATATTATGGTAATGGCACCAGGTGCATTTTTCATTCTTGCAATAATAATATGGCTTATGAAAGGATATTATTTACCAAGATTTCAAAAGAAATAATAGGAAAAGTGAAAAGGTAAAAATAAATAAGAAAAAATATAAAAATATAAAAATGTAAAAATATAGGCTTGTTTTGGAGAAAATTATGGATATCTCATCAATCGCAATATTATTTGGTTCGATATTTACAGGTAATATTTTGCTTTCATATTATCTTGGGATGTGTTCATTTTTATCTATATCAAGAGAAATAAATGCAGCCATTGGGTTAGGTATCGCAGTTACCTTTGTTATGGCAGTGACTACACCATTAAACTGGATTGTTTATTATTTAATTCTTGTCCCATTAAACATAACTTACCTTAGATTTATCGTATTTATAATGGTTATAGCGGGATTTGTTCAGATACTTGAAATGCTGATAGAAAGATTTTCTCAATCGCTTTATTATTCTTTGGGTATTTTTCTTCCTTTAATTACTGTAAATTGTGCTATTCTTGGAGTAATCCTTTTTATGATAATAAGGCAGTATTCATTTATCAATTCATTTTTTTATGGTCTTGGAAGTGGACTTGGCTGGCTTTTAGCAATAACATTGCTTTCTGCAATAAAACAGAAGATATCAAAAAACATTCTTCCAAAAGGATTGGAAGGTGCAGCAATCTCTTTGATAATATCTGGTATAATGGCAATAGCTTTTATGGGATTTTCAGGAATGATTTCTATAAACTAAAATTAAACTAAAATTTAAATAGATTTTAAATGGAGGAAAGATGTCTATTGTCCTTTCTTCTGCGATAGCAGTAACTTCAATTTCATCTATTTTAGTAATATTAATACTTTTAATAGATTTAATCATAAACAATTACCCCGACTATGATATTAATATTAATAATAAAAAGACTATAAGGGTGGAAGGGGGCAAGCCTCTTCTTTTTACGCTAAAAGAAAAAGATATCTTTATCCCTTCTGCCTGTGGTGGAAGAGGTTCCTGTGGTTATTGTAAGGTAAAGGTATCTAACATTTCAACTCCATATCTTCCAACTGAGTTACCATATTTAACAGATGAAGAAAAGAAGAATAACATAAGATTATCCTGTCAGATAAAGGTAAAATCAAATATAGATATTGAAATACCTGAGCAATTATTATCTGTTAGACAATATAGAACAAAAGTGATAGATATAATAAATCTGACTTATGATATAAAACAAATAACGCTGGAACTTGAAGATAATCAAACTATAGATTTTAAGGCAGGGCAATATATTCAGTTTGAAGTTCCACCTTATAAACTATCTTCTGAGAGTGTTTACAGAGCTTATTCAATAGCTTCAAAACCTTCTCTTAATAAACATATCGAGCTTGAAATTAGATTGGTTCCTAATGGTATTTGCACAACTTTTGTTCATCAATATTTAAAAATAAATGACAGGATTTCTATCAATGGTCCTTATGGGGAATTTTATTTAAGGCCAACAGATTCCGAGATAATTTTTATAGCGGGAGGATCTGGAATGGCTCCAATAAAATCTATACTTTTAGATATGGAAGAAAAAGGAATAGATAGAAAAGCAACTTATTTCTTCGGAGCCAAAACAACAAAAGATCTATTTTTATTGGATGAGATGAATAGATTGATGAGGAAAATGAAAAATTTTAATTTTATTCCTGCTTTATCAGATTATAAAGAAGAACCGAATTGGCAGGGTGAAAAAGGATTGATAACAGAAGTTGTAGATAAATATATAAAAAATGGCGAGAATAAAGAAGCATATCTTTGTGGTTCTCCAGGAATGATAAATGCATGCATATCAGTTTTGACTAAAAAAGGTATTCCTCCTGAAAAGATATATTATGATAAATTTGCTTAAACAATAAAAATGAATTAATTAAAATAAATTAAAATAAATTCAAATAAATAAAAGAAGGCAAGGCAATATGAAACAGGATTTTAATTATATTAAAATTCAGCAGAAAATGAGAAAAGGATTAATTGTTAGAGATGGATTTTTAGGAGATGACAAGCGAAATCTCATAGATATTATAGAAGAAGATAATGAGACAGTTAAAAGGATCGGGCTTACTCATGAAAAAATAGCTGATGTCTTAGTTGAATTTAAAAAAATAGGTGAAGTGGGACTGGGAGATTTGGTAAATTATAAGGGATATTTTGAAATAAAAGTTGAAACATATAGAGGAAAACTCCCATGTCCTTTTGGAGATAAAGGAGTATTTCAGAAGAATGAAATAACTGTTATTAATAAGAAATTAAATGAAAAGATAGTCTATACCGATTTATTTATTCATCTAATAAAAGAGCATGGATTTTATCAGGGCAAAGGTTCAGTATATAGATTAGATCCAGAAAAAATTGTGCAGATTCTTGAAATTTTATAAATTAAATATTTTTATGAATTTAAAGCCTTAGCAATTTTAGTAATAGCATCTGAGGCTTTTGATTGAATAAAAATATCTGAAATATTGTGAGTATATTCTGAAGGTTCCATATTTATTTCGATTATCTTACCATTATTTTTTTTAACAATTTTTGGTATCATTGCTGCGGGGTATACTACACCACTTGTCCCTATTATCAGAAGACAATCTGCACTTTGAGCATTAAAAAAACTAAGATTCAAAGCATTTTCAGGTATTTGTTCTTTAAAGAAAACTATTTGAGGTTTTATTATTGAGCCACAAATATTACATCTTGGTTCTTTAAAATTATTGGTGCTGATTTTATCTATATTTTCATTAAGGTCATTATTTTCAATTTCATTTATTACTTTATCTTCAAAAAGCTCTTCAAATTTAAATTCTTTATGACATTTAATGCATTTAAATTGATCAGCAGTGCCATGAAATTTTATAACATTGTTACTACCAGCTTTTTCGTGTAATGAATCTATATTTTGAGTTATTATAGATTTTATATATCCTAATTTTTCTATTTTATTTAAATTAATATGAGCATCGTTAGGTTTTGCTTTCAATAAAGGAATCAAAATATATTTTAACAGAAGATACCAGCAATTTTTATTATTAGAATAAAAATAATCAAGATCAAATATTTGCTCTGAAACTTTCTCGTATAAACCACCTTTCCCTCTGAAAGGGGCAATTCCACTTTCTACCGAAATACCAGCACCAGTAAAAGCAGTACAATATTTACTCTCATAAATTATTTTTGCTGCTTTTGAAATATCATCCATATTTAATCCTGCTTAAAAATAAATTCTTTTCAAATTTTTTCAATGCTTTATATATTTTATAAAAATAAAATAATATAAGAAAGTAAAATAATATAATTATGAGGTAAATATGTTTAATGTAGTTGTAAAATCTAAATTTTCTTCTGCTCATTTTTTAAGAAATTATGATGGAAAATGCGAAAATTTGCATGGACATAATTATGTTATTGAAGTAATGGTATCTTCTGACAAATTAAATAATGAAGAGATGGTGATGGATTTTACTATTTTAAAATCTTTTTTAAAAGAAATACTAAATAAGATGGACCATTTTTTAATAAATGATCTTGATTATTTTAAAAATCATAATCCAACCAGTGAAAATATAGCGTGTTTCATTTATTATGAAATAAAAAAGAAAATTGGTAATCAAATTAATTTAAAGAAAGTTAGAATCTGGGAAACAGATGAACAATATGCAGAATATTATGAGAATTAAATCAAATAATTTAAATATAATATCAGTTTAACATAAAAATAAAATCAAATTAATAAAATTGACAAAGAATAAATTATTATTATTAATAACATTGTCTTATTTGATTTTGTATAACAACAAAGGGGGAACTAATGGTTGAAAAACCCATACTAAAAGCAGAAGAAGCAGTAAAAGATATTAAAGATGGTTCTAGTATAATGGTTGGTGGTTTTATGGGATGTGGAACACCACTATCTCTTGTTAAAGCCTTAGATAAACAGGGAACTAGAAACTTGACATTGATATGTAACGATACTGCAATCTATAATCCAGATAAAAACATGGTAACGGGAGTAGCACCTCTTGTAGTAGATAAGAGATTTAAGAAAATAATAGCTTCTCATATAGGTACAAATAGAGAAACTGGAAGGCAGATGACTGCTGGTGAAACCGAGGTTGAACTTGTTCCACAAGGAACTTTAGCTGAGAAGATAAGGGCAGCAGGTTTCGGTCTTGGAGGGTTTTTGACTCCTACTGGTGTAGGGACAGAAGTTGAAAATGGAAAGCAGATAATTGAAATAAATGGTAAAAAATATCTTTTAGAGCTGCCATTATTTGCAGATTTCGCCCTTTTAAAAGCAAAAAAAGCTGACAAAGCTGGAAATCTTATTTATTCAAAATCTGCAAGAAATTTTAATCCAATTATGGCAACAGCAGCAAAAGTAGTTATAGCAGAAGTAGATGAAATTGTTGAAATAGGACAACTTGACCCTGATGATATAGTTACACCTTTTATCTTTGTATCTATCCTTGTTTTGAATGAAAATAGAAGAAAATAATAAATATCAAATTTATAAAAAACATAAAAGAGGTGAAAATATGGAATACACACCTGATAAATCAAAAATTGCTAAGAGAATAGCTAAATTTTTTAAATCTGGTGATTTAGTAAATCTAGGAATTGGTTTACCAACAGAAGTCGCAAACTATTTGCCTCAGGGAGTTACAATTACCTTACATTCTGAAAATGGATTTGTCGGTTTAGGTCCTGTTCCAAAAGCAGGGGAAGAAGACTACGATATCGTTAATGCTGGGGGAATGCCAGTAACTATACTTAGTGGGGGTGCTTTTTTTGATTCATGTACCAGTTTTGGTATTATTCGAGGTGGGCATCTTGATTATACTGTTCTTGGTGTTTTAGAGGTAGATCAGGAAGGAAATCTGGCAAATTATAAAGTTCCTGGCAAATTGATACCTGGCATGGGTGGTGCTATGGATTTGACAGTTGGGGCAAAAAAAGTTATTGCTGCAACATTGCATTTTGATAAAGGCAATAGCAAGTTAGTCAGAAAATGCTCTTTACCATTGACAGCTAAAGGAGAGGTGGACTATGTAGTAACAGATTGTGGGTTCTTTACTATTGAAAATGGTAAATTTGTTTTAAAAGAATATTTTAAGGGTTATTCACCTGAATTTATTGTAAATAATACTCCTGCAGATATAGTTGTAGCTTCTGATTGTAAGGAAATTGATATTTAATATTAAGTTAAAGAGTTTTTATGGAAATAAAAAAAAATATAATAGATAAAATTGATACAAACAAGATAATTGATATTCTGCAAAAAATTATATCTATACCTTCTCCAACAGGATATACTGAGAAAATTTCTGATTATCTTGTCGATTTTGCAGTAAAAAATGAGATAAATTATTTTAAGACAAATAAAGGTTCTATTATCTATAAATTTGAATTTTATAATAAAACAAAGGTAGTGGATAAAGGGATATGTTTTGCAGCCCACATGGATACTCTTGGACTTATGGTCAAATCAGCTTCTAATGATTCAATAAAGGTAGTTGCTGTTGGCGGAATACCCCCAATTTACTCTGTTGGCGATTATGTTACCATCAAATCCAGTAATGATAAAGAATATCATGGTACTATTTTGCCTGAAAATCCTGCTGCGCATGTTAATAAAAAAATTTATGATTTTGT
Organism: uncultured Brachyspira sp.; assembly: GCA_964454835.1. Lineage (GTDB taxonomy): Bacteria > Spirochaetota > JAAYUW01 > JAAYUW01 > JAAYUW01 > Exilispira. Next base: position 227,507 of record CAYVTU010000001.1, read on the forward strand.
CCCAAATTATGATGAGATGTTTTTGAGATTAGATTATAAGCCTAAAGAAGATGAAAAGATTTCTTCTCTTATTCAAATTGGCGACTTTGTATTTCTTGATTCAAAATTTCAATATATAAATGGATTTATCAAGACAAGATTTTTAGATGATAAAGCATCTTGCTCTATTTTTTTACATATTGCACAAATATTATCTTCTTTTAAAAAAGAGGAAAATATTATATTTTCTAGACCAGTTTATTTTTATTTTAATGTGACAGAAGAAACTGGTCAGGGTATTGCAAATCTTCCAGACATAGATGAATTGTATATTGTAGATATGGGTGTAGTGGGAACTGGAGTTAATGGCGACGAGTTTTCGGTATCTATTTGCCCAAAAGACTCATCAGGTCCATATAATTATGAGTTAACGAGAAAATTAGAGGAACTTTCTATTAAAAACAATATTCAATATAAAAAAGATATTTTCCCTTATTATGGTTCAGATGGTTCTGCTGCACTTAGAGCCGGGAAAGATTTAAAAGTTGCTCTTTTTGGAGTTGGTGTTTCTGCCTCACATGGATATGAAAGAACACATGAAACAGGTCTGACAAATACAGCAAAACTTATGGCAAGTATACTTGAAGAAAATATTAGTTAGCAGTTTTAATATTTTTATTTTTTAATTTTTCATTATTATTTTTCTTTTTCTTTTTTTTCTTTTTTATCTGTTTTTTAGGGATAATTTCGTCCTCTTTAATATTATCAAAATCTTCAAAATCAGCTTCATCTTCTTCAAAATCAAATTCCTCTATATCTTCAAAAATATTATCCTTCAATTTGTTATTTGCATGAACAATAAATTTATCAATTTTTTCAACATCAGATTCAGAGATATTCTCCTTTTTTGCTATGTAAAATATTTTATTGTGTAGATCTTCTATCTTTCTATCTATTTTATCAAGATTTGAAAAGATAGGTTGAACTGTTTCTAAAATTTGATCTGTTTCTTTATTATTCAGTAGCTCAGTATAAAATGATTTACCAATTTCTCTAAATAGTTTACTTTTTTTTCTATTTAAAAGATATACATCTACTTTGTAAAGGAATATTCTGTAAAGATGAATAGTTTTTTTTGAATAGCTTGAAAACAATTTCCTAAACCATCCCCATAATGATTTTCTCATATTAATTCTCCATAATTAATATATAGATTAGAATTAATATTTTACAAAAAAAAAAAATAATTCAAAATCAATTTGTCCATCTAATGAGGTTATAAATATGAATAAAAATAAACATAAAAGCACTTCTAGAAAGATTATTGTACTGATTTTCTTTGTTTTTATCTTTTTTTTATTAATTTTATTTTATTCATGTGGTAAAAAAAATGCAGCAGAAGGTGAATATCAGCTAGAAGAAGATGATTCAATAGATATAGTCGTAGGTTCGAGTGGTAATACAATAGATTGGAATGCAGAAAAAGAAAAACTTAAAGATATCGGAAGAATTAACAATGTAAAAGATTTTTGTACAATTATGGTATTATGGAGAAAAGAACTTGATGCAGCTGGTTATAATCTTTTAGGCTCATACACAGAAGAACAAAAAAGTAAAATTGAGCAACTTAAAAAATCATTTTTCTCATATTTTAATATAACTCCTGAGTCATATGAAGATTATGCAAATCAAAATAAAAATGCGATTGATCAATTTATTCTATCTAATCCAGCTTATCAGGATGCTTTAATATCAATACAGGGTGTGGAAAGTCAGAATTAGGTTTATACAAGATGAAAAAGACTTTTGTAATATTAGTTTTATTTATTTTAGCTTTGATTGTTTTAGGTTTTGAGAGTTGTGGCTCTTTTGCTTTTTCAAAAAAATTAACAAATGAAAAAGATTTATCAAGGTATATAGATAAATATCCAATTATAGGTCTTAATTATATTGAAAAAATAGATATTAAAAAAGCTCTTTTATCTATAAAAACAAAGGAGTATAATTTCCCTCTCTTTACTATTTCTGGTTCGATTTTTTATAATAAATTTGTTCAATTTGATGGGTTTACTCAAATTGGTGCTAGTGTGAATTCTGTATTTAAAATATTCTATGATTTTGAAGTACATAACGGATATTTCGATAATCTATTTACCAAAGAAAGATATAATATATCAGCAAATGACATTAAGTTACCGAAAAATATTATTTCTTACATAGAAAAAAATCTATTTATTCTTTTGTTATTTTTCAGAAATAATACTATTCCAAATATAAAAAATGGGGAATTTGAAATTGAAGATGTAATTTTCTCAGTTAAGAACTATTTTATTGAAAAATCTACTATTGATAGTTCAACTATGATGATTAAAATAGAGTACTCAAATTACAAGAAATGGAATACTATATATTATCCTTCTATAATCAATATATATTTTCAAGATTATGAAATAAAAATCTTGATAATGGAATCAGATTTTATTTTAAGTTTCAAAAATAAGTGATTCTTTTATTTTTTTTATTTTATCTTCTGAAAAATAGTTTTTTTGATTAAAAAAATAAATGGAAAGCAATCCCTGTCCTATAAATTGGTATATGCCACAATATATGTTTTCTGGAATATTTAAATTAGATTTCTTTTTTAATATCTCAATATAGTCTTTATAATTTGAATCAAAGATTTTTAAATTACTTTCAATGGCAAATTTAAAAAATTCACTTATTTCATCTATTTCATCATTTGTTATCTTATCTTTATTATCACTTTTAAGATATATTGATAATAAGGAAAAAGGTAATGTAGAAATAATGATTATATCTTTAAATTTATCAACAATTTTTATCGCATCTTGATATGAAATAAAAAGCTTCGAATTATATTTAATATTGTTTTGATAAAATATTTTATCAATATTCAAATTTTCAATATATTTATTTCTTGAAATATATATAGGTTTTATGCCTCTAATTTTTGCGGAAAATCCTATCGATTGGGCAGTCCCACCAGTTCCAGCAATAAGAATAAATTTATTGGATAAAATTTTCTTATGTATATTTTTATAAAAATAAAATAAAGATAAAAAAAAACCTTCTCCATCAGTATTTGTAGAAATAATCTGATTATCTTTGTAAATAAAAGCATTTACATGTCTTATTTTATCAGCTGGAAAAATTACTTTATCTGAATAATCATAGAATATTGATTTATATGGATATGTAATATTACCAAAACTTATTTTATTTTTTTTTAAATATTGTATTAATTGCTCTTTAGTAAAATTTCTTGGCAGATCTTTTTTTTGACCTTTAATATTTAAGATAATCTCAATAAGTTTTGGAGAAAGAGAGTGTTGAATAGGATTTCCAAAAACTACATACATCGTATTAATATTAAATTAAATAAAATAAATACTAACTAAAGAGAAAAATCAACACCCACAGATATTTCAAATGTATTTAAGAATATGTCGGGATAGTAATATGGGAAATAATTAATTTCAGCATAAAAATAATAAAATTTTACCTTGGAGAAAACATTGAATACTATGGAATTTAGTGAAAAATTATAATAAAAATAAGTTACTAAATTTAACGATAGATTTTTAGAAAAACTTCCATCATATTCAATACCTAATCCTGCTCTAGAAGGATGTTTTTGAGCAAAGCTATAATTTGAGGTAAAATATAATTCATTTAAATAATCAATAAGTTCAAAACTATCCAGAGAATGAGGATCATTATAATCACCAAATAGTACTATTTTTAGTTTATGAGAATTTGCAATCATAAAAGTCGAAGATATATTTATTCCAAATGAATATGCGGGCATATTTTGATTATATGTTGTATCATAATAATTCATCGGTAGAAAATATGCTAAAATATCAAACAAACCAGCTGCTAAAGCTAACTCAATAATTGCAGGGGATGCCATGTTTGGCTGTGATATTTTTACGGGAACAAAGCTGCTTACAGAAAGATATGCAAAGTCATAGAAGGAAAAAACTAATTTAAAAAAAGCAGTTGATTCATCGAAACCAAAAATACCTGAGGAAAATTCAAAAAGCCACCATTTTATATTTAGTAATACTGCTCCTAATTCATAGCTTATATAAAATGGAGCAATTCCATAGTAAAAGGGGTTTTCACCTTCACCATAGAAATTGCTGGCAATTGAAAAATCTTTTGAGAAAAGACCAAGTTTGATATCACTTTGAAAAGGTAAGGAACTGAATATTTCATTAAAATAAACATTAAAATATAGATAAGGTGGATTTAAGAACCATTCTTCAGGACCTATACTAAGACTTAAAATAAAATTAAAATCCAGCCAGTTAAATAATTCATATGAAAAATTAAATTGATAAAAAATATTAAAGAAATTCCAATTTGGGTTTGAAGGAAAATAATCAAAAATATAATTAAAACTAATGATAATGTTCATATCTGCTTTTAATAAAAATTCATTTGCTTTAATTATTTTATCTAATGTGTTAGAATCTTGTGCTGATATGGGTATAGATACAATAAAAAAAATTATAACAAAAATAATAAATTTAAATAAATTATGATTATTGATAATTTTTTTTGTTTTCATATTTTTCTCTTTTTATCATATTATGATAATTTTATAGAATATTTTTTTCATATGTCAAATTTATTTTGATGAGGGTTCGTAATTTAAAAATTCCATGGTAAAGTAACCCTGGCCCGAAGTCAAGTTTCTTAAAGTTGTAGAATAGCCAAAAAAATTAGATACCTGTCCTTTAGCAATAATTCTTTTGTATCGAGAATTTTCTGCGAGAAGTTTCATTTCAAGTATATCAACTTTTTTTGCGTTTAAATCATTAATTACCTCACTAAAATGATTTTCATCAACAATTATGTCAAGTTTCATTACTGGTTCAAGTAAAAATGGCGAAGCTTGTTGATATATTTCATAAAATAGATTTCGTATCGACTCACCTAAAAGCATTAAATCGACATTATTAGAAAAAGTTTTAAACTCCTGTAAAATAATCTCCATGTTCGCAATAGGATATCCGTAAGCTGGCCCAGAGACAAAAGAATTTGAAAAGAAATTTTCGAAAAAAGAAAGGTACTGTTCTTCAATTTTTGTAGGTATGATTATAAAATTATTTTCATTTGCTTTTTTTAGCATAAGATTAACAATAAAATGATTTGTGGAACCCTTTATTATTTTAGATACTTCAATTTCTTTGAATATATCTAGCGTGATTGTTTCTCTATATGCAATAGAAGGATTTCCAAGTCTTGTTTCAATTTTAAAATCATTTTTAATTCTATGCTGTATAATCTCAAGATGAAGTTCACCCATTCCGGAAATTTCTATTTGACCGGTTTCTTTATTTTGTTTAAAATAGAAAGAGTTATCTTCTTTTGAAATAATGTCTAGTGCTGATATTAAAGGCTCAACATCTTTAACAAATCTTGTTTCCATGCTCATAGTAATTACTGGCTGTGTCTGGAAATGCTTATGCATAAATAAATATGATTTATCTGATAATATTGTATCTCCTGTTTCGCAATCTTTTAATCCTATAACTCCTACAATATCTCCTTTGTGTGCTTCTTCTATTTCAATTTTTTTATCTGCATGAATAATGTAGATATGAGATATTTTTTCCCATGAATTTTTTCTTGGGTTAAATACTTTATCTCCTTTGCTAAAATTTCCATTATAAATTCTTAAAAACGATGTTTTTCCAGTCTGTTTATCATAGATCGTTTTAAAAATAAAAGCCACTTTTTTATTTGGATTTGTAATAATTTCTTCGGAAGGAGTATAAAGTTCATAATTGACTTCGTTTGCCTTAGGCAAAAATTCTACGACTGAATCAAGAAGTGAATCTATGCCAATATCTTTAGTTGCTGAACCGAATAAAAGAGGGAAAAATATTCTTTTTTTCGTGGCTTCATTGATTATTCTTTTTATTTTTTCAATTTCATATCCTTCGATAGAACCATTTTTTAAATAGTATTCAAGTAAGTTCTCATCTCTTTCTGCTATTTTTTCTTCAAAGATATGTTTATATTTGCTGAATGTTTTAATCAAGTAATAATTTGAAGGTAAAACAGAAAAAGAATTAACCTTATAAGAATTAGAATTGTTATTCTCGTTTTCGTAAATATTATATTTATTTTCTATTAAATCGTAAAATCCAACTACAACATCTTTATTATCAAATATAGGAAGAGTTAAAGGTAAAAAATAATTTCCAAAGGCATCAACTAGGCTATCAAAAACTCTATCATAGGAAGAGGTGTTCCTATCCATCTTATTAATAAAAAAAATCAAAGGAATATTATCCTGTAAACATAGATTATACAATGTTTCGGTTTGAGCTTGGACTCCAGCTGTACCACAGAGTACAAGAATTCCACCATCTATTACTGTAAGTGATTTTTTGACTTCTGAAATAAAATCTATATGACCTGGGGTGTCTATAATATTAATCTTATTCTCTTTCCAGTATACTGTTGTAGATGCAGAGACTATAGTTATTCCTCTTAATTTTTCTTCTTCAAGATAATCCATTTCTGTAGTACCATCATCAACAGAACCGATTTTATGAATTTTTCCCGTTTTAAATAATATTGTTTCTGTTGTAGTTGTTTTTCCTGCATCTATATGAGCGATAATGCCTATAGTTGTCTGTTCATTTTTTACATTTTGCATTTATTCCCCTATTTTCAAAATTAAAGTTATAAAAAATAAAATTTAATGCAATAAAAAAAGGGGCTACCTGAATATTAGTAGTCCCTTTTAATCAAATTACTCTGATAAAAAACTTAGGAAGAATGTTTTTCTTTCTTCTCTTTTCTTTTTTCTTTTAAGCTTTTTTGAGCTGGTTTTTTGGTCTCTTTTTTAGTCTTTGTGCTATGTTCAGCCATAAAGCCTCCTTAAATTTATAACTGGAAATAATAAATATTTTGATATCCTATTTATACATTAAATTCATAAAAATGCAAAATTGATAAAATTAATTTTCAAGAATCAAATAATAATATTCATCTTTAGGTAAAAAATTAATCAGAGATTGAGTTATTTCTGTTATATATTGTTTGTCTGTTTCATTTAAATTAGAATCAATAACAGTTTGAGCTCCATCAGCAATACTATTAACTGGTTCAGTAAGTTTACCATTAGTAAGAAGATTAATAATAGCAGCTATAATAGATATAAAGGCTTTTTGTGCTTCTTTTTGTTTTGATGATGGAAGTGCATTTTTTTTCATTAAAAATTCTGTAATCTCTTTTATGACAAACTGAATTTCATTTTCATAAAGATTATTTCTAAAAACTATTACTTTTCCATTAACTCTCTTATATTGACCAGTATAAACCTTATCGGTAGATAATATGGCAATTTCATCAAAACTATCCTTTATTGTATATAATAATAGTGGAACAGGGGCATTGTAGTCTTGACTTTCTTTTAATATTTTTACTTTTTCTACTGTACCATCGACATTGACTTCTTTTCCGTTAAAATCATAAGGGTTTTTCTTGATTTCTGCGATTTGAGACATACAGCTTGAAAATAAAAAAGTAAATAAAAATAAAATTAACAAGAAAATAATATTTTGGTTTTTCACTTCATACTCCTTTAAATAAAATTCTTAATAATAATTTTTTATTAAATAAAATAACAAAAATAGTATTTGTTATTCACTAATCTAAAATTTATATAGCAACAAATATTAAAATATCAACTAACTGATAAAAATACTAATTCTATAATAATTTATTTAATTTATATTAATAATGTCTGTTTATAAAGAATATATAAGTATAATATTTTAATTAATAGAAAAATTATAATAACTTATTTATACTAATTATATTAGGTAAAAATGTATTACTAAAAATATAAATTATTTTTGTAAATTTTTTAAAAACAACTTGACAAAGGAAATAGATTTGATAGATTAGCCCTTGC
>CAYVTU010000002.1:0-182593 GCA_964454835.1 uncultured Brachyspira sp.
AACGCTTTTTTCTTTAATAGTTAAAAAATAAAAATATTAAACATTATGAAAAAAAGAGAAAATTTCGCCTTTTTTGCACTAAAATTTGACTACATTTGAAAAAATTCAAGATTGGAGATTAAATTAATTTAATTAGTTTTATATTATAAATAGATTGTAAATTATTGTAATATTTGAATTAAATTTTGTAAATGTTAAATATAAATTTTTAGTATATCATTGCAATTATAAAAACTAAGGAGCATCTGAGGCATATTTCAATTTTGAATTTGAACTATCATAATAGCTTATATGAAAATATCCATTATTATCTATTGTAATAGAAATAAAAAAGCCAACATTACCAATAGAATCAATAGTATTTATAACCCATACTCCAGACTCATTTGTAGCATATTTTAAATCAATTGCACTATTATCATAATAAGCAATATGAATCTTATTATTTTTATCTATTACTATTGAAGTATATTGCCCTACAATATTATCACTACTATCAATAGTTGAGCTTACCCATGAACCAGAAATATTTGTAGCATATTTCAAATCCTTATTTGTTTTATCATAATAACTAATATGAATTTTATTATTCGAATCGATAGCTATCGAATTATAAGTTTCAACATCGCCATCTGAATCAATAACCGCAGTATTCCAGGAACCCCCTTTGTTTGTGGCATATTTTAAGTTGGAATTTGTATAATCGCAATAACTTATATGAATATTTCCCTCACTATCAATTGCCAAGCAGTTATCCCAACCCACATCCCCCGCATCGTTATCGACAGTTTCAAAGACCCAGCTACCTGTTTTGTCAGTTGTATATTTTAAGTTATAATCAGAAGAATCATAATAAGAAATATGAACCTTATTATTTTTATCAACTTTTATAGATGAATATTTACCAATATTACCATCTGAATCTATAGTAGAACAAACCCAGTTTCCAAATTTATTTGTGGCATATTTTAAGTCCTTATTTGTCAAATCAGTATAACTAATATGAACTTTATTGTTACCATCTATAGCAATTGAGCAATAACATCCGACATCACCAGCAGAATCTATGGTTTGATACTCCCAATCACCACTTGCATTTGTTGCATATCGTAAATCTCTATTGGTACAATCATAGTAACATATATGAATCTTGTTATTGCTATCGGTAGCTATCGAAGTTCTTTCTGAAATATGTGATGATGAATCAAGTGAAAATGTCCTCCAGATTTTATATGTGGCGCTTTTTATTGTAGAATCAAGCCACCCACTTTTATAGGCTACAGCCTTTAAAGTTACAGTCGATGTTATATTTACAGGATTTGAATATATTGTACCATAACTTGAAGTAGGATTCGTTCCATCCATCGTGTATCTTATAGTCGCTCCATCAGTGGTTGTAGAAATAGAAACTGTTTGAGTGCTAAAATAGGTGCCTTCTTGAAGTGTAAAAGTCGGAGTTGCCACCTGTTCAACATTTCCAGGTGGATTATCAACCGGCGAAGGGCAAGAATAAAAAAGAATAATAAAAATAAATAAAAAAAGAATTAAAACAAAAAGATTTTTCTTTTCTCTTTTCATCATTCCTCCTTTTTTAATTTTGTCAGAAAAGATTCTAATAAAGACTTTTATAATATTAGTAAAAAAATTTAATAATTAATTTATAAATAGCACTTAATAATAATTAATCAACATTTGTGATATATTTTTTTTTGAATTATAAATTAATGGTTTAGTTGAAATTTCGTGAAGTAACTTTTTAATAAAAACTTGAATTTATTGTTTATAATCTTATTATTATCTTCAATGAAAGACAAAAACATATTGATAATATTTTATTGGTTTTTTAGTTATACTATTTTATTTGGTTTTCTTATAACTTCTTTATTTAAAGCGTTATCAAAAAGCAAAAGCGATATTTATCATTTTCTTATGATTCTCTCCTGCTGCTTATTGATGATAGGAACAACTTTGATTATTATAATTGGAACAGAAAATGATTTAATTATGACAATTCTTCAAATACTTTCGATATCAGGAGTTTGCTTGGGAATTTATGGAATTCCGGCTTTTGCTTTCAGTCTTTCCCATGATGGAAATAAAATAAACCGAAATAAAAAAATCATAAAAATCCTTTCCATTATTTCCATAGTACTTTTTATCTTATCTATTCATAACTTTTTTACTACTAGAGCAATATTTTTATATTTTATAGTTTATATTTTTTATTTTTTTATAATTGGTTTAACTTCGATTTTGGGTGTTATCTCGATAAATAAAAAAAAGGAAAAGGAAAAAGAAAATAAATTCTGGTCTTTATATTTAAAAAAATTAGGGGTAGTAAGTATAATTTTTGTCCCTATTTTCACTTTAATTGATTTATTTGGTGGCTTTGGGTTTAATCCTATTGCTAAAATATATAACCTTGGTTTCAGATTTTTTCCTTTATTTTTTGTTATATGGTCTTTCATCTATTTTGTACAATTAGTAAAGTCAAATCCAATTAAAATCTTATGTGAAATAGATAAAAGTCCAATAGATTTAAATAATCTTTCAAATAATATATCTGAGCTAGGCCTTTCATCAAGAGAAAAAGAAGTACTCGAATTGCTACTTTCAGGTTTAAGTTATAAGCAAATAGCAACAAAACTTTCAATCTCTATGTCCACAGTAAAAACGCATATCTGTCGAATCTATGAAAAGACAAGTACAAACTCTAAAATTGAACTAATTAACAAAATCTTGAACAAATCTAAGTAAATATTGATAATAGATTTAATGTACAAATAAAATTGATCTGTAAAACATGAATAATAAAAGTATAATTAATAAAAAAAGGAGTTATAGATGAAACTTCATAAAGCAACTATCTTTCTTGCTTTTATATCAATTTTTTTTATTATTTTTATATCTTCAAGTTTTCAATCTCAGGATATACCTATATCTGAATTACCCATGGAAATATCTGATATTGTGAATCAATATGTTTTTATACTCCAAAACTCTAATACCATTGAAGAGGCTGCATCAAAACTTCAAAATATCCTTGGCGGTGGGCTTCTCAACACCCAGGGAAAGATTTCGCAGGATACACTTTCTTTTTCACTTAAAAAAGATTTTCAAAATGCAAAGCTTTATCAATACCCTATAAAAATAACGAGAGTTATGAGAATTTTAAATGATTATGATGGTTATCAGCAAACCTATATTGAGGGAACAGGCTATAAGGTATGGGTTGCTAAAAAGGAAGATGTTTCTGGCATGCCCGCCCCTGTTCATGTTATAAAACCAAAAGATGGCGGTCCTGTTAAAATTATTGGTATCGGAAGTTTTTAGCTCTATTCAAAATTTATTTCAATCTTATTTTCTTTATCCATAAATTATTGTAATTAAAAATATTATTTAGAACTTTGGGTTTATGTGCAAAAATATTAGCCTTACCACATCATTCCTAATAACCACAATGGTATTTTTTTCTTGACTGGAAGTTCGATATCATCTGAAATAACATAATCTGCTTTTTTTCTTTTTTTATCTTTTCCACCAACTTCTATTTTTATATTACCCATTTTTATATCATCTATCTCTAAATCACATTCTGTTTCATCTTTCGCAGCATAAATATTATAACCTGCTTCTGAAAAAGCGGTAACTACCCATGCTTCTCTAATATTTCCTATATTATCATAATTATAAAGAAAATAAAAAGATGGATCGTAAAAAAATATTTTTTCTCCTATTGTGTTAGTTTTAAAATCATTTTTTTTTCTTACAATTCGAATTAAACTAATATTTTCCATTACAGCAAGAATCTGGTATAATTTTTCACTACCGATTGCCCATTCTCTACATAAAGACCTAACCTGTAATCTTGGAATCGGTGAAAAAGCTAAAAATCCAACAATTGAATTCATAAGTCTTAAATAATTTTCCGAAATTGTAGGGACAAAAAATGGTACATCATGATAAATCATTTTTTCTAATATATTTTCAATTCTATCTTGATATCTTCCTTCCAAAAATATAGGTCTAAGACCCGATGAAATGTACTCCTTAAAAAGCTTCAATACATTAACCTTTTTGACAATTTCATTTAATAATTCAATGTTATAATCAAATATAGAGATAACTGGATATAATAAATCTGTTTTAAAATATATAAATTCTCGAAAAGAAAGAAGAGGTATTCTTATATTAATAAACCTTCTGGAAAGATCAGCAATTCCTTTTCGCAAAATTGTGCTGGAACTATCACAAGCAATAATTTGGAACTTTGGAAAATCATCATATATAGATTTTAAATTCATTGACCAATCTTTTGAATAATGAACCTCATCTACTGCTAAACCTTTATAACCATTTAAATACGCAGTTTCTGCAATATCTCTTAAAGCAAGACCTGTAATAATTGGATTATCAGCTGAAATATATAATATTTCACTATTTTTGATATTTTTAAGAATAAGTGTAGTTTTGCCTATGCCTCTTGCCCCGCTTATAATTATCCCTCTTGAGTCGATATTTATATTTGCAAAATATGGTCGTAATTTATCAGGTAAAAAAGCTATTTTTGATTGCATTGAAGATTCAAGATACTCAAATAATTTTCTATCCATATTTCATATCCTGTTCCTGTAATAGAAACATTTATATTATTATCGTATCTATCATAGATACATTTTAATACTAAAATCGGTAAATGTCAAATGAATATTGATATTTTTTTGCCAAATTTAGATTAAAAAAGACAAAGATTTAAAGATTAAATTTTTTAACTAGAACTATTCAAATAATTTTTAATTGAATCTAAAATTATTTTTAAACTCGTTCTTTTCTTTCTTTTTCTAGGAGGGATTATCCATTCACGGAAGAATTTTTCACAGGTTTCATCAATCAGTAAAACACAAAAACCATCAAGTGTTTTAAATATTGGTTGATTATAGAATCTTCCTTTACCAATATAATTTCCCAGAAATTGCCCGCTTTTAATATTTGAATATTTTTTAGATTTAAATGTTTCTAAATCAAAAATTATATATTCCTTATCATTAAATCTAACTTTATATCTTATACCTATATCCTGTCCACAAAAGGCTCTTAATTTTCTTTCTATATTTATATTCTTATCAAAGGAAAAATCTAGATAGCTAGATTCTTTTGCCTTTTTTCTACTTGCAGTCGTTCCAAAAATAGATTTTGCTGCTATTTTGGCTTTTTTCTCAATTAATTTTATTGCTTTGACTATTGAATCCACTCCCAACATTGTCAGATTATAAAGAATTTGAATTGGGGTCGAGTATTTTGAAATCCTGTACTTTTTTGTGATTGTTAAAATTTCACCCTGATCAAATTCCATATCAATCCTATGTGTAGTCCCCCAGATTTTTTTCCAGCCTTCAAGTATCGCAAAAGTATCTGGTTCCATCCCTTTTAAGTATGGAAGTGGTCCTGGATGATAGTTTATAAAGCCATTTTTTGGTATTTTATATAATTCAGGTGGTATCCAATTGGCATAAAAAGAAATCCCGAGTTCTGGTTCTGATTTTTTAATCTCATCTAACCAAGAATTAAATTTCAATTTGAATTCTTCCTGATTTAGTTTTTCAATTATAGACTTTTTGCTCAATTGCAATTCATCTAACAAAAAAAATCTATTTCTAAACTTTATTTCGGGATATAAATTTATAGGATCATCCTTGCTCAAAATAATTCCGACTATATCATAATCTTTTTTTTCAATTTTTTCTAATAAAATTATACCATAATCATCTCTTCCAATAGGTCTGGTTCTACCTAAATATAATAAGATTTTTTTAATTTTAATATTATTATTTACCATTTTAAGCCTTATTTATCGTATAGAACTATTGAACTTTCTTTTTTATTCTCTTTTATATAATATTCACATATTTCTTTGTAAAATAAAATTGCCTTATCATTATCATATTGATAAAGTTTATTTAAAACCTCTAAAGCAGATTTATACTCTGTTTTTTCAAAATAATCGATAGCCTGCTTGAAAATATTTAAACTTTTAATTCTCTTAATCTTATCTTCATTTTTTAAGCCATCCAAAATTTCATATATCTTAACATCATTTTCTTTACCTTTTACCTTAACTCTTCCAAGATATCTATATAAATAAGAATCTTTATTTCTTATATCATTAAATACTTCTTCACTTATTATAATTGAAGAACCAAATTTTCTATTTAAACCTTCTAATCTGGATGCAAGATTTACATTGTCTGAAATTACCGTAGAATCTACCCTTTGCTCCTCACCCAGGATTCCTAACATTAATGGTCCTTTATGTAAGCCAACTCTTACATCTATATCTGGAAAATTTTTTGATTTAATCTCTTTATTAAACTCAATAATTGTTCTTTCTATCTCTATCGCTGCATTAATCGCTTCATCCACCTGATTTGGAAACAAAGCCATTATTCCATCACCTATATATTTATCTATAAAACCGTTATGTTTTCTTATTATTGGACCAATGACGCTAAGATAAGAGTTCAAAAAGTTAAAATTTTCTTCGGGTGTTAATTTTTCAGATATTTTTGTAAATCCCACAATATCCTGAAACATAATTGTCATTTCTTTTTGAATCTGATCCCCCAATTTTATATCAACAATATTTTTTTTATTTAAAAATTTTAAAAATTCTTCTGGTACAAACTTAAAATATACCTTATTTAAGTCAGTTATTTCATTCAAATATTTATTGATATGCTCAACCATTTTATTGAAAGAAAAAGCAAGATCTTCTATTTCATCTCTTGTTTCAATTTTAACTTTTATTTCCCATATCCCTTTTTCTATAAGTTGAGTTCCATCTTTTAACTTTCTTAATGATACTAAAATATAATATAAGACTAAAAATACAATCAAGACACTGATTAATATTAAAATTATAACATTGGTCAAGATTCTTTGAATCAATTTTTGATTTTGAATTTCAAAAGCAGTATTATCTTTTCCTATTTCAATTAATCCTACTACATCGTTATTATCATCGAAAATTGGACCTACACCATAAAACCAGTTGCCCCATTGGTCGATAGATTTTTCAAGTAATATTTGACCTTCATAACTTCTTATATAGATGCTATTTTCTTCATTTAAATAGGGAAAAGGTGTTTTTACAGTAGCATCATCATTTAAGAACATTACAGTAAAAATCTCATTCCCAATTTTTTTATGCAAAGTAAAATAGAAATCATTATTCCAGCTATCCTTATTATAATTCAGTAAATACATTATCTTTTCTTTTAAATTTATATATGGTTGAGACATAAAATCTGAAGGATTATTTAAATATTTTAAATCGTTAAAATCTATGCTTCTTGAAATAACCTGAATCATGCTTGCTATTTTATCATTTAATAAAGATTCATATCTATTATTCAAATCTTCATAAACTAATATTGTTGTAATTGCAATTGAAATAATGACCAAAGGTATGAAGACCATTAATTGTTTTATAAATATGGAAATTCTTCTTCCTAATACTTCGATATACATCTTTCTAAAAAGTAGCAATACTAAAATTGTAAATATTAATAAAATCGCTATTAAACTATAATATTTTAATATATTTTCTGGTTTATTTGATACGTTATCGGAGTTAAATAATATATCACCTTTTTCATTAACCTGTAAAATATCTGTCTCAGAGGTTAAAAGAATTGAATCCTGATATACTTTAATGTTATAATAATAATTTAATAGCTGTTCATGATTTTGATTTCGTTTATCAAATAAAGCAGATATTTGAGAATCTTTTATGAAATAAATGTTTTTCTTAAGTAAATCGCTGAATATTAATCTATCATTTATATAATTTAATGAATAAGGAATACTTTCAGTATACTTTGAAATTAACTCCTTTTTATTTTCTAATATTTTATATATCTCACCATTTTTGCTGGTAATAAAATATTCTTCATCTTTATGTAAATAAATGTTAGAAATAAAATATTGGGCATTATCAAATAAAAAAGCCTCTGAATTTTTTAAATTCCTATTTTGAATATTATATTCGAACTTTCTAACCCAATTTTTTTCTAATGAAAAGAAATAAATCATATTATTTTTATAAAAAAGATTCTTGATAAGAGATCTCTGAACATTAACATTAGTTAATTCATCAGGGGAATAGACCTTTTCGTAAACGACTCCATCAAATCTACCAGATTTATCATACTTTTGCAAAGAAACTTTATTAACATAAAATCCTTTTTCATCCATGAAAGTTGTCAGCATGAACAGATTCTCTTCATTATCAATAGCTATATCTAATATCTGGAAATTTGAATCATGTTTCTTTTTATTTGCTTCTATAATATATAAAAGTTTATTATTGATGTCTGTTTTTATTAATCTTCTTGAAGCATTATCAACTATATAATTATTGTTTTCATTATCTTTTAAAAATATTGATGGATAGGATAACTCGATTTTATTATCCTTATATTCATAGGATTTTATTTCTAAAAAAAGTAAAACAATAAAAATTATTATTAAGATCGTAAGAAAAACAATGATAAATTTCTTATATAAGTTTCTAATCTTACTTTCCATTTACTCTTACACCCCTTTTTATTATCTTTGCCAAATAAGGTAAGAAATATATTATAGAAATCAAAATTATGATTAAACCCATAACCAGCATTCCATTTATATATTTGAACAATAGTATCCATCCAAAAATTACAGGTGCGATGACTTCTGCAAACTTTGCAAATAG
Source organism: uncultured Brachyspira sp. (assembly GCA_964454835.1). GTDB lineage: Bacteria > Spirochaetota > JAAYUW01 > JAAYUW01 > JAAYUW01 > Exilispira. The sequence continues at coordinate 8,753 of CAYVTU010000002.1, forward strand.
TTCAAAATAAGTTACAGATAAGTCTTCTCCAATCTTTTTAACAATTGGTAAATCTAAAAAATAGTCGTTTTGAAAAACTACTCCAAATCCTTCGGTTATTCCCATTACAATAATAGTTATTATCAAACCAACAAGATTTTGATTTATTGCAAAGTAAATTAAAGTAAGAGACCATAATATTGAGGTTATAAAAATTCCAGTTTTATTTGTTATATGCTTTTTTAAGAATTGGCTGAGAATTGGTCCAACATAGATAATAAGCATACCATTTAAAATAAAAAGTCTTCCTATATCTGAAATATTCAAGTTAATTTTCTGGCTGAATAAAGGCACATAATAAACAAGGAACATCCCTGCTATATAGGTTGGCATTATGGCAAAAAATAGATAGGCTAAAACCTTCCAATTTCCAATTAATTTAAAAATTCCAGAGAAAATACTTTTGTTTGATATTATAATCTTTATATTATTGTTTTTGATAAGATTTTTTATAGCAATAAATAATGATGCGATGACTAATATAATGGCAACATAGAATGTTATTTTATATCCATATTGATCTGCTATAAAAGCACCTATGACTATACCGGCATTTACTCCTGCCAAAGACCCCGAATAGTAATGAGAAAAAGACTCACTTCTTTTTTGCAAGTCCTGTTCGCAGTTTATACAACTTCTTAAAGATATCAACACAAAGCCCGAACCAAAACCTACTATTGATCTTGCAACTATGAATAAATATGGATTTTTTAAAAATGAAGAAAATACAAGACCAGCTATTGAAAAGATAATTCCAACAAACAATAATTTTCTAAATCCATTTCTTTCAACAAATATACCGCCAATCAAAATGGCTATACTGAAAAGAAACATTTCAAATGATAGTGGAAGGGCTATAACCAGTTCTTCACCCAATTTAAAAAGGAAATTACCTCCCGCTATTATAAAATTATTATAAATTTCTTTCATCATTAGTGGAATAAACGAAATAGACATACTGATGGCAAAAGTAAAAATAAAATTAAATGGTCTAACATAAAAGGTATCTGAAAACTCGATGGCTTTCTTTTCTTTTTTTTCATTAATATCACTGAAAAATAAAAACTCGAAAAATATCAAAATTAATACAATTAATAATGTGGCTATATCTAAAAGTATTCTACTTATAAGTTTCTTATTTTCGAGTTTATAACTATAAAAATCTGAACCTATTTCTATCAATCCAACTATATCACCTTTTGAATTTCTTATCGGGCCCATAGAGTAAAACCAGGAACCCCACTGGTCTTCATCTATTTCGAATACTATTTCTCCTTTAATAGCCCTGGAAGGAGCACTCCCCTCAATCTCATACCATTCTTCCATAGGATAGTTTAATCCAATTTCATCGTTAAGATACATATAGGCATAAAGTTTCTCATCTATTACTTTATATATTGCGAAGTAATAGTTCTCGTTCCATTTATCCTGGTTGTAGTTTAATGCTTCTATCAAGGATTTTCTAAATTCCATATATTCTGGATTTAAAAAATCTTTATTATCATTTATTTTCTCTAACAAATCACCATTAACATTTTTAGATATCAGTTGAACCATCAATGAGCATTTTTGTTCAGTAGCAGAAATATATCTTTTATCAAAATTCTGTAACATCAATTTAGCAATAAAAAAAGTCGATAAGGAGATTACAATTACTATTATTAAAATATTGTAAAACAATTTAGAATTCTTTTTTATTAACTTATTCAATAAATTTATTATGAACACAATAACATTTATTATTAAGAAAACTGAAAATAGCCAGAATATAGATGCTAATATTAGTTGAGAAGTTTTAAAATTAAAATCACCAAACATCTCAATTTTATTTGTATCGAGATTTAGTTTAACTATAAATTCATTTACCTGAGTATATAAAATACTTGTATTATCAGGATTAATGTAAATCTCATAAAAAATTCCGTCTATTTGTGTATCTTTACTTGATAATATCTCTTTGATTGTCCCGTCTTTTATCTGATATATTTTTTTATTCAAGATATCTGAAAGATAAATATTATTTTTGATATCTTTAGATAAATCATAAGGAGATTTTAATACTTCACCTTGAAAATAGTTTGTAATTTCTTTATTATCAATATTATAAAGTAAGATTTCTCCTTTCTTTGTTATAATTAACCTTTCTTTTTCACTATAATCAAGGATATTGTAAACAAGAATTGAAGCATATTGAAAAGGTATAATTATTTCATCTTCCAATTTATTTTTGATAATATCATAAGTCATTTCAATAATGGATTCATCTTCTAAAATAAACCACTTCACTTTATTTTCTATATAATATAGATTAATTATTTTCCCTCTTTGAATAAGATGTATATCTTTTTCAGTATATTCTTTTTTATAAATGCAGCTTTTAAATTTACCTGTTTTTGAAAACTTAATAATTTCTTCGGATATAGTATAAAATCCACCGGTGTCTGGAACTCTATTTACTAAATAAATATTGCCCATGTTATCTGTTGCAATATCTTCTGCATAGTAAAACTTTTTTTCTTCTCGAGAACCACCCTTAATTATAAAATTTAAATTTTTATCTTCATCTATTTTCAAGACTCTTCTTTTCGAATCATCTATGACATAAATATTCTGATTTGAATCTCCAATAGTTTTATAAGGTAAAATAAAAGGTGCTTTTTTATTAATTGGATTAATATTGAAAGAGTTTAAATTTAATATGATAAAAATTAAACATAAAAAACAAAATATTATATAAATTTTTTTGAGCATAACACCTTCTTAAATTATCTCTGCTTTTACTATTTATAAGATGAAATTCTAATAATACAAATATATAATAGAAAAAATTTTATAATCATTAATATTATTAAACTAAATATGCACATTTGAAAATAATATTAAACCGATGTTATTTGAAAAATTATTTAATAAAAGTTTATAAGATTATTTCAAACAGAAAAAAAAGATAAATTAGCTTTTAAAAGTTTCTAAATTAGGAAAAAGTGAGGTAATAAAATATGATGATGGCGATATAAGATTAAAAAAACTACAAAATTATTGCAAAATACATAGTTTAGAAAAATAAAATTTTTGTTAATTATTTAATATTATAGTGAACAAAAGTTTAAAGTTTTGTTTATTATAGTGAACAAAAAATTGAAAAATTTTCTTTTTGAACAATTAATAGCTTTTTATTTATTGCTTCAAATAATAATTCAGCATTTTTTTGAAGATTAAGCTATGGTTTTTGTATCTTAGATGTAAAAGTTCATGGACGATTATTTCATCGATTTGTGTCTTATCCTTTTCAAGTATTAAATAATCAAATGTTAATCTTCCTTTTGATGAGCAGCTTGCAATTTTTGATTTTAATTTTCTAAAATGAATAGAAGATATTTTGTCAGAAACCCCAATTTTTTCAGCCCAATTGAAAACATATAACTTAAAATCTTGTCGATTCATTGCTTTAGCCTTTTAAGTAATACAAAATCTTATTGGTCATTTCAATTACCTTTTTTGGTTCTTTAAATTTTGCCAATAATATCTTTATAAACCCTTTTTTCATGTTTCTTTCGTGTTCGTCACTTTTTTTCCAATGCGGATATTTTTCTAAAATAGCCTTTAACTCTTTCGAAATATTGCTTGCATTTGAAATGCTTTCTTTTTGCAAAATCCAATATATTGTAAAAGTATCAGTATCTAAACCTGTATCAGCTTGTTCTCTTCTAGCTTTATTTATCTCTTCTATAAAAGCCTGCAATTCTTTTAATGTTTCTTCTGTACTTTTTTGTCTTTCTTTATAAAATTGTATAAGATTTTCTGTTCTTTCTGATATTGAGATAAGAATTGGTTTTATTGATTCTTCTTTTTCTGCAAGTACTCTTATACTTTTCGCTAAATTAAAAACTTTTTCTTCATTCGATATACCACTTTCTTCAAGTTTTTTCAAAGTATTTTCATTTATCTCATATATATCAAGAGCATCTTTTATGTCACTTTGATTAACATTTTCCTGTATAAGTTTTTTTATTTTTTCAGTAATATCTTTTTCTATTTTAATGGAAGGGTCATAAGCTTCTCGAATTATCTTATATATTCTTGTTAATTCATCAAATTTCTTTATAAATTGGCTTAAAAACTGATCTGGAGAAAGGATGTTATATATATCAGACAATTCTTTATAATATTTATAAAACTCTTTTCTTTTTTCTTCTTCATAAAAATATTGCAAAATCCATTCTATTTTTTTATCTGCTTTATTTATTTCATTTAATTTCTTGAAAAAATCCTTTAAATCATTATGCTCTATTAGATTCAATTCAATTAAATTTTTAAATTGCTCCTTCAATTTTTCTATATCTCTTACAATCCCTTCAATATCGGCAGAATCAAAAGCTAAAGCCTTTTTAAGGTTGCTAAATATACCTATAAAATCTACGATAAATCCTGCAGGCTTTTTTTTTCCTTCTTTATCTTCATAAGGACGATTTACTCGGGCTATGGTTTGTAGTAGGACATGGTCTCGCATTGGTTTATCAAGATACATACAATACAAAATAGGTGCATCGAAACCAGTTAAAAGTTTATTGGTAACTATAAGTATTTTTGGCATCTTCTCAGGATCTTTGAAATCATTTCTTATTCTTTTTTCCTCTTCTTCAGTAAGATAATATTGACTCATAACTTCAGAATCATTTTGGGAAGAACTATAAATCACTTTTGAATAATCTTTTGGAAGATGTTTATCAAGTTCATCTTTATATATTGCACATGCTTCTCTATCAACAGCAACAACAAAAGCCTTGTAGCCAAGGGGTTCAACATATTCTTTGTAATGTTTTGCTATATACTGCGATGTTTTTTCTATTCTATTTCTACTTTTAATAGCATTTTTTAAGTTAACAGATTTTTCTAAAATTGTATTCAAAGTTTCTATATCACTTAAACCTTCTGCTTCTGTAAGGCTAAAAAACTCCTTTTCTAAAATATCCTTATCAATATTAAATTCATTTGGTGCAAGGGCATAATGAAGCGGAACTGTTGCTCCTTCTTCAATAGACTCTGCAATGCTGTATTTATCCAAATATCCATGGGGTGGATCATCTTTTCCAAAAATTATAAAAGTACCTTGGCCATAGGAAGTTTTATCGATAGGTGTTCCTGTAAAACCAATATATGTGGCATTTGGCAAAGCTCCCATAAGGTAATTTCCTAGATTTCCTGAGGTAGTCCTATGGGCTTCATCAATAAGAACAAAAATATTATCTCGAGTATTTATATTTGCATCAATTCCTTCAAATTTATGAATCATTGAAACTATAAGCCCTCTTTTATCTTGGCTTAAAATTCTTTTTAAGTGCTCTTTACTCTGAGCAACCTCAACATGCTCTATTCCGACTGCACTAATATTTCCAAATAGTTGGCTTTCAAGTTCATTTCTATCGACAATTAATATAACTGTTGGATTTTCAAAAATAGGATTTTCTATAAGTTTTTTTGCAGCAACAATCATAGTATATGTCTTACCTGAACCCTGTGTATGCCAAATAAGACCTCTCTTTTTTTGTTTTTCTTCTGCTCTTGTTACTATCTTTTCAATAGCCCTCATCTGATGAGGTCTAAGAATGACTTTTTGAAGTTGGTCATCTTTTTTTGTGAAAAGAACATAATCAGTAATAAGTTTAACAACTCTTTCTTTACTAAAAAAAGATTTTACTAATCTTTCAAAATCCCCTTGATTTTCTTCTTTCCAGTTATATAGGTTTTTACTACTAATATTCCATGTTGCACCATAGAGAAATTTTATAAGATGAGTAATGACAAAAGATTGCTCTATTGCCAAAAGTTCAGGACATTGTCGATGATATCTTTTTATCTGCTCTAAAGCAGCATCCATACCTTGTTGTTTATGTGGTGCCTTTGATTCTACAAATATTACTGGAATGCCATTAATAAAAAAAACAATATCTTGCCTAATTTTTTCCACACCGTTTGTGAATTCAAATTCCTTTGTCACATGAAAATAATTATTATCAATATTTTTAGTATCAATAAGGCAGATATCTCGATTTCGCTTTTCCCTCTGAATATATATACTTTTTAAGCCTTTCAGAAATTGCCAGATTGTAAAATTTCCTTCTATATCGGGTCGAGCATTTTCAAGTTGTTTTAAAACTTCGTAAGACTCTTCATCTAAAAGAAAAGGATTTAATTCTTTTATCTTTTTTAAAAATATTTTATCAAGAATTGGAGTAGAAAGATTTTGTCTATATTCATTAATTTGATCTTTTTCAATATAAATCCAACCAAGATAAAAAGAAGTATTATATTCGGCTTGAGATTCACATACATAGTTTATAATTGGATCTTGAACCATGTCTTGTTCATCATATTTCATAACAAGTCCTCATTCGCTATTTTGAGTGTTTGAGTTTCTAGATTTTTTTTCCTGCCAATCATCTACTATTTTTTTCCAATCAATATTTCTCTCTTTTTTATTTGTCCAAATATCCCAGAATTCCGGATCTTTTGATTTTGGCCTGTATTTTTCAGGTAATTCACTTATCTCCACAATCGTAGGTATAGGTATAGCCCACCCTAAAATAATGGCTTTTCTGGAGGGTAGTATAGATAATTCATTTAATATACCACTCATTGTATCTGGCACTAATTTTTTAACCATTTCCTGATCCTTATCACTAACAATTCTATGGAGAATAAACGTATTGCATTGTGATAATACAGTTTGAGATAATTCAGATGGCCTTTGAGAAGCAAGTAATAAGCCAAGTCCGAATTTTCTTCCCTCTTTTGCTATTTTTTCAAATATCTGGGTACAAAGTTTTTGAGAAGAAACGTTTTCATCATCAGTTTCATATCGTTTTATCAAATTATGTGCCTCATCAGCAACTAACACAGTTGGTAATACTTCTCCATAATCTTTCTTATAACGATGGTGTGCTTCAAACACAATTCTGGCAAAGACCGCAACTGTAAGATATAATATTTCTAAGGGGAGCAAGGACAGATCTATTATAGTAATAAAGGGATTGTTTTTATTATCACCAATGTAATTTGATAACCACTGCTCTAATGGAATTTTTTCTTCCATTTCTGTATTAATTACAGAAGCAATGCGAGCATCAGTAAACAAACTTCTAACTCTCATCATAAAAAAATCAAGATATTGTTGTTGATTAGCTTCCTGCGCTAATCTTTCTATGTGACTTAAGAAATCCTCATTTTTAAAAAATACTGGGGAATCCTCATCCGGCCCTGTGTAAGGTTCTAACTTCCCAATAGTGGATTCTGCGTTTGAAATTATAGAAATCAAAGTTGTAACATCTTGTACTGAAAAGGAAGGAAAATAACCTTGATTATTTTTAGGATTTGAATTTAATAAATTCTCAATACTTGATTTTAAATTACTTTTCACGTTTTCAAGATTATTTTCTAATGAATTAAACTTTTCATCATCTAATGATTTCTTAATTCCTTCAAGAAATTCTCCATAATTCTGTTTTCCAGGAAATTGAGAAAGCTTGGCAGCATCTTTTTGAAAATTTATTAGACTAACCTTTAAACTTGTGATAAAATTTTTGAACAATGAATTATTTTCTGTATTAACTGTTACCCGAGCGTTTTTAATCTCCCTCAACGCTCTCCTTAAAATAGGCCTTTGTGTTTTAGCACTTGCTTGAGCTATAGAAGCCCACTCCCAGCTATTCCACATCCAGCTTGGGACCTTTAATTGCTCTACATTTTCATCGTTTCTTATTTTTACTGTATATTTTTTTACATTTGCAAGTCCATCGAAACACTCATTATATTCACCATTCGGATCTAATATTATAAATCTCATATTGGCATTTTGATTGTTATTCTTTTGAGATTTTATTTCGTTAGTTGCAGATTCAATTGACCATCTGATTAATCCAGCCACTGTGCAAGATTTACCACTACCAGTATTACCTAAAATGGCTAGATGTCGTCCAAATAATTTATCAGGATCAACAAAGATAGGAGCATTAGCAGCGAGTGGAGAAGTTCCAATTTTTAGTCTTGCGTTTACATCTTTGTTTTGAACTATGGTTTGTAGTTGTTCTTTAGAAGGTATGATTACAATATCACCCACAGAGGGAAAATTAGTAACACCTCGCTCTATCTCATATCCATCAATACTCGCTTTCAGAATACCAATTGGTGAAAGGGATAATTTTCGTAAAGGATATGGTAAATCAATTATATCGAAATCTTTATAACCCTTTCTTTTAGGATAGGTTGAATACTCAATGCCAATCCAGGTTATCATTCCGATAATAGCACCTAATTCATTTGGGATTAAAAGAAATCCGTTGACACGAGGGAATAATTGAGGATTTCCAGAATTTAGAGAAGTATTAGAAGGTGCTTCAATATCAAGTAGAACTTTGATTTCTTTTGGAGAAACATACTCTACTGTTCCAATAATAGTATTCCTTATTTCATCATAATTCTTCATAACCCCTTCCAATTTTAATAATCACGTAATACTTCTTTATTTTCATCTTTATCAGTAATGTTTCTTTTTTCTAATATTCTTCTTTCTCTTTCTGATATTCTATCAATTGCAGGTTTGGGTAGGTAGTAATTAACAAGTTTTTCAAAGTCCCCTAATTCTTTCCCAACTAACAATGTAAGCTGAGACTCATTGCACTGTCCTTTGAATTTGCTAATCCTCTCTGAAGCATCATCGTATGAAATAATAACAAGATGTGTAGAGGGTATTGTTAACATATCAATAATAATCCGATTTATATGTGAATCTCCAAAACTATATCCGTATGTTACCAGAACTGAATTAGGGCGACAAACAGCAGAAGAAAAATCTCTAAATAGTTCAGAATAAGGGAAAAAAGAAGTTTCGTAAGCTTTTGATGAATTTGGAAATATAACCACACTGTCAAAAACATCTTCAAAATATTCTTTAAATTTTTCAATATTTGAACCAAAAGGGAGAGGAATTTTAACTATTTTATCTCCAGAAAATTTCCAGTCTATAGATCCATGTAGTTTTGTATACTTAACTACACCTTCAACATATCTTGGTTCACCTCTAATTCCAGGCGGATTATAATGATAATCAAGGTCCATTCTTTGAAATCTCATTGTTGGATTTAACTTTCCAATAAATCTATCAAGTGTTAAAAAACCGGCTTCATCAAGGCCAAATTCTATAAACCTATCGTAATTTGTGGTAAAAATATCCAATCTTTCACGTGTTGCTGTTCTACTTCCAAAACTTAATAAAAAATTTTTAAGAAGTAATAAACTAGGTGAATTCTCACCGTTATTTTGTTTTTCTTTATTATCTGATGACTTACTATTTGATTCTAAAAATGCCTTTTCATTATGAAGAATTTGACCTATAAATTCAATCATTTTCTTATTAATCTCATTCTTTAGATACTGTACATTTCGAGATTGGTTTAATATGTTATATCCATCAAGCAATTTTAAAGCAACCCTTAAATCATCTTCAAAATTAGCTTCTCCTCTACCTAAAATTTTTGCCTCTTCATTTGCTTTATTTTGAATTATTTTTTTATGCTTCTCATTTTGAAATTCAAATCTTTTCATTAAGGTAGAATATTTATCCCCCAAAGCAATAGACAAACCTGAACCAACCAGTAATGAAAGATGTTCGCTTTGGAAAAGTGCTGTAAACCAGGGTTCTACTTTTTTACGAATTTTCTTATAGTCAATTTGGCCATTACTTTTGTATTCTTCAGATAAAATATTTATTTCTTCATTCGATACATAAAGGACATTTTCTTTTGTATGATCAATTTGTGTCATTTTTTCCTCCATTTAATATTCTAACTCTTAACCTCCCACTCATCAAATTATTGAGCATAGATTTAAATAAATTTTCAATTGCTTTTTTCTTTGCCTCTTCTTTCTGGATTTTATCATCGATAGCTTGAAGAATATTGGCTATGGCTTGTTGTTCGGAGAGGGGAGGGAGAGGGATGGGTAGATTTATTAAATCCTCTCTTGGTATTCCTTTAATGGTAGCACCTCTTTTGTTGCCTTCAAACCATGACTTATAATAGTAAGATTTAAATAAATAAGCTAAGAAATAAGCATTAGTAATTTTTTCTTTCAATACAACTGCAGTTAAATCTTGGTTAATTGCTATATCAAAATTAGTTATTATTGATTTTCCGACTCCTACACGTGTGCCCAAAAGTAAACTTCCTTTAGGAGCAATATTTGTAGATGAATTTTTTAATCCTTTTTCTGTAATGGTTCTTTGAAAATTAGTTAAAACTATTTCATCTTCTTTAATAATAGATGAGGTTGTCCATGGTATATGCCCTCCCCAAAATTCATGATTTTTTGTAGATGGAGTTCCTCCCCCAAAAATTTTCTCCGCCACCTCCCCCAACTTTACCACCTTCCAGTGTTCTGGTATGGGTCCGATTTCGGTGTCCTTTAATTTTATTTGCGATTGGCGATTTAAGATTTGCGAATTGATTTCGTTTGAATTACTTTCATTCGTCAATCGAAAATCGAAATTCGCAACTCCATATGTAAACAGATGCTTCATCATTGATTTTTTGAGTTCACGAGTGGCTTTTATGACTAATTCGGTTTTCTCTTTGGCTTCTTGTATTGTTTGTAAAACTTCGGCAATGGCTTGCTGCTCGGGAAGAGGAGGAATTGCGATTTCTAGATTTGCGATTTTCGATTTGTTTAATGTATTACCTTTTATAGCTTTATCAAAATATTGATTATAATTTATTATGGGTAGATAGTAAAATAGAAAATATTTATCAACAATTTTCTCATTAGGATAAATTGATACTATTGCTTCATTATGAAAAGCCTCTATCTTTAAAATACTTGTTCTTCCGATAGTTAACTTAAAACTCATTAATAAGGTTTCTTTAGGAGAAAATTTACCTTTAAAGATTTCTTGGTATGCTTTTTTAGATATAAGTTCTTTTGTTGAATATATTTTACCAAAATCTATCATATCAGAGATACTAACCCAGGGAAAAAATTTTTCATCCCAATATGATTTTATATTACGAGGGGGCGTTTTCCCTAAATAAAATTCTGCGATTTCTTCAAATCTTTTTATTGTCCAGTTTTCAGGGTACTTATTAATATTAAGTGAAATATTATAATTCATAGTGTTCCTTTAATTATAAATTATTTTTTCTTTTCATTGTTTTCTTAGCTGATACAATAATAGATAAAATTTCATTTAATTCTTTATATAAGACTTCAATTTTATCATTATTTGCATATTTTAGTTCTTTAATCAATTCAAGCCAAAATAAAGTTTCATCTGCTTCTTCTTCTATAATACATAATTTATTTATAAAATCGGCCTTTGATTTTGCTCGGGTAAGACTTCTATAATTTGCTGCCACTGATGTTGCAGATCTTATAATTTGCTTATCAATAACAAACGAAGCTGTATTTTTAGGAAATGTTTCAGTCATACGAATAATCTCTAAAGCTAATATTTTTGTTCTTTCTTTCATTTTATATTTATCCATATAACCCTCTTAATTTATATAATTTAAAATCTCAAATCGCAAATCACAAATCTCAAAATTCCTATCTGCTGGCAAGGGGCCGAGGTAGGTTTGTTGGAAGTTATTTTCTGTATAAAACTCAAAACCCATAATATTTTTCCTCTCTTAATTTCATGTATAACTCTCAACTATATAACTCTTTCAACTCTATGAACTTTCTAACTCTCTAAACTTTTTTTCATACTGACCAAATAATCGCCAAAAAAATGCCAAGTAATTGCCAAATTATATAAATTAATAACAAATTTTAATTAATTTTTATTATATGCTTTTTACATTTTCAAAAATTATTATTAATAAAAATTAATTTAAATTGTGCAAACATTGTGCAATTAATGTGCATTTTGTGCAATATTTATGCAATTTCATAATATGAACCCGCACCTTTTTTGCCACTTTCTTTTAGGATACCTTTTAATACAAGATCTTTTAGCTCAGCAGTTGAAGTGTTCCTATGACATTTATTTATCTCCTGATATTCTTTATTTGTAATCTTTCCTTTTTCTTTTGCATACATAACTGCTTTTATCTGTCTCTCATTCAACCCCATTTTTCTTAAGTTTTCCTCTGTATAAATATCTTTATTAAAAACAATTGTAAAGCTTCCTATTCCAGCTTGACGGTCTTCGAATACCGGTTCAGGCAGACCTGCTTCTTTGCATAAGTTGATGATTTTACTCGTTCCTGTTCCCCAGCTTTCAATTAAGCCGGCAAAATAGAAAACTTTTGCAATAAGCGGATTTCTTGGTTTCGTCTGATGATTAGGAATTTTTAGGTCTTCGATGGTAAGAGGTGGCAATAATTTCCCTGGATTATTAATCCATATTTTATCATCGTAAATTCGTACTTCTACCCAAGAATAATCGTTGTAATCGCGGTGAATAATTGCATTAATAATTGCTTCTCTTATAGCATCCAGAGGGTATTCCCACACATCTTTTCGGGAAAGATCTTGCAAAGTCAAATCTCTAACATTAATGTCAAATTTGACATTGATATGTCTTTTTACAAAATCCATTGTATCATTAAGCTGTTGAAAGAGATTTCCATAAAACTCCTTACTATCGATAATGGTTGTCGGTCCTTTAAACCTTCCTCCTCTCACGTAGGCAGACATGAAATAAGATTGTGGTTTTTTACCAAAAAGAAGCAATCCTGCTCGAGTTATCTTGCCATCTTTAATCAAATCAAGATTATTAAGAATTGTCTCTAAATTAGAGCTTTCTATAAATGGTAATCTTTGTTTTGAAATATTTATAAAAGTTTTTATGGTTTCTTCGTCAAGGTCGCTAATTTTAGCATCTGTAAGAATACTATCCCATGATTTCCCAGACTTATGCAAAAGAAATGAACTCAATTCAGTACCAGTTATTTCCTGCGTCGTATTGCCCGTCCTTATATATATTCTACCTTCGTAAAATATTGGAAAATCAGTAGCGTCTATTTTTATGCGAATCAGTTTTTTCCCTTCTTGTTCTTCCATAGTACTAGAAGGAGTAATAAACAACTTATTTTTGATTTTATTAGGCAAATATTCCATTAATTTTTTAGGATTATTAACACCAACAGCATTACCTTTATCATTGATGCCTATAATTAACTCTCCCCCTTCAGAGTTCGCAAATGAAGCAACAGTTTTTAAGTACTCATCTTTCCACATTTCTTTATATTCAATTTTATGATTTTCCATTTTTCTCCTCTTACATTATTTCACTCTCCAGTCTCTTTGTTGAAAATTGTATTTCTAGGTAAAATCAAAATTCATAGTGTTTTTCCTCTCTTAATTTCATGTATAACTCTCAAATATTTAACTCTATGAACTCTATAAACTCGACAAACTCTATCAATTCAATCAACTCTATGAACTCTCTAATTCCTTAACTCTCAACTCTAAAACTTTTCAATATCTCCCATAATTTTTCATCTGCTTTTTTCCTTTCTTCTTCAGCCTCTTCCAATTCAACCATGGCTTCATCTAGTGGCAATACCTCTTCCTGATTATTTTTTGCCACATATCTAGATGGACTTAAATTATAGTCATTTCTTATTGCTTCATCTATTGTTATTATTTTACTTATACCTTCTTCTTCCTTCCAGTTTGTATAAATTTCATGAACTTTTTGAATAGTACTATCTGGTAAATAGTTTTTAGGTCTTCCTTTTTCATATAAATCTGAAATATTTATAAGCAAAATTTTAGATTTTCGATTTTCTATCTGAGATTTACTTTTATTTATTACTATTATTACTCCAGGAGCCGTTGTATTATAAAAAAGGTTTTCGGGTAGCAAAATCACGGCTTCTACAAGGTCATTATCTACAAATTGTTTCCTTATATCTCTTTCACGATTTTTACCAGTTACTCCACTTCCTCTTGAAACTGCACCAGTATCAATAACTACAGCCATTCGACCATTTTCTTTAAGACTCGAGTACATATGCTGTATCCAACCCCAATCAGCAGAGCTTTCAGGTGGATAGCCATAACCAAATCTTTTATATGGGTCTTTTTCATAAACTGATTCTGAAAATTTTTGATTCCACATTGGATTTGCAACAACAATATTAAACTTTTTTAAAGAACCATCAGCATTCAAAAATGCTGGATTTTCCATAGTGTTTCCAAGTGCAATCTCAGCCTCCATATCATGGATAAAAACATTCATCTTTGCCATGGCATATGTTGTATGCAAGATTTCTTGCCCAAAAAATTTTAATGGAGCAATTTTAGGATCATTATCATATTTTTCACGAAATCTTAAATGACATTTTATTAAAAGTCCACCTGAACCAGCACATGGGTCATAAATTTGCTCTCCTGGCTTTGGGTCCATAATATAGCTCATAATTATGGCTACTTCTTTTGGTGTGTAAAACTCCCCTGCTGACTGCCCTGAACCTTCAGCAAATTTTCTTAAAAGATATTCATAGGCTCGACCTAAAATATCTGGTTCAACATCTTTAAGCCCAAGTTTATGCCTACCCAAAATATCAATAAGTTGTTTCAAACTATCATCACTTATTATTCTTTGCCCACCTGCTGTTGCATTAAAATCAACAAAATCAATTACACCTTGAAGTTTTGGATTATGTCTTGAGATTTGTCTTACACAATCTGTAAGATATTCCCCAACTTTTGTAGTCTGTTTAGAAATATTTTCCCATCTTGCTTTTTCTGGTATATAAAATCTTACAAGTGAATGTTCACCATTTATAATTTCTTCAACAATATTCCTTTCGCCATATTCTTGAACCAATTTTTCAACTTCATCATTAAAAACATCAGAAAGGCGCTTAATAAAAATAAGTGGCAAAATATAATCTTTATATTTTGGAGCATCGACTTCACCTCTTATAATGCAAGCTGCTTCCCATAGCCAAGATTCAAGTTGATTAATTTCCATATCTCCCCCTACTCCTTCGGCTTCAAATAAATCGAAGATTTTTTATAATCATCCTTTTGCTCAAGGATTTCTATCAAACGAAGAACAAGAAAATCAAAGGTCCTTCTTGGGACAAATTGATGTTTTAGCACCTTTAACTCTTGTAAAATTCTATCATATTTCACCTTGCCCGTCAAAGTTCTTATCTTATAGTTCAGCCTTTCATCGCCAATATCATACAAAATGGCAAGCTCCTTATCATTTATCTTTAGAAAAAGATTTTGAAGTTTTGAATCAGAAGTGACAATAACAAGATTAATTAATTTTTCCCAGTTAGCACCTTTTCTCATTTTTTTAGTATTTCCCAATATCCACCTTTGTCGGGATTAATTCGTTTTTTCCAAAATTCATTTCATCATTTTACTTCATCATAGAATATAATTAAAACAACAGTTTGGCAAACAAAAGATAATCATTTTTGTAAATATAATCTTTAATTACATCAGATAGTTTTAATTCCATTTTTTCATCTTTTTTTAATACAAAATCTTTTGGATAAATTATTGGCTCATCGTTAACATAGATGGCATTTAACGAAATTTTTAAATTAGGTAAAAAATTATTATATAAATCAATAAATAAATGCAAATCAGACATAGAAATTGTGCTATAAAACTCTTCTTCTATGTAGTTTTGAATATCCGCAAATTTGTCTTTGTTCATAAAAAGGCCAAATTGAACTTCCTTTTCAATCGATTCATTTATAATTTTTTGAGTAACTATTGCAAATAAGTCTTTATCTTCAAGTTTACTGATATTATCCAGAGAAACAACTGGGACTTTACTATCAAAGACAAGATACATATTGTAATCTTCATCTTCTTCTACTCTTAGATTCTGAACATCCCTGAAATTTTGTCTAACAAAATCTTCAAGTTTTTCATTTTCTTCGCTAATCTGAATGGCAAACATGGCATCTGTATATAAAATATCATTCACACCAAAAGAAATATCAACTATATCTTTTACATAAAGATCGCAGGAAAACCCTATTCCACAGGATACAAGAAAAATAAAAGCTAAAATTAAGCAAAAAACTAAAATTTTAACCTTCATAAATCCTTCCTTAAAATTATACCTAAAATAATATTTCAAATATTTTTGAGCAATAAGACTCTATTTTTGTAATATTTTTCCCGTTAATGTCAAGTAAAATCAGATATAAAACCTATTTTATCAACCATTTTCCCGACAAATTTTTATCTTAAAATCAACCAAAATCTCGATACAAAACTTCATAAATCGAGTTATCAGAGTAATTAGTTATAGGGATAATCAGGGCAAAAAGGTTTTATTATGAAAAAAATATTAAATATTTTCAATACCCAATTTGTATTTTTTTTATTTTATTTACTTTTTATATTTATTTTAATACTTTTATCCTATATACTTTTATCCTATTTTCCCTTTCCTTTTATTAATACTACTATTTTTGCAAGTGAAGGCAAAACCCTTATTATAAACAAAATAAAGATAATTATCGATGGGCAGCTTTATGAGTGGGAAAACTCTGAAAATATCCCTATAAAAAACGAGAATAATTTTACAGCACCCTCGACAATAATATCATTTATCGATATCAAACCTCAAGAAAGCATTGAATCAAAGATTTTAGAGCAAAAACTTTTTAATATAGAAAAAAACCTTATAAATAGCGGTTATTTCTTTACTGCTTCAGCTTACTCTGTCGAATCTTCAAAGGGTGAAAACTATGCTAATATTATCATAGAAGTTACAGAAGGATTTTTACTTAGATTTGGTGGTGGCTCAATTTTTGGTATTTTTGGCAAAGACAATCTTTTTGGCCTTAGGAAAGGCTACATGGTAGCTTTGGGATACAATCTTGATGGCATTAAATACTACGATCAGCTTTTATTTAATTCAAACTTTATCTTTGCTGCAAGTCTTTTTTACCAAAATGGATATGGCTTTTCTGACATTAGCTTCGATAAAATGGACTTTGAACTTACGATTGGTTATAGGTTTAAGCCATATTTTAGTTTAAGTCTTATTTCTTTTTTAGAATATCAGGATTCAAATGTATTAGATGATTTTGAAGGTTTTTTTATAGATGGGCAAATCTTAACAATCAAAGAAAGCCTAAAATTTGAATATAATTATTACTATTTTTTAAGTAAAGAAAACAAATCTGATTTCTATTTTAGAGGAAAAATCTTTATCAATCCATCAATCATTTATTACTTAAATATTACGAATCAAAATGAAAATATTTCAAATAGTTTTGACAATATTATATACCTTATAAATTTTGGTAAACTTTTAATGCTTGAAACAAAGTATCTTTCAGCAGGTTTTTATACCCAATTTTTTTATACAAGTAAAATCCTGGACTATTTTAATTCTTACAACCTTTCATATTCTGAAAATCCATTCGTAAGAGCACCTGTATCCAAGACTCAATCTTTCCCCGATATACTACTTGTAACAAACTTTGAAATAAGAAGCCCCGAATTTTTAATCCCACTTGGAGGGGTTTTTAATTTTGTATTTTCGATTTTTATATTTGATGATTTTGCTTTCTGTAAGTTCTTGCATAAAAACCCTTCGGATTTACCTTCAACTTACCATGAAAATGATGTTTCTTACATCGAAAACTCGATTTTTGGCAATAGTTTTTATCTATTAAACGCGATAGGAATCGGCATCCGTTTTGGTTTTGCAATACCTGTAAATGTATATTTTACGCTTACCTATGGGATAAACTCAAGTGGTGTTGGCTCTTTTGTTCTGTTTTATGGAAAAGGGTTTTAAATAAAAACATGATAAAAAACATGAACATAAAAGATTAAAGGATATTTATAAGTAACATTCGAAAAAAGGCTAAAAAATTAATAAGATTAAAATTTGGAGGATAGTATGAGAAATTTATTAATCGTATGCACAAAATTTTCTTTATCTCTTATTTTTTTCTTTTCTTTATTTATGCTTTTACAAATTAATTCCATCTTAACTTTTGCTCAAAGTGCAGATTCTATTTTATCAAGCATAATAGACACAGATGATGAAAATCAGCTACTTTTGGTAGTAGAAAAATGGCAAAAAGAAAATGATGAAAATGCTCCGCTTTTTGTCGGGATTGCTTACCATAACCTTGCCCTTATAGATAGTGAAAAATATTCAAAATTATCTATAGAGTGGATAGAAAAATATAAAGGTAGTAAATTTGCCTCAGTTGCAATGGCTTACAAAGGAAGTGCCATAACCTTAGTTGCAAACACACTTTCTAAAAAGAAAGATTTCATGGGGGCAGCAACAAAACTAAATGAAGGGTTTGAACTTCTAGATAAGGCTATAAAAGCTGACCCAACAAACATTACAATCCGTTTTTTAAGGGCAGAAAATGGTATGCAAATAACCGAAACTACACCTTTTAATAGATCAAAAGTAGTAGAAGAAGATTTAAATTTTTTGGCAACTAACCTTAATTCTTTTAGTCGCCTACAAAAAGCTCAATATTATCTTCTTTTAGGGAAATTAAAATTATTTCAAAAAAAAATAAGCGAAGCAATAGCAGCACTAAAGCAGGTCATAAAAGAAGCACCCGATTCTAAATACGCAAAGACTGCCCTCCAATTACTTGCAAAACTTGAAGACTAAAATAAACGCAATTTGAATAATAAAAAAATAATATAAAATAATTATTTATAAAGTTAGTTAAATTATTAAAATTAGCAATTTTATTAAATTAATTAAAAAATTCAAATTATTAAATAAACAATATAAATATTGAATAAACATAATAGGAGTTGAAAGATGAAAATACTAGAAGGTTTTTTCCTTGGCTTATCGACAGGGACATCCTGCATAATGGCTTGCTATCCTATTTTTCTGCCATATCTGACATCGAAAATCGAAGACTTTAGGCAAAATAACAGAAAATTTTTATTTTTTACTTTTGGAAGATTTATATCTTATATTTTAGTTGGTATTATTATAGGAATTCTTGGGTATTATGCCTTAAAATACATACCACCAGAATTTGAAATTTATCTAAGAAGAATTTCCTGGATATTGGCTGGAATTTTACTCATATTAAATGGATTAAAACTTGAATTTCCCGATATAAAGCTATGCAAAAAAACAAAACTTATAACCCATAATAAAGTTTCTTCATTTTTTATAGGTTTTTTGGCAGGTCTTAATCTTTGCCCTCCATTTTTAGCTGCGGCAACAAGAGTTTTTGGATTTCAAACTCAATCGCCAAACCTTTTTTCATCAATTTTAGGTGGTGCAATTTATTTTATTTTATTCTTTTTAGGAACAACCACTTTTCTTTTGCCTCTTCTTTTAGCGGGATTTTTAGATAAAATTAAAGATAAATCTTATATAAACATTTTCCAGTTTATTTCTCGCTGGACAATGATAATTCTTGGAATCTATTTTTCAATATTCGAAGGGTTGATTTACTTTTTATCTCGCTAAATAAAAAGGAGGGTTTGATGAATAAAATTTTAACAAAACTTGATAAAGAAGATAAAAATCTAATACTATTTTTTATTATTGCATTTTTCTGGTCTTATCTTTTCTGGGGACTCGAAATATTTACAGGTAAAAGATTTTATATCGCACCTTTTGGTCCAACTTTATCTGCTTTTTTCCTTACTTTTATAAATAAAGACTGGCAGGGGGTCAAGGAGTTACTAAAAAGAGGTTTTAATTTAAAATTTAATAAAGTCTGGCTTGTCCCCACTTTTCTTTTGATGCCAGCAATTATTGGGCTATCACTTCTTTTAGCAATATTATTTGGGGAAAAAATTCCTGAAATGACTGCATTGAAGCAGCCTTATATTATTATCCCCGCATTTTTTATGATATTTTTCCTTGGTGGACCTCTGGCAGAAGAATTTGGCTGGCGAGGTTATGCGCTGGATAGGCTTCAAAAAAGGTTTAACTCGCTAATTTCTAGTGTTATTATTGGCTTAATCTGGGGCACCTGGCATTTGCCATTATTTTTTATGAAAGATCAGCAAATCTATAAAAATATACCAATACCTGCCTTTATCATAGGTACAATATTATTATCAACCCTTTTTACATGGATTTATAACAATACAAATAGAAGTATTTTAACAGCCTTGATATTCCATACTATGGGGAACCTTTCTCATTTTATCTTTCCCGCAACTTCAAGTAGATTTGGTGGGCTTTTTTCACTTATCCTTAATCTGATAGCAATAATCATCATTGTAATTGTTTTTGGAGCAAGAAATTTCTCCAAACAAGATATAAATATTGGCGTATTAAGTGAACAGAATAATTAAATATTGAAAAATGAATTAAATTAATATTTAAATAATTGGAGATTTATGTGAATAAAATCGATGGTTTAAAAAACTTAAATGATAATTTAAAAAATAAAGATAAGAAAAATTCAATTATAGGTGCTATATTTTCAAGTCTTATGATGTTTTTGCTTCTTGCATTTTTCCAGCTTTATAATGCCTCTGGAATTTCAGTTATTTCAGGCTGGATAACTGTCTTATATCTTACTTTTTGTTTTTTTATGCTACAAAAGACAGGTAAAATAAGTTATTGGCGTAAATTTTTATTTATAGTTGGTGCTTTTTGTTTTTTCCCTACGTTCATAGCAATTCTTATAGAATCAAGAAACTCCATGGCATTAAGCTATAAAGATGTTTTTTTAAATGAAACCCCTTTCTGTCATATTGTTTTTCCTATGGTAATTTTCCCATATCTATTAGAAAAAATCCTTATTTTTCCAGCAAGATTAACGGGACATTTTGCCTCTTTTTATGCAATGCTTGTTATTTTATGTATATCAATCTTAACTATCGGTAGAGGTTGGTGCTCCTGGGTTTGCTTTTATGGTGGTTGGGATGAATCATTCTCTCTTTTAGCAAAAAAACCAATATTAAAAATTGAGGATAAATTTAAAAAAATAAGATTTTTTAATTTCGTCATTTTATTTGTAGTTATACTTGGTTCACTTGCAACTTTTTCGGTAATTTTTTGTCAATGGCTATGCCCCTGGAAATTGATTACTGAATACGAGCAGATTTTGAATGCAAGCAGTTTCTTTGCTTTTATTATGAGTGTTCTTATTTTTTCAATTATTGTAATAGGTTTGTCCTTTTTAACAAAAAAAAGAGTTCAATGTATGAGTTTCTGCCCCTTTGGTGCTCTGGCTTCTCTTTTAGATAAAATATCTTTTTTCAGGGTAAAAATTGACAATACAAAATGTATTGCCTGTGGAAAGTGTTACACTTCCTGCCCAACTATGTCTATTGATGAAGAATCAATAAAAGAAAAAAAAGGTAAAATACTTTTAACATGCACAAAATGTGGAAGTTGCATACCGGTTTGCCCTTCCTCTGCTATAAGCTATGATTTCTTTTTTTACTCATCGTCTAAGGTAAATAAAAAAATATCGAGTAGTCTTGTAATCTTTTCTGGATGGCTTTTAGGAAGTATAATTATGGGTGGTTTTATTTCATCTACAATTGCAAGAATAATAAATTTAATACTACATGGTTCTTTTTTAGTTCAATAGTTTTTCATATAAAATACTTCATATAAAATATTATGAATAAAAAGAAAAAAGAACAAAAATAACAAAAAGAAAGATTAAAAACAAAAAATAAAAACGAAAAAAGAAAAAATAAAGAGGATAAAAGAGGATAAAAATGGAAATAAAAGTTTTTAAACTGATAGGAAATTTTTTGAAGCAATTAAAAAAATATATAATCATTATTTTGGCTTTAATAATTGTGCTTTCTGTGCCATTTTGGTTTATCATGTCTTCCTCTACTATAGAACCAGCTTTTGCCAAAATTTTAAAGATAAGAGTCGATCCGGCTATTTCAGGAGGGTCGATTATTGCAAAATTCTACGATGATTCGATGGATGATTATGGCGATGGTTCATATCAATACCCATTACACGAAAGTTTTAATGATAATAATATCTGTGATATAATTTCTTATGAGGTATATAGACCTATTTTAGATAATGGGCTTACGAATCCTCTTGCTTTATGGCAGATAGCAGTCTCATTTTCAAATCTTATAAATCCGCTTAATAATGAAGGTGGATTTTCAAATATCCAGCTAGCAATATATATTGACATAGATGGGGCAGAAGATGGTTCCAATAAAACATATTTTGAAAATGCAGAGTATGTTGAATTTCCAGAGTATAATGCATGGGATATTGCTATTTTTGCAAATGGAACAAAATTAGATAAAGCACTTATTTTTTATTCTTATGATATATCCAAAAAATTTGACTTAAAAGGTTATAAAGATAAAGATTTAAAGAAAGGAAAAGAAATTCGCGCAATATTTGTAAAGGAACAAAATAAGATATATTTTCAAATTCCCCTTGATAATAAATTTATACAGAAAATTTTGGATGGAAGAAAAACATATCACTGGGTTTTTGCGGGTTTTTATGATACTTATGGAAATGGTGGATGGCTTAATATAAAGGAAGAAGCTACAATTCGCTATGGTGGAGGGTTAAAATGGGAAAATGGTCCAAGAATTTTCGATATGCTTACCCCTTCTGGATTTGACCAGAAGCAACTTTTATCTAAAGAAAATGCTAATTCCGATGGTTTTGTTATAATTCCTCCTTTAATCGTAAATGGCTTTAATCCAGGTATTTCATATTTAAAAGAAGATAAACCTGGAAAATTAGATGAAACTAAGAATAAAGACATTGCTAAGATTAACGAGCTTACCAAAAAAATCGAAGAAGAAGAAAAGCAAAGCAAATTAGATTTCGAAAAAGAAATAGAGGATAAACTAAAATCAACTAAACCGACAGAAAGACTTTATGCACTTTTTTCAACCCAAAAATTCGATGTTGCCAAAATTTTAGTAAACGAAATATTGAAAAAAGATGCTGAAAATCCAGTTGCACTTGCCTATAAGGGTTCATTGACAGCTATGGAAGGTGGTAAAGCAAAAAATCCTATGCAAGCAATTGTCTTTGTAAATAAAGCATATGAATATCTAGATAAAGCCTGCAATATAATGGAAAACTTTGAAAATAATATTACAAATAGCAATTTTGATATAGCAAAGTATTTTGAAAGTAAACAACAATTTTATGAATATTATATTATTGTTTTAAGTAATCGTGCTATAGTTTCAAGTTCGGTACCTGATGATGTATTTAAAAAACTAAATACCGCAATTTCTGATTTTCAAAAAATTGCCAAAATATATGAAAAAATAGGAAAAATAAAGGAATCTTCCCTTGCTTTAATGCAGGCAGCAATATTACTTGAAAAAAAAGGTAAAAAAGATGAGGCAAATGTAATCTGGCTTTCACTTTCGAAATTATCAGATTTGCCTGCAAAAGTGGAGCTTGAACTTTTAAAAAGAAACTTTAAATAAGTTTATAATTTATTAATTTTATTTATATTTTTATTTATGTTTTTTCTTGAATTAATTAAAATCTTTATTATTATAATTTAAACTATATTTAAGAGGATATTTATGAAAATTAAAATTTTCTTTTTTGTTTTTCTAATTTTAATTTTTTTATTATCCTTCTTTTCATGCTTGAATACGGTTTATTCAAATTTTAAGTTTATATTGCTTGAAGTCAAAGATGGTCATTTTGAAGAAGATGTTAAATATACTTATGCTTTTGATAATTACTATGAAGAGTATATCTATAATTCAAATGGGACAGCGTATTACTATAGATATTCTTACGAAGGAAGTACTGATGATTTAGATTTTGATGGAACTTCGAATGAAGGCTGGATTTTAACTTTTGGTTATAGCGGAACTTATAACTATAATGAAGAATTATTTGAGATGACTATAAATTTTTCTCAATTTTTTGGTGATGACCCTTCTACTCCTGAAAATAACTTTGTATGGTTTGATATAACCAACGAAGATGGTGAACTTGTGTCTTTAATGAAGGCAAACACTATCTTTTTTACTAACAATTTTTATAGTGCTTATCTATTAAATTCAGAAAAAGAATATATTAAGAATGAATTGCAAAGACATCCCGATGATATCTCATTCGAAAAAACATATATTTACAACTTCCTTATTGTTAACAAAATTACATATACGAAAATTGAATTTGAAAAAGATGCAAATAATAATATTACACATGGTCAAAAATATATTTATGATTATTATATTTCTAACTCTTTCCCTGAAAATGAGTTTTTTGATAATGGGAAAACAATAACATTCTATTGCAATAAATATGATTATAAAGAATTTACTTATAATACAGGAACTCAAAGCTGGGGGAATCCCACAGTATCATCTACATTTAATGAATATAAAAAAATTGGCACATTTGTAAAATCATCTGATGGAAAAGTTATATATCAAATATATGAATCTTATGTAAGAATATTAAATTTATTGTATTTTCCATAAACCAAAGATCTGCTCTAAGTTTGCACCATAAAAATCTTCGAAAATCTGATCGAGATCTGTTTTTTCTCCGCTAAATATATATTGCATCAAGTTAACAAATGTATCAAGATCTTTGTAATTTATAAGAAACCTTGCAAAATTAAAAAAATACAAAACTACACCTATACTATTGTTTCCATAATTTTTTGATATTGTTATAGGGTCTTTAATCGCCCTTGAAAGAGAAACATTTTCGGTTACTTTTCTTAAAGCAGCTTTGACTTTATCTTCTGTTAATTTGAAACTATCTTCATTTCTTAAAAAATATAAAAAGCATTCACCATTAAAGTAAGATAACATTTCTGAAATAAAACTATAATAATAGGATATAGATGCATTCTCTGGATTTTCAAATATTTTTTTCAACTTATAGTCATTGAATCTAAGATAAAAAAGATAATGTAAGTATTCATGAAATAAAATAGTAAATTTCAATTCTAGACTTAAATCTTCATATCTTGACTTATTCCAGTTCATAAAAATTAAGTCGGGCTCATCAAAAAGCCCTCCCCATTTCTGCAATCTGAAATATATATTTATATCATTAAGTCTCATCGAATTTTTATCGAAAAAAAGCTTTAATATTGAATCTTGATTATTAAAGGGCATATCTAGTGATTCATATATGAATATTTTAATATGTTCATCTTCAATTTTTTTCCGTGAGAATTTATTTATATTTACATACTGATTAATATTCTTAGAGTAATCTTTCAAAAATTTATACATAAAATTCAGATCAATTTTTTTCTCAAAAATCAAAATATTATACTTGTTTTTATGTAGGTAATAGGAAGAATTGCTAGCAGTTATTAAAGATTCTTTAAATATTGTAAAAGGTTCTTTTGGTTTATCGCTTTTCTCAGTTTTGGTAACAAAACATGAGCAAAAACTAAAAATAAATATTATTAATAAAAATATTATTATGAAAAATTTATTGTTTATCTTTATCTTCTTTTTCATAAATTATCTCCCTTAGATACCTAAATATATTATATTATCAAGACCTTAGATCCTTTTATTTTCCCTTCTTTTAAGTCAGATAATGCCTTATTTGCATCTTCAAGTTTGTAATATTCTATATTTGGCTTTATTGGGATTTCTGCTGCGATTTCCAAAAATTCAATTGCATCGTGGATTGTAACATTTGCAACAGTTTGAATCTGCTTTTCCATCCATAGATGCCTTTCATAATTTAAATTCAGTAAAATCTCTTTATCGTTCTCCTGCATTCTAATAAGATTTACAACTAATTTTCCACCTTTATCAAGGTTTTCCAGAGCATTAATAAAGGCTGGCCAGACTGGAATGGTGTAAATAGCTTTATTTACTTTATTTTCTGGTTTCTCATCCAGGGAATAAACAAAATCAGCACCAAGTTTTTTTGCGAGCTTCTGTTCATCTTTATTTCTTGTATGAACAGATATTTTTGAAGAAGGATAAAGATATTTTATGACCTGAAAAACCTGATGATTTGCGGAACCAAAACCCCATATTGCTATATTTTCTCCATTTTTAATATTTGCAAGTCTTATAGAACGATAACCAACAACCCCTCCACACAAAAGCGGTGCGGCTTCTGCTAGTTTATCTTTGTAAAATAAAGGTAATTTTACTGCATACTTTTCACTTATAACAAAATACTGTGCATATCCTCCATTTTCATGGCAACCTGTCGCTTTAAAGTTTTCACATAAATTTTCTCTACCACTTTCGCAAAATTCGCAAATACCACAGCTTGAATAAAGCCATGTAGCCCCAGCTATATCACCGACTTTGAAATTTTTACAGGCAACCCCCACTTTTTCCACAATCCCAACCGGTTGATGCCCCAAAACAACAGGTAATTTTGGTGGAATAATCCTGCCTTCTATCTGATCAAGTTCAGTTCTACAAACCCCACAAGCAAAAACTTTTATTAAGATCTGTTCATCCTTTGGTTCGGGTCTTTCGACTTCAACTAACCTAAGAGGATTACCAATCTTTTCGAAAAGCATTGCTTTCATAGAATCTGCTCTAAATATTATTTGAAGTTATTATATAACTTTTAATAATTTTACAAGAAAAAAATAATATAATTTTAGAATTTTTTATAAATGAATTAATTTAAAAAAACAATCATTCAAAAAGAATAAGTTGAAATTTTCTTATTTTTTTCATTACTTATGAATGAAGTATATTGTTGATAAAAGCAACTAAAACATTTATTGCCTGAGCATTATAACCGCCTTCTGGTATAATTATATCTGCATATCTTTTTGTTGGTTCAATAAATTCATAGTACCCTGGTCTTACAGTTGTTAAATACTGATCAATTACCGATTCAACTGTTCTTCCTCTTTCAATTATATCTCTTCTCAATCTTCTTATGAATCTAATGTCATCAGGAGTATCAACAAAAATTTTTAGGTCTAAAAGGTTACGAACGGCTTTGTTACTAAAAACCAGTATACCCTCAAATATTATAAGTTTAGCAGGTTTAACTTTTGTTGTTGTATCTAACCTTTTATGATGAACAAAATCATATTGAGGCATATCTATAATTTCATTGTTTTTTAATTTTTTCAAATGTTCTATTAAAAGTGCATTATCAAATGCATCGGGATGGTCAAAGTTGAATCTGGTAATATTATGATTATCAACCTCTTCCCCCAAAAGATCTTTGGCAGATTTATAATAATTATCCTGTGGAATAAATGTAAAATCAGATATTACTTCTTCGATCTTTCTAACAATAGTTGTTTTACCTGATCCTGAACCACCTGTTATACCAATTATTTTGTTCATAAATTCACCTTATATGTTTCATTATGGAATTTTTTAATTGGCAAGACTTTTCTATAAATTTTTTTTTAAAAATATCAATAAATCATAAAGTTTCATCAAAAAATTTTCTTTTGTTAAATATTTTTTAATGTAATTTAAATAAAAAAGCAAAATTATAATATGATTATAGGAATAACTGGACCTATAGCATCTGGAAAAGACATTTTTATAAATATTTTATCTGAAAAATTATATGAAAATTCGACTATAAATCAATTTACCAATCAGCTAACAATCGATGCCGATAAATTTGGTAAATTTTTAGTTGAGAATAATTTAAATAAGATAATGAAAACATTTAAGGCTAAATCTTTATCTGAACTTTCAGAACTTGTGTTTTCCGATTTTGATTCCCTATTAAAATACAATAACTTTATTCATCCTATCTTATCAGCTCAATTACGAAATATACTTCTTAAAATAAAGATTAACGAAAAAAATAAGGAACAAATCTTTTATCAAAAAACAGATACTCAAAAGTTAAATACTCTAAAAAAGGATAACCTACAGTCGAGTAATAATATTATTTTGATAAACTGTGCATTATTATATCTTTTTAAATTGGATTTTTTTTGTGATAAAATAATATTTATAGATGCAAACAAAGATATAAGATTGGAAAGATTAATCAAAAGGAACAATCTATCTTATGATATGGCAGAAAAAAGAATAACTTTCCAGGAGAAAATCGAAAATTATGAAAAAATTAGAAAAATTGCTAAACATCAAAAATTATGCTTGAATGACTTTTCCAAAAATTTTTATTACAAAAAATTAATTTATTATAATAATAATGCTGATTTAAATAAATTAATAGAATTTAGCAATGCTATCTTAAAATTATTAATGGGTATTGATTAATTGAAATTGCATATAAATACTTTTATAAATACTACTATAAATATGAGTGTAAGCGAAAAGATACTATTTATATAAATAAAGACTGATATAAATAAAGAAATAAATTTTATTAGTAAGAATATCTTAGGAGCAATTATGAAAAAGATTTTTTTGATTCTATTTATTTTAATGCTATTCAGTCTTTTTTCTTTTTATCCCGCATTTACAAAACTTACTAAAATAGAAACTTCTCACTTTATAATTTATCATGAAAAACAGATAGAGAACCTTATAGATTCAGAATACATAGCTTTTATGGAACAGTCATATACATTTTTACATAATCTTTTTGATCATAGTTTTAATAATAAAATTTATGTTTATTTTTCAAATAGAGAAAAGATTGCAAATGGATTTAATAACCCAATGGGGCAATCCACAATTTATATTATAACGACACCTCCTGAACTCTTTTCTTCTATAGGTTATATGGATGAATGGCTTAAACTTGTTTTCTATCATGAATTAACACATCAATTTTCATTAACCTTAAAAAATAAATTAGGAGAATTTTTATCCTATATTTTTGGGAATATCTTTTTAAATAGCTATTTTAACAATCCATTTATTATGGTTGAGGGAGTTACAACATCATTTGAGGGAAGAGATAAAGAGATAGGAAGAACTTTTTCGCCTTATATACGCCAATATATAATGCAAGCAATTATAGATGGAAATTTCAAAAATCCCTATGAGATAGAATCTAGCTTTGACCAGTGGCCTTATCATTCACTTGGTTATTGGTACGGAGGGTTTTTCAGCAAATTCTTACAGGAAAATTACGGTATGGAGCTTTATATTCAGCTATGGAAATCTACTTCAACAATGACATTTGAATTTGCAATAAAAAGAATATATGAAAAGGATCTTCTTGAATTATGGGATGAATTTTATAACTGGATAAAACCAAAATTCGAAGTTTCAATAAACTTTGAAGATTGTCTTAAAAATGGGAGAAAAGATATACTTTCAAATGGTAGGCTAGTTAAAATTAAAGATGATATCTTCTATTTTTATTATAATTCAAATTTGAATACAATTTTTAAGTACAATATATCTACAAAGAAAAATGAAGCTGTTTTGAAAAATATTTTATACTTTTATTCTTTTGAAATAGATGGAATCAATAACAAACTTATTCTTTCTTATTACGATTATTTAAGTTCAAACATTGTTATTAAAAATAAAATCTTTAATCTAGAAAAGAAAAAATTTGAGAAATCAATTCTTGATTCATTTTATGACATAAGAGAAGTAAACTTTTTCAATGAAAATTATATTGGGATAGATTTAAGCAGATCTTATACGGATTTAGTAATGGTTGAAAAAGATAAGAGTAAAAATATTTTATTAAAAGGAAGCAAAAATTTTTATATATCAACCCCAAAACAGCTTGATGCAAAGACAATAATTTTTCTTGGAAGTGATAATGGAAAAAGAAGCCTTTATTCTTTCGATATGACTGAAAAAAAACTTATAAAGTTAAATATTAATGCAAATTATATCTATCAATTCAATACTTTTGAAGGGAATATAAACTTTTCATACAATGATGATTATTCATTAAGTAAATTTGGTATAATAAGAGAAGATAAAGAAATTCATCTAGATAAAAATTTCAGTGGTGGTTTTAGCAATGGATATTACATAGATGGTAAAATTATATACATTGGTTCATTTTCCAATAAATCACTTTTATTATCTTTATACATAGATTTAGATAATCCCGAAGAAACTAAAAAACTCATTTTCAAGGATTCAAATATTGATTCAGTTAAAACTTATGCTTATAACAAAGATAAAAATACTAAAATCAATATAGATTCTTTAAATCCAGTTGAAAACAAAGAAAATACCAAAAATAATGATTCAAATATTGTATCACCTATAATTAACAAATCTTTTTCTATCTTCCCTTTCAATGAAAATCTTGCCCCTGATTTCTGGACAATTTCAACTTCCTTATATTTTAATCAATTTAAATCAGATATAGATTTTTACTTTGCAGGAATTGGTGCATCTTGTATATGGACTGAACCAATTTCAAGTTCAATGACCTATTTTGGAACATATATATCTTCTTTATCTCCAATCCATATATCTTTTGAACTTATTTCCTCAATTAATTATTTTTACCCATTTCAAATAAAATTTTTATTTGCATCATACTGGCTCGATAATATAATGCTTGAAAATGATCCTATGACTAATCTTACTATATCATCTATCGATTTGTTCTATCAGAAAATCAGTCCAATATCAAAAAATAGCCATTTGCTAAATTTTGGCATATTTTACAAAAATTACCTTGAAAACAATTTTATATCTACCTACCTTCAATATGATTATTTTAAGTATCTTTTTGGTACTTTTGATTTTCCTCTTTCTATAAAAAATTTACTTTATCTTTCAAATATAAATTTTGATTCACATTATAATTTTAAATATGAATTTGAAGGTTCAATAAAGGCTAACAATTTTGGTATTGAAATTAAAGATAATATGGTTATTTCGAAAGATCAAAATTTAACAAATTATGGCATAAATGAATATTTCCACTTTTCTTTATATGAACCTTTATATGAAATAGAATTTGATAACCCAGATATAAATTATAATTTTTCAAATACTTTTAATATAATTATTACCATTTTTGAGACTGAAAAAATGGGGTTATTAAATCTTATTTTCCCATCATCAGCCTTTACACTTGGTCTTTATATTGGTTATAAATATTATCTTGTTTCAGATGTTGATTACAATAATTTAAATTTCAACAATCTAATCGATTCTCATATTATTTATGCCAATATTTCATTATTTTCATTTGCTGATTTGATTAAAATAAATTTTGCTGTAAGCTATTCTTTAGTTTCTGATAAATTTTATTATTATTTTTATTACACAGTCGGAAACCCTTATAATTTATTTTAACTTCGCTCTTATCTAATTTTAGTTACTATTTCTTGATTTTTTTATAGAGCTATTGCATTTAAATTAAATGAGGAAATTTTAATAAATGAAGAAATATAGAACTGATATTACAGTTTCCATAAAATTAAAAATTTATCTGATTTTTTTAATTATCTTTTTCATAATTTTTTCTTCTTGCTTATATTCTGTTGAAAAGACTAATCTTGAATCAAATGATTTTGATTCATTACTGGTTAAAATTAAAAATAATGAAAAATCATTTTTATATCCCGATAAAGATCTATTAAAACTGATGGAAGCAATTATACTTGAAAGGAAGCCAGATTATAAAGCAGCCATCGATATATATAACACTTTAGCTGAAAGTGAATATAAAATATATGTCAAAAATAGAATAGATATTATAACCAAATTTTATTTAAATCCACCTATCAAAGAAACTTCACCTCAGAAAGAGAAGGAAGAATCTAAAATTTCTAAATTTGAAAAAGGGATTATTGACTTTCTTTCACAGGATTTAATAAAAGATTTTTTCAACAACTTTTTCTTTATTATCTTTGATTATAATAATTCAGAAGAAAAAGCGGATGATTCATCTATCTTATCTTTAATTGATAATCTATCAAAAGCAATGGCATCTATAAAACAAAATGAAAATATCCAGAAATCTTTGAATGATTTAATTATACAAAGTAATAATCTACTAAATGAATCATTGCCTTATATGACAAAGTCTAAAATCTATTTTTACAGATTCTTCTTTTTTATATTAGCAAATTCTTCTGAAACAGGTATAAAACAAAAAGCCGTTGATTCTCTTTATTCTTCTTTTTATAATGGAGGTTTATATTACTATCAACTATTATCTTTTTGCATTATAAATAGATTTTCAAAAGATAGTAATTTAAGCAATCTATTTAATATAAATTTTATTTCAATAAATTTATCTGATTTCTTAGAACTGGAAGAAAATATACAAAGTCTTGATTTTCTTAAAAAAGATAAAAATGAGGTTAAAAAAGAATTTAAAATATCCTTTACTAAATCTAATCTAAAAAAAACTGAATATTCCAGCGATTTAATAAAAAAACATGTATTTCTGGCAAATTATTTTTTAGAAAATAATCTATATTTAGAATTTTCAAGGGCAATCTTTTATTTAAGAGATCTAACAGTTAATTATAGAATATATAATTCAACCTTGATAGATTTTTATAATATGACTGAACAATATGATAAAGCAATTTATTATAAATGGGATACAATTTTAACCGAGTATTTTCCTATTTCACTTACAGGACAAAAGAAGATATCTATTAAGGATCTAGTTTGTATATTTCCATTATGGTTTTCTGATATTATTAAAGACAACATTGAAAAATATAAAGCTAATTTTGAACCTCAAATTTTAGAGGATTCAATATTGGCAGATCCTTACTTTTATCTTGCCATTATAAACGCCGAAAGTAGTTTTTCCACAACCATAACATCCACCGCTAATGCAATAGGTCTTATGCAACTTTTACCATCTACTGCTGCCTGGCTTAGAAAAACAAGTACTCTCGAAGCAAAACAAAGCTTAGCTGAGCCATATTATAATATTGAATCTGGTTTTCTATATATCCTTTATCTTTCAAAATCTTTCAATGGAAATATTATTTCTATATTGGGGGCATATAATAGTGGCCATAATGCTTTTTCTAAAAAGAAAGCAAGCCAGGTTCATCCATTATTAATAGCTGAACTTTATCCTGTTTCCGAAACCTCGATATATATAAAAAAAATAATAAGAAATTATCTTTTCTATAAACTATTATATGAGAAAATCCCTTTTGAAGATTCGATAAAAAAAATAATTTTGCAATCACAAAAATAATTATAATTAAAATTATAATAAAAATAAGATAAAAAAATGATAAAAATATTACTTGCTTCGAATAATTCGCATAAATTAAATGAAATATCCTCCTTTTTCAAAGATGAGATAAAATTTATTATGCCATCAGAATTGGGTATATTTGAACTTGCAGAGGAAGATAAAGATAATTTTCTTGAAAATGCTAAAATGAAAGTTGAGCATTTCCCGGATAATATAGATTACCCAATATTAGGAGATGATTCTGGTCTTGTTGTAAATAAAATATGTGATTTTGTCGTAAATTTTAAAAAAAACAGAATTAAAAAGGAAGAAGATTACTTAGAAAAAACAATAAGGTTTCTTTCTGATTTTGGAGATTCTGAGATAGCTTCAAAAATCAATAAATTCTGGAATTATTATTTTGAAAAGTTAAACATTTTTCCTGGAGTTGTATCCAAGAGATTTGGATATATTGAAGATGAAAAGATAAGGAATCAATATCTTATATGGTTATTGAAAAGACTTGATGAGTATTCAACAAAAAAGATAAAAAAAGATAATCTTTGGTCCGCATATTTTGAGACTTCCCTTGCCTTACGATACAAAGGGAAAATCTTACATTTTTCTGGCATTGCTAAAGGTTATATAATAGATAAACCTTCAGGAAATAATGGATTTGGCTATGACCCTATATTCTTTTATCCTCCATTAAACAAAACTTTTGCACAGCTTAATCTTGAAGAAAAAAATCGGGTATCTCATCGTTCAAGAGCCTTATTGAAACTTGCAAAATACTTGAAATTTAAAAAATAATATTTGCCTTCAATTTTAAATTTAAAATTATTAATTATTATGTAAAATTAGAATTAAAATATATATAAAAAAATATTGCACACTTTTCTTGATATTATCTAAAAATATTATGCAAAATTACAATTTAAAATAATTTATAGAAAATTATTAATAGTAAATTATTAATTTTAAATAAGGCGATAGAATGAATTGGTATGTCATACTTGTTGGAAATGAATTTGCTGGTAATGCGGGACAAATAGCCCGAACTATGGGAAACTTTGAATTTAAAAATCTGGTACTGGTCAATCCTTTATGGGAAGATCCAATTCAAGGCTTGGTTTTCGCACATACCCCAGAGGGTTTACAGATATTTGATGAGAGAAAAACATTTAAAACACTCGAAGAAGCAGTTCAAATGCTGGATATTTCTATTACCATCGCTTTTACAAGAAGAAGTGGAAAGACAAGACAGATAAACTATAATCATAGGGAATATTTTACTAATTTTTTTCAAAAAATGTCAAATAATGAGAATGATAACGAATATGATTATTCCTCGTTAAATATAGGACTTGTATTTGGAAGAGAAAAAACAGGGCTTACAGGGGAAGAAGTCGAGATGTGCAGTTCCCTTGTATACATACCTACAAGTCCAAAATCGCCTTCTTTAAATCTTGCACAATCTGTTGCAATTATTTTAGAAACTATTTTCTATGAAACAATAGCAAAAAAAATAAATTATCTTCAAGAAATAAAACTTATAACCCATAAGCCTTCTTTGGAAAAAGAAAGAGAAGAATTTTACAAAGAAATAATTCAGGCTGCAAAAAAAAGAAAATTATTCATTAAAAATGATGAAAAATCTTTTAAAAGACTTTTTGAAAGAATTTTTTCATCACCTATAATTTCAAGTAAAGATTTGAATTTATTGAAGGCAATGTTAATGCGTTTTATATATGCTGATTATGTTGAATCAAAATCTGATGATGAATAGAAATTTTATTTTTAGGTAAAGGCATGGAAAAATGAAAAAACCGTTATTATATTATTTTAGTTTAATATTGATAATTGTCTTAGCTCAAATAAGTTCTGCTTTTATAGTGAAATATATTAAAACACAATTTATATATCTTGAATTAATTTCAAGATTGATTTTTCTGTTTTTCCTTTCATTACAATACTTTTTTTATATAAAATTTAACAAAATTGAAGATGATAAATTTGAAGTAAAATATGAAAGTACAAGCTATGTTTACCTGGAACAAAAAAATATATTTTTGAAAGATTTTATACAAGGTAAAAATCCTGTACCTCTTAATATTGGTTTATTTTCTATATCTATTTTCTTCTTTTATCTTTTAGCAATTGCTGGAAGTAATTTGCAATTCTTATTATTAAAAATTTTCAAAAATAATTCAATATTTGTTGATACAGGAATCTTCTATTTTAAAGCTATTCAAAGGCTCATGGATGAAAATATTTTTTTAAGTTTTCTTCTTATTGTTTTTATTGGACCAGTAATGGAAGAAATAGTTTTTAGGGGCTTTTCTTTAAGTGTAAAATATCAAGATACTAAAAGACTGATTATTACTATATTCATGAGCATTCTTTTTACCATTATGCATTTTGATTTTTCAAGGCTTTTCCCTCTTTTTGCTATGGGTTTTGCCCTTGGCTTAATATATAACGTTACACAATCACTTATCTATCCAATTGGAATACATATCATAAATAATGGAATATCTTTTTTAATATTAATTTTAGCTAAAAAATTTGATAAAACTTATCTGGAAGATAAACTATTTGACAAATATAGCATTTTCACTCAAAATGGAAATTTCAAATCTTTATGGATAATAGTCATAACAATAGTTTTACTGGGATGTGCTATAATCACTACCTATAAAAAATTAAATAATATTATTGAAGAAAAATATAATAAAATTTAATTTCAGGTAGATTTAATCTTTAAGCTTAAAGAATTATTATTTATAATTTTCCAATATATTGATTATAAATTCTATAATTTTCTTCATCAAAACAAACAAATTTTGCTTTTTTTGGGTATTCATTATTTTTTAAATATTCAATAGTAGTATCTACTGCTATTTTACAGGCTAAATCTTTTGGATAACCATAGACTCCTGTTGAAATAGCACTAAATGCAACCTCATTAAACTTCATATCACTTGCAATTTTTAGAGAATTAAGATAGCAGCTTTTAAGTAATTTATCTTCATTGCATTTGCCATCTTTGTATATTGGTCCAACAGTATGAATAATGTATTTGGCAGGTAGATTATAACCATTTGTGAGTTTTGCCTCCCCTACCCTGCAACCACCTAATTTTTTGCACTCAATAAGTAAATCAGTCCCGGCTTTTCGATGGATGGCTCCATCGACACCACCTCCACCTAAAAGTGAAGTATTTGCTGCATTAACTATTGCATCTACTTCGATATCTGTAATATCTGCTTTTACAATTTCAATCC
Source organism: uncultured Brachyspira sp. (assembly GCA_964454835.1). Lineage (GTDB taxonomy): Bacteria > Spirochaetota > JAAYUW01 > JAAYUW01 > JAAYUW01 > Exilispira. The sequence goes on from CAYVTU010000002.1 coordinate 45,053, forward strand.
TATTTCTCATCTTTTTTATTATCTTTATTTATATTATCTTCTTCATTTTTAAATCTCAATACTTTAAGTTTATTATTCTCATTAAAAGCAATAGCATTTTTACCACTTTTTTTAGCATTATACATAAGATTATCAGCTGTTTTAATAGAAGAATCTATACTATCTTCACATGGTGTCACACCTATTGAGAAAAAGACAAATTTATCGAGTTCTTTTGAAAATTGCAATTTAATTAATGATTTTAAGTAATTATTTAAGGAAATCATCCCTTCAAAAATTCTTTTTGAAAAATATATAGCTGACTCTATGATATTTGATTTTAGTAGAACTAAAAATTCATCGCCACCAATCCTTATTGGAATATCTGAATCTCGACAATTTTTTAGTAAAATTTTACCAAATTCTTTAAGAATAATATCTCCTGTTTCATGAGAATAATTGTCATTAAAATACTTAAAATTATCAAGGTCAATATACATTATAACCATGTTTGATATATCAGTTTTCTCATTTAAAAGCTGTTGTTGTAAGAAGTTTTTATTATAGCAACCTGTTAAATTATCAACATAGGCTAATGTTTTAAATTTATCAAGTTCAACTTGAAGCCTATTATAAATATAAAATTCTGATGATTCAACAATATTGAGTTTTGCTATACTTGTATCGAGTGATCGTATAAATCCAAGTGTTGGATAGGAGTTAAAAAAGGAACTTTCTTGCTCAAAACTCCAGATTCCAAGTTTTAATAAATTATAAAAAATATATAAAAAATTTCTTCTTGTTCTTGGATTATAGTTTTCTTTATCTGAAAATGCACTTTTGAATCTTTCTGCTAATATCTGGTTTTTAAATACCATAGGTTTATCAAGCCATTTAAAAAAAGAGTTTTCTATCCCCTCTGTTTTATCTGACCTTCTTTCTGATAAACTTAAAATTCTCTCGACCTCAATATATAAATTTCTTATAATTTCATATAATGCTACTATTTGAAAATTTAAATTTATGATGCTTGTAAAATGAACAAAAAAATAATGTTTAAAGAAAAACTGTTTCTTAAAGGTATTTAATTCATCAACTGTTTTCTTGACAAAATCCTGTTCAATTGCCTTTTCATTCTGATCAAAAATTCTTCTTACTTCAATAAGGTTCTTCAAATAAAAATAGTCAATCTGAGATTGAAGTTCAGACAGTTGTTTTAAGCAAACACTAACAATTTCAAGCAACCCTGAATCTTCAAAAATCTCTGGTTCAATTTCATACAAAAAAATTTGAATTATTGTAAGATATGAAATCGCATAGTTTAAAGGGTCTTGATTATTGATAGATTTATATCTTGAAAGATTTGCGAAGCCTCTTAAAAGTAGTTCACCAACATAATCTGGATATCTTATCTGATCCTGATAGAACTCGACTCCTAAAAGATGATTTATAAGAAGAGCTGAAGTTTTATATTCAAATGGTATTATTATTATTTTTTCTTCCTCTTCTTTAACTTCTGCTTCTTCCTTCTTCTTAGTTAATTTTTCTTCTTCTTCTATAAGGTCAGAGGGAGCTAAACCGAAATATAGTATTAATCCTTTATCTATAAATTTTCTATCTTTTTTAATATTATACTTTTTATAACCTAGAAGTCTAAAAATTATTGGGGCAAATATTATTAAAAAATTATCTATTATAAAATTTAATGAATCCATCATATCAACGAAAAGATGAGAAGAATAACCAGGGTCATGATTAAATTTGACTCTACAATATTTTGTAAGAATTGAAAGTGCATACAAAATATTGTTTGCTACATCTTCAGCGGAAGATTTTGCATTAAAATTTGTAGAGATTTTTAGTTTTTCTTGGACATCCCAATTAACTATACCTATATATAGAAAAGGAAAATAAAGTTCCTTAATCACAAAAATTAATTCAAATACATTTATTTTCTTTCTTTGAAATGAATTAACGAATCTTGTCAAAGATTCTGTATTAATTTCATATAATAGTTTTAATATTATATATACTTTTGGATTTTTTTCTGCAATATTGGAAATTGCTGAAAAGTCGTTTTTTATTATTTTTCTAAATGAATTTAAAAATGAATTTGCATGAAATATAAATACCTTTAATTTGTCTAGATAAATAGGATTAATATAATCCTGTTTATAATTTGGTATAAAAATATCTGAGATTATCTGCCCAATATTTTTAAAACTTAATGAAATAAAATTGATGTCCAAAGCAAATTTTTTGAATTGATAAAATGAAATATTTAAATGAAGAGTTTCTAAACGAGAAATATCTTCCTGTGTCAGATAATCGAATTTTTGTAAATTTTTACTTATTTTATCATTCATTTTTAAATTTTTACCTTTAATATTTTTATTAGGGATATTCATTTATTCAGGTAATTTTTTGAATATTATAATTAATTGTTTATAAATAGGTATTGAATAATTTTATCTTCCTTTTATACTAATAACATAAAACAAATAACTAAATTTTCAACACTATTCTATATAGGAGAATAGTAATGACAATTAAAGCAAAAATACTTTCTACTGTTATTCCTTTGATAGTGATACCACTATTATTTATCGCTATTATTTCTACAAATCAAGCTAAAATAGGTATTACAAAGATTGCTCAACAACTTCTATCTCAGAAACTCGAAGAGTTTGCAAAAAAGGTATCAGCCAATCGTGATATGCTTGAAAGCTCCAATAATATTAATAACCAGGAATTGTTGAATGAGTCTTATAAAGAGATACAGCTTTATGGTGAAACACTTTTTAAAAATTCAAAGACAGCTGGTGTTGAAGTAATTGACCAAAATGGAAAAGTTTTTCTGGGAACATTTCATAAAGATAAAGATGTTAGCAAAGAAGATTATTTTTTACATATGAAAGAAGGTAAAGCCAATTGGTTTAAATACTCTACTGATGGAAAAAGCAGAGTTGGCATATATCTTTTATCAGGTTCATGGAACTGGTATTTACTTATCTCAGAAGACGAAAAAATATTTTATCAGGATGCACAAAAGATTCAGTACCTTGTTTCTATCATAGGAATTTTAATGATTATACTTATTATTGCTATCCTGCTTCCACTCATTTCTTCTATAATTAGACCCGCCAAATTACTTGTAACTACAATGGAAAACATAATTCAAACCCATGATTTAAAGCAAAAAGCCAAGGTGTTTTATCAAGATGAAATAGGAACTCTTACAGCAACTTTCAATGTCATGACAGATGAGTTAAGCAATGCATATGATGCAATTAAAGACTATGCTTTTCAGGCTATTGTTGCGCGTGATAATGAAAAAAGAGTCAGAACAATTTTCCAGAAATATGTTCCACAACAGGTTGTTGATGAACTTTTACAGATTAAGGAAAAAAATGCTTCACTTCTAATAGGAAAAAAACAATTTTGTTCAATCTTTTTCTCTGATATTAGAGATTTTACAACTATCTCGGAATCTTTAACACCAGAAGATTTAGTCACAGCATTAAATAATTACTTTACTCACATGGTCAAAATAATAATAAATAATCATGGAATTGTAGATAAATTCATAGGTGACGCCATAATGGGAGTTTATGGAGCGCCAATTTCAGCTGGCAATGACGCAGCAAATAGTGTTAAAGCATGTTTTGAGATGATAGAAGCATTAAAACTCTTCAACGATGAAATGACAGCAAAAGGAAAGATTAATTTTAAAATTGGTATGGGCATTTCCTCCGGTGATGTTATAGCTGGAAATATTGGTTCAGAGCAAAAGATGGATTATACTGTCATAGGCGACCCCGTAAACCTGGCTTCAAGACTTGAAGGACTTACAAAAGTCTATAAGGTTCCGGTAATTATTTCAGAATTTACCTATGAAAAAATAAGTGACTCTTATTATGCAAGGGAATTAGATTTAATTAGAGTTAAAGGTAAACTAAAACCAACAGCTATATTTCAACCATTCGATAAACTTTCATCAGAACTTGAGAAAATGGTTGATTATTATCAAAAAGGTCTTGAACAATACAAAAGCAGGAATTGGGATAAGGCGATAGATTTCTTCTCAAAGGCATATGAAATAAATTCAGACGGAACATCATCTATGTATATCGAAAGATGTCAGCATTTTAAGGAAGAACCCCCCTCCGATGAGTGGGATGGTGTTTATGTCTTTAAAACAAAATAAAAGGTTTTATTTTTTTCTTTCGCTTTTCTGGCAGTTTTTTTCAATCTCTGCATTTACCCTTGGTGGTGGTTATGTTATGGTAACCGTAATGCAACAGAATTTCGTTGAAAAAAGAAAACTTTTAAAACTAGAAAAATTTACTGAACTTTTAGCTTCTGCGCAGCTATTGCCTGGCCCAATAGCTCTTACAAGTTCAATTTTTCTGGGAAATGAAATCTGTGGAACAATTGGTGCAATAATAGGTATACTTGGTACAACATTACCCCCATTTTTTGCCATATATCTTGTTTATACTTTTATTTCAATACTAGATGCTAAAATAGTAGATATTTTTATGATCGGGGTAAAATCTGCGACAATTGCGGCAATAGTTCAATTCTTAATAAAAATCTTAAAAAGCAAAAGACTTGATATAGTTTCCTATATTTTACTGGGTATTTTTACAATTGTTGGAATTATTTTTAATATTTCCCCTATTTTACTTTTAATCTGTGGGGCGACCTTGTTTTTCTTAATAAATTTTATAAAGATAAAGTATTTGTAATTTCTTTATAAATGTTTTTCAAAATAGAATTTTTTAATTAAATTTGGTTTTTTGGTAATTTTTTAATAATTGATTTTAATTTGAGATATGGTTTTAGTTGTTAAGTTTATATTAAAATAAATTTTATATTTTATTTTTATTTAATTATTTTTTTAGCCACTTTTTTAGTATTTATATTCTGATTTCAATATTTTATTTCAGGATTTTGTACATGATCTTGTTAAAACTTTTTTTTGCTTTTTCAGTTGTAGGACTTTTCGCTTTTGGCGGAGGATACAGTACCCTATCAATTATGGAAGAATTGATAGTTAAAAAATTTTCTTTTTTATCATCTTCCGAATTCTGGAAAATTGTTGGAGTAGCCCAAATTACTCCTGGACCAATTGCACTTAATATTGCGACTTTTGTAGGCGCTCAAAAAGGTAAAATTGTTGGTGCAATTATCTCTACATTTTCTGTAATTCTATTTCCATCGATTTTTTGCTTCTTACTTATATTAATTTATAAAAAAACAAAAGATAACGAGGTTATTAAAGAAATATTTAACTCCCTTCAAAAAATGATACCTGTTTTGATTGCAATTTCTCTTTTTTCTCTTTTCTTTGACACTATATCTAGCATTAAATATTTAATAGTATTGATAATTTCTTTTATTTTTATTTTTATCTTTCCGAAATTTTCAATTTTATTAAAAATAATAATAATGGGTTTTATATCTATTTTAATTTATATGTTTATCCTTCCTTAATTTAATTAAATCAAAGATCAAATAAGGTCAACTTAATCTATAAATATTACAGATTTTTTTATTATCATAATTCTATCAATAAAGATTTGCAAAACATAATTATTGTTCTATTCTTACTGTAAGACTGTTAAGGATTTATTTTCTAAAATTATTATAGAGGTAAATTAAGTTATGAAAACAAGAGTATATGCCTTTTTAATATTTTTAGTAATTTTTGTATTTTTTTTATTAAGCAGTTGTATGAATAATAAAATTAAAGTAGCTCTTTTGACCAATTTATCTAGGGCAAATGAGATTGGTGAAAGTGAAATTCTTATGTCAAAATTATACTTAAAGACGAATCCAAAAAGTAAAATTCAACTTGAATATTATAATGATGGTTGGGATAAAGAGCTTGTTCATATAGCTATAGAAAAGGTATTAAAAAATAAGATTAAGTTTATAATAACCACCCATACATCGACAGTTGCCAATGAGATAATTGATATTGTAAATAATAATGACATGCTTTCCTTTGTTCTTGGTGCAACTACTATAAATCTCTCAAATAAAAATGATAATAATTTCAGGCTTATTTCAGATGTTAAAGAAGAACAGACTCAAATTGCTAATTATGTAAAAAAACTCAATGTTAGAAATATTACTCTTCTAATTGATACAAAAAATAAAGGTTATACCTTTTTGGCAAGAGATTTTTTCAAAAATAATTTTAAAAATGAAATTATTAAAGAAATTTACTTTAATGCACAAGACTTCAATATCGATTCTATAATTAAAAGTATAGATTTTATTAAAAATAATGAATTATTTTATTTCATTGTTGGTAGTGGAAGTACACAAATAGGTGCTATTGCTCAGGCCATATATAACAAAAATAAAAATATAAAAATCTTTTTTACTCCCTGGGTCATGAATGAAGAAATTGTAAAAATTTTAGGTAATGCGATAGAATCTTCTATTTTTTCAAGTTTTTTACCTTCTCCCTTGCAAAATGAAAAAATTAATTTAATAAAATCGAAATTTTATGAAGAATATGATATTTATCCTACAATAATAAGTTATAAAGTATTTGAAGCTCTTGAGTTACTAGATTATTGTTTTTCAAAAAAATTCTATACACCAGCAAAAGTTAAGAAGTTAATAATTTCAATTAAAAACTTCCAGCTTTCATTTGAAGATTTAATTTTTAATGAAAATGGAGATTTTAACTCAAAAATTTATTTTTTTAATGATTTAAAATCATTTTATGAATAACCTGTAAAAGGAATTTTGATGAAAAAAGAAAATAAAAGTAAACAACTATCATTTAAAAAATATTTTTTCATTATAGAAATGATAAGTTTAATATTTATTATTGTTTTATTATCATTTTTTTCTTTAATTTCCTTCCAAAGCTTAACGAGAGCAATTATTGATAAACAAAAAGCATGTCTCAGAACTCTGACATCGGAAGTTGAATACTTAAAAGATCATTCATTAAATCACCTTAAAAATATAGATAACGATGATAAAATTTTTGGATTCTCTAAAGTAGCTCCAGAAGAATTTGCATCTATATTCACACTCGATAAAAATTACGTTGTAAAAAAAATCTATAAAAAAAATTTTAATAATATTATTTTTGATGGTTTTTCTTTTGAAAAATTATACTTGAAAGACTATATAACTAAAAATTCGGGATTTTCAATCTTTTTTACTGATATATTGAAATCAATTGATGATAAAATAGTTTTCTATATCGTTAAGTTGATAGATAAAGATATTTATCTTGTCTGCGAAATTTCTATTGACCATATAATTGAATCAATTTCAAAGCAAATCGAAACAGATAAATCCTTGTTTTTAATATCTAATAAAAATGATTATGTTATATATAATTCGAATAAATCAAAAGAGATTTTTTTTATTCCTGAATTAAAGTTAAAATATTTTGTCAACATAGATTCTGAATATTTTATTTGCTCACATCTAGTTCCAGTGTTTTTTTCAAATAAATTTTCTCTAATTGTTCCAGTAAATTTTGCATTAAAAAATATCTTTGCAAATATACCTTTTTATTTATTTTTTATTTTTATTTCTATCTTAATTATTTTTATAAAGAATATACTTAACAATAAAAATTTCTTAAATCCATTACTCAAAACCACAAATATTATTACAAATTGGAAAATTTCTGAACTAGAAAATGAAGTACCTAAAAATTTTCTTGGTTTTAAGGAAGTTACAAACCTAATAGAAGTTTTAATTCAAAAATATTTTGAATTTACTTCAGAATTTGAGCAACTTCAAGAAGCAGAAAGAACAATAAGAAAAATGCAGAAATACTTAAAGAATCTTATCGATTCTTTACCATCTGCAATCATATCTATCGATCTCGAAGGAAACATAATAGAATGGAATAAAAAAGCCGAGGAATTTACTGGAATACCAAAAGAAGATGCAATAAGCCATAAATACAATGAAATTTTTCCTTATTTAGAAAAATATAAAGATAATTTGAGACAGGTTTTTAATGAAGAAAAATTACTCAGATTTAACAAGGAACAACTTGATGATAAGGGAAATCGCATAGTAGATGTAAATATTATCCCTATAATTCAAAATGGTTTATCGGGTGCTGCTTTTAGAATAGACGATATGACAGAACTTGAAAATCTTGAAAAGCAGATTAGACAATCTCAGAAGATGGAAATTATTGGACTTTTGTCCGGTGGTATAGCTCATGATTTCAATAATGCACTTAGCGGAATTGTTTCTTCAATATCATTAATTAAGGAATTTATAGAAGAAAATATTGCCTTTAAAAATCCCGAACTAATAGAATATGTTGATATATTGGAGAATTCGTCGAATAGAGCAAAAGATATTGTTCAAAAATTACTTACCCTTTCAAGGAAAAAAGAGGGTAAATTTGTTCCAATGAATCTTCAAAGTTGCCTTAATGATGTTGAAAGAATATGTAAGAGCACATTTGAAAAATCTATAGAATTAAAATTTATAAATCCTTTTTCTGAGTCAATAATATTTGGTGATCATAATTTAATTGTTCAAGCTATATTAAATTTATGTATTAATGCAGCACATGCAATGACAATAATGAGAAAACCAGACGAAAAAACTGGAGGAATACTTACTGTAAAACTTGAAATAGCTAATGATGAAGATAAATTGCTCAAACTTATAAAACAATCTAAACCTGAAATTCAAAATCAGGACTTCTGGAAGATTAATATAAATGATACAGGAGTAGGAATTTCTCAAGATATTAAAAACAAAATTTTCGAGCCTTTTTTCACAACAAAAGAAGCTTTTTATGGGTCGGGAATAGGTTTATCTACCGTTAAAATGATTGTTGAAGAACATAATGGTTTCATAGAATTTGATTCAACAGAAGGTAAGGGGACAACTTTTTCTATTTTCCTTCCAATACTTAAATTAGAAAAATTTTATGAAACCCCTTCTGAAGAATTACAAATAAAAAAAGGATCAGGACTTGTCCTTGTAGTTGATGATGAACCTTTAGTAAGAACTATAACCAAAACTATGCTTATTAAACTTGGTTATACAGTTTTACTTGCTTCAAATGGTGAACAGGCAATTACAATATTCAAAAAACATATGAATAACATTAAGTTAGTAATTTTAGATATTGCAATGCCAGGAAAATCAGGCATCGAAATTTTTAAAGAAATAAAACTATTAAAAAATATGACAAAAATATTATTTGTTACAGGATTGAAACTTGAAGAAAAGATGAGTAATTTTATAGAACAGGAATCAGATGGATTCTTAATTAAGCCATTTACAATAAATGAACTTTCAAATTCAATTTATAAAATATTTAATAAAAAATAAGAAAAAGAAGGAAATATGAAAACAAGCAAATTAAGTATTTTTAGAAGAATTTCTCTTGCTTTTTTCTTAATAGCTTCAACTATTATAGTCTATTTGCACTCCAAAACATCCTACTTCCCTTCTGTTGATTTTATCTGTCCTTTTGGTGGGCTTGAGACTCTCTACAAGTTCATCGCTTCTAACTCTTTCATTTCAAAAGTCACGCTAGGAAATATTGTCCTTCTAGGTTTAACTCTATTTTTAGGTCTATTCTTTGGAAGAGTTTTTTGTGGGTGGATCTGCTCCTTTGGTGCTATTCAAGGAGGTATGCGTTGGTTAGGCAGTAAAATTTTCAAAAAGAAATTAGTAATAAATCCAAAAATAGACAAAATTCTAAGATTAATAAAATACCCGGTTTTAGTTTTAATCCTTTTCTTTACCTATAAAACAGCTACTTTAGTTATTAGACCATATGATCCATGGGCTACCTATGGACATATTTTTTCTGGTTTTTCAGAAATATTTGCTGAATTTACCGGTGGATTTATAATTCTTGTTAGTACATTAGTGGGTTCATTTTTCATAGATAGATTCTTTTGTAAATACATCTGTCCTCTTGGTGCATTTCTTGGAATATTAAGGGTATTAAATATAAATACTATTACAAAAGATAAATCTACATGCATTTTATGCAAAAAATGTAATAATGTATGCCCTATGAATATTGATATAATGAATAAAGATAAAGTTAAATCTGCTGAATGTATTAATTGTTTCGAATGTATTACCGATTGTCCAACAAAAAAAGATACCTTAAAATTAAAAACATTTGGGAAAAAACTAAATCCTGCAATTGTTGGTTCAATTGCTATATCACTATTTTTAATTCTTTTTGTCTTGGGTACTGCATTACCTATAAAAGGATTGACTTTCCCTATTGTTAAACAGTCTGTAACTATCGAATCATCGACACAACAAGTTAGTCCTCAGAAATTTACTGTCCCTGCTGGTTTTGAGATAAAAGGGTCTATGACTATCAAACAAATTGCAGGAGCTTTAGGCATTAGTACTGAAGAAACAAAAATTTTACTTGGAATTCCACTTGAAGCTCCAGATGATAAACCATTAAAGGAATTTATAGAAAGTTATGGATTATCTGTATCTCAGTTAAAGGAAAAACTTCAAAAATAAATTTGCTAATTTAACATTTAACTTTATAATTTACTTAGATGACAAAATATTATATAAATTTCCAGATTATATATAAATTCATTCTTTTTATTATAATTAGTGCAGCGTTTATTTATTTTTCATATCCTGTTTTTACAGCTTCTACAAATATTTTGAAAATTGGAACAACTGAATTGACGGTATTTTTTGATCCTTATAAATACAATAAAAGTTCCATTTTATCTTTAAACCAACATATTTTCGAAAGTCTAATCTCTCTTGATAACAATGGGAAAATTGTACCTTTGTTAGCTGAAAATTGGGTAAATCTTGATGATAAGACATGGATATTTAACTTAAGAAAAAATATTTTTTTTTCAAATGGAGATCCTTTAACTGCTGATGATATTATTTTTTCCTTTGAAAGAGTTAAATTAGATTTAAACTCAACCGAACCATCTAATTTTGGAATAAATCTTTCTTTTTCAAAAATAGAAAAAATAAATAATTATTCCGTAAAGATTGTTACAGATAGAATTTTCCCAACATTTTTATTGAGAGTAAGAAACTGCGCAATTTTACCTAAAAATTATATTGAAAAAAATGGAATTGATTACTTTCTTGAAAATCCGGTAGGAACCGGTCCATATATGAGAGCTGAAATTAAAAAACTTGAAAATGGTAAAATATTAAAATTAGTAAGAAATGAGAGATATTGGGGTAAAAAACCTTATTTTAAGGAAGTCGAATTCTATATATTACCCGAACAAAAATTAAATGAAATGATACAAAATTCTGAACTAGACTGTTTTATCTGGGTTGAACCATATTTTTTCAGTAATTTTAAAGAATCAGAAAAATATAAAAAACTATCGACTCCTGGTCTTAGAACAAACTTCTTAATATTAAACTGTGAAAACAAGCAGAATCAAAATATTTCTCTCCCTTTTAATCCTTTGGTAAACGAATTTGTTAGAAAAGCTATATATTATGCAATAAATCTTGATGAAATCATAAATAAAATATTTTCTGGTACTGCTTCAAAAGCGAATCAGTTGGTATCTCCAGCAGTTATTGGTTTTAACCCTAAGATTTCATCACAAACACAAAATCTCTTGCTAGCAAAACAGTATATGCAAAAAGCAAACCTTCAAAATAGTTTTGATATTTTGTTACATTATTCTGAAAAAGATGAAACTTTTGAAAAAATAGCTAATTTATTAAAAGTACAACTTAAACTAATCAATATCGATTTAAGGCTGCAAAAATTAAAAGATTCAGAACTTGCTAAAATTAGAAGAGAAGGGAATTTTGCCATAACTCCTTATTCTTTATCTTCAGGTACTGGTGATGCTCTTTTTGTTGTATCTACTTTATTACATTCAAAATCTGACTCTTGGGGCACCTATAACTTTTCAGGATTTAAAGATAGTGAAATAGATAATCTAATAGAAAAAGTGAGTGAAGAATTTGAAGAACAAAAAAGAATCGAATTATATCAAAGAATCATGATGTTAACAATGGACAAATTACCATTCATACCTTTATATTGGCCAAATGTACTTGCGATTGTCAAAAGCAAATTAAAATGGCAAATAAGAGCTGATGAAAGAGTATATGCTTTTGAAATGAGTTATTAGAAAAAATGAAGTTAAAAAAAAGAATATTCCTAATAATTTCACTTGTATTATTTTTAACAGTTATTTTTGCAGGTATTTTATTTTCTATATTTCTATATTGTTTTTTAGAGAAAATGTTTACTGAAAATGAAGTTAAATTCACGAAAAATGTTGCTTCAAATGTAATACAGATCTATACTAAATATTATGATAATAGCTTCCCGGCTTTCATTAAAGATATCAATAATATTATCTTTTTTGAAAAAGATTTAAAAAATTTACTTATTGTAAATATGAATGGTGAAATTTGTTTTTCGTTAAATGAGGTGATTCATAAACAAAAATATTTAGGTGATAAAAGATATATTGATGAATATTTATTATCAAAAGTTCATTCGTTAGATTATTCATATGAAAAATATTTTACAGACAAAAATTTGAAATTAAGGATAATTCAACCAGTACTAGATTTTTATCAAAGACATCTATATTCTGTTATTTTTTATTATTCCTTGGACTCAGTAGTTAAAAAATCGATATTTTTCTTTATTATTTCTTTTATCTTTTTTGTTTTTTTATTAATATTAAATTATTTTTTTTCAGGCATTTTTGCAGATTATATTACAAAACCGATGTATACACTATTAGATGCTATTAAAAAAAGCAGAGAAAATGAATTTAATACAAATATTAAAATTCAATCTGATTATGAAATGAACCTTCTAATTTCAGAGTTCAATAGAATGATGCAGTTTGTAAGAAATGAAAGATCTTTGATAATTAACATTATTTTCTCATTGAAGACAGGCATTCTAGCTTTAGATAAGAATAATAAGATACTTTTATGTAACAAAGCATTTGCAAATCTACTATCGATTGGAAAACTTCCTGATGAGGAAGAAAATTGCTTTCAGTATTTCCCTCAAATCACAAAATATGAAGAAACAATAAACATGGTTATAAAAACTGGTATACCTTCAAGTATAGAAGGAGATGTTTTTTCTGATTTGACATGTTCATTTTTTCATATCGATATTTTACCTTTAAATTTCAATAACTTAATTTACGGAGTAATAATAATAGTCGAGGATATCACTGAAAATACCCAAATACAAAAAAGACTTGTGCAACTTCAAAAAGGGGAGTTGATCTCATCATTAGCAAATGGATTAGCACATGATTTCAATAATCTTATTGGTAGTATAAAAAGTACGGTCATGCTTGCAAATAGAGAAATTCTTGAAAAAAAAGCAGGGAATTTCGTTGATATTTCAGAATATCTTGAAATCATTTATGATGTTGCTAAAAGTGCAGAAGATATAGTGAAGCACCTACTTTCACTTTCAAAACATAAAGATTTCATAAAAAATAAAGTCGACCTTATTGAAGTCCTTGATAAAGTGTTAAGAATAAGCAAGACATCTGTAGATAAATCTGTTAATACAAAATTTCAAAATTTTTCAGATCCTTATTGTCAGATTTTAGGCGATGAAATTCTTCTTGAAGAAATATTTTTTAACTTAATAATAAATGCTTCTCACTCAATGACAATAATGAGAAATAAAGATGAAAATTGGGGTGGAACGATAAATATCGATATTTTTAAAGTTGATAACTTTTCGATTCATGAATTAAGCAAAAATTACCAGTACTTCAATTTAAAAGATACAGTACAAAACTCCTTTGGTAAAAGTTTTTATAAAATTCTTATATCTGATTCAGGAGTTGGTATAGATGAAGAAAATTTTAGTAAAATCTTTCAGCCTTTCTTTTCTACAAAGCCAGAAAACCTAGGAACTGGACTTGGTTTATCTATGGTACAGACATTAATTCAACTACATAATGGCTTACTAGATTTAAAAACAGAAAAAAATGTTGGTTCTACATTTATAGTTTTTTTGCCTGCTGTTGATGAAAAATAGTAATACAGAAATTAATTTATTATTTGGTAGTTATTTTTTGAAATCGATGGCTTTACTATGAATATTTATAATAATTTTGTTTACTATTTAAAAAAACAACTTAACAATTTAGTATATTTAATAGGAAATTTGACTTGCTACTTCTGTGGTTGCGAGATTGAAAATCCTATTCGACTTAAGATTAACGGTATCTGTGAAAACTGCTTTAATAAAATTCAATTCCTAATAGATAGTTTCGAAAGATGCCCAATCTGTTCTTCTTTCATAACGGATGGTAAATGCCATAATTTTCACCATATAAATATTGAAAATGTTTTCTCTTTGATTCCTCTTAGACCCGAAATATATGATTTATATTTGAAAGCTAAATATAGAAAAAATAAACAATTAATGATTTTATTTTCTAAAATATTTGATTATTTTTTTCCAGGTAGAATAATTGAAAAATATGGTAATCAAGTTGATGTAATATGTTTCGTACCTATTTCTTTTTATAAAAAAATTATTAGGGGTTATAATCCTTCTTTAATTCTTTCAAATATCTTAGCACATAGATTAAATAAACCGATTATTAAAATATTTGCTGAAAAAGGACTAAAATATTACCATTTAGAAAGAAATATATCTCAAAGTTCATTTTCCAATAGATTTATTATTAAAACTAACCCTGACCTTAAAGATAAAAATATTCTTTTAGTCGACGATATATATACAACTGGTAAAACTGCTTCTTTTTTAGCAGATCTTCTCATCTCAATTCGCGCTTCTAAAGTATATGTATGTACTCTTTTCAATCATAGATAGTATCCCTAATTTTTATTGACTTTGATGCCTATTTATGTAATTTTATTTTGAAAAAAGAAAAAAAAGAGGTAAATCGTGATAGATGAACCAGTAAATCCAGATAAGCCCAATATTGTAGAAAATCATCCAGTATTAGAAACCAAAGAAAAAAAGAAAATAGAATTTTTTTATAATGGAAAAAAATACTTTGCATTTGAAGAAATGATGATAACATCTGCTCTAGCATCCTATGGTATATATAATATAGGTAAAAATCTTCATGATAATTCTTATCAGGGTTTATTTTGTGCAAATGGTATGTGTGCTCAATGTAGAACAATTGCAGATGGTTATATAGTCAAAGGTTGTATGACTGAAGTTAGAGAAGGAATGGAAATCTTCAGCCTTTCTTCCCTGCCAGAATTAAAAAAAGAGAAATCAGATAATTTTCCTGATATATATGAAATGGAAGTTGATGTAGCGATTATTGGAGGGGGACCTTCTGGTCTTGCAGCAGCTCAAGTTTTAAAAAATTATCCCGAATTAAAAGTTATCCTTATAGATGATAAACCCTTCTTAGGTGGAAAGCTATTGTTACAGACTCATAAATTTTTTGGTTCAAAAGAAGACTGTTATGCAGGAACTAGAGGAATAGAAATAGCTAAAATTCTTGAAAATTCTATCTTAAATACTCCAAATATTAAAATTTTTACAAATAGCTATTTTATTGGTGGTTTTGAAGATGGTAAAATAGGTGTTTTCGATGGAAATAATTACTATATTATAAAGACAAAATCAGCTATACTTGCAACTGGAGCAAGGGAAAAATACCTTACTTTTAAAAATAATCATCTTCCTGGGATTTTTGGGGCTGGAGCTTTTCAAACATTACTAAATAGAGATTTAATTCTTGGCTCTGAAAAAATATTCATAGTAGGAGCTGGCAATGTTGGTTTAATTGCTGCCTATCATGCCTTGCAAGCTGGGATAAAAGTAGTTGGCATCTGTGATGTAGCTAATCAACAAAGTGGTTATAAAGTCCATTTAGATAAAATAAAAAGATATGGGGTCCCTGTTTATTTCAATCATACTATATTAGAAGCATCAGGAGAAGAAAGGGTAACTTCTGTAAAAATTGCACAGATTGATAAAGATTTCAATCCAATCTATTCGACTGTCAAAGAATTTTCTATTGATACTCTTTTAATCGCAGTAGGTCTTGCTGAAAACAATGAATTTGAAGATTCTCTTAAAAACTCCGGAATAGCTCTTTTTAAAGCAGGAGATGCAAATGAAATAGCGGAAGCTAGCTCAGCAATGTTTTCAGGGAAACTTGCTGCCCTTAAATTGCTTAAAACTTTTAATTTTGATATTTCTTTTGATGAATCAATTTATGATAAAGAAAAAATATTAAAACTTCCAGGTGGTAAAGTATTTAGTGAAAATGAAATAACTAAAAAGCAGGATTTTACCGGTTTAGTATATCCAAGGATTTTTTGTTATCAACAAATCCCCTGTAATCCATGTGTGACTTCCTGTCCAAAAGGTTGCATAATAATTGAAGGAAATCCAATTTATGATATTCCACTTTACTCTTCTGGTTGCATTGGTTGTAATCAATGTGTAGTTACCTGCCCGGCTCTTGCAATTACACTTGTCGATAAAAGGAAAAAGCAAAATAATAAGGTAAATGTAACCTTTCCTTTTGAATTTCTAGATAATTTTCTTCCTCAAAAAGAATATAATCTTACAGATTATGAAGGGAATTTACTTGGAAAAGGTGAATTGGTTGGCATAAAACATTATCCAAAGGATAAAAGAAGTCTAGTTACTTTGTGGGTAGATGAAAGTATAGCTGATAAAGTTGCTTCTTTCCAATTACCTCTTCAAGAAAATGTTATAAATAAAAGATATATTATTGAAAATAGGAAAGAAAATAGATCAGGAAAAACAGAAAATAATAAATTTGTGTGTATTTGTGAAAGAGTCACTGCTGATGAAGTTAGAAATATAATCAGCTTAGGAATAAAAGATATTAACTTTATAAAAGCTGCTACTAGATTATCTATGGGCGCATGCGGAGGAAAAACTTGCTCAACAACTATAAATTCAATTTTTAGAGAAGCTTCTATAAATAGAAATCAGATTGAACCAAATAAGACTCGACCTCTTGTTGTTGAAGTTCCTTTCAAATATTTTGCAGGCAAAATTGTAAAAATACCTTTTAAGAATTAAATTAAACAGGGAAAAATCATGTCAAATAAATATGATGTTATAGTAATAGGTGCAGGTTCTGTCGGTACTCCTACAGCATATTTTCTAGCTAAAAAAGGTTATAAGGTACTTGTACTTGAAAAAAACAAAGCACCAGGAAGAGGGCAAAATCGTGCTGCAATAGGCGGTATTAGAGCAACACATTCAGACCATGCTAAAGCAATGTTATGTCTCAAATCAATAGAAATCTTCAAGAATTGGCATAAAAACACTGGTGATGATATAAATTGGTATCAGGGAGGATATTTTTATCCTATTTATAATGAAAAAGATAAAGAATCTGTTTTAGCTTTATTAAAAATTCAGAAAAGTTTTGGTTTAAATATTGATTTTATTTCTAAAGAAGAAAGCCTAAAAATTGTTCCATCACTTTGCGATGATGGGCTACTTGGTGCTATTTATTCACCGGAAGATGGTAGTGCTTCTCCATTAAAATCAAACTACTCTTTTTTTAAGCAAGCTGTAAAATCAGGAGCAAAATTTCTATTTGAACAACAGGTTATTGGTTTTATTAAGGATAATAATAAATATATTGGGTTAAAAACAGATAAAGAATTATTTTACTCTGATTATTTTGTTATTTCAACAGGTAAAGATGTCGAACTTTTTTCAAATGAATTGAAAGTTAACATACCTGTTAAATCTGATCTTCATGAAGCTGGTATTACCGAGCCAGTAACTCATCTTTTTGACCCCATGGTTGTAGACATAAGAGCCTACCCTTCCTCTAAAAATATTTATTTTTATCAAAATAGTGAGGGTCAAATTGTTTTCTGTTTAACTCCTTCTCCTGCAAAATATTATGAATCAGATAGCTCAACTAGTGAGTTCTTACCTCAAATTTCCAGCAGAATTTTCGATGTTTATCCATATTTCGGAAATTTAAGAATAAGAAGAATCTGGCGAGGATATTACCCTAATACTCCCGATGGGAATCCTATAATTGAAATGATTAATTCAAATATTCTTTTACTAGCTGGAATGTGCGGGCAAGGTTTTATGCTTGGACCAGGAATAGGTGAATTAAGTTCAAAAATACTACAAAAAGATTTAACAGTAGAAGAACAAAAGATTATTTCAGAACTATCCCTCTTTAGAAAATTTGATAACATAGAATTTTTCAAATAATTTTTTATGATTTTTTTATTATTTTTTTTTTAAATTTTTTGATACAAATTTTCCTAAATTCAATTATTGAATTTTTTAATCAAAATCATATAATGTAATCGATGAGTCTAGTTATAATTATACCTATTATAATCATAGTAATAATTGTATCAGCTGTTGTATATATTTTAATAGTTCAAACTCCCGCATTAAAACTTGATTCAATAAAACAACTTATTGAAAATAATAATCTAGATGAAGCACTTGCAAAATTGACTAAGATTATTCAGGATGGAAAAGCTACACCAAGAACTCACATGTATCTTGGCGAAGTTTTTGAAAAAAAAGGTGATACTAACACAGCAATAATGGAATATCAGAAATGTCTTAAAGAAGGTGGATTTATATCTGACTCAGAACAGCTTGTAATTCATATCAAACTCGCTGAACTTTTAAATAGAATCGGAAGAGTAGATGATGCTCTTGGTGAATATTTAATCCTTGCAAAGCAATATCCAAATGACCCATATTATCTTATGCAAATAGGGGATATATTTTTTTCAAAAAAGAAATTTGGAAATGCTTCAAATTATTATAAACAAGCATTACTTTTAAATAACTCTAACCCTATTGCACATTATAATCTTGGAAGACTATATTATATGACAGGTATTAATACAGATGCTGAATTTCATCTTAAAAAAGCTGTCGAACTTTCTCCTAAATTCTATGATGCATTTTATTATCTTGGTTTATTAGCTTTAAGACAATCTCAAGTAAATAATGCTCTTATGTATTTCTCCAAATCAGTCTATTCAACTAAATTCAAGGGGCTTACATATTTAAATCTGGGAAATATTCTTTATAATTCAGGTAAGACAGAAGAATCTTTGAATTTTTATTTAAAAGCTATCTCAAATCTCAACGATAAAGAAAATCAGATTTTAGCAAAATATAACACTGGGTTATGTTATGAAAAACTGGGAAATTTGGATAAGGCAGTCGATTACTTTAGAGATGTTTATATGGAAAAAAGTGATTATAAGGATGTTCAGACTAAAATTGCATTATATAGCGAATTATCTGTAAATGACAAATTAAAAGAATATATGATTGCTAAGAAAGATGATTTTGAAATGATAGTAAATAGAATTCTTGGTTATTTTAAATATAAACCACTTGAAACTATGTTCTATGACAGATTTGTATACGCTATAGCAATACCTTTAAATCTTACTCCTGATAGCACTAACAAAAAAGACAACAATTTTTTTGTTTTTTTCAGAACTATGAATGATAGCTTTTCAGATGATGAGCTCTTTTTGATGAAAGAAAAGATGGTAAATGCAAACTGCTCAAAGATGTATATAATATTTCCAGGTGAATTTCCCGATAATGCTCGCAAGTGGTCAGAAAATAGAGATGTTACATTAATTGATAAGACTAAACTATTAGAAATATTTGAATCTATTTCAGTTTAATTTAAATGGAAGGATATGGGTCAAATTGTTATAATTGATGATGAATATGCAATTGCCGATGCATTAGCACGATTTTTTCAAATGAACGGATTTTCGGTTTCAACTTTTCAGAATCCAAACTTGGCTATTAATTTTATTGACCAGAATATTGATAAAGTTGATCTAGTATTAACAGACTTAGTAATGCCTGAAATGAGTGGACAGCAGGTATTTCAAAAAATAAAAACTGAGTATCCATATTTACCAGTTATTGTTATATCAGGTAAGGCTACTGCATCTGATGCAGTAACAATGATGAAAGAAGGAGTATATGATTTTTTCATCAAACCTTTTGACAATATAGATAAAATTATTTTAGTAGCCAAAAAAGCAATTGAATGGAAAGAAATAAAAAAAGAAAATCTTGATTTAAAATATAAATTGTCTGAAAGTACTGTTTTTCAAAGATTGATTGGAAGATCAAAAAAGATGCTTCAGATTTATGAGCTTGTCCAGCAAGTAGCTCCTACCAAAGCATCTGTACTTATTACAGGAGAAACTGGTACAGGAAAAGAGGAAATAGCTGAAGCAATACATAAACTTTCGCAAAGAACTGGTAAAATAATTAAAGTAAATTGTGCGGCTCTCACCGAGACTTTACTCGAAAGTGAGCTTTTTGGACATGAAAAAGGAGCGTTTACCGGTGCTATTAAAACAAAACTTGGAAGGTTTGAGTTAGCAGATGGAGGTACTATTTTTCTTGATGAAATTGGTGAAGTTTCTCAAAATATACAGGTGAAACTACTAAGAGTTTTGCAGACTAAACAGTTCGAAAGAGTTGGCGGAGAACAACCGATCACTGTCGATGTTAGAATAATTGCTGCTACAAATAAGGATTTACTTGAAAAAATAAAAGAAGGAAGTTTTCGAGAGGATTTATATTTTAGATTAAATGTTATCCATATTGTTATGCCTCCTTTAAGGGAAAGAAGTGAAGATATACCATTGCTTGTAAAGTATTTTATAGATAGATTTTCAAAAGAACATCAAAGGCAAATTGAAGGAATAACGCCAAAAGCTCTGAAATTCCTCATGGCTTATTCTTGGCCAGGAAATGTCAGAGAGCTGATGAATGTCATAGAAAACATGGTTATTCTAACAAAAGAAAACATTTTAGATACCCAGCATATACCATCTAATATCTTTCAAGAGGTAACAAAAAGAGCTGATTTTATAATAAATGATGAACCAGAAGAAGATCTTTTAAAAATAAAAGCTGGGATACCATTAGAAGAAGTTGAAAAAACATATCTATTGTATCTACTAGAAAAATATAAGAATAAAGCAAAAGTTGCCCAGATTACCCAAATTGGTAGAAAAACCTTATATAACAAATTAGAAAAATGGGGAATCCCATTAGATAAAAATGATTAATCAAGAAAAAGGAAAAAGATGGAAAATATTAAAGATAATAAAGAATTTACTGCTTATGCTATAAGTCCTATAGATGGAAGATATTATGATTCGATATCTTTTTTATCCGAATTTTTTTCGGAATTTGCATTAATTAGAAATAGAATAAAGGTTGAAATAGAATGGTTTCATTTTTTACTTAAAAAAGATTCACCAATCAATTTAACTGCTGATGAAAAAATACATGAAAATTTAGATAAATACTTTTCCAAATTTTCAATAGAGGAATTTATTAAATTTAAAAATCTTGAAGATACATTAAAACATGATGTTAAACCTGTTGAATATTTACTTAAAGATATTATTCAAGAAGATTATAAAGAGTTTTTGCATTTCGGGCTTACTTCTGAAGATGTAACAAATATTGCATACGCTTTAAATTTTAAAATATATAAAGAGAAGTTCCTTATTAAAAATCTTGAAAATCTTGTATCTATCTTAAAAAAGTTAGCTAACGAAACAAAAGATTTAGTGATACTTGGACATACTCATGGACAAAGTGCTACCCCAACAACAATAGGAAAAGAAATTTCTTATTTTATTGAGAGAATTAATAAATCATTACGAATAATAAAAAATTTAAGTATAGATGCGAAATTAAGTGGAGCTGTTGGAAACTATGCTGCTTTGAAAATTGCATATCCAAATGTTAACTGGATAGAACAGTCTAAAAATTTTATAGAAAGTCTCGGCTTAGAATATTGTAAAATTTCAAAGCAGATAGAACCACATGATTGGATATGTAGAATATCAAATGAAATTTCTCTTTTAGGCGCAATTTTTATTGATCTTTGTAAAGATATCTGGTTATATGGTTGTCTTAATTATATTAAACAAAAACCAAAAGAAGGTGAAATAGGATCCTCGACAATGCCTCACAAAGTAAACCCTATAGATTTTGAAAATTGTTGGGGTAATATGGAGTTCACAATATCTATTTCACAGTTTTTTTCTAGAAAATTACCAATAACTTTTATGCAAAGAGATCTTTCAGATTCGACAGTTTTAAGAAATTTTGGTCTTATTTTTGCACATTTTGAGCTTGGGCTTAAAAGTTTAAAAAATGGTCTTTCTAAAATTGTTTTCAATGAAGAATATATCGAAAAAGAACTTGAAAACCATCCTGAAGTTCTTGCTGAAGCTATTCAAACAGTTTTAAGAAAAAACAATGTTAAAAATAGTTATGAAATTTTGAAAGAAATGACAAGAGGAAAAGAAATAACCTATGAAACTTTAAAAAAAGTGATCGAATCTGCAAATATTTCTGAAGAAGATAAGATAAGATTATTAAAACTTAAAGTCAAAGATTATATTGGAGAATCAGTAAGTCTTGTTAACTTAATAAGCAATAATAAAAATAATAAAGAATAGTTATAAGTTTGAGTAATTAGTAAATCAAAAATATTTTGCTTTTTAATTTTTTTTTATTATATTTCTATTGAAAAGAAGGAAGTATGAATTTGAAATTAAATCAAAAAAATAAAAATAATATTACAATACCACAAAAGCTATTAATTGATTTACCCATAGAAATTGCCCGACATTATCCTGAAAGAATTTCTCATAAATTTCGAACATCAAATGGTTGGATAGAAAAAAAATACAAAGATTTTGTCGATGACATTAATAGACTATCAGCAGGCTTTTTTGGCGAAGGTATTTGTAAAGATGATCATATTTGTTTTTTTTGCAATAATAGATATGAATGGATAGTCACAGATTTCGCTTTGATGAGTATTGGAGCAGTATCGGTTCCAAGAGGTTCAGACACGCCACCTATTGAAGCTGCTTTCATTTTATACCATAGTGATTCATCATATTTAATAATCGAAAATTCCAATTCACTTATTAGCCTTATTGAGTTTCTAATGAAACCTGAAAATGAAAATAACTCCGAGATAGAAAAATATTATAATTCTTTTAAAAATTTAAAAAAAATATTTATAATAGATAGATTTGATTATGATTTTTTCCAACCTTATAAAAGTTTTTTCCCTGATATCAAAATATTATCTTATTCCGAGCTTTATATTGATGGAGATGAAGTATACAGTGAAAAGCAAGATATTTTAAATTCAATAAAAAAAGATTTAAATATAGATTCTATTGTCTCCATAATTTATACATCAGGGACAACCGGTAATCCAAAGGGAGTAATGTTAAGC
This sequence comes from uncultured Brachyspira sp., assembly GCA_964454835.1. Taxonomy (GTDB): domain Bacteria; phylum Spirochaetota; class JAAYUW01; order JAAYUW01; family JAAYUW01; genus Exilispira. The sequence continues at coordinate 68,338 of CAYVTU010000002.1, forward strand.
CATAAAAATTTCATGCAGAATGTTGTTTCAAATACACCAAGAATGAAGTTAAATATTAAAAAAGGAGACAAAACAGTATTAATTCTTCCTTCATGGCATGTTTTTGATAGAGCATTTGAATATTGTGGTATTTCAGCTGGAATGACTTTTGCATATTCCTCAACAAAATATTTCTCAGAAGATTTAGCAAATGAAAAACCAGATATTTTAATTTCTGTTCCAAGAATCTGGGAAACAGTATATCAAAAACTACTAAAAACAATTAAACAACAGAAAAAAATAAAACAGATTCTTTTTAAATTCTTCGTTTCAGTTGGTAAATATTTTCTTTTTTCATATCAATATTTAAAAGGCTCTTATTTAATATTTAGAAAAGAACTATTTTTAGAAAAATTATCAAAAAGTCTTTTTCATATTATAAGAATTATCTTACTATTTCCCCTTAAACTTTTATCAAATGTTATTTTTAAACCAATAAAAGAAAAGGTCGGAGGAAAATTAAGAGGTGCTATTTCTGGTGGTGGTTCTCTGCCATCATATATAGATGTTTTCTTTAATTCTATTGGAATAACTTTATTAAATGCTTATGGAATGACTGAATGTGCGCCAGGGATATTATCTCGTTCATATGCGCAAAACACGATAGGTGCTACTGGAACTCCTTTCGCAAATACTGAGGTATTAATAGTTGATGAAAATGGTAAACAGGTTTCTGTCGGAAAGAAAGGAGTATTATTTGTAAAAGGACCTCAGGTAATGGCAGGATATTATAAAAATCCAGCGGCGACATCTGCTGTATTAACCTCAAATGGATGGTTAAATACTGGTGATTTAGCAATAAAAGCAATGAACCAGGATATAGTACTTGTTGGAAGAATGAAAGATACTATCGTTCTTTCAGGTGGAGAGAATGTAGAACCAGAAAAAATTGAAGACAAATTAAAAGAATCCTCTCTCATTGCACATGCTGTTGTAATTGGTCAGGACAAAAAAAATCTTGCTGCGATATTGGCCATAGATGAAGAAGAATTAAAAAACCTGGCTCATACATATCAAATTCCTATCTCTGAAATATTGCAGGAAAATCTAATAGCACACCCAACAATACTGCAAGTAATTAAAAATGAAGTAAATAAATTAATATCAAAAGAATCTGGTTTTAAACCATTTGAAAAAATTTCTACAATAATTCCTATTAAAAACACATTTGAAATAGGAAAAGAATTGACTCAGAGTTTAAAAATTAAAAGAAAATACGTTGAAGAAAAATATCATGAATTAATAAATAAGATTTTTCATAAAGAAAAACAGGTAAAAAAAGGCTAATAAAAATAATATTTTCATAATAATTTATATTCCTTAAATCCCGATGGCAAGTTAATATGAAAAACAATATTAAATGGAAGCATAATTTCTACTGCTTTGATAGCAAGTGATGATACTATCTATGTAGGTTGCTGAGATAGATAGTTTTATACGATTTCCTCCAGCGAAAAAATATTATGGCAGTATAAGACTAATCATGCTATCTTCTCCAGTCTCAATATTAGTCCAGATGGAGTTATATATTTTGGAAATAGTGAAGTTATATTTTATGCATTAAAAATATCTTCAAACGGACTGATGGATAGTAGCTGGTCAAAATATCATTTAAATTCTAGAAATACTGGCTTATCGGGCGATAAATAAATATTAAAATAATTATTTTGTTTTTGAATTTCTTATTTACTTAAAATTATTGGTCCTAAACTTCTTAGAAATTTCCCAAAAGTCATACCTAAAAATGGTGTTAAACTCATTACAGAAGGAATATAAATTATTTCTTTCTTTTTGAATATTCCATTAATGAGATATTTAACTGCTTTGTCTACTGATAGCTCAAATAGATTTAGTTTGATTTTTTGTGCTCCTTTGGTATTTTGAGCGACAGTAAAAAATTCTGTTTTAATAGCACCAGGTAAAACAAGTGTAAGAAAAATTGATTTGTCTTTTGCATATTCAGATTGTAAACTCTTTGTAAAAGATTCTACAAATGATTTTGTAGCACTGTACATGGCTATACCTTGTATAGGGAAAAACCCTGCAATTGAACCAATATTAAAGATATGTAATGGACTTGAGTTATCATTCGAAGCTTTAAAATTTAAAAAATATTTTGTTATTTTAGTCAATGCTACAATATTTACATTAATTATTTCATCTATTTTATTAATTTCCATTTTCTTAAAAAAACCATACCAGCCAAAACCCGCATTATTAAATACATGAGTGATACTACTTTTGTGTTTTTCAAGATTTACTAGAAATTCTTCTATACCTTCAGTAGTAGATAAATCAGATTTTATTGTCACTATATTTACATCAGGGAATAATTGTTTGATTTCATCCAATTTTTCCAGCCTTCTTGCTGTTATAATTAGGCATTCTGGCTTCAATTTCGCACAATTTATAGCTAATTCTTTTCCAATCCCGCTGGATGCACCAGTTATAAGCAATGTTTTTCCATTTAAGTTTCTCATCTATTAACCTTATTATTTATTTATAAGAGCAGAAATAACATTAAGCATCTTTTTTATTAACAACTCATCGAGTACCTTCCCATCATTTACAATATCAAGTTTCCAGAGAAGTTCCCCTGCACCCCATAAAAAATATGTTGATAGCATTACCTTCGTATCGATTGAATCGACTGAATCGTTTCCAGATAATAATATAGCTATCTGTTCTAATATTTTTTCATAAATTGTTTTGAACCTTTCTTTTATATCAATATCAGAAACCTCAGAAAACACTTTAAACATTATTGAGTATAAACTTGCAAGTTCATTTTTATGTATAAAAAAGTTTTCACCAATTATCATTAGTTTATCTGAAAGACTATTTGCATTTTCTATACCTGAAAAAAATGTTTTTACAAAATAATTATTAAGTTCATCGAGTATTGTTATTAATATTTCTTTTTTAGAATTAAAATATCTATATATTGTGCCCTCAGAGATATCTGCAATTCTAGCTATTTCTGAGGTAGTCATGCTCTGGTAATTTCCATTTTTAAGTATATCGCATGCTGCATTAATTATTTTACCTCGAGTAGTATTTATATCTGCAAAAAAGTTATTTTTGTTATCATCCATCTTTTCTCCAAAAGTTTTATATTTGATATATATCAGGATGTCGAATAATATATTGTTCCTTTTCTGGACCTGTTGAAATCATGTATATAGGCAGATTTAAATATTTTTCAACATATTCTATAAAATCATTAAATTCCGTAGAATCAAAATTAGTAAAACCTTTAAATTCTTTGTATACTGGAGTGTGTAAGTGAATGCTTGCTGGAGGATATTCTTCAATAATTTCAAGGGTTGCGTTATTTTGATATCCAACACATACTTTGAAGGATTGAAGAGAGAAAAATATATCTGCCTTGGTAAGAATAAGATGGGATGTCCCTGTTAATCTAGAATAGTATTTTAACATAGGAAGATCTAACCAACCAATTCTTCTTGGTCTTCCAGTCGTAGAACCATATTCTCTTCCTTCGCCTCTAATTTTATCAGCAAGTTCATCCTTTATCTCCGTAGGAAATGGTCCATTGCCCACTCTTGTGCAGTAAATTTTGAATAAGCCAAAAACATGTCTTAAACTCCTTAAAGGTATTCCTCCACCTGAAAAAATAGAAGAAATTATGGTATTAGATGAAGTAACATAAGGGTAAGTACCAAAATCAATATCTAATCCAGCTCCTTGAGCTCCTTCGCATAGAATTTTCTTATTTTCTGAAAGTGCTTTAATTACTAATCTTTCTCCATCATCAAGAAAAGGAAGAATATGCTGTTTATATTTCATTATAAAATTCTTATTTTCTATATATTCCTCACCTTCTTCATCATATCCATAATACTGAATCAATGTTTTTAATTTTCTCATCCAATCGTCTGTTACAAGATCAAAAAGTTTTATAGCAACTCTTGCAACTTTTGATTCATAAGCTGGTCCAATTCCTCTTCTTGTAGTCCCTATTTTTAACATTTCATCACGAATTATATCTATTTTTTTATGAATAGGTAAAACAAGAGTAGCTTTATCTGAAACAACTATTCTTTTATCAATATTTTTATCGAAATTTCTTAAAGAAGATATTTCTTCCAGAAAAACTTTTGGATCAAAAACAACTCCATTTCCAATAATTGAGATAGAATTTTCATTTAAAACGGAAGAAGGAATAAGATGAAAAATAAATTTCTTTTCTTTATGAACAACCGTATGTCCCGCATTTGCTCCACCCTGCACACGAATTGTATAATCATAATTAGAACTTAATAAATCGACAATTTTTGCCTTGCCCTCATCACCCCATTGAAGACCAACTATAGCATCAGCAAAACCATAATCTCTATTCATAAATTGCCTCTATGAAATAATAATACTTTTTTTACTAATTAAGATTATATCAGTATTTAAAGATTTCAACCATTAATAGTAAAATGAAAATAAAAAAACCAGCCCTTGAAAAAGGGCTGGCCTCCCTGCGATCGGCTATTTCAAAAGTTCGAGTACCAGATTCGGTACCAAATTTGCCTGCGCCAGAACAGCAGTAGAACTCTGAACAAGAACCTGATTCTTAGTCAACTCTATAATTTCGGTTGACATATCAGTATCTCTAATCAGAGACTCAGCAGACTGAAGCGATTCTGCTGCTTGAGCCACTGACGCAGAAGTGTGCATGAGCCTGTTTTGGGTCGCACCTAATTCTGCTCTTTGGCTTGAGAGTCGATTTACTGCAGAGTCAACCTTGCTGATTGTTACATTTGCAGCTTCAGGGGTAGAGAGAGAGACATTTGTCACTCCAAGGGCACGTGAGGTCATTGTCGATAACTTCATTGAGATAGCTTGGTCAGCATTAGGTCCTACATGAAGACGAACTGAATTTATTGATCCATCAAGAATCTTAAACTTGTTGAATTCGGTTGTAGTCGCAATCCTGTCGATTTCATCGACAAGTTGCTTAACTTCAATCTGCATCAACATTCGATCATCCATGCTATAGATTCCGTTTGCTGCTTGAATGCCAAGCTCTCTTATCCTGTGAAGTATCGAATGCACCTCCTGAAGTGATCCTTCCGCAGTCTGTAGGAAAGATATCCCATTCTGGACATTTTTCTCTACCTGCCGCAGTCCTCTGATCTGTGAACGTAATTTTTCTGAAACTGCAAGACCAGATGCATCATCCCCAGCATTGTTGATCCTCTCTCCCGATGAAATCTTCTCCACTGACTTACCAAGTTGCATCAGTTGCGACTTTAATAGTCTATTCGCGAACTGAGCAGACATGTTGTGGTTGATAATCATACATGGCCTCCTCCCTATATTAATACATCAGCTTCCTGTCTGATGTCCGGGTTCATAGTTAAGCGGCCGATCGACGCTTCCTGACTAAGAACCCCGGAAGAAGGAAAGCCTGGCTGCTCAAAATTATTGTAAAAGACGAAGTACCAATGCTGGCATATTATTTGCCTGTGCAAGCATAGATGTTGCTGTTTGGCTTAAAATTTGATTTTTTGTCAAATTTACTATTTCTGATGCCATATCAGTATCTCGAATTTGAGATTCAGCTGCGGTCATATTTTCAGCAGCTATAGAAACACCAGAAAGTGCCATTTCAAACCTATTTTGATAAGCCCCTAGCATTGCTCTTTGTGTAGTAACTTTTCTCAAAGCATTATCGACAAGACCTATTGAAAGATTTGCTTTGTCGGGTGAAGAAATAGATAAAATTTCTCCATTTGCTTCATATAAGCCTAATGCTCTTGCTGTCATTGTGCCAATTGCTACTGCTTTCCTTTGATCTGTGTTTGGACCAATATGGAAAAAAAGCAATGTTTGAACCGCAGTTGTCTGATCTGGACTTGCTGCAGCAAATTTTCCAGTTAAGATGTTGTAACCATTGAATTGTGCGTGAGATGCAATTCTATCAACTTCATCAACAAGCTGATCTAATTCAACTTGAATCTGCATCCTGTCGTCATCGGTATAAATACCATTTGAAGCCTGAATAGCAAGTTCTCTCATTCTCTGCAAAATGTTTGTGGTTTCAGCTAAATAACCTTCAGCAGTTTGCAAAAATGAAATTGCACTTTGAATGTTATTTGCTGCTTGTTTTAGACCGCGAATCTGACTTCGCATTTTTTCAGATACTGCAAGACCTGAAGCATCATCTCCAGCTTTGTTAATTCTTTCTCCACTGGATAGCTTTTCAACACTCTTGTTTAATTCAAGTCCTACAAATTTGAGTTGCCTATTTGCGAATAGGCTGGAAATGTTGTGATTGATAATCATAACCACCCTCCTTGATAAACCCTTCCTAATTTTAGTTACACTTTCAGTGCCCTTTAAGTGTAACTAGAAAAATATTTTTATGAAAAATACTTTTCTAGTCGCACTTTGTTTTTTAGGTGTTTAATTGCTTTTAAGGAACCACTCTTAAAAACATAATATATAGTCAGGAAAAATAATAGATAAGGAGCACATAGCTAATTTATGTGCTCCATCTATATTTACCTAACCACCTCTTTCCCAAAACACCTAACCATCTCTTATCTCAATAGCTGAAGTATGAGTTGGGGCTGCTGATTTGATTGTGCAAGCATCGCTGTTGCAGTTTGAGTTAAAATCTGATCTCTTGTAAAATTAGACATTTCAAAAGCCATGTCTGTATCTCTTATTCTACTTTCAGCAGCTTGCATGTTCTCTGCTCCGACTAAAACACCTTTTGTAAGGTATTCCAATCTTTCCTGATATGCTCCAAGATCTGCTCTCTGCCTTGCAACTTTTGTCAAAGCACTATCAACTAAGCCTAAGGTCATATTAGCTTTGTCTACACTTGAGATGGAAAGTGCTGAACCGGTAATTGTTCTAACTCCTAAACCTCTAGAAGTCATTGTACCGATGTAAACTCTGATTCTCTGATCAATGTTTGCACCAATGTGAAACCACATTGAAGCAACAGAGTTTCCAGCAGTTGGAGAGCTAAATCTTCCTGTCAAGAGATTCATTCCGTTGAATTGTGCGTGAGAAGCAACTCTATCGATTTCATCGACAAGTTGTAGTACTTCAACCTGAATCTGCATTCTGTCATCTTCAGAATAGATTCCGTTAGCTGCCTGAACTGCAAGTTCTCTTATTCTTTGGAGAATATCGGTTGTTTCCTGTAAATATCCTTCGGCAGTTTGAATAAAAGAAATACCATTTTCAGCATTTCTTGCTGCCTGTTGTAGACCTCTAATCTGAGATCTCATCTTTTCGGAAACTGCGAGTCCAGAAGCATCATCAGCTGCTTGATTGATTCTGTTACCAGAAGAAAGCTTTTGAATTTCTTTGTTGAGGTTAAGTTGATTGAATTTCAACTGTCTGCTTGCAAAAAGACTTGAGATGTTGTGATTGATTATCATAAATCCTCCTTGAATCTAATAACCTCTTTCCTTAGAGGTTTTTTTAAAAACCTTAAAAATTTTATTAAAGGTTTTTAAGGTTTTCCGAAACTTAAGATGAGTAGAATTTCTTTTTTCCTCCTCTCTTAGTTTTCTATATTTTATATCGATTTTTTTGTCTAAATTCTTTAAATTTTAATCAAGAATTTTAAAAATATTTTTCGATTATATTTTATATAATAGCACGATTTTAAAATATCTGTATTAAAATCATTTTTTAATTCTGTCATAAAAAAATTGCAAAAGAATTGATTTTAGTTATTTTTATTTAGAATTGAAACATAAATATTTATATTAAATAGTTTTCATAGGAAGATAATATGAGTGTACTTACCTCCGAACTTAAAAAATCAAATGAGTTTTTAAATATTCTAGTTGATACTATTCCTACTGCAATAATGGTTGTTAATAAAGATGCAAGGATAATGGCATTTAACAACTCATTGTCTAACCTTTTTAAGAAAAGCGAAGAAAACCTTATTGAACAAATTTGCGGAAATGGAATAGGTTGTGCTTTCGAAGTAGAATCTAATCTTGATTGTGGTTGTACCGATTATTGTGACACCTGTCCATTAAGAAAAGGGATACTGGATGCTATCAATAAAAATCTTATCACTGAAAATAAACTTTTAAAAAGAAATTTTTACATAAATAATTCTAGTGTTACAAAATATCTTAGATTTACAATTAAACCAATTCTAATAAACAAAAATAATTATGGATTGTTATTTTTCGATGATGTTACTGAATTTTATGAACTTGCTGAAAAAAGAAATGAACTTTTAGGGATTGCTGCTCACGATATTAGAAATCCTCTTTCTATAATAAAGATGTATGTGGATTATTTAAATAGTCATTCTGAAAAAAATAATGAAAAAATTTCTAAAGCTTATTCAATCATAGATGAATCGATTCAGTATATGATAGATTTGCTCAATGATATACTTGATTACGCTAGTTTTGAAAAATCTGAAATTAAACTAAATTATATGGAAATTGATTATATTAGTTTTATTAAAAGTATTATTTCCTTGCAACAATTAATAGCATCAGAAAAAAAAATAATTCTTAATTTTACCACTACTCATGAGACAATAAAAACTCAATTTGATAGTAATAAAATGACTCAGATTATCAACAATTTAATTAGTAACGCAATAAAATATAGCTACGAAAATACCAATATTAACATAAAAACAAGCATAATAGAAGATAATCAAAAAAAATATATAAAAACAGAAGTTATAGATGAAGGACCAGGAATAGATATAAAAGAACAGAATAAACTATTTAAACCTTTTTCTAGAACAAGTGTAAGACCTATAGGAAATGAATCTAGCACTGGACTTGGTTTAGCAATAGCAAAAAAAATTGTCGATGCTCACAAAGGCAAAATTGGAGTAATAAGTGCCCCTTCAAAAGGTTCTAATTTCTGGTTTACAATTCCTATTATTGATTAATTTCAAAAAAAATTACAGTTTTAATTTCTTTATTTTTTGTTTTTATTTCTTTGTTGTAAAAAATGCAACCAGATTAATAAATTATTTATATATTTATGAGGTATTATGGAAGAAAATCGAAGTTTTAAACATCTAGACACCATTGCTGCACTTTTTGTAGCAGTTTTATTAATATCAAATGTTGCATCATGTAAAATAGTAAAAATATGGTTATTTGAATTTGATGGTGGAACATTGCTTTTTCCTCTATCCTATATCTTTGGAGATATATTGACCGAAATTTATGGATTTAAAAGATCTAGGAAAATTATATGGCTTGGATTTTTTTCAGCAGGATTGATGTCTGCTATTTTTGCAATTGTTAGCTTTTTAAAACCAGCTGCGGGCTGGGAAAACCAACAAGCTTTTATTGCAATTTTAGGTCAGACTCCACGAATAGTAATTGCCAGTTTAATAGCTTATTTTAGTGGAGAGTATTCAAATTCGGTAACCCTTGCTATCATGAAAGTTAAAACAAAAGGTAGACATCTGTGGATGAGAACTATTGGTTCTACTATTGTAGGTGAATTTATTGATACTCTTTTATTTGTATCCATCGCTTTTGCTTTTACCATGCCTTTTAGTACTCTCAGAAATGTCATGATTTCAAACTATATTTTCAAAGTAGGAATTGAAGTATTTTTTACCCCTTTGACATATTTAATAGTAAAAAAATTGAAAAAAATTGAAAACTTCGACTATTACGATAAAGATACAGTATTTAGTCCAATATAAAATTAGAATTTTATAAAATAAAAACATTGATTCATCACTGATATATAATAACCTGAAGAAAGATAAAACTTAATTTTCTGACAATAAAATCATTATATATCATAAAAAGTTCAATTTGCTAAATCTAAAATACTAAATTACAATAATATTGTTGATAAATACATTAGACAAAAGAGGTGTTATGTATAAGAAAAATATAATAATTATCTTAGTTTTCATTTTAATATCTATTTTTACCTTTTCCTTCTTATCATTTCAGGGGATATATTCAAACTATTCTCAATTTCTCGATATTGAACAGATGAAACAATTAAAATATGTAGAAGCAGTATATGATGTTGTAGGAAAAGATAAAAAGTCAATAGAAACAATAAAATATTTCTTCAATGATACTTTATCTATAGAAGAAACTTGCTATGGTGAATATGGAAATGGATATTATAATATATCTTTTGATCAGCATTTTAGACCACTAGTTATGGAAACAAAATGGGTATCTGAAATTGAAAAAGCAGATTGTCTTGAAAGGTTTATATACAATTATGAAGATGGAACAATTTTATATATTAATTTAAAAAATTCAAAGACTAAGACATTTAAGTTATCAGAAGTCACAGGAGATTCTGTTACATTAGGAGAGCTTATAGTTTTTATACAAATTGGTGTACTTAAAAATCTTTCAACAGGGGGATTAGTTGTTCCAAATGCATATCAAGCTCCTTTTATTTTTAGATATGTCAAAGATGATAAATACGAAATAAAAAATAATCAAAAAAATGAAATAATAAATGAACAAGTCTATAAAGCAGAAGTGAATAATCCTTTTATGCAGTTTATATCAAGTATGTTTGGCAACAAAGCAGAAATTCATATAAGGACAGATTTCCCACACATAAGAACAAGATCTTATTATAGTACGAGAAATATTTATCTTACTAGCTACAAAGTTATAAAAAAATAATATTTTTTTGTTTTGTTTTTTAATCGAAAATATTAAAAAGTTAAATATAAATTAATGATTGGAGAAATTAATGACACAAAAAGATTTAACTATTATGAATGGAAAAAGTTCTTCTAATGCATGGGTCATTTCTATCAGCATGGGACTTGGCCATATGCGAGCAGCTTATGCTTTAAAAGATGTTGCTTATGATGGAATTCAGATGATCGGAGATTCTTCAACAAGCTCAGAGGATGAATTAAATCTTTGGAATACTATGAGAAATTCCTATGAATTGCTTTCAAGACTAAAAAAAATCCCATTAATAGGTAATACTCTTTTTTCAATAGTAGATAATTTACAAAATATTCCACCTCTTTATCCTTTTAGAGATATGTCTACTCCTAGTTATCAAACTAATCTTGTTTTTTCATATATCAAAAAAGGAATTGGAAAAAAATTATATGAAAAAGTCAATGCTCATCCGTTACCGGTAATTTCTTCATATCCTATCGCAGCATTAATTTTCGATTATTATAATTATCCTGTTATATATAGTATAGTCTGTGATGCTGAGATAAGCAGAGTATATGTAGCAAAAGACCCAAAAAAAAGTAGGATTCATTATCTTGCACCAACTGGTAGATCTGTCCAAAGATTAAAACAATATGGCGTTCCAGATGAAAGAATCTTCCTTACAGGTTTTCCTTTACCAAAAGAATGCCTTGGAGACGAATCATTAGATATATTAAGATATGACCTTGGTCAAAGATTATTTTACTTGGATCCAGAAAACAGATTCTGGCCTTTACATAAAGTCAATGTAGAGCATTTTTTAGGTAGTGAAAATTTGACTTTTAAAAATGATAGAATTCTTTCAATAACCTATGCTGTTGGTGGAGCAGGTGCATTAAAAGAAGTAGGTTATGAGATAGCTAAAAGTTTAAGAGATAAAATCCTTCGTAAAGAAGTAAAACTAAATCTTGTTGCAGGACTTAGAGAAGAAGTATATAAATATTTCCAGGAAGTATTAAAAGAACTTAAATTATCTGAAGATTTGGTTTACATTCTATATTCAAAAGAACCAGAAAAATATTTTGAACAGTTTTCTAAACTTATGAGAGTCACAGATATCTTATGGACGAAACCTTCTGAACTTTCCTTCTATGCTGGTCTTGGTATACCTATTGTTATGTGTGAACCACTAGGAGCCCAGGAAGTATATAATAAAAAATGGCTTTTAGAAATCCAGGCTGGTATTCCCCAGGAAGACCCAAAATATACCGATCAATGGCTATTTGACCTTTATAGATATGGAAGGTTTGCTGAGTCTGCATGGGATGGATTTTTAAAAGCAAGAAAATTTGGTACTTACAAAATTGCAGAAATTATAAAGACAGGAACTTTCCAAAGAGAGACTAACCCTCTAAGAAGATAGAAATTAAATTAATCTTCTATCTCTTTTTTGAATAGATAATACAAAATAAGATATGCCGCAATTTCTTTATCTGTTTTCTCTATTTTTACAGTAAAATTATTTTTATCTATAAATATTAATTCATTTTTATCCTGTGAAAATCCTTCTATATCCTTGTAAACTTTATTTAAACATATTGCATTTAGATTTTTTTTCTCTAATTTTTCTTTTGCATTTTTTTCAATATCATTTGTCTCAGCAGCAAAACCAAGTATATTCAATTTATCAAATCTTTTTCTAACTTCTATCAGAATATCTTTATTTTTAATAAAACTCAGATTCAATTGATCTTCACTTTTTTTTATTTTTTTATCATATTCTTCTTTGACTCTATAATCAGAAGGTGCTGCTGCCATTATCAGCCAATCTATATTCTTTAAATTAGCCATTATTTTTTCCAGAAATTCTTCTGTGCTTTCTGCTTTTATAGGAGAAAACCAGTTTATTCTTTCATCAGTATAATTTGCTGCTATTGTTTGAACATTCCCACCTAAAGATGATATAGCATTTAAAAAACCAAAACCCATTTTTCCAGATGAACCATTTGAAATATATCTTACAGGGTCAATATATTCTCTTGTAGCTCCACATGTTACAAGAAAATTATTAGATTTTATAATTTCTTTTAATTTATCGAATTTATTGCCTGAAATAGTGTTAATTAAAGGTTTGACATATAAAAGCTCAATAATTTTTAACATAATTTTTTCATTCTCTGGAAATCTTCCTTTACCAACCTTTCCCGTTGCAAGTTTACCGGTATCAGGCATTACAAAATTGACATTTCTTTTTTGTAGTACTTCTATATTTTCTTTTGTAGCAGGATGATTAAGCATATTATCATTCATAGAAGGAACAAGCAAAACATCTTTATCATAGGCTAAAAGCATAGTTGTTAACATATCATCAGCAATGCCTGCTCTATATTTTGCAATGCAATTTGCCGAAGCAGGGGCAATGATAAAAAGATCTGCTATTTCAGTTAAGGAAATATGAGTGACATATCCATCATCATTAAACATTTCTGTTATAACTGAATGTTCAGAAAGAGTTTTTAAAGTAAGAGGAGAAATAAATTCAGTAGCATTTTTGGTCATGACAACATAGACTTCTGCGCCTGCTCTTCTTAAAGCAGAAACACAATTTGCTGCCTTGTATGCAGCAATACCACCTGTAATTCCAAAAATAATTTTTTTCCCTTTTAAATATTTTGAATAATCCATAAAACCTCATTTTATTTTTTTCTTAAAAATGATTTTTCAAAATCCTCTTTATTTAAAATAAACAAAGTAGGTCTTCCATGTGGACAACTTTCGAAATTTTCCTGTTTAAACAATTCTTCACACAGTCTAATTGAATCATTTTCAGTCAACGTATCTTTCTGTTTTATTGCTAAGTGGCAAGCTGATTTTTCAACTATATATTTATAAAATTCCTTAACAAATTGTTGAATTTCATAAGCCTCAAATTTGTTATGGGTATTTATAAAATTATTTATTTCAATTATAAAGTTTTCTTCATCATTATCAGGGACAATTTCTGGAATTGAATAGATCTGCACTTTTCCTTTACCTAAATCTATAATTTCGATACCAGCATTATCTAATAAAGAAATTGTTTTGTCAATATCAACAGTTTTTATCTCAATCACCTTTGGGAATAATAACACTCTTCTTTTTTTGTTAATGCTATTCATCAATAGATTATATGTAATTCTTTCATCAGCTGCATGTTGATCGATAATTATCAATTTTTCTAAATACTCAAACATAAGATATGTTTTAAAAATTTGTCCTAAAAATTTGAGTTTACCTTGAAAATTCTGTAATATTTCTTTTCTTATAAATTCATTGCCTTCATAAATTTGATTATTTTCTTCTTTATTGAAAAAAAAGTTTTCTTCAGAAATTTTTTTTTCTAAATCAAATTTAAAATCAAATTTATTATTTTGCTTATCAATATAAGAGTCTTGAGTCGTAATAAAATACTCATTATCATAATTATTTATTGAAGCCAGCTTCTCATTTAATTTTATATTCAATAATTTTAATATAGAAGAAATAAAATCATTTTCATTTTGTATCTTAATATTTTTTTTTGCGGGATGAACATTGAAATCTATAAGCTTTGGATTCATTTCAATTTCCATAAAAAAATATGGATAGAATCCTTTTGGAAGATAACTTGAATAAAATCCTTTAATTCTTTTTAATAAATTTTCATCTATCGTGCTTCTATTATTAAACGAAAAATATATAAAAGAACGGTATTTTGAATATACTGTCCTATTTGAACAGATAATTTTGATTTTATTTATCTGAAATTTATCTATAAATTGCTTATCTTTTTTAATAAAATCTTCTTTATCTATATAAGTCATCATGTTCATTTCAATATCAGGGTACATCTGAACTATTCTTTCTTCAATATTTGTTGTAAATGGAAAATTATATATATTTTTTTTACCAACAATCAAATCAAATGAGATATCATATGCAGCAAATGTTTTATTTAAAAATATTTGCTTTATATTGGATATTTCCTTGTTACTATCACTTAGAAATTTTTCTCTTACCGGTACATTGAAAAATAAATTTTGTATAGAAATGACAGTTCCTTTAGAAAATGGTATCTTCTGATGAAGTAATCTTTTGCCACCGTTAAAAACTAATTCAAAACCAATTTCTTCCTTAAAATAACGGGATTTCAAGCTAACATATGAAACATTTCCAATGGAAAAAAGGGCTTCCCCTCTAAAACCAAGGGTTTTCAGTTCAAACAGATCTTCAAATTTATCTATCTTTGAAGTTGCATGATTATTGAAAAGAAGAAAACTATCTTCAAAGGAAATACCATTTCCATCATCTTCAATAATTAACTTAAATGTAGCTGTATCTTCGACAATTATTTTAATATTTTTACAATTTGCATCTATTGAATTATCTATCAATTCACTTATAACAGAAGCTGGTCCATCTATAACTTCTCCAGCCTGAATTTTTGCCCATACCTCTTTTGGAAGTTTCTTTATCATCGAATCCTCTTATCTCATTAATCCAAGCAAGCTATTTATAATAAAGGAAACAGATATCGAGCAAATTGCTCCTGTAAAAAACGATGCCAGAGTATAATAATATCCGCAATATTTCTGAACAAATGGAAGCATCACGTCCATTGAAGTTGCTCCTCCTAATAAAATAGGTAACTTTGGGTCTAACTTAGAAACTATTGGAGCAGAAATTATTGCAATAAGCTCTCTAACAACATTATGAATAAAAGATAAAATAGCTATAACAGAAAAACCTTTAACAGATATTAAAACAGAAGATAATGAATACCAGCCTAATCCTCCATATATCAACATAGATTCAATTATTTTTTTTGAAAATATGAAACTAAATATAAAGGATGAAAAAAATGTGATTAAAATAGATTCAAAAGGTAAAAAAAGATGATCTATTTTTAATTTTTGACTTTTTAATTTAAAAAAATTTATTCCCAAATCTATTCCAATAAAAAAAAGTAAGGCAAATAGAATTTTTTCAGCTATATTATCTATAATTTTTTCATTTATAAAATTGACTCTGAAAAAATTTAACAGAACAATGTTTAAAATAAAACCAAACAAAATAAACATAATATTTATTAAAACAGCAAAAATTTCACTTTTTATAAATGATTCATTTTTTTTAGTATCTGATTCTTTGACTTTATTTATAATATTTTTGTCATCAAAAATACTATTTTTTTCAGAAATATTTTCATTATTATTATACTGGTTTTTTTTCTTATAAAATTTTGATTTTTTTACAATAGAATTGTATATATATTTTTTCATCAATGAATATATAAGAAAAATGAAAAACAATAGAAAAGATGAAAATAGACTCTCAAAAAAAAGAGCTTTTTGTTGAATAAATATTTCTTTTTTGATTGCCATTTTATATCCCATAGATAAAAGAAGAAGATAGACAATTATCTGAATAAATATTTGAGTATTATTTTTTACAAATCTTTTCTCTTTGAAGAAAGTACCAAAAATAATTCCAGCAACTATTGATATTATTAAAATAAACATAATAAATCACTATCTTAAACTTTCGAAAAGGCAAGAAATAAAATTTTGAAATTTTTTAATTTAGTATTAATCTTTATATAGATTTTAACAAAAAACAATTGGAGAAAACAATGTTGCATAATTGGTCATTTATTATTCTTTTTGCTATTCTCTCTGTTTTACTAGGTATAGCTACTTTTTTAAAAAGAATGATTCCTCTTTTCAAAAGATACCTGATTCCTGTATCTATTATAGCAGGTTTTCTTGGTTTAATACTTGGTCAAGAAGTATTGAACATAATTAAATTTAATGTTAAAGACCTTGAAAACATTGTTTACCATCTTATGGCTATTGGCTTTATTTCTTTAGCTTTGAAAGATAGACCTGTAAGAAAAGGGAATGACCTGCCTAAAACTGCTTTTTATATAGTTTCTACTTATTTAATTCAAGGAATACTTGGTTTTGGTATCAGTCTAATTCTATTTTATACTATTTTCCCAAATTTATTTCCACCAATGGGTTTACTACTTCCATTAGGTTATGGACAGGGTCCTGGTCAGGCATATTCCATAGGCTCATCCTGGGAAGCGAAAGGTTTTGCATTTGGAGGAAATATCGGTCTAACTATTGCTACTTTTGGGTACTTGTGGGCACTTATTCCTGGAATCATTATTTTGAATTATCTTGTAAGAAAAAACAAGATGAAAATTGAGACTCCTAAAGATAGCGAACCAAACTATATTATAGAAAAAGATGAAGCAGGAGAAGCGCCAATAGCAGCCTCTATAGATAAGATTACCATTCAATTATTTATGATAGGAATAATATATTTAATAACATATTTTACTATTAAAGGTTTAAATTCTTTACTGTACCCACTTGGTAAATTTGGTGAAACACTTGCAGAAACTTTATGGGGTTTTCAATTTATCTTTGGGACAATCTATGCTATTGGATTAAGGTTTTTATTTAATATTTTTAAAAAATCTAAATTAATGATTTATAACTATCCAAATAACTATCTTCTAACAAGAATCTCTGGTGCTTCTTTTGATTTCATGGTCACAGCTGCTATCTGCGCTATTTCCATAAGAGTATTTGTCGCAAATTATATCCCTATATTAATAATAACAACTCTTGGTGGCATTGTTACTTATTTCTTTTGCCTCTACCTTGCTAAATACACATATAAACATTATACTCTTGAATATTTTATAGCACTTTATGGTATGCTAACTGGTACATTATCTACTGGCCTTGCACTATTAAGAGAAATCGATACTAACTTTTCTACTCCAGTTGCTGAAAATCTTGTTTTAGCATCAGGTATAGCTTTACCTATTGGTTTTCCACTGCTACTTCTTCTCACCGTTCCAATAATTGGATATACAACCGCAAATCCTAATTACTATTTTATCACACTTGGATTACTAGTATTATATCTTGTCGTTATGTTCATATGTCTAGCTTTATTAAAAAGGAAAAATAAAAATCAAATATAATTATTCTACTTGAAAAACTCATAATAAGGAAACTTAATGAATATAAAATTTATAGTTTTAATTCTTTCTATTCTTATGTATCTTGGTATAATCATTTTTTCTAATAAAAAGGTATTTATTTCTTTAGGAATTGCTTTAATACTTTTATTAATAGGTGCTGTTTCGGTAAAAGAAACTTTTACTGAATTAATAAACTGGAATGTTCTTTTTATATATATTGGCACCTTAATATTAGCCGATCTTTTCATTGTTTCTAAGGTGCCTGCTATGATTGCAGATATTATTGTAGATAAAGCACCAAATACTGGTCTTGCAATCGTATTTTTATGTGCACTTACTGGTTTTATTTCTATGTTTGTTGAAAATGTTGCGACAGTTCTTGTCATCGCACCATTAGCTTTTGATATAGCAAAAAAATTAAAAGTATCACCAGTACCAATTCTTTTTGCTATTGCAGTTTCATCAAATTTACAAGGGACAGCCACATTAGTAGGTGATCCTCCTTCGATGATTTTTGCTGGCTTTGTTGGTTTTAGTTTCAATGATTTTTTTATCTATAATGGTAAATTATCGATATTTTTTATCGTTGAAGCTGGAGCTATAGCTTCTTTAATCTATCTATATTCTATCTTTAAAAAATATAAAAAGAAAGAAGTTACTGAGGAAATTGTTAAGCCTAATAGTTATATCCCAACAATTTTGTTATGCGCTATGATTATTGGGCTAGCCATTATTTCTTTTATAGATAAAGGGTTTACAATTAAAAGCGGTATTTTATGTATGATTTTTGGAATTATTGGTTTATCCTGGCATTTTGTATTTTATAAAAAAGACCATAAAGAAACCCTGGAAATAGTTAAAAGGCTTGATTGGGAGACTATTTTATTTTTAATCGGTATATTTATTGTAATTGGTTCTATTTCCAAAGTTGGAATATTAGAAGATTTAGCTAACTGGCTTGTAAAAACATTTGGACATAATATATTTATAAGTTTTCTAGTGATAGCCTTCTTTTCTATGTTACTTTCGGGCTTTATAGATAATGTTCCTTATATTATTATTATGCTTCCAGTTGTTAAAATGGTTGCAAATTCTTTTGGGGCAAATGAATTTTTATTATATTATGGACTTTTAGTCGGTTCCTGCCTTGGAGGTAATATTACCCCATTTGGAGCTTCTGCTAATGTTGTCTCTGTTGGTCTTTTAAAAAAAGAAGGATACAACACAAAATTTTTTGATTTTGTAAAATTAGGTCTGCCTTTTACATTAATTTCTACTATTGTTGCTGTATTTATTAACTGGTTGATAATGAAATAATAATTTAATAAAATAATAATTTATTTTTTGTTTTACAAATTTAAATTTTAAAAAATCTATTTTAAGTTAGTTTTAACCATTTCTTTTGCAAGTTTATCAACTAATTCATTAAAATAATCCCCTGTATGAGAAGTAATTTTAACAAAAGAAATTTCAATTTTATTTTTTAATATCTCTTTATTTATTAAATCTACAATATTTGCAATCTCTTTATTTTTAACTTTCCAGGTTCCTTTTATCCAATTTTCTATTCCTTTATAATCATAATAAATCAAAGCTTTTTTTATATTATTCTCAGATAAGAATAATATAGCTTTATAAAGAGCAAAGATTTCAGCCACTACCTGCCTTGTATCATTTTGTGTTTTAATACAAATTCCAAAATCTTTATGTAATATTTTGAAATTATCAACAATGCAAAAAGCCCACCCCGATTTTTTTGTAACCTCATTATAGGAACCATCTACATATACTTTTAATATTTTACTATTTTTATCTATAGATTGCTCTTTTTTGTTGTCTATTATGAGTTCATCAATTAATTTACCATCAACATTATCATTTTTTAATAAATCTTTATTATTATAAAATTCAATAAATTTGTTTGATACAAAACTAAAAATTTCAATAATTTTTTCACTATCTTCAAATTCTTCTGGCAATACTAACCTGAAATTATTTGTGTTTGGCTTATAAAAAACTTTAATTGGTATTTGATAAATATCTTCTCTTAAAAAATCCGGTAACTTGCTTTTATTTTCAGATTCCTTATTTATCTTTGAAATAAAATGATAGTCATGATAAATAGGCTGAGTTATTTCAAATTTATTTTCTTTTAAGATTTTGCTTAATATTTCATAAAATTTGGAAAGGATTTCCTGCTCTTTTTTCATATATGTTTGAATCTATCAAATTACAGCTATATTGCAAATTTTTTGATTAAAAATATAATGAGTTTAGAAATAATTAAAAACTATCTTAATTAAAGGCTTTTTCTGATGAAAAAAATAATATTTGCATCTCATGATGCTGGTGGAGGTCATAGAGCACCAGCCGAAGCTATACAAAAAGCGTTAATAGAATTATATCCTGGAAAATATGAAACCGCAGTCTATGATTTTATAGAAACTGTCGGTTGTAAAACGCTTGCAGAACACTCTAAAAAAGCATGGGATAAAATGCTTGCAATGCCATTATTAAATAAAATAGGAATAGTTTTACTAGAATTATTTCCATTTGTAATAAGAGTTTATTATAATCTATACTTAAAACCATTTTTTCCACTTCTTGAAAAATATCTTAATGAAAATAAGGTAGATTGTATTTTTTCCACTCATTTTTTTAATTCATATGCATTATCTTTATTACAGAAAAAAAACAAGATAAATTTTCCAGTTTTTCAGTTTATAGCAGAAATTTACGATGTTTCAGTTATATGGGTTTTTGGCAATTCTTTTCCTTATATAATTTGCTCAGAAAAAGCTAAAAAACTTTTGATAAAAAGGAAAATAAAGGAAGAATTAATTCATGTTTTCCCTTATCCAATTAGACCTCATTTTACTGAGATAAATAGAAGCAGAAATGAAATTAAAAGATCTATTGGAATCAATAATCTTCTACCAACTTTGCTTATTTCTTTTGGTGCTCAAGGAGTTGGAAATATTGAAAAATTTATTGATATTCTTGTTAAAAATAAACTAAAGATGAATATTATTGTTGTGACCGGGAAAAACAAAAAATTATACCAGAGATTAAAAAAACAATACAGAAATAATAGAAATGGTTTCCCTAGTATTATTATTCTTGGCTTTGTAACAAATATGAATGAAGTAATTTTTGCTTCTGATTTTTGTTTTATTAAACCTGGCCCGGCAACGACAATGGAATGTTTAAGTTTAGGTAAACCAGTAATATTTTACTTATCTGCAACATTTTCTGAACTAACAAATGTTAATTTTGCTGTTAAAAAGAAAGTTGGCTTTTATGCAATGGATAATGAATATCTATTTTTAAAATATGTTAAAAAACTTCTAGATGAAAAATATTATAATTCTATAGTCAAAAACACAAAGTATTTTTCTTGCGCTGATGGTGCATATAGAATTGCTAAATTCTTAGATAGTTACTTATCCAAAAATAATAGCATTAATCAAAACAAGGAAACTTGAAAAAACTATTGCTACCATACTCATTAATTTTATTAAAATATTTATTGAAGGACCCGCGGTATCTTTTAAAGGATCCCCGACAGTGTCTCCTACCACTGCTGCTTTATGCTGCACTGAATACTTGCCACCATGTTTTCCTTTTTCTATATATTTTTTGGCATTATCCCAAGCTCCACCAGAATTTGCCATCATAATAGCAAGAACAAAACCAGAAGCAGTAGCTCCTGCTAAAAGAGATATTACAGCTATAGGACCAAAAATAATTCCAGTAATTATTGGGGCTATAATAGCAAGTAAAGCTGGAATAATCATTTCTCGTTGAGCGCTTTTAGTAGAAATCAATACGCACTTGGCATACTCAGGTTTGCCTTTATGATCCATAATTCCTGGAATCTCTTTAAACTGTCTCCTTACCTCAATAACCATTTTTCCAGCAGCTTTACCAACAGCTTCCATCAAAAGAGCACTAAAAAAGAAAGGCAAAACTGCACCTATCATTAATCCTGCAATAGTATAAGGATTTACAAGTCCAGATATTGATATTGAATCTTTCAAATTTAAAAGATATTGTTCAATTTTTATATTACCATGATTGTTTAATATCACCTGTATTGCTTCAAATAATTTATTTCTAAATTCAGCTATCAATGCAAGTGCTGTTAAAGCAGCTGAACCTATTGCAAAACCTTTCCCGGTTGCAGCAGTAGTATTTCCAAGAGAATCGAGATTATCTGTTCTCATCCTGACTCTTGGTGCAAGTTTTGCCATTTGAGCAATTCCCCCTGCATTATCTGCAACTGGACCATAGGCATCAGTAGCAAGGGTAATTCCTAAAGTTGAAAGCATTCCTACTGCTGCAAGTCCAATACCATACAACCCAAGGTCAAGCATTTTTAAACCACCAGCTGACATATATGCAATAACTATAGCTAATGATATTGTTATGACTGGAATAAAGGTAGATTTCATCCCAAGACCTAATCCTGCAATCATTATAGTGGCTGTTCCCGTTTCAGATGAATTTGCTAATTTTTGAGTTGGTTTGTATGTATCAGAAGTATAGTATTCGGTGAAAAAACCAATTACTATACCGGAAAGTAAGCCAACTAACATTGAAAACCATAAATTAATATAAATTTTACCAAAATAAAAATATATCAACAATCCAGATAATATGGCTATACAAGCCGTAGAAAAATAGATTCCCCTACGAATGGCATATAAAAGTGTCCTTGTAGATGCATTTTCTCTTGCTCTTACAAAAAAGGACCCAATTATTGAAAATATTATTCCAAGAGATGCAATGAAAAGTGGAAGTTCAATCAGTTTTATTGCTTCTAAATTAATACCATTTTTAATAGCAGAAATGGAGGCAACAGAACCCAAAGCCATCGTCGCGACAATCGAACCGACATAACTTTCATACAAGTCTGCACCCATTCCAGCTACATCACCAACATTATCACCAACATTGTCTGCTATAACAGCAGGATTTCTTGGATCATCTTCTGGTATTTCTGATTCTACTTTACCAACAAGATCTGCTCCGACATCTGCTGCTTTTGTAAAAATTCCACCTCCGACTCTCGCAAATAGTGCCATGGTAGAAGCCCCCATACCAAATGTTATCATAATTGGTGGTATATCAGCGTCCTGAATATGAAAGCCAAATTTTAAAACTGTAAACCAGATAGATAAATCCAAAAGTCCAAGGCCAACAACTGTAAGACCCATAACCGAACCTGCTGAAAATGCAATCTTTAATGCGGAATTCAAACTTTTTTTAGCAGCTTCTGTCGTCTTAGTGTTAGATTTTGTTGCTACTGTCATACCTATAAATCCTGCAAGACCTGAAAATAAACCTCCAGTTATAAATGCAAAAGGGACAAAGATAGACAATAGTTTATAGCCATAGGCTAAAATTGATAAAATTATAAATATTCCTATAAAAACCAAACCAACAATGATATATTGCCTTTTTAAGTATGCTTTTGCTCCATCCTGTATTGCTTTCGATATTTCTATCATCTCATCTGAACCATCATCTTTTTTTCTAAGAAAAAATATTAGATATACTACGAATAATAATGCAATAATTGAACCAATCCATGAAGACAAAATCATTTTTTTCTCCTTTTTTTATTACTTATTGGATACTAAAAACTTTATAAAATTAACTTTTAATAATAATTATAACATTTATATAACTTAATTTAACATTATTATATAATTTTACAAGAAATTTTTTATTGAAGCTTTAATAACATGTTTTATTATTTGAATGAAAAAAATAATTTTAATTTAAAGGAGTTTTTATGGAATTGGAGCAAAAAAAACATAATGAAATAATAATATTAAAAGCAATAGAAAATTTTCAAAAAAGAAATTTTGATGCTTTTTATTTTGATAACAAAGAATCTGCAATATCTTTCTTTTTTGAAAAAATCTCTAAAAATGAAAGTATTGGTTATGGTGGTTCAAGGACTTTAACCCAACTACAAATAGTTGAAAGACTTAGAAAAGATGGCTATAAACTTTTAGATAGAAATAACGAAGCAAATACTGCAGAAATGAGAGCCAAGATAGAAAGAGATAATTTTTTTGCTGATAACTTTATTGCCTCAGCAAATGCAGTCTCATTAGATGGACAATTGGTAAACTTAGATTTGTGGGGGAATAGAGTTTGTGCAATAAGTTTTGGACCAAAAAATGTATATCTTTTTATTGGGTACAATAAAATAGTGCATGATTTAAATTCTGCTATTTATAGAACTAAAAATATTGCAGCAGTTCAAAACGCAATAAGATTTAATAAAAATACCCCCTGCACAAAAACTGGAAAATGTTTGGATTGTTTTTCAGCTGATCGAATATGTGCTACCATGACTATTGTAGATTGGTGCCAGCCAAAGGGAAGAATTAAGCTTCTTTTTATTAATGAAGAACTTGGTTTTTGATTAATAAAAGGTTATTCCAATTAATTTTTTTTCGTCTTCATCTTCTATTCTAACTACTGTTCCCTCAAATTTTAAGTATGAAGTATCAGAAGCGAGAGCAAAACTTACAAAAGAACCTGGAATAATATCCTTTTTCAAATCCTTTTTTTCAATGTAACAAGATGCTCCACATGCTGAAATATCTCTTAAACTTCCATCAATAGTATCATTTAATATTGTTATAATAATTTTATATGGTAAATTAACCCTTTCATGTCTTCTTCTTTCTTTGTCTTTCACAAAAAACTCCTTAATCGATCAACATAGAAGCTAATTCTAGATAATACTTATTTACAAGTCTTCGTTCACTAATAGCTTTCGATATTGGATAAGAATATACTTTACCATTTTCACAACCTATGGTAACTCCTTTAATATCTTTTTCAGTAAGTTTAATGGATTCAAAAGCCAATCTATCAGCTAAGACAACATCATAGACATCGGGGGTTCCACCTCTTTGAATATAAGACAAAATCACAACTTTAGGCTTTTTATAACCTTTGGTTGCTATCAGATCAGCCACTGAAAAAGTTATGCCTGTTAATTCAATATCACTATATATTTCGTCATCATCAATTTCTCGATTTATACCTTTGCATATAATTCCTTCTGCAATAAGTAAAATATTGTCTGCGTAACCTCTTTCTCTTCTATTTTGAAATTGCTCAATCATTGTTTCAACATCAACTGTCCCCATTTCAGGGATATAAAATCCTTCTACTTTGGTTGTTAAAGCTGAAAAAACAGTTAACCAACCTGCTTTCCTTCCCATAGTTTCAATTAAAATATCTCTTTCATGAGATTCATTTGTTGTTCTAATTGTTTCAACAGCACTAACAATATTTTTAACAGAAGAATAAAACCCAAGAGAAAAATCTGTTCCATTAATATCATTATCAATTGTTTGTGGTATAGTAATTATTGGAATTTGACAAAGGGATAATTCATAGGCTATTCTATGAGTATCAAAAGAACCAATGACAATAATTTGATCAATTGCAAGTTGAGAAATCCAGAGTTTTATTTTAACTTTATTTTCTTCATTTTTTAATGGATTAAATTTAGAATTTTTTAATATTGAACCACCTGTAAAAGCTATGTTTTTTACATCTGCCTCTGCAATTAAAGTATATTCACCATGAATAAGGCCTTCCCAACCTCTATAAACACCATATAGAGTATGTCCTCTTTTTGAACATATGTAAAAAAGACTTCTTATAAATGCATTTATACCCGGGGAATCGCCGCCGGCAGAAAGAACAGCAATATTCATACTAAGTTTCCAATAACTTTATTAAATTACTTACTGAAATAAATTATATTACTTACTTTTAGTTTTTCAATATTTTATAAATTTTTTTTTATATTTTTTGTAAATTTATCTTGAAAATTAATTTAACTTAGTTTTTATTAATATATAAAAATTAAGGAGAAAAAATGAATTTTGATATCTTATTTAATAAAGTTATAAATAAAAAAGGAAATATAAGAAAAATCGTTGTTGCAGGAGCAGAAAATGATCATATTCTTGAAGCTTGTATAAAAGCTAAAAATATGGGTATAGCCGAATTTATCCTGGTTGGAAACGCAAATAAAATAAAAGAAACATTAAAACAATTACAAACTGATGACAATATTTTTGAAATAATAGATGAAAATATTGATTCAAAAAAATCTCAACTATCATGTCAACTTTTCGCAGATAAAAAAGCAGAGTTAATTATGAAAGGTTCAGTAAGCACTGGAACTTTGCTTAAAGAAGTATTAAAGGAAGATTATGGAATTCGTGGAAGTGGTTTTTTATCTCATATTGCATGTATTGAATTTAAAGATAGACTTTTAGGTATAACTGATGGAGGATTAAATATTAACCCTACATTGGAAGAAAAAATAAAAATAGTTCAAAACGCAATAGACTTTTACAAAAAGCTAGAAGTAGAAAAACCAAAAGTTGCTCTTACATGTGCATTAGAAACTCCAAACCCAAAAATGCCTGCAACTATTGATGCAGCAATTATATCTAAAATGGCAGATAGAGGAGATATAAAAGGTGGAATTGTAGATGGACCTTTTGGTTTTGATAATGCTATTGATGAAGAAGCTGCTAAAATAAAGAAAGTGGAATCAGCTGTCGCTGGTTGTGCCGATATTATTGTAGCTCCTGATATTGAAGCAGCTAATATGGCTGCAAAAGGTATAATATATACAAGTAGACCCAAAAATGGTGGAGTAATAATAGGTTCTGCCACTCCTATTATATTGCTTTCAAGGGCTGATGATGCAGAGACCAAATTTAATTCGATTTTACTTGCTATAAATTCAATATAATCTTTTTATATTTATTATTTATTAGCTGCTTTCTTTAATTTTTTGAATTTATATTATCTTATAATTCCCATCAATATATCATACAATTCGTTTTGTTGTGCCATATATTTAGCCGCAGCTTGATATGCTTTCTGAAATTTTAGCATATTTGCAAGTTCTTCATCCATATTTACGCCTGAATATGCCATTTTCATATTCTTAAAACTACTTAAAGTTAATTCATGAAAACCTAAATTTTTATTTACTTCACTTCCAAAACTAGCTACTTCCATTACCATAGAAGCATAGAAATCAGATAAACTTTGAGAGTTACGAACTAAAAACTTGCTATCAATTAAGCTACTTATCTTTTGAGCAATTCTACCATCTCCTTCTTTTATTTCACTGGAAATCTCAGATGTAGCTATATTCAAAGGATCCTGCTTTATTTCATCGCTTAAATCTATCCATGCTGCAACATTTTTTTCATAAGATAAAACATATATCTGGTCAGTCATAAATAAAGATTGAATAGAATCTAAATTATTTTCATTAAAAGACGAATTGTAACTTAAAATCCCTGTAATATTAGATAAAAATTGTCCCGAATCTGATAAACTCTTTATAGAATAAATTCCATCAGATGATGCATTTCCTTTAATTTCAAGTTTACCATTTTGAATGTATAAGTTAACGCCAGTATTGGACATATTTACCCTTTTAATTATATCCAGGATTGTATCATTTGGACCATATTGTATTTCAACTCCATTGATGTTTAATATACCAGATGTCATGACCTTTTCATAAGGGTCCAATTCTTTTGTACCTACTATCTTGTATATTGTTATACTATCATTTATTCCATCTTGATTTTTATCGTACTCACCACTTTTATAAATTGTTAAAGGTAATTCCTTAAAAAAGGATATTCCGCTATCGCCTTTTGAATTCATCCCCTGTTGATGGATTGAATTAACACTTTCAATTACTGAAAGGGCAAATTGATTTAATTTTTCTAGAAAATTACCAAATACCTTGTCTCTGGTTGTGATTAAGCCAATTAGACTTCCTGATTCAACAGTGACTTTTTCGTTTTGAAAATAAAGATCATACATACCTTCTGAACCATTTTGCTTTAAACTAAACTCATGATAAACATCATTTTGTACCAGTATTTTCCCATTCATATAAAGATAAAAAGAATCTGTTTCTTTATAGGTTACAGGAATATATTTTGAGATTTCATTTACTATCTTATCTCTTTTGTCCTTTAAATCATTTGCTTTTTGTCCAGTAGCTTCGATTTTTTTTATCTGGCTATTAAGATTTGCAAGATCTTTTAATAGATTATTTACACTATTGACTTGAATTTCAAGAGAAGTATTTATCTCTTTCTGCATTTCTTTTACAGAGTTAAAAAGGTCATGAAATCTACTAACAAGAGTTTGAGCCTTTTGTTGTACTAATATTTTCTTTTCTACACTAGAAGGGTCTAATGCCAGAGCGTTAAATGTATTAAAAAAATCTCTTAAAGTTTTATCTAATGATGAGCCAACGGGTTCTTGAATGATTCCCTCTAGTTGTTTTATATAATTATCAAGAGTATTAAAATAACTAACAAAAGAACTTTCATTATTTATTTTACCATCTAGAAATAGATCTTTTATTCTATCTATTAAAGCGACAACGCTTCCTTGACCCACCTGACCAGCAGCAGAAGCCATAGTTGAGATTCCAGGTAACCATAATGGAGGGACCTCTTGTAATGTAACTGTCTGACGATTATAATCTGGATTTTCTGCATTTGTTATATTGTTCTGAACTATATATATAGATTGTTGATTGTTTTGAATTGCTCTTTTGGCAAGCTCTATTCCCATAAATGTTGAAAGCATTTTATCCTCCTTGATTTTTCATAATGAAAAATCAATTATCTAATCTTTATTCATCTTATTATATACTATATCTTACCGTTGAGAAAGAAGTCTCACATAATGAGCCTTTTTCATTATAGATATTTTCTTTTTTTAATCCTTCTATCATAATTCTAGATACAGAGTAAGTTGTTTCAAGAATTATACGGTTTTTTGTATTTAATTCAGCGAGTTGGTTTAAAATATCTTTTAATTTTTCTCTTATAACTTTAAATTGATCATAAATATCAATATTAAAATTTTTAAATAAATCTTCAAGATTAATTGGACTATTTAAATTTTGTTTTTTCATCAAATCTATTAAGTTTTTTTTGAATTCTATTATTGTACCAATCTCATTTAAAATTAAACTTGAAACCTCATTTTTTTTATTAAATAATTCAATTTCATGCTCATATAATAAACAACCCTTATCAAATTCATTAAAAAAAAGCTCACAATATAGTTCATATTCTTTTTCCATCAATTCAATAAACTCTCTTGCTTTTTCTTCCATAAATCTTCTTCTTTTTTATAATTTTCGGTATCCTAAATAAAAGTTTATTTTTTGATAAAATTTCAGCCTTGTTTTTTAAATTTAATATGTATTAATAAAACAGATCAAAATTTTCGAATTTAATAATATGGAGGTATTATGAAACTTCAAAACAAAATAGCAATTGTAACAGGTGCTGCATCTGGTATTGGTAAAGAAACTGCCATTTTATTTGCAAAAGAAGGTGCAACTGTTATAGGAACAGACATACAACAGGATCTTTTAAAATCATTAGAAAATGAACATGCTAATATACATGGTTATACTTTAAATGTTACAGATAGACCTGCTATAGCATCATTTGTTGAAGAAATAAAAAATAAATATGGTAGAATAGATATTTTAATCAATAATGCTGGAATTACATCTGACGCATTACTTATTAGAATGTCAGAAGATGCGTGGGATAAAGTCATCAATATAAACTTAAAAGGAGTCTTCAATATGACTCAAGCTGTTGTTCAAGTAATGCTTGGTCAGGGTAGCGGTGTCGTTTTAACCACATCTTCAGTTGTTGGTAGATATGGTAATGTTGGTCAGACAAACTATGCTGCTACAAAAGCCGGTGTCATTGGTATGACATATAGCTGGGCTAAAGAATTTGGTAAAAAAGGAATTCGATTCAATGCTGTCGCTCCTGGTTTTATTAGAACCCCAATGACTGAAAAACTTCCTCAAAATGTCATAGATATGATGATTGAAAAAACACCATTAAAAAAATTTGGTGAATCAATTGATGTAGCAAATGCATTCTTATTTTTGGCTTCTGATGATGCTTCTTTTATTACAGGACAGGTACTCGGTGTAGATGGTGGTCTTGTTATTTAATAAAATTTCTTCTATTATAATTATTGACAGTTTGCCTATAAAATATTAAATTTATGTAGAATTGTTATTGATAAAATTTTATTAGTTATTTTTGAGGAAATAATGAAGAAAAAACTAATTTTTTTAATAACATTGATCTTTTTTAGTATTTTTCTTTCCTTTTTTAATCAAAGCAATGTTCAATATTATAATGATTTGTTGGTCTTTTTTAATGATCCTCTTGGAAACATACCCCAACTTGCTTTAAAATATGTTTCAAGTTCACTGACTCAGTATTTTAATGCAAAAGGTATCAAAATATATACAGAATATCCAGTTTCTCTTGAAGCAGCTTTTAAATTAGCTAAAGAAAAAGATTTAAGTTTTCTTTTAGAAATTAAAGGAAATCTTACTTCTTTTTCAAGAGGTAGTTCTGGGTATTCTGTAAAAATTGATGTAGCTGCTTCTATGTATATTTTAAATGATCCTGTTGCTAAATTTAATAGCTTTGATGGTGGTATTTCCGAGAATGCACTTTCAGCTGACATTGCTTTTGCATATGCATTATATGATGGTAGCTTGAAAGCCATAGAAAAAATAATTAAAGATATTCTTGTTTTATTAAAAAAATAATCAATCTATTAAAATAGTTTCTTGACAAATATAATTGTTTTGATAACTTCTTTTTGTTATGGCCCATTCGTCTAGTGGTTAGGACACTAGATTTTCAATCTAGCAGCGGGAGTTCGATTCTCCCATGGGCTAATAAGCGGCTTAATGCCGCTTTTTTTTTATTTCTATTTATAATTTTATTATCTATTCAGTCATGACTGATATTTTTCAGTAT
Source organism: uncultured Brachyspira sp. (assembly GCA_964454835.1). Taxonomy (GTDB): domain Bacteria; phylum Spirochaetota; class JAAYUW01; order JAAYUW01; family JAAYUW01; genus Exilispira. The sequence continues at coordinate 98,952 of CAYVTU010000002.1, forward strand.
CTATATTCTTTATAAAATAATTTTCATTAAATTATTTATAAAATAAATATAAAAAAAGCCCTGCCGTGGTTCTATGGCAGGGTTTAGGAGGGTGGTTATATCATTCGATATAATCATTATTAATATCGTTAATTTAAAATTTTCTTAAGAAAAACTTTTCAGGTTTTAAGATAAATTATTTAATATTAAATTTATGTTAAGGATGAAAATACTGTTATTTTATAAAGTTGAAGAAGCAAAATATATATATGCAGTGTGTGCTACCATTCTATCTACAGGTCTTGATTGACCTGTTTTGATTTTCATCTTTCTTTCTAAAATTTCAAAACAATCTAAATCAACAAAATTATTTTGTTCAAGTGATTCATATGTTTTTGCGACTTGTTCAACGGTCGGAGAAAGGAATCCAGCCCTATAACCCTTTTTTAATATTTTATTAACTAAAGGTATAACTTCCCAGGGAGTTGGAATATCGACAAACACAGCGTCAAAATAATTCTCAAAAGAGATTTTTGGATTGTTAATATCACTCAATTCTTCAGCAGAATTGCACAATATAAATTTAATGTTATCTAGTAAATTTTCCTTTCCAAGTCTTGTTATATTTTTTTTTGCTGTTTGATGCGAAATCTCACTTATATCTATTGTTACCAATTCGCCATCTTTTCCAATTGTCTCAGCGATTATCATAGTAAAAGCTCCTGAACCAGTTCCAATTTCAGCTATTTTTTTGCCTGGGAGTATCCCTAGTTCATATATAATTCTAGGAGCTTCTTTTGGATAAACAATCGTATGAGACCTTTTTACCTTCATTGCTCTATCTTTAAGAGTTGAAGGCAATACATAAAAAATATACCCTTTATTAGTTATAAGTTTTTCGCCAAAAGATAAATTTTCATGAAGAATTATTTGACCTTTATGACAATTAAATTCACTATTTGGTGTATACTCTATTAAAAACTTAGTTTGTGATGAATGATATAATAAGATAAATTCACCTGATTTAATCATTTTTATTTATTTTCTTCTCTTTCTCTTAATGCAATATTTATTTCTATTGTACCAAATCGAGAAGAAAAATATACTGCAATAGTATGAATTTTAATAAATTGTATATTATAATCTCGACCAATAACTATTGTTGGGGGTGTTATACTTAGCATCTTACTTTGTCCTGAAAGATTAATAGTAGCTCTTCCAGTTATAATGTTTGCCATTTCAGCAATAGCACTTCTAAGCATCTCGGTATCATCTCTTTTTTTCTCATCAGAAATCATACACTGAGCAATTCTTTCAGCAGTATGCTCTTTAAAAGAATAAATAACTTGCCCTTCGATAAAACCTGCAACACCAACAATAATAGATATATCGTTATCAGGTGTTGGGTCAGATTTAAGTTTCATATCAGATTTAGTAAGCTCTACACCTGCTAATTGTTCAAATACCTCAATTGCATTACTTATAAAAGGATTAACATATTCTGCTCTAATGGTTTTCATCTATAACCCCTTTCGATAAATGAATATTTTATTTACAAATTTATTATATCCTTTTAATATTAATTTTCAAGTAATTTTAAATAAAATATAAAACTTATAAAATCTTATTAATTATATCAACAATTTCAGGTTTAAAAATAAACTCATCATATATTATTCCCTGATTTATCTCTTCTTCGGTCATTCCAGACATTAAAACTACCTTACATCCTATATTTTTTGTTTTAATTAAATTAATTATTTCATTTAATCTAGATTTATCTATACTATAATCTATAAAAACAAAATCATAAATATTATTATTTTGTATCATTTCAGTAGCTTCAAAAAAATTCTTAGCAACAGCAATGTTATACTTTTTCTTAGAAGCAATCTTATGTATGAGTTTAGAAATATATTCTTCATCGTCTATAACTAAGAGATTTGGCATCAATATCCTACTTTTCTATTCTTAATTGCAAAAAATAATATCTATTGTTCTTCAGTCTGGTATTTTGCAAATAAATCAAGTGTACTGTCAATAGCACTTCTTGTTTCCTGGGAGTCTCGTAACAACTGATCTCCTATTACCTTAAATTCTTCAAATTTCATATTAATTTCAGAAATTGAATCCGCTATCCTATCAAGGTTTGCTTTCTGACTTTCTGAAGCGTTATTTACAAAAGTATTAATATCTGATATTCTTGTTATATCATTTTGAATTTTTGTAAATGACTCAAACAATTCCTGATATTTTTCAAGAAAATCTCTCAATTCATTTTTTAATTGTTTGATTGTTTTTGATATATTTCTAGTAATCTTATCTGATTCATCAGCTAATTTTCTGATTTCAGATGATACTACTTCAAAACCTTTACCTACTTCACCTGCCTTAGCAGACTCTATTGCAGCATTTAAAGATAGTAGATTTGTTTGGTCTGATATTTCTGATATAGAGGTAACAGCGGTTGTCATACTTTCAATTTGTTTTATTAAATTCTGTGTTTTTAACTTGAAATCATTTAATACTTCTGAACTATTTGTAACAGTAATTAAACTTGTCTTTGATTCATTAGCTACTTCATTTATTTTCTCAACTATTTCAGTATTATGAGATACAACTTCTTCAATAGAAACCATTATGTCTTTAATTAAATCAGAAAAGTGAGAGATACTGGATTCAATTTTGGATGACATCTGAACATTATCTTGAACATGTCTTTCAAGCATTACAAATTCATTTTTTACATCTAAAATAACCTGAGAAAAACTATCAATTAAGGTATTTATTGATGTCTGTAAAGTGTTTACTTCGTCTATTCTAGATCCCTTAATCTTGATTTCTTTAAATTTATTTGTATCAATAATATCTTTTACACCTTTTTGTAGTTTAGAAACAGGTCTTGAAACCTGAGCTGAAAGAATAAATATGACTATACTTGCTAATATTACAAGAGAACCTAAGATAAACGCAATATATTCAATCAGTCTTTGTATTGGACTAAGGTACTCAGCGTCAGATGCTCCTATTACAATATACCAATTCCAACCCTGAATTTTTAAGAATTTGGCATGATAATTATCTTCATTATAGTGAAATTGAATAGTTTTTCCTGTCAGATTTGAATATTTTTTCAAAGCAAGAACGATTGGCCTTTTCTCTTCAGAACCTTCTTTTTCAAGATCTTCTTCTTTTATTTTTGATTTTATATTTGAATATAACCATTTTCCATCGAAACTATATATACCTGCGTATCCTTTTTGCCCTATCTGTGAATTAATAACATAGGCACTAATCATCGATTTTACTTGGTCTTCAGAAATATCGAATTGCGCTCCTAATTCTTTTATCCTTATTATATATGCATCTATATCATCAAATTTAGTCTGAAGAGAAAGCTCAATGAGATTTATAGCATAAGATTTGACCATCTGATAGATTAATACTCCCGCTAATGACATTAAAACTACAATAAAAGGTATTAAAAAAATGAGTAATCTGTTTCTTAATTTCATACCTTATCTTCTTTATTTATTTTTGTTTTTTTATCTTATGTTTTAGTTATCGAAAAAAATCAACCAAATATTTATAAATAATCTATAAAATCATTTATTTATCTCTAACTATTTACCTTAAATTTTTTAAATAGGTTTTTTATATATTAATTTCTTCAATATTTTTAGGGAAAAAAGCTTTAAATGATGATAAAAAATCTTTATATTTTGCTTCATCCATTCTATTTTCAATTATAATATAACTTCCTTTTATTTTAAAACCAAATGCATAAACATACTTTTCTGAAAAATCGAAAAATATTAAATTTGGTCTTTTTAATATTTTTTTTATAACAATACCTTCCAAATCATCAAATGAATATGAATATTTTTTATATAAGAAAACAAGACCTTTCTTTATATTAATAGATGAGTCTTTTTTTGAGAATTTATATTCATCTAAATAAAATGTGCTTATAAATGAAATAAATAAAATAAAAGAAAATAAAATTTTTTGATAAATATAATAATTGTAAAATTCATTTAAAGACAGATTAAAGATAATTACTAAAACTAAAGAAAAGAAAAATATTGCTGAAAATATTCTAGTAATTAATTTCATTCTGAAAATAAGTATTTCTTTTTTTAAATTAATATAAATTTCGTAAAACATCAATCCTCTTTTTGAATTTCTGCAATAATAAATAGTATATTTTTTATTTATGTAAATCAGTATATTTTTAAGATTTTTTATATTTTCAATTATTTTTTTAAGTAATTTAAATAAAAAGGGCTGTCAAAAGAATTGACAACCCTTTTAACTTATTTTTTAAATTTTTTATTTATTGAATAACCAGCATGCAACATAGTGATCTGGAGATACTTCAACCATTTTTGGTTCCTCTTTTGAACAAATATCCATCTTATGTTTGCATCTTGGATGGAAATTACATCCTTTTGGAGGATTAATTGGAGAAGGAACATCTCCTGTCAATATAATTCTTTGATCTCTTTTTCTTTCAGGATCTGGTATTGGAACAGCAGAAATTAAAGCTTGAGAATATGGATGCATTTTATTGTCATAAAGCTCATTTTTTGATGCAATTTCTACAATTTTACCAAGATACATAACTGCTATATCATCAGAAAAATATTCTACAACTGACAGATTATGAGCTATAAAAAGGTAGGTCAAACCAAATTCATCTTTTAGCTTATTTAAAAGTTTAAGTATCTGGGTTTGAATGGAAACATCTAATGCTGAAACGGGTTCATCGAGGACAAGAAGTTTTGGTTTTAATGCTATTGCCCTCGCAATACCAATTCTCTGTCTTTGTCCACCCGAAAATTCATGAGGATATCTATTTATATATTGAGGATCCAATCCAACTCTTTCCATTAAATCTTGTAAAATTAGTTTTCTCTCTTTTTTAGAAGAATATTTTTTATGTATATCCAAACCTTCTGCTATTATATCTCCTACAGTCATTCTGGGACTTAACGAACCATAAGGATCCTGAAATACCATTTGAAAATTAACTCTTGCTTTTCTAAGTTTCTCTTTATTATAAGAATATATATCATATTGTTTTCTAAGTTTTTTTAATTTTTCAGAAATTTGATTAAATTCTTCATCGAATTTTTTTTCTTTCTTCATTTGTTTATATTTTTCTTGAAGAAGAATAATTTCAGATGTAATTTCAGTAGGAACATCGAAAAACATTTCCCCATCATGAGGTTTATATAATCCAACAATTGTTCTTCCGACAGTAGTTTTTCCACAACCTGATTCACCTACTAGACCTAAAGTTTTCCCTTTTTTTATTTTAAAAGAAACTCCATCTACTGCTTTTACATGACCAACAGTTCTTTTTATTATACCTGCTTTTATTGGGAAATATGTTTTTAAATCATATAGCTCTACAAGATAAGGATTAGTATTTTCCATTTAATTTCTCCTTTTATTAATATGAATTTAATTATAAAGAAAACATCTGACAAAATGACCTGGTTCAACTTCCTTTAGTTCGACTTCCTGAGCAGAACATATTGGCATTCTTTTATTACATCTATCAGCGAAATAGCAGCCTTTTGGTAAATCTATAAGATTTGGGACTCTACCAGGTATTTCCTGTAATTCCTTACCTCTTTGACCAAGAACAGGTATTGAGTTCAATAAACCAATAGTATAAGGATGCATTGGCTTTTTAAATAATTTATGGGTTTCAGTTTTTTCTACTATTACTCCTGCATACATGACAGCCACATGATCAACTGTCTCAGCTATTACTGCAAGGTCATGGGTAATAAGAATAACAGCTGAATTGAACTTTTTCTGCATTTCTTTAATAAGCTCAAGAATTTGTGCCTGGATCGTAACATCTAAAGCTGTCGTTGGTTCATCAGCAATCAAAAGTTTTGGATTACATGTTAAAGCCATCGCGATCATAACTCTTTGTCTCATTCCACCAGAAAGTTCAAATGGATATTGGCTAAATCTCTTCTCTGCCTCGGGTATACCGACAATTTTCAATAATTCTATTGTCTTTTCTTTTGCATCTTTTTTAGAAATTTTCTGATGGAGAGTGAATACTTCTGAAATTTGATGACCTATTGTAAAGACTGGGTTTAATGCTGTCATTGGTTCCTGAAAAATCATGGAAATTTTATTACCACGAATTTCATGCATTACATTTTCTGAGACATTAACAATATCCTGTCCATCGAAAAGAATTTGTCCAGAAATTATTCTTCCAGGTGGATTTGGAATAAGTTTCATTATTGAAAGAGAAGTTACAGATTTTCCACAACCTGATTCACCAACCAAACCCAATGTTTCTCCTTCACTAACTTCAAATGAAACATCATTTACAGCTTTTACTACACCTTCTTCAGTAAAAAAGAAAGTCTTTAAGTTTCTTACTTCTAAAAGCTTCGAAGATTTATCTAAATTAGTAGACATTTTATTCTCCTTAATTAAATCTTAGGTATTATAGATTTCTAAGTCTTGGATCAAGAGCATCTCTTAAAGCATCACCAATCAGATTCAAAGCTAAAATAAATAACCAGATAAAAGGTACAGCTCCAATGAAATTCTGCCATCTGCCCGCACTTACTTCTTGCGATGCGTCAGCAATCATAGTACCCCAGGTTGGTACTCCAACTATAGAAAGTCCAAGGAAAGCTAATAATACTTCAGACATGATGACACCCGCAAATGTTAAAATAGCTGAAATAATTACATAATGAAAAACATTTGGTAAAATATGTTTAAATATTATTCTGCCATCTTTTGCACCAAGAGTTCTAGCTGCAAGAACATATTCAAATTCTCTTGCCTGCATGAAAGCACCTCTTATAATCCTTGCCAATCCAACCCAACCTGTTAGTGCAAAGGCTAAAGCTATAGTTAAAAAAGAAGGGCCAACTAATAAAATAAAAGCAAGTATTATTATTAAACCTGGAATTGAATAAATTATAGACATAATATATTGAATAGCATCATCTATGAAACCACCATAATAACCCGCAAGTGAGCCAAAAAGAATTGCAATAGGAATCTGAATTAATATTGTTAAAAAGCCAAGATACATAGATATTTTCGCACCATAAACAGCTCTAATTAAAACATTTCTACCAAATATGTCTGTACCAAAAGGAGCAGACTTATCTGTCAAAGGTGGAACAAATGATCTATTAACATCTTCAAGTTTATGACTTGTTGCAAGTTCTGCTATATTTCCAATATTTAGAACAGAATATAATGCCATCAAAATATACATAAAAAGAATTATAAACATTATCATAGCAAGTTTATTTCTATAAATTCTTCTTGCTGCATCAAATAGAAGACTTCGTCCTTTAATTTCTTGCATCTTATTCTCCTTTCTTTAGCTAAGTTTTACTCTAGGATCAACCATACTATATGAAATATCTGTAATAAGAGAGAAAAATATAAAGAAAAGCGTATATACTACAACCATACCTTTTAGTACAGGTAAATCATAACTAGCAACAGCAGTAACTGTTAAATCTCCGATTCCTGGAATAGAGAAAAATCTTTCGGTCAAAAGAGCACCAAGTAAAAGTCCAGGTATAGAGATTATTACAGCGGTTAAAATAGGAATTAAAGCATTTTTAAAAACATGAGTATACATTATTTTTCTTATAGATAATCCTTTAGCTTTTGCTGTTCTTACATAGTCTTTATTTACTTCTTCAACAAAAACAGTTCTATAGTATCTGACGCTACCTCCAAGATTTGCAAAAGTGACAAGTATCCATGGTAATATGAGATATCTTAATCTTTCTAGACCGAATCCCCATCCTGAAATAGGAAACAATCTCCATTTTGATGCTAAAAAGGTTTGTCCTATTATAATTAATGCTAGATAAGGGAAAGCCATGAAAATAGTAGCTATTACAGTTATTGTTTTATCTATAAATTTACCTCTATAAAAAGCACATAAAAGAGCTAAAGCTGTTGATAATAAAAAATCAAAAATAAAAGGAGGAAATGTTACACTTAGAGACACTGGTACGCACCTTTTTATCAGATCTGCAATATTTTGTTTCTTTGATAAAGATCGTCCAAAATCCATTGTGGCTGCTTGTTTTACATAATCTAAATACTGAAAAAATAAAGGTTTATCAAGTCCCAATTGATGTCTTAATGTCGCAATCTGCTGCGGAGTTCTTGATTTAGGTGAAAGCATGTTATAAAGGACCTTATCCTGTCCTCCAATTATGTTAAAAAGCAAAAAGAAGATTAACATACAACCTAATAATGTAGGGATGAGATTGATAAGCTTACGGATGATATAATTTATCATATTGCATGACTCCTTTGTTATGAATAAGTTAATAATTAGTTAACATGTTTTTTTTTCTTAATCAAGATTTTTATTTTATTCAAGTTCTGCATTAATTTTGCAGAAAATATAAATATGAATTAAATATAAAAATTTAAATTAAATTACTATCTGGAAAAAAGGATGAAATACTCAATTAAAAAAAGAGAATTGGAAATTATCATTAATCTCTTCAATTCTTTTTCAGAAAAACAAAGTTTAAATCAACTTCTTGATGTTATAATAGAATCTTCAAGAAAATTGGCCAATTGCGATGGAGGAACAATATATTTAAAAAATGATGAAGATATGCTAGAGTTTGCATATTCGAAATCTTTTTTTCTCTCCTCAAAATATTCCGACGAAGCTGTTCAAGAAATTTTTAAACCATTTCAACTTAAAATTGATGAAAACTCAATCGCTGGTTACAGTGCATTGTCAAGAAAAACAATCAACATATCAAATATTCAAAAATTTGAGAATCTAGTCCAGTTTAAATATAATGATTATTGGGATAAAAAATATGGGTATAATACAGTTTCCATATTGACAGTTCCCTTAGAAAATAATCAAGATGACTTGATAGGAGTACTTCAATTAATCAATTCAATGGATGAAGAATCAAAACAAATTGTTCCTTTTTCAAAAAGAATAGAAAGCATTATTGAAACAATATCAAAACAATCGGCTATTGCGATTTACAACTTCCAATTAACAAGCAAATTATATGTCTCTCAAGTTGAGACAATATTAAAACTTGGTATAGCATCTGAATATAAAGATAAAGAAACATATAGCCATCTAAGAAGGATGAGCGAATATAGCAAATTACTTGCTTTAAAAGTAAAAGGTTCTACTTCATATGCAGAAAATGTAAGATTAGCTGCTATGATGCATGATATTGGTAAAATTGGTATTCCAGATTCTGTCCTATTAAAACCTGCTGGACTCGATGAAACAGAAAAAAAAACAATGCAGAAACATACGATATATGGAGCTATGATTCTTAAAGATTCAGAAGCATATGTTTTACAACTTGCTGCAAGAATTGCTCTAACTCATCATGAAAAATGGGATGGCAGTGGTTATCCACTAGGTTTAAAAGGAGAAGCGATACCAATTGAAGGAAGAATTGTGGCTTTATCTGATGTATTTGATGCCCTTTCTTCTAAAAGAGTATATAAGGATGCCATGAATATTGATGAATGTAAAGATTTTTTACTTAAAGAAAAAGGTAAACATTTCGACCCTAATCTTGTAGATTTGTTTATAGATATGCTTCCGCAAATATTAAAAATCAGAGACCAGTATTTAAACGAAGAGAATATTACACCAGAAATTTTTTCAATTGGTGATATTATTGTTGATCTTTCTTCTATTTGAACAAAATTTTTGATAATAAATTAAATATTCAATGTACGGGAACAAGAATATAACCCGAAATTAACCATACCTGATTTTTCAAGATAAGATAAAATTCTCCCTCAAATTTTTCTATAATGTTTTTATACTTAAACTCCAGATATACATATATTATGGCTTTATCTTTTTCAATGATAGACTTTTTTATCTCAAAATGTATTAAATCATTATAAAACTCAGCTATTCTTTCCTTTTTAAAATCTTCAATAATTTTTAATCTATCTTTTTCAGAAGCATAAAGATATATATTTTTATATTTAGAAAATTGTATTATATAGGAATCAAAATCGAAAAAAGTAAAATAAAGATCCCAATTATGTTCTATTCTCGCCTTTAATGCCATTTCTACTATCTTATACGGTGGTAGATCTTTTAAGTTTTGTTGAGTTTTTTTTGCCTGTACATATTGAGCTGCTGTCGCTTCAGAAGGGAATAAAGATTTAGGTGGATTTAACTCTAATTTAAGAACATTTTTAGTAAGCATAACCTGGTCGCGCTCAATTGATGGATAAAATAGTCCTTGAATTAAATAATATCCACTTTCTTTAAAATCGAACCACTGGCTTATATCCACAGTATAAGATAAACTTTGAAAAGGAGATAATATAACAGGTCTTGTATATACTTTTTCTTTTGTAGCTTTCGCAAGTATATAATATTTGGAATATTCAACCTGCTCAGCATAAGATGTAAAAACTTTAAAATCGACTGTAAACATTAAATTTTCTGCTACTTCAAAAAAATAATTATTTGGAGATTTGTTTGTTATTTCAATTTTAATCAAAATTGGAGAACCCAAAAAATATATTTCTTCATTTTCGAATTTAAGAAAAACTTCTATAGATGATAAATTATTGTTATCCATACTTACAAAAAGAATAAAGAGATTAAATATCAAAACCATAATTAATATTTTTTTTATGCTAAACTTCATGAAAATCCTCGATAATAAATTTTCTTTTTTTTAGTTTCGGATTATTTCAAAAATGTTGAAATATTAGATATAAGAATTAATTTCAAAAAAACTAAGGAGATTGTTTTGAGATTAGTTTTTTTAAATAAAAACAATATTAAAGATAATCTTTTTTTTCTATCTATGGAAGATAGTAAACATATTATAATAAATAGAATGAAGATAGGTGATTCAATGGAAGCTGTCTTAGATAATTTTATTGGAAAATTTATAATAAAAAAAATATTAAATAAAATTGTTTATGGCGAGTTTACTAAAATTGGTATAATTAAAAATTCTTCAACTTCATTAGACTTGATGCTAGGACTTCCAAAAGATAGAGCATTGATTCCTGTTATAGAAAAATCTGCTGAAATAGGAATTAATAGAATATTTATATTTCCCACAAAATTCTCAGACAAAAGAGAATTATCTGAAAATAATATTAAAAGATTATATAAAATAGCTAAAAGCGGTTGTGAGCAATCTGGTAATCCTATTATTCCTGAAATCTTTTTTCTTAATGATTTAAAAACATTGTTTTCCAAATTTAATTTTAATGACAATATTAAAATATTATTAAAAGAAAAAAATATAGATAAAAACAATTTTTTTGACTTAATAAATAAAATTCAGATTGAAAGATTTAAAAATATTTGTATATTTGTAGGACCTGAAGGTGGAATTTCCAATGATGAAGCAAATTATCTCGATGATTATGGGTTCATTCCGCTTAGTCTAGGTAATAATATATTACGAACAGAAACTGCTGCTATTTCTTCATTATTTTTTTGGAAATTATTTCAAAACAAGTATTTTAATGATTAAAGGATTGATATTAAAAATGAAAAAATTTTCAATTTTTGGATTAAATATCTTTGATGGAACATCTGAAGAATATATTGAATTTATATTTAATAACCTTGAACAAGGGAAAAAAACAAGAATTGTTAGTTTGAATTCTTTGATGATACTTCACTCTATATTTTCAAAAAAATTTAAAAATACAATTAAAGATTCTGAGCTTGTTTTTATTGAAAGTGTGGGAGCTGAAATTGCCTGCAAATTACTTGGTCACAAAATAAACAAGCGGATAGCAGGAATTGATTTTTTTAGAGAACTTTTATATCATATAGATCATTTAAATAAAACAGTATATCTTTTTGGTGGTTCTTTTGATACAATTACAAAAGCTGAAAAAAACATAAAAATAGCCTTTCCGCAGCTAAGAATAGTTGGTAGATTTAAAGGATATTTCAACAAAGAAGAGGAAGAAAAAATAAAGGTAGCGATTCAGAAAGCCTCCCCTGATTTTATATTCGTTGCATTAGGTTCTCCTAAGCAAGAATATTGGATATCTTCAAATATAGATAAAATTAAAATTGGAATGGGTGTTGGTGGTTCTTTTGATGTATTTGCTTCTAAATCGAAAAGAGCTCCCGAATCTTTTATAAAAAATGGTTTTGAATGGCTTTATAGAATCTTATCTAATCCAAAAAAAATATTTTTGATTTTCCCATTAACTATATACGGATTAATAGTATTACTCTATTCTCTCTTCTATAAAATTAAAAATATCTTTAAGAAAGTGGAATAATTATTTTGAAAAAGATGCCATGACTTGGAAAAAAATTCATTTTCAGGAGAAAAAAATGATAGAACCAAAAGTATTAAAAGGATTCAAAGATTCCCTTCCTCAAGAAGAATATTATAGAAAACAATTAATAAATAAAATAGAAACTACTTTAAATTTGTTTGGTTATCTTCCTATCGATACTCCTTCATTAGAATATAAGGATATTTTACTTGGTAAAGGAGGAGGTGAAACAGATAAACAGGTTTTTTTATTCAAAGATAAAGGCGAAAGAGATGTCGGATTAAGATATGATCTAACGGTCCCTCTTGCAAGATTTGTTGCAATGCATGAAAATGAGATAGCATTCCCTTTCAAAAGGTATCATATAGCTAAAGTTTGGAGAGGAGAAAAACCTCAAAGAGGAAGATTTAGAGAATTTTATCAAGCAGATTTTGATATTATAGGTATTGATAGTATTGAAACAGATATAGAGATTATTCTAATAATTTATACTCTCTTAAAAAATCTAGGTATTTCAAATTTTACAATAAAGATAAATGATAGATCTCTAATGAATCAAATTTTTGAAAAATTAGATGAAAAGCAACATGCTAAAGATATCCTTATTATTTTGGATAAATATTACAAAGTAACAGAGAATGAAATTTCACAAAGTTTGCAAAATAGTATAGGTGAACAAAAAACCAGTACTATCATATCTTTAATAAAAAAAGCTACGAATGGAAATTTATTCGAATATTTAAAGACAAATTTTGGAATTTCAGATACTCGACTGGAAAAGATAATATCAATATTAAATCAGACTGAGTTAAGAAACCATATTAAAATAGATTGCTCTATAACGAGAGGTCTTGACTATTATACTGGCATAGTATTTGAATCATTTATAGATAATGCGGTAGAACTTGGTTCAATATGTTCGGGTGGAAGATATGATAACCTTACTTCAACATTTTCTAAAAACAAATATTCTGGTATAGGAAGTTCTATTGGACTTGATAGATTAATAACTTATCTTACAGAACAGAACATGATTTCAAATATTTCTTTTTCACAAATTTTAATTGCAAATTTAAATATCGATGATTTTCCATCATATTTAGAATTTTTAAACAAATTGCATGATGCAAACATTTCAGCTGAGATTTATCTTGAAAATACTAAACTTAAAAAGCAATTCAAGTATGCAGAAGACAAAAATATAATTTATATAATTTTTTTAGGAGAAGAAGAAAAATCTAAGGGAATAATAAAACTGAAAAATATTAAAACAGGTCAGGAATTAATCTTTACAAACATCTACGAAATAATAAGTTATTTGAAAAATCCACAAAATTCAACTAATTTGTGAAGAATTTCACTATATTTCTTATCTTTTTCTAAAATCTGTATACCAATATCATAAAAACTTTCATTTAAATCTCTTGATATTCTTTTTACAACACCTGAGAATTGAACAGAATCTCCTTCATTTATTTCTTTTGGAAGTTTTAATTTTAATTTCAGTTGTTTTTCTTCGGGTATCTCTATTTCAGACATCATCAATATGCCACCTTCAGATATATCTAAAAGATATCCTAATAAAATATCATTTTCATCAAAAATTCTAAGATAAAAAATAAGATGTCTTCTGATATACTTCCTTCTATCCACTTTTTAACTCCTTTTTATCGTTGATTAATTTAATTATAAAACAAATAATATTAGAATCAATTAAATACTTTCAATATTTTGAAAAATTATCTGCTTTTCTTCTAGATTTAAACCTAATGACCTTATAATATCTTTTCTAGTAACAATTCCAATAATTTTTTCCTCTTCCATTATTGGAAGATGTCCTATATTATACTTTTGAAATAGCAGTTCGATAGATTCTATACTCATTTCTTGATTCCCTGTAATTACCTTTTTATGCATATAAGCACTAACAGGCGAGTTTATCTGATTTATTTTTCTGGCTTTCATTATATCTCTTAAAGAAATAAATCCAACCAATTTGTTTTCATTATCAATAACTGGAGCTCCAGTTCGATTTACTGATTCTAGAAAAATTGAAGCATCTTTTATACTCCAATTTTCATTGATAACATCAACACTTCTTGTCATAATATCTTTAGCTTTTTTTGCAAATTCAGTCTTTTCTTCTAATTCTTTCTTAAAAGAAAGAAATAGTTTTCTTATATCTTCATTTTGAAGTTTGGCGGAACCAGCAAAGACATGCCCTCCCCCACCATATTTATAAAGTATATTGTTAATATTTATTTCTTCTTTTTTACTTCTTGCGACGACAATTCCTTTATCGTTTTTTCTAAAAGAAAAAAAGGCAAAATATGCATCGGGATTTTCTATTTCAAATACTTTTTCTACTATGGCAGACAAACCAGGATATTGTTGATCTAACTCAAGATAAGATAGAATAATATAATGACCTTTTATTGTTTTGTATATCAGATTATTCAATAAATTGTGAAATAATGATATTTGACCTTCCTGGTCTACAACTTTGATTTTTCTGGTAGCAACTTTAATATCTGCACCATTTTTTATAAGGTAATTGGCAGCTTCAAAATCAAGATCTTTAGTATTAGAATGTGTAAAATTTCCAGTATCAGCATAAATTCCAGTTAACGCAATGGTAGCATCGATTGAATTAATCTTAATAGAATTTTTGATCAAAAAGGAAGTTATTAAAGATGCATTTGCTCCAGTTTCAGAAGAAATCAACTTGCCTTTTTCTATATCAAAACTATCTGCGACATGATGGTCCCATACTTCAATTTCTTTTGAGTTGTTTAATAATAAGCTATACTCATTTATTCTTGCTTTTGTTCTGGTATCTACTATTACAAGTTTATCTATTTCTTCTTTTTCAATTTCTGATAATGATTTTAATTGTAAGAAATCTGAATATAATGAATATAAATTTTTTGCTATAGGATGAACAAGTGAACTTTTTATAAGAATTGCACCTGGATAGATATATCTCATCAAAACCATTGAGCCAAGACAATCATTATCTGTATTTGAATGACCAATTACAACAACCATATATTTACTTTAATTTAAAAATAAAAAAAAGCAAAATCTCTTAAAAATATGAGTTAAATTTTAATTTTAATTATTGACTTAAATATTTTTTACTAAATTAATTTCATTGAAGTCTGGATTTATTAAATATAAATGAAAAGCAAAATAAATATGACAGAGATTGTAGCACCTGCTGGAAGTTTTGAAAACGCAATTTATGCTTTTAATGCAGGAGCTGACGCAGTATATTTCGGATTATCAAATTTTTCTGCTAGAAAATATGCAATCAATTTTGATTATAACCAATATAGGAAATTAATACATTTTGCTAAAATTAACAATAAAAAAGTCTATCTTACATTAAATACAATAATAAAAGAAGATGAGACAGATGAATTAATTAAGACACTGAAATTCCTTCAATTTTTTCCTCCTGATGCTTTAATTATTCAAGATTTTGGTATTATAAGTCTCATCAGATTTTTTTTGCCTGATATTTCTATTCATGCTTCTACTCAAACTGGAACTTTTTCAAAATATTCTTTGAATCTCTTAAAAGAACTTAAAATAAAAAGAATAATTTTACCAAGAGAAACAACCAATAAAAAAATAGAAGATATAAAGAAAAATTTTGATTATATAGAGGTAGAAGTTTTTATACATGGAGCATTATGTTATAGTTTTTCTGGTTTTTGCCTTGCATCAGGTTTGCTTTTGGGTAGAAGCGGAAACAAAGGAGAATGTGCCCAAATATGCAGAAATAATTTTACATTTGAATCTAACTCAAAACTTCTAAATCTGAGTTTAACACCTTTTTCCTGTAACGATTTATTTTTAAGAGAAAAAATCATTGATCTACTTAAAATAGGTATAGATTCGTTCAAGATTGAAGGTAGGATGAAAAGCCCTTCTTACACTTATAGTACGGTAAAATATTATAAAAATATAATGAATAATTATTACCAGAATTCTCAAACAAACGGCTTAAAACAAGTTCCTATTGACTATAAAACATACAAAGATATTTTGCTTTCATTTTCAAGAATGCCAACTTTTGGTTACTTATTTAATAATAATGGTGAAAAACTTATAAACCCTTTATATCCTTCTCATCTGGGAATATCTCTTGGAAAAATAATTGATTTTAACAAAAATTATATCTTAACTAGATTAGATAAAGACCTTTCAAAAAAAGATGGGGTAATGATTATCTTTAAGTATGAAAATAATATTAAATCATTTCCTTTTTCTGTCTCTAAATTGATGATTAATGATAAAGAAGTAATAAAGGCAAATGAAGGTCAAAATGTAAAGATTTTTTCAGATTCATTAAAAGATTTCTGGTACAGTATTTCAAATTCATTCACTAAAAAAGAACTTATTGAACACTCTACTGGAAAAGATGATATTTTTAATAAATTTGATGTTGAAACAATTAATAATATTAGTTTTATTACTTTAAGAAAAATTTCAGATAGAAATTTAGATAAAAAAAAGATTAATGAAAATATTTATGATAAGGAAAGATATAAAATTGAATTAAACTTAAAATCAAAGATAATTAAAGAGCAAATAGATAAAGATGTTAATAAAAACATATCGAATGAAAACCATTCATATGAAGTTTCTCTATCTTTTTCTTATCAAATTATAAATAAAAAATATTGTGAAAATATTAACTTTACTTCATATGAAAGAATTGGGAAAGATTCTTATTTTGATATTTTTATATTAGATATAAAGAAATTAAGAGATGAAGATATTTTCGAAATTTCAGTCAAATTTGATGATGAATTTAAAAGTACCTTTGATAAAATCTTCGTTCCTCCTTCTATTTCAAAGAAAATAATAAATCAGATAAAAGATAGTATTAAAAAAAACTTAATTAATTATCTTGAATTTAATAATAAAGAGAAAGAACTGGAACAATCACCAATAATATTTACTAGACAAAAGTTGCCAACATTTACTTTTAAAGACGAAATAGATAAGAAAAAGATTTCACTTAATTCAAATAAAGAAAAGTTATTATCAAAAATCAAAGATTATTTGATTAAAGAACAGTTTTTTAAAAGAAAAATAATATCTCCAATAAATGAAATATCTGGTATGGTAGATAGACAAATATTACCTTTTATTACATTTGATAATCTTGAACAAGTCCAAATAGAGAAAAATAGCAGCATTATTAAAATAGAAAATATCGCTTTTTTACCGCTAAATCCAATTATAGAAAACATAGATAAATATATCGAAAAAATAGAAAATATGATTAAAAACAACAATAATTTTTATTTTATATTGGGGATAAACGCAAACTGGCATTTTTATTTTTATGAAAAATATCTATTAAATGAAAAAGTCTTTTTTAACTTTGATTTTTATATCTATATTGCAAATAATTTTTCTTGTCTATACTACTCTGACTTCGAAAAAGTTTTATTTGGATTTTATTGGATAGAATTTCAAGATGAAATATTTAAATTATTCAATAAAAACAATTTAGTTAAATCAACATTTGATAAATTTCCATTATTTAAAATAGATAACTTTTCATTTCCTTTATTTATAAGTAGGGGATGCTTACAAAAAAACATCTTTAATAATAGTAACTGTCAATTAAATTGCACAAAGAACTATTCATATAAACTAAAAAATCAAAAAAATTCATTTAATTATATTATTCATGATTGCTTATCTTATCTTTTTCGAATTGATTAATCATTTTTATAGATAATATCATACAAATCGGGGTATCTTTCTTTTACTTCTTTTCTTGGATTGTTTAATCTATGTATAGAATGAGGATATATTACTTCCTTATTTACTGTCGAAAGATAATAATGTGGTTGATTAAAATTTGGTTTTGTTGTCCATGTATATTTTGAATTAACATCAAAATAGACAGAAGCTACCTTTATATTCTTATGATTTAAGTTTCTTCTTAATCCTTCTTTCAATTTATCGACAACAGGATTGACATAAATTCCGGCTCTAAATGTGGTATCTATTATAAGTATATTACTGGAATCTTCGATTCTTTCCAACAGGTAAGGAAGACCTATAATGTTACTTTTATATGAAAGATGTGAAGAAGAAGTATTGATAGCAACATGGTCAGGGTTTTTCTTTGGGTTACCATGTTTTTTATTTAAATATTTATATGTCTCATGAATATATATACCCGAAATTACTCCACCTGGCCATAAAGCTATTAAAAAATCTGGCTCAAAATCAGAATAAAAAATATTGATCCCCAATTTTATTGAATCAAGCTGAATTTTTTCAGGAGTTAACCATAGATAATCATCTTCAATATTTATATCTTCTTTATCAAAAGATTTCGAAGTTAATATTTCAAATATATTTGGATTATTATCTTTAAGAACTGATGTCTGATTGTCTAATAAAAGATCAGATATTTCATGTGGATAATTTACCCAGCAATTTTTATCATAGTCATTTAAGTATACAAGATTTGTATTATATAGGTTTTTCTCAGGTTTTCTGTCAAGAGTCGCAACTACTACTTTATGAGGCATGTTTTTCCTTGTTTGATGCTGTAAAAGAGTTAAAAGATGAGAAATAGTTTCCCCTGTATCATAAATATCATCAATTATCAGAAGGATATCCTCTGGCACAACTACTTTTATTACATGTTCAAGTCCTTTTACGATGACTTCTTTTTGAGTGAAATTTTCACCATATGTCGAAGTTGTAATTGCTGTATGGTTAATAAATATACCTTGAAGTCTAAAATACTCATTTATTCCTATTCCGACAATTGTACCACCTCTCCACAAAGATATTGCATGATTTGGTCTGATATTTAAATCATACAATTTTTTACCCAATAAAAATGATTCGTACATTACCTGTTTCGCTGATTTGAATACGAAATTCATAGTTTTATCCACTTATCTTTATTTTAGTTGATTTTAATTATTTTTTTAATAAAGTAAATGATTTATATAAACAATTTCTTGACATATTTACCAGATGTTATTTTTTAGTTAAAAATAATCTTTAATAAGGAATTAAAATGGCAAATACTTATCTTTTTACCTCCGAATCCGTAGGAGAAGGGCATCCTGATAAATTATGCGATCAAATTTCTGATGCAATACTTGATTCTGCTATTTCCTTGCAACCTGATGCAAGAGTTGCCATTGAAACATTTGCTTCAAATGGTGTCATAGTAATTGGTGGTGAAATGACTTTAAACAAAGGATATATTGACATACAGGAAGTTGCTAGAGGAATAATTAAAAAAGTTGGTTATGATAATCCTGATTATGGACTTGATTATAAATCATGTGGAATATTGACAAATATAAACAGACAATCTGCAGATATTGCTCTTGGAGTAGATGAAAAGCAAAATCATGAAATGGGAGCAGGTGATCAGGGCATGATGTTTGGTTATGCTTGTAAAGAAACTGAAGAGTTAATGCCTGCACCTATTGTTTTTGCACATAAAATAATGGAAAGAGCATCAGAAGCAAGAAAAAATGGTGAAATGACCTGTTTAAGACCAGATGGTAAATGTCAGGTAACTGTTGAATATAAAGATGGCATTCCACTAAGAATTCATACAGTTGTACTTTCTCATCAGCATGATCCTGATATTTCATATAATGATTTAAAAGATGAACTAATCGAAAAAGTCATTAAAAAAGCTCTTCCTTCTAAAATGCTTGATTCAAAAACAATTTATCATATTAACCCTACTGGCAGATTTGTTATTGGTGGTCCTATGGGTGATACTGGGCTTACAGGAAGAAAGATTGTTGTAGATACCTATGGTGGTGCTGGAAAAGTCGGCGGTGGTGCTTTTTCGGGTAAAGACCCTACAAAAGTCGATCGTTCTGCTGCTTATATAGCGCGATATATTTGTAAAAACATTGTAAAAGCAGATATTGCTGAAAAATGCGAGATAGAACTTGCTTATGCTATTGGAATAGCACATCCTGTTTCAGTAACATTAAATTTCTTTGGAACAGGTAAATATGCTGAAGATAAAGTAGAAGAAATAGTTGAAAAAATTTTCCCTCTTAAACCCAAAGATATAATTAATCATCTGAATTTACAAAGACCTATTTACACAGAAACCGCAACTTTTGGTCATTTTGGAAGAGATAAATTTTCCTGGGAAAATACCGATAAAGTAGAGGAGTTATTAAAATATTTAAAGAAGTAGGATATATAAATGACAGCAAAGTTACCTTCTTCTGAGATTAAAGAAAAAAAAACTGTTAAAACAATTAGCGAAAAGAAAAAAGAAAAAATAATTAAAAGCAATTTTACAGATAAGTTGAGAAGGGTCAAAAATGCTCTTAATGAAAGAAACCTTAAAAGAACTTTCTGGAAGAAGATTGAAGAAATAGTTAAAGACAAAGACATCAATTCAGAAGAAAATTCTTTTGCTGACTTTGAAAAACTACTTATAAATCAAGCTTATAAAATTGCAAAAAGAGGTGATTATTTTTCCTATTTTATTAACATTATATTAGGAATATCCCTTTATTTTATTATTTTTTTACTTTTCAAACAAAATGAATTTTTTGTTAATTTATTTTTAAGTTATCAATATAAATCTCCTGATATTATCTTTATATTGTTTTTTATAAATGCAGTCATTTTCAATCTTTCACAAATAAGAATTTCTTCATATGAAATTTTTTCTCTAGATTATTCGTTGTTAATTCCAATAACTATGATTTATGGTCCTATTTATTCAGTAATCTGCTTCACCGGTGTCTATATAATAAGGGCTATAAGAGACTCAAGAAGAGGTTACTTAGCTAGAGGTAGAAAATATAGATTTGAACACTTCGTTAACAGTCTTTCTTATTTTTTCTCTAATTTAGGTTCGAAAGGAGCAGAAATTCTCCTAATTTCTCTTGGAGTTTGCCTATTTAATTTGGCTGTCATTGAATTTAGTCCAACTTTTTTAATTATGCTTGTTGCTTTATTTATATTGGGTCCATTGGTTCATGATTTAGTAGCATTAATTGGAATTTGTGCAAGAGGCACATTCATAGGTCACATTATTAATCTTACTTTTTTTTTAGCTGTTGGATTAGATGCAATTATTCTATTAAATGGCTACATCTATTATATTATAACAGAGACCTTTGGATATTTTGGTTTTGCCATGTACACAATTATTCTATATGGTATTCTAATTGCCTTTATAAGACTTTCAAAGATAACTGGCATTATTGAAAAACAAAAAAAAGAACTTGAAGAAGAAAAAACCTTACTGTCAAAATTGAATTCAGATATGTCTAAAATTGGTGGAATTTTAAGAGAAAAAACAAAGGATAACTTAGACATAACAAAAGTAATCAGTATCCATGCTGAAAATGTCGGACAACAATTTATCAGTGTAAAAGATAAATTAGAGAATCTTCTTTCCTCAATTGCAATTATTACAAAAAGTTTTGAAAAAATAACTACAAGAACAGAAGATGCTTCTATTAAGATAGAACAATCAAAAGGAATAATATCTAATTCTGCGATAATGTTAAAGGATTTTAGAGATTCCACAGAGGTTGTAGAAGAATCTTTAACATTAATTACAGAAATATCTGAACAGACAAACTTGCTTGCATTAAATGCTTCTATTGAGGCGGCGAGAGCAAAAGAAAGTGGTAAAGGTTTTGCCGTTGTCGCAGGAGAAATAAGAAAACTTGCTGAAAAAACAACTGAATCGACTGAAAAAATCTATTCTGTCATTACTTCTAATTATAAAATTGCAGACAGGCTGAAAAAAGTCTTCGATGATCTTTCATTACTTTTCTTAAATTATCAGAATGATATTAAATCAATAAAAGAAGATGTTCAAAAGATTAGCTCAAGTTACAATGAAGTTAATTCTTCCATTTCAAATATTGAAAATTCAATTGATGATTCCGTGACAACACTTGACATTTTCAATACTATTTCAAGTGAAATAAGCATAATTACTCAAGAGTTAAATTCATTAAATGAAGAATTGAAGTCAAGTATAAAGACCGAGTAAACCTACTTTAGCTTTCAACTATTTCAATCATTTTTTTCAAGCTAATTAAGCTATATTTTATATCATCATCAGAAATATTTATTTGATAATTATTTGCACTTCTTTTTTCAAGTAAAATTAAAAGCTCATATAAGTTTTCAATATTTGTTTTTTGCATATTTTTGCAATATGATTCTTTAATAGAAAAAATAGTCTTACCTGGGTTTTCTTTTTGAAGTCTATTAACAAAAGTGGATTCTGTACCTACTGCCCAAATGGAACCCTCTTCTGAATTATTTATTAAATTATAAATAAATTCTGTTGAACCAGAATAATCTGCTTCCTGAACTACTTCAACTTTTGATTCGGGATGAACAACAATTTTGATATTTTCATATTTTTTTCTTAATTCAATTATGTCTTCTTTTGAATATACTTGATGTATAGGACAAAACCCATTCCATAAAAAAATATCTATATCATCATAATTTTCATTTTCTTTCAAAGAAAATTCATTTCGTTCAAAAATATTCTTTGTCTTTAAATTCCCGATTTTTAATGCAGTATTTGAACCTAAATAAAAATCTGGGATAAAAATTATTTTCTTTTTATTTTTTAAATAATATCTAATAATTTTTTCTGCATTTGAAGAAGTACAACAACTACCACCCGTTTGTCCTGTATAAGACTTAATATCAACATATGAATTAACATAGGTCACAATTGTTACATCGATCTTTTTTTTATATTTTAAGAATTCAAAAACATTTTTTAAATTATTTAAATCAACCTTCTCTGCAAGCGGGCATAGAGAATCAGGTCGAGGAATATAAACTTTTTGATTTGCCTTTGCTAATATTTTTACAGTTTCTGCCATAAATCTTACACCACAGAGGATAATATTTTCTTTATCGACTTCTGAAGCTTTCTTAGCCAGCATATAAGAATCACCAACAAAATCAGCAACTTCAATTATATCTTGATTTTGATAGTGATGTGCTGCAATAATTAAATTCTCTTTTAATTTTGCCTTTAGTTTTAAAATATTTTCTTTTTTTAAATCCATTTTTTTGCCTTTATTTATTAAATTTCATTGAAAAATCAAAAACCTTAACAGAATGAGTCAATGCACCAATAGAAATATAGGTTGGCTTTAATTGAGAAAGTATAATAATTTTTTCTTCATCAACATTTCCAGAAATTTCAGTTTCAATTTTATTATCAATCAAATTTATAGCTTCTTTCATAGTATTATAATCCATGTTATCGAGCATTATTCTATCGACATTCAATTCTATTGCTTGTTGAACATCGCTTAAAGTTCTTGCTTCAATTTCTATTTTAAATTTATCTTTATATTTTTTTCTCACTTTATTTACTGCATTTGATATACCAAAGCAGGCATCAATATGGTTATCTTTTATTAAAATCATATCAAAAAGTCCCATTCTATGATTCTGTCCTCCCCCGCAATTTACCGCATATTTTGCCAGGACTCTATATCCAGGCAGGATTTTTCTTGTATCTAATATCTTAGTATTATTATTCGCTGCTTGAACAAAATTATATGTTTTAGTAGATATACCACTAAGATATCCTAAGATATTCAACGCAGTTCTTTCAGCCATTAATAGAGATTTTATCCTGCCATTAACATTTGCAATTATATCTTTTGAATATATTTTATCTTTATCATTTTTTAGTTTATTAAATTCTATATCTTTATCCACCATCTTAAAAACTAACTTTGCAATATCTATACCGCATAATATTCCATCCTGTTTTGCAATTATACTACATGACCCTTTTTCATCTTTAAAAATAGCATTGGAAGTAATATCTTTTAATTTTCCAAAATCCTCTTTTAACCCAATTTTAATTAAATTTTTTATATATCTTAATTTTTTTTTCAATATATTGTCCATATTTTACCTCAATAAAAATATATTGCTTAATAACATAAAAGTTCAAGTGCTAAATTAAAATTCTTACACTTATTTTACGATAATATTTATAATTAGCCTTGATAAATGGTTAATAAAAGAGGAATAAATGGAAATAATAGAAAATTCAAATAATGATATAGAGAAATTAAACCAAAAAATCAGTGACTATAAATCTTTGATAGAGATTGGTTTAATTATTTCATCAGAAAATGATATTAATTCAATCTCAAAAGAAATATGTTATGGATTAGTAACAAAATATCAAATAGAATATATAGTCATACTATTATTTCCGGATGAAATTCAAAAAGAGATGAAACTCTTTACTTTCGAGAATTTCCAGGAAAGAGAGGATAAGCTTGATATATCTGATTTTAACCCCATTAGATCATTTTTTCTTTCTCATCCTAATCAGGTCGATTTTTCTACATTTTCTTTTCTAATTCCAGTAGATATTGTTACTATTTTTTTGAAATATAAACCCGAGATTCTTTTTCCTCTTAAAACTACTGAAAATGTCTTTGGATTTTTAATGTTGTCACAAAATGAATTGGGAAAATATACCCAGGATGATATTGAATATATTTCTAATATAACTTCTTTTGCGTCTGTTGCAATTCAAAATAAAAAAAATTATCTTAAAGCAATTACAGATTTGAAAACTGGACTTTATATTTATACATATTTTATTCAAAGGATGAGTGAAGAAATTGAAATATTTAAAAGATATTCCGATGTTTTTTCTGCATTAATGCTGGATATAGATTATTTTAAAGAAGTGAATGATAATTATGGACATCTTATAGGTGATTTAGCTCTAATTGAACTGGGAAAGATAATAAGAAATTGCATAAGATCTAATATTGATATTCCAGCAAGATTTGGAGGTGACGAGTTTGCTGTTTTATTTCCAAGGACATCTAACCATGTAGCCTTTCAGATTGCTGAAAGGATTCGTCAAAAAGTAAATCAATCTATATTTTATTTTGAAGGAAGAGAAGTAAAATTTACTGTTTCAATAGGAATTTCAACTATTACAAATGGAATAAATGACCCAGAAACCTTTATAAAAAACTGTGATAAGGCTTTATATTATTCAAAAAAAGCGGGGAAAAACAGAGTTACTTCATTTTATAATAATAAATTTGGGACATATAAAATTTTAAATATTTGATAATTTTTTCGCTTTTCCATATTTTCCCTGTAAAAAAATACCTTTTATTACCATTGTTGCATAACTTCCTTTTTCTAAGCTAAATTCAAGTCTTGCTTTTTTCTTACCTTTAAAAAAATCATCATCTTCAAAATCAGATATAATCAAGTTTTTAGGAAATAAAAAGGCTTTTCTTCTTTCAGATTTCAAATTAATATTAAAATCTTTTGCATTTATCTGCTCTAATCTTATTTTTTCTATATTTTCAACCTTTTCTAATGCCTTTTTAACTGAAATCTTTATGTCAAATTTATCCTCATAATTTGAACTTTTTTCAAGAAAAAAAGTTTCAGGTTTTTCTATATCTTTGTATGTTTTATATGAAGGAATAGGAAGATAAAGTTCTTGTAAAAAAGCGATATTATCTAAATTAGATGTATCTGGAAAAATGTAATTATTTACTTCTCCCTTTAATGAAAAAAAAGAGGATTCTCTGATATAATCTAAGATAATTTCAGAAAGTAATAAATTAAATAGATATGATTGGTATGAATGAAATAATAAAATCAAAAATCTTCTATCAATAGACTTTAAAGAATCATAGAACTCTTTACCATCTTTATAAAAAGCATTAAATAAACTTTTTAATTCAAAGGGTAGATTTTTAGACAAAAAATCATAATCTAATTCTTTAATATCTTTTTTCAAGAAACTTAAAAAATTACTCTTAGCTATTTTAACAGATTTTTTATCATATTTAGAAGTTTCAAAAATTAATCTCATTGCATTTTCATAATCTTTTAAAAATATACTTTTAGCTACAAATCCTTTCTGATGTCTTGCACTTCCAAATCGCTGGTCATCATAATAGTTGGGAACTCCATTTTTCTTTACAATCATAAATCTGCTTAAAATTTCAGGTATCTCGTTTTCAAATATCGATCTTACAACTATTGTAAATTTGTTATGTATAATATTTTCACTTTTTATTTTATCATTTAAAAACCCTAATATATTGAATTCGACATTTGGAATTATTGATATTCTATTTTTAATTGATTCTATAAGATGAGAAGATAAGCTTTTTTTTATAGTCATGTAGGAAGTTGTTATTGCATGTCTATCTTTTATTCCGGCAATATTTATCTCGTTTTTTGGTATTTTAAATCTTGTACTTATTGATGAAATAAGATCAAATGTACTCCAATCTTTTTTTGTGAAGGATAAAAGTAAATATTTACCATCCGGTTTTATATTAAAATCTAATTTTTCTTCTACTAAAAAATCATCAGCAAATGTTCTTATCTTCATAATCTTTTTCTATTATATCCTTAACTTTTTCTGCAAATTCTTTTTCATTTAAGTTATCTATTTCATCAGATGGTATTGGTTTATGAAAAACAAGAGAAACTTCTTTTACATGATATATTAAAAAACTCCATTTCGGTTTAACAATATAAGTACCATTTATAGTAATGGGTAGAAGATCGAATTTTGTGTTTTTCCAGATAGAAATAAATCCTCTTTTAAATTTATGAATTTTCCCATCTAATGTTCTTGTCCCTTCTGGAAAAATAGCTATTGAACTTGAATAATATTTTTCAAGTTTTTTTGATCTATCTTCTATTTTTTTAATGGTATCTTTAAGTTTACTTGAATCTATAGGAATTGAATCCATTTCTTTAAGTAATGCACCAAAAAACAAGACATCGAAAAATCTTTTCTTCGCTACCCATACTGTGTTTGGCATGAAATACATTATTGCTGCTATATCATAATAACTTGCATGATTTGCAACTATGAGATAATGTTTGTTTCTTTGAACATTTTCAATACCATAAGCTTTCAGTCTTATGCCAATAATTTTAAAAAATAATAAACACCAATATTTTGAAAGAAATAAATAAAGTTTATCTATTTTCAGTTTTTTTGCGAATAGACCAATAAAGAATATTATTGTCTGAATGGGAAGTGCTATTATATAAGTAATAAAACTACATAATATTGTTGATAATCTTAATTTTCTTTTCTGTTTCATCTAATAAAATATAAATAAATATCTAATTTTTTCAATTCTTAAAAACTTTTTAATATCTTGCATTATTACAAATATATTTTATAGCTTATAAAAAGGAATGAAATGAAATTTAAAGGTATTGGAATATCAGGCATAATTTCCTGGGGAAAAGTGTATCTTTATTTACAGGAATCATATTCAATACCAAAATACAATGTACTAGATATTTATTCTGAAATAGATAGATTCGTTAAAGCTCTAGATAAGACAATAGAAGACATAAAGAAAATCAAACAAACATTGGAAAAAAGCATTTCTGATGACGAACTTTTTTTATACACATCTTTTATACTTTTGCTTAATGACCCAAATTTTGTTTCTATGGTTACAAATGAGATTAAAAAAGGGCAAAAAAATGCTGAATGGGCTTTATATATTGTTTTAGAAGAATTAATAACCAAATTTCAAAATATTCCCAATGTTTCTTTTGCTCAGAGGGCAGAAGATATTTCCTCTATTGGCGAAAAAATAATGATAAACTTGATAGCAAAACATGAAAATCCAGAAAATTTAAATATACCACCAAACTCTATAATAGTTGCTCGTTCTATTTCGCCTACCGATCCAATAATACTCGAGCATAAAAATATTGCGGGTCTTATAACAGAACTTGGAGGTTATGCATCCCATACTGCCATAATGACAAGAAGTCTTTCAATCCCTTCTGTTCTTGGAGTCGAGTTTATCACATCTGTCGTACAAAATGAAGATGAACTTATATTAAATCCATTAACCGGTGATATAATACTAAAACCAACCGTAGAAGAATTAAAAGAAGCTAAGAATCTACAATCGAAACAAAAAAGGCTTCTTTCTGGATTTCACCCTTATAACAACAAAGAATCTAAAACAAATGATGGCATCTTAATAGATATTCTTGCAAATATAGCATTTGCAGAAGAAATCCCTTCTTTATTGAAAACATCTTCTAAAGGCATAGGACTTTATAGAAGTGAGTTTATAGTACTTCAATCTAACTCCTTTCCCCCAGAAGAAGTTCAATATAATACACTTAAAAAATTATTTTCAAGTTATCATCTTGATAAAGAAATAACAATAAGAACCCTTGATCTTGGAGGAGATAAAATTATACCTGGCTATGCTTCTGCTAATGAAAAAAATCCTTTTTTAGGTTATAGGGCAATCAGATTTTGTCTTTCAAGACCAAAGCTATTTCTTGAACAAATTCGCTCTATCCTTAGAGCTGCATATGGTTCAAAAAACTTAAAAATAATGATACCAATGGTTTCAAATTTTGAAGAGGTTATTGAGACAAAAAAACTTTTTTCTCAAGCTGTTCAAGAATTAGAAAAAGCTAATATCCCTTATTGTAAAAATTATAAACTTGGAATAATGTTTGAAATACCTTCAATATTATATATTTTAGAGGAACTGGCTAAAGAAATAGATTTTATCTCTATTGGAACAAATGACCTGATACAATATCTACTTGCGTGTGATAGAGGAAATGAAAAGGTGGCATATCTATTCAAGTATTCTAATCCTTCTATTCTTCGTTTTCTGAATGAAGCAATAAAAAAAGCAAATCAATTAAAACTTGAAATATCTATGTGTGGTGAAATGGCATCAGATATTTACTCTATCCCTATATTATTAGGTTTGGGTTTAAGACGATTTTCAATACCACCTTCATCCTATATGTTAGTTAATAAACTTATTCATTCTGTAAATATTAAAGAATGTGAAGAACTTGCTTCTGAAGTATTAAATATAATTTCATCAGAAGAAATTGAAAGAAAAATAAATCAATGGGTAAAAGACAGAGCATTTGAAGTATATGAGTTTTTTCATCTACTAAAATAGTATTATTTAATTATATTATTTTAAGTATATTATTTAAGTATAGTATTTTAAGTTTTGATTAATTTTTTTACTTGGTTTACTTTTGATAAATACATAAATATTAGATTTTCTTTTTAGTAAAAATTTCAATATTTGTTTATTTTTCAAATATTTTTTCTTTAAACTTTATGATTGATATTTTATTTAATGCGTTAAAATAGATTTTAAGGATAAATATGGAAAATTTTAAAAAATTAAATAAAGTCGTGCTTGCTGGAAGACCTAATGTTGGTAAATCAACAATCTTTAATATCTTTGCTCAAAAAAGAGTTGCAATTGAATTTTCTCAACCTGGTACAACAAGAGATCCAGTCGAGAAAGTTGTTGAAATTGATGATAGGAAAGTTTTACTTATAGATACCGGTGGTTTTGAATTTGATAGTAAAGACCCGCTATACACTCTCATTGGAGAGAAAGCTAAACAATGTATAAATTCAGCTGATCTTGTTGTTTTTATTGTGGAAAAAGAAAAAATTACAGATGAGGATATTACATTTTTAAGATACATTAAGAAAAACGCTAAAAAATATATCCTAGCTATTAATAAATGCGAAGGTAAATATAAAGATATTCTACCAACCGAGATATATAGACTTGGAGTAGAAACAATGATACCAATTTCGGCAATTCACAGAGAAAATATAGATTTGTTAGAAGAAAAAATAGTTGAAATATTGAACCAACAAGAAGATAACAAAAATAAAATAATAGAAGATGAAGAAAAGAAAGATTACTTGAGATTGGCTATTGTTGGTAGACCAAATACTGGAAAATCTACTTTACTTAATAGCATACTCGAAAAAGATAAGGTAATTGTATCAGATATACCTGGTACAACAAGAGATGCCATTGAAACACAGATAAACTATAAAAATAATGATATAATCTTGGTAGATACAGCTGGAATAAGGAAAAAAAGCAAAATAGATACTGATCTTGAATATTACTGTATTAAAAGAAGTTTCGATGCAATAGATAATTCAGATATCGTGATTCATCTTATTGAGTCTAAAGATTTAATTACATCTCAGGATAAAAAAATTTCAGATTACATAATAAACAAAGGCAAAGGATATATTTTAGCATTAAATAAAATAGATTTGCTATTTGATGATAATGCAAATACAAATCAAAAAGTTTTAAATAATCTATTTTCAAAAAAAATGGAAGAGATAGAAGAAAAACTTAATTATCAATTTCCACAAATTTCATATGTTAAAAAAATCTATATTTCAGCTAAAACAAGACAAAATATAGATGTTTTACTCGATTATTGTATTGATTTAAATAAAAGGATAAAACTTGAATATAAGACTTCACAGCTAAACAAAGTAATAGAAAAAATTACTGAGATTAAACCTATCTTAATTGGTTCAACTTTTTTAAATCTTCTTTATATGGTTCAGGTTAAGAACACTCCAAGAATTTTTAAAATTTTCACAAATAAGGAACCAAAGGAAATTCCACCATACTATACTCAATATATAATAAATGAACTGCGAAAACAGTTGAATTTACAATCTATTCCAATTAGAATAAAATATGAAAAAAGAAAAAATAAAAATAGATAGGGAAAAATTATGTTATTAGTTATTTTATATGTATTGATTTCTTTTTTAATAGGAGCAATACCAACTGGTCTAATAATAGGAAAAATAAAAAAAGTTGATTTGCGAAATGAAGGTTCTAAAAATATTGGTGCAACAAATGTTACAAGGACCTTAGGACCATTTTTTGGTTTTATTACATTATTTATAGATGCTTTAAAAGCTTTTTTACCCTTATTATTTCTTAAAAATTTCCTAAATTTCTCTAACTTAAATACATTAAAATTAGATATAAACAGTATTTATTCAATAACTGCTCTTGCAATACTATTTGGAAACACTTTTAATCCTTTTTTAAGATTTAAAGGTGGTAAAGGTGTTGCCACAGGCCTTGGTATAATGCTATTTTTAAACCCTTATGGTGTATTAATTTCATTTGTTGTATTTTTAATTATTGTAATTATATTCAAATATATTTCTCTTGGCTCTATTCTTGCAGTTTTTAGTATTATTGCCAGTTCTTTCTTTTTTTGTAAGCACTACTCCATAATTATTTCTATTTCATTAATTGGATTAATAGTTATAATAAGGCATAAAGATAATATCAAAAGACTTTTAAATTCAACTGAAAATAAATTTTCATTTAAAAAAAATAAAATTGAAAAAAAATAAATAAGATATTATAAGAAAAATAGATAATTATAAAATTATAATATTAAAGAATTTAATTATGGAAAATGAAAAGATTTATTATACTATTTCTGAAGTATGCAAAATTTGTGAACTTAAAACACATACTTTAAGAAGCTGGGAAGAAGGAATAATAGCATTAAAACCTAAAAAAAATAAATTTGGTCATAGAATTTATACTAATCAGGATATAAAAAAGATAAAAATTATTAAAAAACTTGTTTATATAGATAAATTATCGATTAAGGGAATCAACGATTATTTTTTATCTAAATACGATGATAAAAAGGCTCAGAAAGTAGCTGAGATTCAAAGTTTATGGTATGAGATTTATGATAAAGCTCAGAACTTAAAAAAAATTATTGACAAAATCGAATAGAATGATATTTTCCAACCTGTAAGCCGAGATAGCTCAGTCGGTAGAGCAAAGGACTGAAAATCCTTGTGTCGGCGGTTCGATTCCACCTCTCGGCATTAGGGGCTTTCCTTTTAAGGACAGCCCTTTTTTTTTCAATTTCAAATTAAATATTTTTGAATTTAAATAAGTTGTATTATATAATTAAATAAAATAAAAACGAGAAAATATGGCTAATCAAGATTTTAATTTAAGTATAGCTATCTTAAAAAAAACCTTAGAAATCTATCTTAAATTAGCTTATGAAAACAACACTATCCCAGAAAATATCACCACTAAAATAGAAAATTTGATGAAAATTAATAATATTGAAGAAGCTTTCAATATTTTTAAATTTGAAACTTTTAATAATTCTCCATCTTATAAAATTCAACTTGGCTCATCGAAATATCCTTTCTTAAAACTTGTTTACGAAAAAGCACCATTCATAGATGATTATGGATTTTATATAGATAGGCATTCAGAATATATAGCTGTTGATTCGAATTCACCAGATTTTAAAAAAGAGCTTGAAATAAAAGATTATACTTACAAATTAAAGTTTACAATAGAATCCGAGTTTGAAAAAGAAGGTATTCCAACATATCGAAAACTTATAAAAGACTATGTGGAAAGATGTAAAAATAGCCTTAACGAATCTTCTGTATTAAAAAAAGGGAAATTTATACTTTTAGTAGAAGATGATCCAGATATTAATGATATGCATAAACTTGAATTAATGATTTTAGGGTATGATGTAGATTCTGTTTTCAATGGTTATGATGCTTTAAAACTTGTTGAAAACAAATATTATGATTTAATGCTTTTAGATTTGATGATGTCTGGAATTTCAGGACAGGAAGTCATCAAAAGAGCAAGTAAAGATATAGACATAATTGTTTTAAGTGCTTTATCAGATAAATTCACTAAGGATACATGTTTTAATTTAGGAGCAAAAGGATATCTTTCTAAACCAATACATAAAAATGACTTAAATAATTTCTTAAATGAATTTTTTAATACAAAAAGATGAATTTTTCCTTTATTTTTATGCTTTATTTTTATTATTTTTTTATATTCTTTATTTTTTTTATTTTTAATATTTTTATTAGTAAAAGGAACTATTATGTGTGGAATAGTCGGATATATTGGGAAAAATGATGCCAAAGAAATTCTTTTAAATGGTCTTAAACATCTTGAATATAGAGGATATGACTCAGCGGGGTTAGCCCTTTTAAATAAAGATAATCTTTTAATACGCAAATCTGTTGGGAAGGTTTCAAATCTTGAAATTAAATCAAGTGATATTGAGCAAATATTTAATACTGGTATTGCACACACAAGATGGGCAACTCATGGAGAACCTTCTGAAAAAAATGCACATCCACAAATTGACTGTGGAAGTAAGATTGCTGTGGTACATAACGGTATTATAGAAAATTATAATGTTTTAAAAAAATATTTGATTGAGAAAGGGCATAAATTTACCTCAGATACAGATACCGAGGTTTTTGCCCATCTAATTGAATCAAATTATAAAGAAGATTTGCTAGAAGCTGTATTAATCTCATTAAAGGAATGTGTCGGATCTTTTGCCTTTGCCATTATTCATAAAGACCATCCTGATACCATTATTGCTGCGAAAAAAGGTTCTCCGCTGGTAGTTGGTGTTGGGAAAGGTGAAAATTTTTTAGCTTCTGATGTCCATGCAATATCATCTTACACAAATAATATCATATATGTCAATGAAGAAGAAGTCATAATCTTAAAAAAAGATTCATATAAATTTGTCTCTTTTCAAAATCAAAAACTTGAAAAGCAGGTTGTTCAGATAGAAAGTGATTTACAAAGCATTGAGATGAATGGTTATCCTCATTATATGTTAAAAGAAATATTTGAACAACCACATACAATATCTAATGCTGTAAGAGGAAGATTAAATTTTGAAGAAGCCACAGTGCGACTTGATGGTCTTTATGCTGTTATTGATAAGATCAAAAAAGCAAACAATTATATCCTTTCTGGTTGCGGAACTTCATGGCATGCTGCTTTAATTGGTGAATATATGTTCAATAATTTTGTAAAAACTAATGTAAAGGTCGAGTATGCCTCCGAAATGAGATATAAAAATACTTATTTAGATGATTCAACTATCTGTTTTTTTATTTCTCAATCCGGAGAAACAGCTGATACAATTGCAGCATTAAAAGAAGCAAAAAGAAGAGAAGCTACATGCCTTGGAGTATGTAATGTTGTCAATTCAACAATTGCAAGGGAGACTGCTTCTGGTGTTTATCTTCATGCAGGTCCTGAAATTGGAGTCGCATCTACAAAAGCTTTTACTTCTCAAGTCAGCGTTCTGGCTCTTATATCTATTTTTATTGGAAGATTACTCGGTAAAATCTCATTCGAAGATGCATTTAATCATCTTAAAGAATTAAATAATCTACCCGACAAAATAGAATCAATTTTACACAATTCAAATTCGATTCAGAACATTTCTGAAATATTTTATAAGGCAAATAATGCACTTTTCTTAGGAAGAGGTGTAAATTATCCTGTTGCACTTGAAGGTGCATTAAAATTAAAAGAAATATCATATATACATGCCGAAGGATACCCTGCTGCTGAAATGAAGCATGGTCCAATAGCTTTAATAGATGAAAATATGCCTGTCTTCGTAATTGCAACAAAAGATTTTCTTTATGATAAAGTTATCAACAATATTAAAGAGGTAAAAGCGAGAAAAGGAAAAGTAATTGCAATAGCATCAGAAAATGATACCGAAATTGTAAAACATGTAGATCATGTAATATATGTTCCAAATACTCTTCCTATGTTATCACCAATTATAAATATTATACCTTTGCAGCTATTTGCATATTATGTCGCCATTAGAAGAGGTTTAGATGTTGATAAACCAAGGAATCTTGCTAAATCGGTTACAGTAGAATAATTTGAGGCAACAAGTTT
The DNA here is from genome assembly GCA_964454835.1 of uncultured Brachyspira sp. Classification (GTDB taxonomy): domain Bacteria; phylum Spirochaetota; class JAAYUW01; order JAAYUW01; family JAAYUW01; genus Exilispira. The sequence continues at coordinate 133,922 of CAYVTU010000002.1, forward strand.
ATGAAAAAAAAATTTATTAATTCTGATAATGAATCTTTATTTTACATATTTATAATATTTTCGATTTTAATTATTATTGGTATTTTCACTTCATCTATTTTTTATCTTTCTAAACTTAAAATATCTATCTTCAAATTCTCTATTTTTAATATATTGACTATTTCATTTTCAATACTTTTTTCTATTTTCCTTTTTTATAGATATATAAAATCAATTATTTTCTATACAGTTTTTTTATCTATATTTATATTGCTAGTATGCCTTGCTAATAAAATACCTCTTTTAAGTATAATGCTAATAATAGGACTTGTATTTTTATTTATCAAAGCAAAGAAGATAATTTTCACAAAATTTATTTATTAAAGATATAGTCCTTTTTCTTAACTGTCTTATTGTATGTCTATTTTTAAATCTGCAAAAATCAAAAAAATTATTGCAGATAATACACTTTTTCTTCTCCAATTCAATTAAATGAGATGATATCATTTTATTATTAAAAAATATATCAATATCTAAAAATCTCCAGTTTTTCTCAAGATTATAAAAAAGGTATTTAGCAATTATTGGTGATTCTTCTATTACAATTAATAATATAAAACCATTTAATCCAGTAAATAGTTTATATCTTTTTATTTTATCTAATGAAAAATAAGATTCGACAAAATATATAAAATATTTTAGGCTTTGTAAAAATTTAAGATTAGTTTTTGGAAAACCTTTGATATTTAAAGATACTAAAATAAAACAATTATTTATGTTTTCAGAAACTGAGGCATGAATTATTTCTTGAATATAAGATTTAATTTTTCCATAAGTATTTTCCCTTGATGATAATATTTGCTGTCTTAATTTATTAATTTTTTTATGATTTAATATTTTATTTTTCATACTTAAATACTAACACTTTATCTCAAATTTGAAATATTGACATTGAAAAAAGTTAAATTATTATTGAATAGAGCATATAATAATAAAAAAGGAATAAATAATTATGAAAAAAATTTTTTTTATTATTTTTCTTATTTTATTAGGATTATTAATAATTATTGATCCTATTTATTCCGACGAACTAGACCCTAAAACAACTTTTATAATTTATTTTAATAATATTTATGGCGAATTTTCTCAGTATGAATGTTCATATGCTGCTTCTAATCTTAATATTTTTCTGCAAAGTAAGTATAAAATAAAACTTATAGATAATGGTCTTTCGACTAATTTAAACTCAATTGAAGTTTTGCGAAAATTTAATCTTCATGCATATGCAGAATTGAGTGGAAAAATTATTTCCGTAAATTATTCAAATTCAAAATATAAAGTTGGCATATCATTAAATTTAATTTTCGACAGCATTAAGACAAAGGAAATTGATTTAGAAAAAACCAAAACTTTCGAAGGAGAAGAATCGCTTTCTTTAACAGATTCCAAGGCATTTACTTTGAGCAATTCTTATATAGAATTTTTTAGCGAAAACATAGAAAAAATAATTGAAATACTTGGGAAATAATGATTTTTATATAAATTAAAAATTATCAATTTTCATTTTTCCATAATTTCCATCAAATCCTGCTGGATCAAAAGTAAATTTATTTTTTCTTATTGAGATTAATGCATCTTTAATTTTTTTATCAATCTCAATTGAATCTATTAAATTTATTGCTTGGTCTTCACCAAGCATAAAAAGATTGCTTTCAAAACCAACTTTTTCCAATATTTTCCTATAAATTTCTTCTACTTTTTTTGATCCAATGGAAAATCCTGTTGATATTGATATTACTTCTATTAATGGAATTGAATAATAAAACATTTGATTTCTTAATATTTTCTTTGAGTTATTGTTATTTTTACTTAGCAATTTGTTTACTCTAAACTCAACACCTTCAAGCATTTTTTTATTACAGATTGGACAGATTAAATTTTCAGGTACATTTTTCGAATCGAAATATATTTCAATATTATTGATATGTCTATCTGCTCTATGACCAGTTAAATAATACCTTCCATGCTGGGGTTTAAATTCCACTGAATATGCAAGTTTTTTACTTCTTATAGAATTTAGTATTCCCTGATAACTTAAATCATCTACTTCTAATGCAAAAAATTCTCTACCCAACCTGTTTAAAGATTCACTATGTGCATCTGAGTTTGAAATTACAAGATATCTATTCAATTGATCAATGTTCAAAATCATATCAGGGTCTGCTGATAATCCTGACTCTAAAGCATTTATTTTATCTACAAAACTTCCAAAAAATTGATCCATTGAATCTATTGGGTTTTCACCTCCAAGTACACCATCGGGGGTAAATATGTGAGCTGGAATAAACTCGACTTCATTATATTTATCAGATAAATTAATGAAAAATTCTTCTAAATATTCAAGACTATCAAACTTAATAAAAGGTCTTCCTATATTAAGTTTTACGTCATTTTTTTCAAATATTTTTACAAATTCCTCAACTAAATTAAATGAAGGGAACAAAATAAGAAGATGAACTACCTTTCTTTTTTTAAAGTCAAAATAATATGGCGCTGTTACAACTATTTCAGTCTCAAGTATTATTCTTGGTAATAAATCATGATTTGTATTTGATGCATTTTTTAAAACAAATAGACCATCTTCCTTTTCTATTAAAGCATCTTTAAGTTTTTTTCTCCAATCAGGCTGAAGAACATCAGCGCTTCCATAGATATTTATCCCTTTCATTTGTAGATTTTCGTATAATCTATCGAAAGAAATTTTACCAACCCCACCAGAATATCCAGAATGACAATGAATATCACAAGTTATAATCATAAAAACACCTGATTCTACATATTTTAGCCATTTATTTTTATATATTTAATTTTATTATTTGCAATTTTTCTTTAAAAATGAGAATAATCTACATATGAAATGTTACTTTTAATATTTAATTTAATTTAATAAAATTAAACTTGACTTAGAGCTTAAATTTTAATAATTTGTTTTAGAGGAGAAGTTAAACTATGAAAAAAGATTGGGGTTCAATGAATATAATGGAAATATTATCTATACATCCTAAAGCTGCTGAAATTCTAGCTAGGTACAATGTTGGTTGTCTTGGGTGTTTTGCGGCAAGAGCCGAGACTTTAATTCAAGGGTTAAATGCTCATGGAATTGATCCACAAAATGTAATTAATGAACTTGAAGCTACATATAATGGATAATTTCACCAAAAAAAATCCTTTTTCTTTTTCAAATGATCTTTTGAAAAAAATTAACTCAAACTGGTTTCTTATAATTGCTGGAAATAAAGAAAAATACAATATGATGACAGCAAGCTGGGGGACTTTTGGTATTCTATGGAATAAACCAGTAGCTCAAATATTTGTAAGACCATCAAGATATACCCATGAGTTTATAATAAAAAACGATTTTTTCTCAATCTGCTTTTTTGATTCTTCTTATAATAAGATTCTTTCTGAACTTGGCTCAAAAAGCGGAAGAAACTTTGATAAAATGAATATTTCTGGGCTTAAAGCCAAGGTTTATGAAAATAAAACAATTTTTTTCGAAGAAGCAAAAGAAGTATTAATATTGGAAAAAATTTATAATTCAATTCTTGATGAAAAAAATATTTCAACTGATGTAAAAAAAGATTTTTATCCACAAAAGGATTTTCATTCTTTTTTTATTGGTCAAATTATTGACTATTTTATTAAAAACCAATAAATTTGCATGGTACTAAATTAAATAAAATAAATTTGAGATAAAATCTCTTATTTTTTAGTAAAAAAAAGGCGCTCATATTAAAACGAACGCCTTTTTTTATTTGCATTATATATTATTCGCAATATCTACTAAGTAAGATTCAGTTTATTCTTTTATTAATTCGCTCAATAGATAAGGTTTTTGAGTAAAAAAAGTCTTAATAGTTGTTAGTGTAATATAAAAAATCTCTCTTGTTTGTTCATTTATAGCATAATATAATTCCATTTGATCATCTGGTGACTTATCTTTTTTGAATATTTTACACTTTGTTATTTTCCCATCTTTTGTTGTAATTTCTATTTCATATTCGACTTTATATTTTTTTGGTGATTCATCTAATACATCTGTAGCAGAAAGATAAAAAATCCTATCCATAATTGATTTAATAGATTCAGCTGGTACAAGTATCTTTTTGATTTTTGAATTATATGATGCTGTCCAGAAGAAATTTTGATTTTCAAATTCTATTATATTTTCATCTTTAGTCTCATTGTTGATAAATTTTACAAGTTTAATATCATCCCTATTAATGTTAGAAAAGATTTGTTTGTTTCTAAGTTGTTTTGCATTGAAATCTATAAGCTGAATTGCATCAAGTGTAATAATAAAAATCACTGGTTTATCAGTTACTTTTAAGTATAATCCATCTTGAGAAGGAACTCTTTCTCCAAACAAAACTTCCAACTTCTCGGTTTTTTCTTTATTGTAATAAAATACAAATCTTTTTTGAGGATTTGCCAGACCAAATTGGTTTAAATCTGCATTTGACTCTATTTCAAATTTATCTTTGTAATATAACTGTTGAAAACCCATTAGATATGATTGTATTATTGAATTATCAGTTCTATAATTTTTAGGAGAAATAAAACTCCAATTATTTTCATTTCTCTCCAGTTCAAATTTACTCTTACCTATGTCATCTTCTACATAAATACCATTTACATTTTCAGGCTTAAAATCTTCAAGAATCAGATAAGATATTTTTTTTTCTTTTTTTGAATCAATTTTATTTTTAATATAATTATAGGAAAAGTATGAAACCAATATTACTGCTAAAATAATAAGCAAAATTAATATTTGTTTATTGGACTTCTTCATCTTTTACCCCTATATTCATTTCCTTTTTGGATTTCATAAATTTATAGATTCTTATAGAGAATATGATTATTAGCATCAATAATTCAATAAAAATAAATGTAGTTAAGGAAATTAGTTTCTGACTTTTAGCAGAAAGAGTAACTTTTGAAGTATCTAAATCTTTTCCGGGAATATCCATTAAAGTAAAATCATCTACAAGATAATTGACCATATTTTCAAAAAACAAAAGATTTCCAATAGCATTTCCAAGCTTCATGGTTTTATTTATAAACATATCTGAATCACAAAGAATTATACCAATAGGCTCGTTTTCACCTTTTTTATTTTTAGATTTCAAAGATTCTACAACATAACCAAGGTGCTTTACACCTTTTTTCTCAGTATCTTTATCGAAAGAAGGAGTTGATTTAAAATCATAATTTTTTGCAATATCATTCCAGGAAGTTTCGAGTGTATTTCCAAGAGATATAATAGCAAAATTCTCTGATTTTGGTGTTGCAGGATTTATTATTAAAGATGCAGCTGTTCCGACTAAAACAGGTTTGTTATATTCCTGAACTTTTTCGGTTATTTTATGATACGAAAGCTGAATAATAGGATAAAAGTTGCCTAAACCATAAAAGAAGTTAGTATTATCAGCAACCACACCTTTTTCTTGAATTATATCATATTTTTTTAATAAAATCTGAATAATATTTGAATTTGCATCAAAATCTGTAATAAGAATAAATTTTCCACCTTTATTTATATAATCTTCAACATATTTAATTTCATCTTTTGAGTAATCTTCCTTTGGAGCGGCGATGACAAGAATTGATGCATCTTCAGGAACTTTGCCTTTTTCGAGCAAATTTACATTCAAAACTTCTCTGTCAATTTTTCCAAGATATTCACTTATTGTCGAAAAACCATTATCTTGATAATCGTTAGTATATTTTTCTCCATGACCTAATACAAAATATACTTTTTTCCCCTGAGCAGAAAGAAGATATCTAAATGCAGAAGATATAAGTTTTTCAGCAGTAAAAAGCTGTTTCCCCTGCGAAGTTTCATCGGGAGCTTGAGTAATTTCCCAGAAATCTATTGAAGATAGCTTTTTATTTCTTCCATTGTATTCTAAATAGACTGTTCCATCTTCATTAATTCCATATTTTGTAGCAAGATCAGGTCTTTTATTTAAATCTATAATTTGCAATTTAACAAACTTGGAATTTTTTTCATATTGTTTTAATATTGATTGTATTATTCCACCTTCTTTCGAGTCTAATTTATTACTTGTAGCAAAATAAATCACTGTAACATCTTGATTTAATGTCTTAACAAGATTTTTAGATTCTTTTGATATGGAATAAATACCTGAAGAGGTTAAATCTATTTTAGGAAGTTTTCCATTTAATATTAACATTAAAACAACTACTATAGCAATTGCTATGATTATTCTAACCGTTACAGATAGACCTTCTGTTCTTAATTTATCTGATTTAAATTGATTTACAAATTCGATAAAAATTTCAGGATTTAAAATAAAATAAATAATTATTCCTAAGAATCCCACTCCTGAACCAATTAGAAATATTTTCTTAGAACTTACCCATGTTACAATCAAAAATGCGATAACGATAAATGATGATATCCAGAATATTAATTCGCATGCTAGTTTATTTTTTTTCACTTTATTATAAAATTCTTTTATTTTTCCAAAAAAATTATTCATACTAACCCCTTATTCTTAAATCACTTCTTCGATTCAATCAAAGTAATATTTACATAAATAATTAAACCAATAAACAAAGTAAAATATAATATTGCATTCAAATCTAATAACCCTTTTGATAGATTTGAAAGATGTTCCTGATATGATAAAGTGGAAATAATGTTTTTAAAAAAAGGTTTAGTGACTATATTTTTTAGCCAATCTATTAGAGATATTATCAAAAGAACAACCCAGGAAATCATGGCAGCTACTACCTGATTATTCGAAAGATATGAAATTAAAAGACTTAAAGTTGTAAATAAGACGGTTAAAAATACATATCCAAGAAGTGAAAAAATCAATGGTAAAACTTCTGGCTTTCCGATTATGAAAAGAATACCTGTATATATAATTACAGGGCTAATCATTATTAATGAAAAAAGATTATAAGCTAAGAATTTGCCAAAATAGATTTGAGTATCACTTGCAGGTGAAGTATATAAAAGCTCTAGTGTGTTATTTTTTCTTTCTTCCGGGAAAGCTCTTGCCGTGATTATTGGTATAGATAAAGCTAATATTATAATCATATTTGGGACAAAACCTTCAAGACTTGCTATTTGAGCACTTACTAGAAAGACATAAAAGAAAAATCCGCTTAACTCAAAAAATATAAATAAAACAATTGGAGCAATTGCGGAATTTAAAAATATCGAATTCAAGTCTCTTTTTGCTAATAACCAACTCATTTTCATAATTTATTCCCCTTTAACAAGTTTTGCAAAGATCTCTTCAAGCGAGAGTTCAAGTTCTTTAACCTCAAGTATTGAGTAACCTTTATCAACTATTGATTTAGTTATATTTGCTTGAATGGAGTTTACATCTTCTGTCCTTATAAGATGATCAGCTTCTATTTTTTCGCATTTTTTAACACCATCGATTTTAATAATCATGTACGAAATATCTATATTTTCAGAAATTCTAACTGAAAATAACCTATCGGGTTGAAGTTTTTTTCTTAGATTATTTGTTGTATCTTCTGCAATTATTTCACCTTTATTTAATATTATTACTCTTGTACTTATTTCTTCTATTTCTGCAAGAATATGTGAAGATAAAATAATTGTCTTTTCTTTTCCTATTTCTTTTATAAGATTTCTTATTTCAATAATTTGTATTGGGTCAAGTCCAATAGTTGGTTCATCGAGTATTATAACTTTTGGATCATGAATCAATGTCGCAGCAATTCCTACTCTTTGTTTTAATCCTTTTGAAAGTGTTTTTATCTTACTTCCATATTTTTCCTGTAAATTAGTCTTGGTAATGACATAATCTAATCTTTGTTTTATCTGTGATTTTTCGACACCATTTAATTTTGCAATAAATTTTAAATAATCACTTACTGGCATCTCAGGATAAAGAGGTGGATTTTCAGGTAAATAACCAAGCAAAGTCTTTGCTTCTTTAGGTGATTCATCCATATAGAAATCACCTATTTTGACATTACCAGTATTTGGTAAAAAATAGCCTGTAATTACTCTCATTGCAGTAGTTTTTCCAGCACCATTTGGACCTAAAAAACCTACAATCTCATTTTCTTTTATTGAAAAAGAAATATCTTTTAATGCTTGTAAATTGCCGTACCATTTTGACACATTTTTAACTTCAATCATTAGAAAACCTCCTATTTATTTCAGCAAATTATATGTTTTATATAATATTTACCAGTTTCTTTTTTTCTTTTTTTTATTTATTTTTTGCTGTTCAACAAGTTTTTTGATCTTTTCTTTTTCTTTCTCTTTCCTTCTTTCTTCTTCAATTTTTGCAAGTTCTTTTTCTTTTTCTTTCTTTTTTTCTATTAAATCTTTATGATTATTCATAAATTTATTATATCTGTTATCAAAATAATTTTTAGCCTGAGCTAGATAAAGCATTGGTGCAGAGATTAGGACCATGATTAAACATAAAATCTGCCCCATAGTCAATCCACCTAGGACAAAACCGTTTTTTATAAGCCATCCTGCATATTTATCTGGTTCTCTTGTATATTCAATTAAAAATCTGAAGAAACCATAACCAAATATAAAAAGCCAGAATATAAAACCAGTTTTCAATTTTTTAGATTTTCTATTTGCTTTTTCGAGGAAAAATAATATTAAGAACAATACTAATCCTTCAAATAAAGCTTCATAAAGCTGAGAAGGATGTCTTGCCACAACTTTACCTGGCAAATCTGAATTTGGGAAAATCATACCCCATGGAAGATCTGTTGGTCTCCCCCAAAGTTCACCATTTATAAAATTTCCAAGTCTACCAAAAAACAGCCCAAGAGGGGCAATAACAACGGAAGCATCGGCTACTTTATAAAAATTTAACAGTCTATATCTCATAAGAAGAACTGATGCTATTATGACACCAAGTAATCCTCCATGAAACGAAAGGCCACCACTTCGTATATTGATAATATTCCATAAAATATTAATAAAAGCTGAGAATCCTTTTTTTCCAGCATCAGGAGTAAATATAGATACAGGGTCATAGACAAGAACAAAAAACAATCTTGCACCTATCAGAATTCCAATTGCTACCCACAATATCACTTCCCACTCAAAATCAACTGGAGGGTTTACAGATTCAATGAAATCTTTCATTTTATATCTTTTTGAAAGATAAACAAGCGCAATTACCAGTCCTATAACATACATAAATCCGTACCAGCGGATTTCAAAAGGTCCAATATGAAACATCGCTGGATTAATGTTGACAGTCATGCTAATTCCTCCATCAAATACTTTCTTAATAAAATTTATCACTAAACTTTATTTGTGCAATATAATTATTAAACTGAAAATATAATATAAATAAAGATTATTGTTAAATTTTAAAGAGTTTAATATTCTGTTGTTGTATAATATTTATACTATGTAAATTTTTTATACTTATGCACTAATATTTATCCTTTTAAATCTCCTTGCTGTAGTGGTTAAAAATTGAGATTGTGTGTTTAATTTTTTGGCATGAAAATTGCTATTATTTAGTTGAAAATAAAAAAATTAGATAGGAGGAAAAAATGGCTAGAAACGAATTATCTATCTTAAAAGGTTATGATCCTTTCTCATTAATCGAAAAGGAACTTGATGATTTATGGTTTTTTCCATTTGTAAAATATTCAAATTCTTCAAAATTTGCACCGCTTGATATTTCTGAAGATGAAAAGAATTACTATGTAGAAACAGATTTACCAGGGTTTGAAAAGGAACAGATATCTATCAAGTTAGACAAAGACATTTTAACAATCTCGGCTACAAATGAAAAAGAGGAAGAAAAAGATGGCAAAAAGTATCACAAGAAAGAGAGAGTTACAAAAAGTTGTTCAAGAAGTATTAGTATTCCAGAAAATGTCGATGTTTCTGGTATAACTGCTAAATATGAAAAAGGCGTTTTGACATTGACAATTCCGAAAAAAGAACCAGAAAAATCTGAAAAAATTGAGATTAAAGTTCAGTAATTTTTGAATTAAAAAGGACTACCTCGAAATCAAGGGGTAGTCCTTTTTATTATATTCATAAAAATCAAATTAAGTTACTTATTTATATTAATTCCAATTTACTTAATTCAAATTTTAACTAATTCCAAGAATTTTTCTAGCTTCGATAGGGGTTGCTACTTCCCTTCCAAGCTCTTTTGCAATTCTGACAATTCTTTCAACAAGTTGAGCATTCGATGTTGCAATCACTCCTTTTGAATAATAGATATTATCTTCAAAACCAACTCTAACATGTCCTCCCATAGTAATAGCATTTACAGCTAATGGAAGTTCAAATCTACCAATTCCAGCTACTGTCCATGTAGCATCAGAAGGTAAAAGTTCAGTCATAAAAAGAAGATTTTTAATAGATGCGTTGAGTGCGCCGGGGACACCAAGAACAATATCAAAATGGTTATGTCTTGGTAACAATCCTTCTTTTTTTAATATTAAAGCATTTTGTATATGACCTGGTTCAAAACATTCAAGCTCAGGTAAAATATTATGTTCTATCATTGTCTTTGCAAAATTTCTCATCAAAGGAATATCATTAACAAAAATATCTTCTCCAAAATTAGTTGTTCCGCAATCAAGAGTAGCCATTTCTGGTTTTAACTCGGCTACAGCAATCCTTTCCTGCCATGTCATTCCAACAGCACCCCCGGTTGATGGCTGAATTATTGGACCAATACCACTTATTTTAGATTTAATAGCATCAATAGCTTTTTTAAAAACTTCTTTATCTTGAGTTGGAGTACCATCATCTAATCTAACATGAAGATGTATTATTGAAGCTCCTGCATCATAACATCTTTTTGCTTCTTCTGCAATTTCTTCTGCTGTATAAGGGACATTTGGATTTTCTTTTTTAGTAACTTCAGCACCGCAAATCGCAGCAGTAATTATCAATTTATCCATGAATACTCCTATACTATTTTATTTTTCTTTGCTTTTCTTTTGGGACAACACATACACCTTCAGCCTTACAGACAAGGATAGGCTTTTCTAGTACATCACAGGCTGAAACATTATCTGCTAAATTAGCACTTGTAATAACTTTAAAAGCAGCAAATTGCATTTTTCTTGAAGTATTACCTCTGGATACAATTTTCCCATATGCTTCGATATAATCTCCAGCATAAACAGGGGCTAAAAAATCAACAGAAGTATAAGTTCTGAATAAACCTTCATCGCCATCTTCTCTTATTAAAAGCTCTGTTGCAACATCACCAAATAGATTAAGCATCTTTGCACCATCAACAAGATTTCCAGCATAATGAGCATCATGAAGACTCATTCTCATTCTTATCATTACATCCCATTCTTTTGGGTTATAAATATTATCATTATTATCCATATACTGACCCTTATTAAAATAATTTTAGTTAATTATTCTTCTTCTAATTCATCTTTTAAGTTCTGTAATATTTTTTTTGAAAACTCAATTCGAGATTTCGCAAATTCTTTTGATTTTTCCAGACAGAAGGAATTGTCTGCTTTTTCAATAAATTCAAGATAATAATTATAAATATCCTCAATCTTGGAAGATCTATCCCAGAAAAACGAACCAATCGAAAACCTTGAAAACCCTATGGCACCCAAGCTATCAATGATAATTGCATCATGAAGTAGTTTACCTTCAAGGTTTTCTGGTTTATCGTCAATTTCGCTTTTTAATATTGCATCAACTACTTTTTGTATTTTACCAACAGGAAATCCAGTTTCAGATAATATCTGTGCTGCTCTTTCAGCAGAATCTTCTTTCGAATTTTTCCCGAGAATTATTTTATACAAAAAACAAGCAGCATGTAAGATCTGATCATCATAGTCGTCTGAAAGTTTTTTAGCATAAAAATATATTCTTGAAAGATGATCAAATGAAAAAGCCAGCCTACCAGTTGTTAAATCTTTTGCATATTGCTCGATAATAGATCTCATTTTCCCCTCTAATATTTATTTTTTCTTGATAGCCTTAACAGGACAAATAGGGATACATTTTTCACAAGAAGTACATTTAGATTCAATGATTTTATATATTGGATCACCTTCTTCAATGGCTTCTGAAGGACATACTACAACACATGCATTACAGCGAAGACATTCTTTATCTATGTATATCATATAAAACTCCTAAAATATTAATCATTGCTATATAAAAGATATTTTCATATATTTCTTTTTTCCTACGCGAATAAGTATATAATTTTTTTCTAATTTATCTATTAAAATTTGATATTTTATATCTTTTATAATTTTTTCATCTAATGTTACACCTCCCTGCTCTATCAATCTTTTTGCTTCACTTTTTGAAGAGGTTAAACCAGAATCAACTAAAATACTTACTAACTCTATTGAATTACAATTATTTTTACTTACATCGTAGTTAGGTATTAAATCTAATGTTTCAGCCTCAATATTTTTTGAAAATATTTTAGCACCTTTGCTTGCTTTGATAGCTTCTTGTTCTCCATGTGCTAACTTGGTTGTTTCAAATGCCAATATTTTTTTTGCTTCATTTATATTATTTCCCTCTTTCATTATTTCTTCAATATATTCTAGATCTAGTAATGTAAAGAGCTTTAAAAATCTTTTAACATCTTTATCATCAATATTTATCCAGTATTGATAATAATCATATGGTTTCATCAAATCAGCATCAATCCATACGGCATTCCCAGCTGTTTTTCCCATTTTCTCTCCATTTGAAGCAACAACTAAAGGAGCTGTAAAAGCATAGGCATCTTTTTGATGAATTCTTCTAATTAAATCTATCCCGGCTACTATATTACCCCACTGATCTGAACCACCCATCTGCATTATGCAATTTTCCTGCTCAAAAAGTTTTAAAAAATCATAAGCCTGCATTACCTGATAGTTGAATTCTAGAAAAGATAATCCTTTTTCCATCCTTATTTTATATGATTCAAAGGAAAGCATCCTATTTACAGAAAAATGGACTCCAATATCCCTTATAAAATCAATATAATTTAAAGGCAATAGCCAGTCACTATTGTATCTAATTTTTGTCTTTCCAGCGTTATGCTCTTTTTCCTCTATACTAAGAAATTGACCAAGATTTTTTAAAATACCTTTTGCGTTTTCAAAAATACGCTCTTTATCCATCATCTTCCGCATTTCTGTTTTACCTGATGGATCTCCAACCATAGCAGTACCGGTCCCTATGACTGCAATAGGCTTATGTCCATATATTTCAAACCATTTTAAAAGCATTATAGGTTCAAGACTACCTACATGTAAAGATGAAGCTGTTGGGTCAAAACCAATATAGCAGTTTACTTCTTCATTATCCAGTATTTTTTCAATTTTCTCGTCTGTAACCTGTTCAATAAATCCTCTTTTAGATAATTCTTTAAATAATCCTTTTTTCATAAGAAAAATTCCTTAAACAAAATATTTAGTCTTATTATATATTTTCTATATATTTATTAAAAATTTGACAAACAATAAATTATATATCCAAATAAAATGTATCTAAAAAATATACAAAAAGATAATAAATTTATTGTTAGAACAATTTAATATTCAAGAACCTCTTCTTCATTTCTCATAGCTCTTAACACTCCAAAAGCTAAGGCTTCCATTTCATGTTCACCTGCAATAACATAATATTTTTCATTTTCAGGAAGCCATTTTTTTATCCAACTCAATATTATTTCCGATTTAGCCAGCCCTCCAGTTATTATTACACAATTATATATACCTTTTAAAATTGTTTTTTGTGCATTTATAGATTTGGCTATCTGAAAACACATTGCTTCAAGTATTTCTTTAACATAATTATCTGTCTTGGATTTTTCTAATAATTCTTTTACATCATCTGTACCAAAATAAGCTGTAAGCCCTCCATTTTTTGAAAATAGATTTTCAATTTCTTCTAATTTTAACTCACCTTTCATTATTAATTTGGCAACTGATTTAACAGGTAAAGCTCCAGATGAAGTTGGTGAAAAAGGACCAGTTTGTCTTCCTTCTAACACATCGACAATTTTACCGTTTGAGACTGCATTTATTGAAATTCCACCACCAAGATGGGCAACTATAAAATTTGCATTAAAGAAATCATAACCAAGTTCTTTTGCTGTTTTTCTTGCACAAGCTCTTACATTTAAGGCATGAGTCAATGCTGCAAATCTTATTTTTGGATGACCGGTAATTCTAGCTATATCTGCCATTTCATCGGTAGAAATAGGGTCGACAATAAAGGCTGGTTTTCCAGTAGTATTAGAAAAATCAAAAGTAATCAAAGAACCTAGTAGAGAAGCATGCAATGTCTGATAATTTCCATTATTAATATCATCGACAATTTTTTTTGTAACTCTGTATACTCCAGCTTTTAATGGTTTTAATGGGCCACCTCTTCCAGCGAAAGCATCAAAAGAATAGATATCATGATTTTTAGTTTTTAAAAACTCTTCAATTGCCTTTTTTCTAATTGGTAATTCCTCAGAAAGTTTTGAACATTTGCCAAGTTCTTCTTTTGAATGCTTTATATTTTCTTCATATAAAGATTTATCATTTTCATAAATTGCTACTTTAGTCGAAGTAGAGCCTGGATTTACAACTAAAATTTTCATCAGTTCCCCTTTTATAAATTTTTGACTAAAATCTTAATTAAATTAATACTTTTTTTAATAATAAATTAATAATCTGTTTTAATTAGATTGATAAAGAAGTTTTTAAAAGTTTCAAGTAAATCTTTACCAGAAGTTTTATCTCTTGAAATTGTCTGTAAATATAATTTTAATTTTGGCTCTGTTCCAGAAGGTCTTATTGTAACTTTAAAATTTTCTCCAATATATTGTATTAAATCAGATTTAGGGAAATTACTATAACCTTCTGAATAATCTATAAATTTTCTTACCTTTTTATTACATATTACTTCAAAAGGTTCTTCCTTTAATCTATTCATTATTTTTTGGACGATTATTTTCCCATCACTAATGCTTAAATCTATATTAATCAATTCATTAAAGTAATATCCAAACTGCATAAATATTTTTTCTAAAAACTGTCGGGCATATATTCTTTGACCTTTTAAATAAGATGCGAACTCACATGCTACTACAATTGTTGAAAAAGCATCTTTATCTCTTATTCTATCAGAAACTAAATATCCATTACTTTCCTCAGCAGCAAATAAAAATGTTTTATCGTCACTTAAATTCATCTGCTGCCCAATATACTTGAAACCTGTCAATTTTTTTATAACATCTACTCCGAAATATTGCCCAATTATTTCAAATAAATCTGTCGTAACTATTGTAGTAACAGCATAATAATTTTTATTTATTTTCTTTTTATCTACAAATTCCATTTCATTAAATCTTGTTTGCATACAGATATAATAAAAAAGCATTACAGCAATTTCGTTTCCACTTGGGATATAATAACCATCTATATCCTTAAAAGCGAAGCCTACTCTATCAGCATCTGGATCAGTTGCAATAACTATATCTGCTTCATTATTTTTTGCTACAATCAATGCGTCAGAAAAACATTCTTTATTCTCAGGATTTAAAGATTTTACATTAGGAAAATTCCCATCTATAGTTATTTGAGGTTCTACATAAATAGATTTAAATCTAAGACTATTTTCCAAATACCTGAAAATATTGATTCCTGTTCCATGTAGGCTTGTATATACGACATTAAGTAAATCTATTGTTTTTTTAGCATTATCATTAAATTTAATTTTACTTATTTCTTCTATAAAATTTTTAATTTTGCTTTCATCAATATATTCTATTTTCCCTTCATTTAATAAATTATCGAATTCAGATAATTCAATATGAGGTAAATCAGAATCTAATCTATATTCCTCAATTATACTATCACAAATTTGCCCTAAAATTTGACATCCTGTTTCATCGTATACTTTAAATCCATTGTAATTCTTCGGATTATGGGAAGCTGTAATCATAATGCCACAAACACTCTTAGTTTCTCTTATAATAAAAGAAAGAAAAGGAGTAGGTAGGGGGATTTTAGGATAATAAACATGAAAACCACTTTTAACAGCAATCAAAGAGGCTATCTTTGAATAAATATCGGAATTGTTTCTGGTATCATATGAAATACATAAAGATTTATCTTTATTTTTTATCCTATTTTTAAAATAATTAATGGTTGCATAGGAAGCTTTGGATATTGTAACTTCATTTATAGAAGATAAACCTATATCCATTATGCCTCTTAATCCACCAGTACCAAACTCCAATTCATTTGAAAACCAGCTTCTTATTGTATTTAAATCATCGTTTTCGATTGCTTTTAAAATCTTTCTTCTTTCCTCTTCTTTTGCATGTTTGAGATAATACTCTATTTTTTTAACGCTATTTTTTTCTAATTCTAATTTTTCCAGATTTAATTTTTCGAATTCTTGCATATTTTTCTTTCCAAAAAATTTTTAACTCTTAAATTTTCCCAAAATATTTATCAATCATTAATTTCAGATGAAAGATACTCATTTTTTAAGCCTTCAAATATCTTATCTGAAATTTCAATCAATTTTTCCTTTGTATTTAAAGAATTATTATCCAGAACATGTTCCAACAAATTATTAAGTATTTTGCCAATTAATTTAGATGGTTTTAAATCATATCTTTGCATTAAATCATTTCCATTTATAGCGAGATCAGTAACTTTTAGTGCATGATTTTCTCTTATGACTTGCTGAATTTTATCCCAGAAATTTATTAAAATTCTTGGATAACCAAAATTTTTACCATTGCCAATTCTATCTGCAACTCTTAATGAGAATAAAAGAGGTATCAAATCTTCACCTACCTTAGCCACAAATCTTCTTATTGCGCCATCTGTCCATGAAGATGTATAATGAAACATATGATACCTTACCAATTTTGAAATTGTTTGAATTTCATTTCTCGAATATCTATATTTAGTTAAAAACTCTTTTGTTATTTCTTCTGAATATACCTCATGATTGTAAAATACATTTTCTTTAATACCTTTGTCTTTATATTCAGCTAAAGAAATAGGCTTGCCTATATCGTGAAATAAAGCAGCTATTCTTAAAATCAAATCTTTTGGAGCTGCATCACAGCTATATAGTAAATGATAATATACATCATGCTGATGGAAATCATTTTGATATTCTCCATAACATTTTTCAAGAGAAGGTATTAGATAAGAAAGAATATTTGCCTGTCGTAATAACTCAATACCAAAAGATGGTTTATCTGAAAGAATTAATCTATTAAATTCATCTCTTATTCTTTCTTTAGATATATTTTGTAAAAGCTCGCAATTTTTTTTAATCTGTTTTAATGTGTCTTCTTCTATTTCAAACATAAGATTTGTCGAGAATCTAATAGCCCTAAGCATCCTTAATGCATCTTCTTTAAACCTTGTTGTAGCATCTCCAACGGTTCTTATTATTCTTCTTTGTATGTCTTCTATCCCCTCGAAATCATCTATTAATTCTTTATTGAAAGGGTCAAATGCAAGTGCATTTATAGTAAAGTCTCTTCTAGCGAGATCCTGGTGAATATCTGAGACATATTGTACTTTTTCAGGATGTCTTAAATCGTAATATTGTTCATCTATTCTAAAAGTGGTTATCTCATATTTGTTTTTAGCACCAATAACAGTGACTGTTCCATGTTTTATCCCTGTTGGTATTACTCTTGAAAAAAGGTTTGCTACCTGTTCAGGAAGAGCATCGGTTGCAATGTCAATATCTATGATTTCTGGCTTTCTATCGAGAATTATATCTCTAATATATCCTCCAACGAGATAAGCCTTAAAACCAGCTTCTTCAATTTTTCTTAATATTTCAATTGTTTCAATATTTTCTTCTGAATTCAGAGTAAATATTAATTTAGCTAAAATATCTTCAAAATTTGCGTTTGTACTCATTTTTTTTAATAATATTTATGAAATTACTTAGTTAAATTAAAGCAACGAAAAAAATTGTCAAAATTTCATCTTTTTTTGTAATATTCTTAAAAATTATTACTTATTATTTATAGTAAGTGAAGGGTTTGGGGTCAAATATGATTTCGTTGAAAACTCTTTATATTGAAGATGGTTTAAGTCATCTTATAGAGATTGAATGTGATAAAGCTCCGGGTATCCCTGGCATAGTTTTTTCTGGTAGAGCAGGGAAAATTGTTGAAGAAAGTGCAATAAGAGTAAGACAGGCTATTAGAAATGCGTTTGACATTTCTTTTACGGCTAAAATACTTATTAACCTTATACCATCTGATATAAAAAAAAATACGAATCTATTTGACCTCCCACTTTCAATTGCAATACTTGGGGCTATTAATAAATCGAGATTTTCCTTACATGATACTTTAATACTTGGAGAATTATCATTATCAGGTGAAACCAAAGTAAATCATTCGGTCATACCTCATATTCTAAGAGCTCAATCTTATGGTTTTAAAAGATGCATTATTGCTGATGAAAAAATTCCAGATAGTCTTAATATACCAATAAATATTATTAAAGTAAGAAATTTAAAAGAATGCTGGAATCTAGTCTTGAAAAGTATTCAAAATAGTAAATATCAAAGTTACAAATATGAATCAAAAGAAAAAGTCAAAGAATCAAAATTATTTTATATTTCAAAGGGGAAATTTGAGGATAACATTATAGAAAAAAATATTAACATATCAAATTTTGATTATGATTTTAAAAATTATATTGGGGGGATACTCATAAAAAGAGCATTGACAATTTGTGCTGCTGGTTTTCATTCAATTTATCTATTAGGCCCTTCTGGTACCGGTAAAACTTTACTTTCGACTATGTTTAAGGAAATCCTACCTCCTTTATATAAGAATGAGCAATATGAACTAATAGATTTGTATTCTCAGTACAATATCCCTTTCGATATTAATCTATCTGAAAGACCATATAGAAGTCCCCACCATAGTTCAACTATTATCTCTATCGTTGGTGGGGGTAATCCTCTTTCAATCGGTGAAGTTTCGCTGGCTCATAATGGAGTACTTGTATTAGACGAAATAAATTTATTTAATAAAAAGGTCCTAGAAAGCCTTAGAGAGCCTTTCGAAGAACAAAAAGTAATGATTTCAAGAGCAAAAGCAAAGGTTATAATTCCTTCTTCTTTTATTTTGTTTTTAATAAGTAATCTATGTAATTGTGGAAATTATGGATCTACAAAAAGAGTATGTGTTTGCACCAATGAACAAAGACAAAACTTTCAAGGACATATTTCAAATGCATTAAAAGATAGAATAGATATAACATACACTCTTGACGATGATTCTATTAAAAATACTGAAAGCCTGGGCTCAAGTCAGATGAAATCACTTGTCATTAAAGCAATGGAAAAGCAATTTTTCAGATTTCAGAATTCAGAAACAAAATTTAATGGAAAAATATATAAGACTGAATTGAAAAAATATATAAAATTAGATGACAAATTGGAAAATTATTTACTGGATAATATGAAAAAAACAGGTCAATCTTTCAGGAAGATGGAGAAAATAGTTAAAGTGGCCAGAACAATTGCTGATATAGAAGATCATGCCAATATTACAAAAGCTGATCTTCAAGAATCAATTTTTTATGTTACTGGTTTAAAAAATTAAAAAAAGTATTGACTATTAAGTGAACTTTTTAGTATATTTTAATAAAGATTTTATGTTTCCTAGGAGGATATGATGAAAATTAAACCTTTAAATGATAGGATTTTAGTTAAAATACTTCCGCCAGAAGAAAAGACTAAAGGTGGATTATTCCTTCCTCAGACAGCTCAGGAAAAAACTCAGGAAGGAGTTGTTGAAGCTATAGGTGATAGCGACCAGATCAAAGTAAAAGTTGGTGATAAAATTATCTATGACAAGTATGCTGGAACAACATTAAAAATTGATGAACAAGATTATTTAATACTTAAAAACAATGATATCCTTGCTGTAATAGTTGGTTAATAATCATTTTTGATTAAAATTGGAAACAGGGCTGTCTTGAAATTATAAGGCAGTCCTTTTTTTATTTATATTGGTATTTATAAATATGATTTTTTATTATTCTATTTTTTCAAAGGCTAATGCAGTTCTTGCTGGAAGGTATATTGAAATCTGATTTTCACCATGATTATTTTTAATAACAGGATACAATACTGATTTATCCAGTCTATTAAAACCACCAAATTCAATGTCATCAGAAGAAAAAATAAGTTTATATTTATTCTCCTTATGTGCATTGATTTGAAGATTTTCAAAACTTTTTGTAGGATGAAAATTAAATGCATAAATAATACTATCTCTAATAAATGTAATTATTTTTTTATGGTCATTTACTTTTAAATATTCAAGTCTGAAATTTCTATCAAAATGTTTTGTATTAAAAAGTTCAATCATCTTTTTTTCGAAGTCCAGTAAAAACTTGAATTTTAATTTTTCATCTTTAGATAAAGACCATAACCTTCTTGCGTGCTTAAAGCTAAAGTTATTGCCTTCTCTTGGGAAATCTACCCATTCGGGATGTCCCCATTCATTTCCTATAAAATTAAGGTAACCTTCACCTCCAAGCAAAAGAACAATAAATCTGAATATCTTATGTAAGGCTATACCTCTATCTATTATTAGATTTTTATCATCTATATGCATTGCATAGTAAATTTCTTTATCTACAAGTCTAAAAAATAATGTTTTTCCTCCAACTAAAGATTGGTCGTGTGATTCACAATAACCTATTACATTTTCTTCTGCCCTTTTTGATGTTAGTATATGAACAAGCTCACCAAGATTTAATTTTTCATCTGGGACGACAGATAGATTCTTTTCAAAAAAATCTGGAATTCCCATACCAAGTCTAAAATCAAAACCTATTCCCCCATCGATGATAGGTAAAGCCATCCCTGGAAAACCACTCATATCTTCTGCTATCGTTATATTATCGGGATTTATTTCGTGTATAAGTTCATTCGCAAGTTTTAAGTAAACTAATGAATCTATATCAGTTTCATTACTAAAATACATATCATAAGAAGTAAAAGCTTTACCTAATCCATGGTGAAAATATATCATAGATGTAATACCATCAAATCTAAAACCATCAAAATGATACTCGCAAATCCAATATTTAATATTTGAAAGAAGAAAATGAATTACTTCATCTTTTCCATAATCGAATAATTTGGAATCCCATACTGGATGGTTTCCCTTTTCACCTTCGTGGAAAAACTGAGTCTCAGTCCCATCAAAAAGATTTATTCCTTCATTTATATTTTTAACACAATGAGAATGTACAAGGTCAAGAAAAACCAAAATTCCAAGTGAATGAGCCGTGTCTATCAATTCTTTTAATTCATTTATACTTCCAAATCTTGATGAAATTGCATAAAAATTTGAAACCTGATAACCAAAGGAACCATAATAAGGATGTTCCATTATTGCCATCAATTGTACTGCATCATACCCAAGTTCCTTTATATACGGTAAAATATTTTGGGTGAATTCTTTGTATGTTCCAATCCCTTCTTTCTCCTGAGCCATTCCTATATGAGCCTCATATATTAGAAGAGGTTTGTTTTTTTTGCTTTTTTTTAATTCATTACTATCGTATTTCCATTCATATGTATTATTAAATGACATTAATAAAGCTGAAAAATCTTTAGTAATACTATCCTGAACCAGATAATTAGCATATAGTGGTATTCTGAAATGCTCTCCAATGCATGTAACAATATATGATTTAACTCTTATACCATTTTTGAATTTATCAAAATCAAAAAGTTTTAATGGTAATTTTATTTCCCAGACTCCATTACCCTGAGGTTCGAGTCTATATTTTTTCTTTTCCCAATCACAAAAATCACCTGTCAAATATATTGCAAAAGCATTTGGTGCCCATTCTCTATAAATAAGAAAATCATTTTCATAATGAAAACCAAAAAAAAGATAGCCATTAGCAAAATCCTGTAATGATTTCCCCTCACATAGTTTATTCTTTTTATTTAAATAAGCCTGATTTAAATCTTTATAAAATTTTTCGTATGGTTCAAGGTATGAGTCAAGCTGAATTATCTTTAATTTCTTCATATATTGATTTTAAGATATTTTTCAAAATAAGTAAATAACTAATTAAAAATCATTAACTTGATAAATAAAAAATATGAAATTAATATTGAAGTTAAATAAAAATATAATTAAAAATAAAATGAAAGCTCTATGTTTAAAGTTATATTCTTTATAGGATAATAAAGTAAATCATAATAAGTTGCCCCAAGAATATTGTTTAATGATATCAAAACACTACTTTTATCCGAAACAAAATATGTAAAATTTAAATTCATTAAAAAATATGGTGAAAACCAATTATAGTTTTCTAATGTAATATATCTTATTCCTCTATAAATAAATTCTAACCTCAGTAAAAATTTTTCAATTTTTACAAAATCAACATTAAATATAAAATTTAACAAAGGAATATACGGAACATATACCTCATTTAACACTAAAATCCCTTCAAGTATCTTTGGTATTGTAATTGAAAGCATGGCTGTAAGTTGAAAATAATTTTCTGAATTTACTGGTATTAAGTATTCAATATTTGCATCTAAACCAAGATTATAACCCGATGCAAAATTAAGAGGTTTAAATCTATTATCAAATCGTCTTATCCAGACTATAAAATCATTAAAATAATAATAATAAAATGAAAGATTAGCTTGAAAATTTTCTATATTAAAAGATAGACCTGCTTCTGCCCCAAGGGATTTTTCTGGTTTTAATTCTGGATTACCAACAGCCATTATCCCATATGAACTATATAATTCCTGATAAGATGGAAGTCTATAACCAGACGCAAGTTTCAAAAATAGATTTAAACTATTTGATTGGTTATACTCTAATGTTTTATTAAATTCAAAATAAAAGGATGGCATAAAAAGATAATCTATACTTTGAGTGTATTTCAGATTTAAATCAATACTAACAGTGGCGACAAAACTGAAAGAATTTGTAAAATTTTTATTTAAACTAAATGAAGATGTTAATATTGAATTTAATATATTTTCATATGTAAGAGTATTATCATAAAAATACTCTAATTTTAATCCAATATTTGATGTTAATGAAATTGTGTCTTTCTTAAATAATAAAAATGGAATATTAAAAAAACCTGAAAATAGCTTTTTTTCTTCATCAATATTATATGTATAATCATGACATTTGAATTTTTCATTAATAAATTGAAAAGAAAACAAGAAATTATTTATTTTAATTACACTTAAAATAGAAAAATTATCTTTATATGTATTGTAATAAGGAAATTGAATATCATTTGGAAGATATTTTTTGTAAAAATCAGCCAAAATAGATATTGAAAAATTTAAATAACTGAAATAAACTTTTGAGAAAATATCGTAAAAATTACTTTTCCCAAATGAATTATCATATAAATTATTATTTAAATTGACCTGAATATCAAAGCTGGAAAAAAGTTTATTATTAAATGAAGATAAGTGTAAAAAACAATCGAAATTCATCAATGATGATAGATTAAAAGAACCAAAGTTTATTGCTCCATCCTCCTTTCCTTTAGTCCAGATAAGTATTGCACCACCTACTGCATTTGGTCCAAATAAGGCAGATACATTCCCTTTATATATAACTATTTTGCTTATAATAGCTAATGGCAATTTCATCGCATTTATTTGAGCTAAAGTGATAGGAACACCATCTAGAAAAATAGCAATTCTTGAAGTTGTAAACCCTCTCAATACAAGAAAACCTATTTCAGAATCATCTATACCTCTTGCTATATATAAAAAAGATTGTGTCTGTAAAAATTCGACAAGGCTTTTTTTCTGGCTCTGCTCCAAATCCTGCTGGTCAAAAACAACCACTGTTTCACTACTTTCATCATTGCTCTGCCCCGTTACAGTTATGGTAATATCCTGAGCTAAAATGTTATATGTGAAAAAAGTAATGGGTATAAAGAAGATTGAAAAATATAAAACAAATGTGAATAATTTGGTTTTGTCTTTATTCATATAATGACCTATTATCCTGAAATCAAACTAACATTTGATTTTATAGTATATACTATTTTTATGCTTATCCATAAAGGAAATTTAATATCTATGTTTTGTGGTAGGTTAAATAATAGCTTTGATGCTTGCCTCACAGTATAATCATCTAAAATCCTGTGACCCGAGCTTTGCTCCAAAATCACCTGAACAACTTTTCCTTTTTCATCAATGGCAATTTTCAAGCTAACAGTTCCTTCTATCCTCATTTTCAAAGCGTCTTTTGGATAGGTAAATAATGATGAAGCATTTAACGAAAAGGAAAATATTTTTTTTATAAAATTGTCATAAAAAGAACTTGTAGATTCTTCATTTATTTTTTTTTCTATTGCACTATTTTGTGAGTTTTCTTCATTTATATTATTACTGTCTGTGTTTTCTAAAGAAGAAGTTGTTATATCATTTATAGAAGAAGTTGTATTTACTTCTTTCTTATTTGCATTTTCCCGTTTTAGATCTATGTCACTTTTTTCTTCAGTTTTATTTAAATCTTTATTTGTTTCATTAATGATATTTTGGGTATCTTTATTTTGGGTATCTTTATTTTGGGTATCTTTGATATAAGTTTTTGCTTCTTTATTTTGATTTTTGTCTAATCCAATATTTGATTTGTTAGTATCAGATAATACTATTTGTACTGGCTTCAATTCATTTTTCTTTAAATCATTAAAGTTTTGAACTTTTATTATTGATATAGCAATAAGCAAAATTATTAAGATATGAAGGGAAAAAGATAAAAATAATGATATTGTCAATCTATTGAATAATTTCTTTTTGCAAAATTTAATAAGCTTTCTACCCTTTTCCCTTTTCATATTTTATTGTATGTAGCTTCCTTTAATAAATTTTTAAATACTTTTGCTATTTGCCTTTCCTTAAAATAATAGCTGATGGATAACCTGAAAATTCAGTAAAATTCTGAAAATTAATCGATGTAAAATTTGAAGAAAAAGTCGTCATCGAAAAAGCAGATGGTTGCTCCGATGGAGTATCAATAATTGCAATATATGTGGAATCATTGGTATCGCCGATACAAACTAAAGAAAGATATGTTTTTCCTGAAGTATTTGTGTTTTTCTCTATACCACTTGTAAAATTAATTGCTGAGGCGTTAATAGGAACTTTGTAAACTGAATTATTTGAGATTAAATACAAATAATTTTGGTAAACAGATGAATTTGCTCCAAAATACTCACCATTTGTAAGTAAATCTGAACTAATTTTTGTAATATTAAACAGATCTCCACTTTGATTTAATCTTATCCTTAAAAATCCCGAATCATTTCCAGAGCCATAACTTCCAGTAGCTGCTAAGTCGCAATAGATACCATCTAATTCTTCATGAACAAAAATTTGCTGAAAATTAGTAAGAGAATATCCTATTAAAGCATTGTTTAACTCAATTTCCTGAATCTTTTGTAAATTATCTTTTCTAAGGATGTAAATTATGCTATTTAAGTAGTTTATAACAGGATAGTTTGAATAATCTATATTAGTATTAATAGTGATAAGATAATTTGAATTTAAACTTGCGATTGCCTGAATTCCTCCATTTGAAGTATATAAAGCATCACTTTCAGTATATACTCCATTTTCAAGGTTCAGTTTTACTACTTTTCCACTTGTATTACCCGAAATATACATATAATTTCCTTCAATAAATCCATTATACGGATTTGTTCCGGCTGGTAGTGAAAATCTTGTTAAATAGCAAAGATTTCCGGTAAACTTGGTAACAGAATTATCAAGAGAATTGATGATATAAATATATTCTTCATCAGAAGAAAAAAGTATTTGCTGGGGTCCATAATTAGTATTTTCAGAAGGACCAACAGGAATCATATTTTGAGCGAATTTTCCAGTAGAAATATCATAGGGTATGACAACATTTCCTGTCGAATTAAGCAGCAATAGATAATCATGAGAATAATATAAGATATCATCATAGGTAGAAACACATGAAGAAAAAATTAGGAAAATAAGAAAAAAGATAGGCAAAATCAGTTTTAAATGTTTTGATTTCATAAATCCTCCAAATAGAATTTTGGAGGGGAGATGCTTTGTCCTAAAAAGATCTTTTGCTTGGACTTTTATTTAGTTTTGAAAAGTGCTTTTTTTATAAAACCAAGATATAATTAAAGATCCTTTGAACTAGAAGATAACCCTCCCCTAGCGGATATCCTCTATTGATACAGGAAGGTCTCCTGGCTCTGGCAAACTCTTCAGCCTTCCCACCTATTTTTGGCAGTGGCAAACTTGAAGAGCACACGCCATTACAGTGCCTGGGTGCGCACAGGGTTTTCACCTGTTTCCCTTTTATGCATTAGCTCCTATATCATAAAGCAAGTTAATATTAAATTGCTGAAAAAAATTATCAAGATTTTTATTATATTATTTAATTAATGTTTTCTTTTGAACAGGCAAAAAACCAATTATTTTTAGTTTAATGCCAAAATTTCTAACCAATAAAACAACCATATTCTCAGAATTTTGATTATGAACTACATACAATAAATCATCTTCAAGATATACCAGGGGTAAAAAAGATGAGAGATTACTTGCTTTTTCATATTCAACTTTTGAAATTTCAAAATCAGAACTAAAAAATTGGTTAATTTCTGGTACACTTAAAATAACATCTATTGTTTCGTCTGTAAACAAATCAGCTGTAGCAAGATTATATACTGGATAAGATAAATCGGTTTTATTTTTTGTCTTGAAAAAGTCTTTTATAAATGAAGGGGTATTTTCTCGGGCTTGATTTATTCTATTTTCTATTTCTTCATTTGTTAATAACCTTGTTTCAAAAGAAACTTCTTTTTTTACAAAATTTGGGTCTAAATGATGAGCAACAGATTTGAAAGCATCACCTTTTTCTTTGTTATTATGGTCATAATAATATATTGCAACTCTATAATAAGCTTGAGCCAGAAGAATTTTTTGATTTGTAGTCAAATTACTAAAAGGATTTGAAAAAGATATAAAGCAAAAAATTAATAATAAAATAAAAAAAGTAATAGCAATATTTACTTTAATTTTTTGTACTTTTATTTTCACGGTAATACCCCCTATTTAATTAATTTTTTTTTCAAACAAATTCAATTTAATTATAAAAGAGTTTTGATTTTTTTCAAATTCAATTTCATCTTCACAGAATCTCAAGATTTGTATTGGACAATAAGCTAAAAAATCTTCAATTGTAAAATTTTTAAAATTTTTTGTATCTATATTTTCTTTATAATATTTCAATTTATTAAAATATTCTTCATCTACCATTGGAGATTCAATCCTTATTGAAATAACCATCATTCTTTTTTCTTTTTCTTCAAGTTTGATTTCTAAAACATAAAATCCATGTACTTTGCTCGATAATGAAAAGAAAAGTAAAGTAAAGATAAGTTGTTCAATTCTTTTATAGTCATGAATAAAATTAAAATCTGGATTAAATATTTCTAATTCAATTCTATTATCAAAATATTTTTGCATAAAATTAATAAGTTTGATTATTATTTCATTGACCTGATGAAAATCGAAAGGTTCGTACTTGGCTACAAAACTATTTGTCATAAATTTTGTATAATCAATAATATCAAGGATATTATATAATAGAAACAAGGCATTTACCTCAATATTTTCTATATCGTTTAAAATATCTTTGGAAAGAGAATTCCCCGCAAAATTGATTATATACATAGAAAAACCCAATATTGAGTTTAGTGGTGTAAGCAATTGATGATATATTTTACTGAATATAAGATTTCTTGATTGCTCTATCTCTGAAATTGTATGAAGCTGCCTTAGAAGTTGTTGATTTTTTGTTTTGAGCTCACTTTTATTTTGGGTAACTATTTCTTCAAGGTTTTCTATATATGATTTCTGTTCATTTAAATAGAAAAATGAATATATTAAAAAACCTAATAATTTTTGCAAATTTGGAAGTATTATTTTTTTTTCATAACTAATCTGCAAACTTGGTGAATAAGATTCTTTTAAAAATAATGTAATAATAGAAGAAAATTGATTTTCAAAAGACACATTTAAATCAAACTGTATATTTTCATCACTTGACATGTTATTATATGTAAAATCATATTCATAGTTAATATAATTTAAGCTTAGCTTTATATGAAAGAATCCTTTAATTGCATTAAAATAAATGGCAACTTTGTTTAAAATAAATTGAAAAAAAGTATCTATTTTTTTATTTATATTTTCTTCTTTTAATATTTCATGAAATGTCCACTCATAAAATTCAGATAAAATATGACGTTGCTCAAATTCTATTTTAGATATATACTCAATAAAACTTGAAAAAAGAAAATTATATAAATTTTCGTTTTGATTATCTTCATTACTATATAAAAATACTATTGAATATTCTTTATTTTTTTCTTTAATTATATATGAAGATAGATTATTATTCTCTTGTAAAGCTAAAAAATCTTCTTTAATAATTTCCTTTTTTTCAGAAACTGGAAAACTAAAAATCTTAAAATAACATTGTTTTAAATCATCAAACAAAAGATAGCATGAAAAATGCTTAATCTGAAAAGAATGAAGAAATAAAAGAAGACTATCTAAAAAATTTTCTTTGTTTTCCATGATTGGCTAAATGTTAATTGAAATATTTATGATGTCAATATTTTCTTAATTATCTTGAAAAATTTAATAAAACATTAATATTTAAAAAAAATATAAAAAGGATATAAAATGAAAATAAATAATGTTCAATCAAAATTAGATTTAAATAAAAAAATAATTGATGAATCAAGGCAATTTGCAAGACAAATTGTCAATCAAGTACAGAAATTTATAAATCTTAGATCAACAGCTTCTGTTGAAAGAGCTATTTTAAGATTATTTGGAGTAGAATGGTTCAGTGAAACTCATGAACTACCTTATGTAAATATTATAGTAGATAAACTAATAAACGATAACTTGATTTCCAAAGGTGCAACATATTATCTTGTTAATGGCCTTTTAAGAACTAATCTATCATTGAAAGAATTCTGCGATAACATAGTAAATGGCAAATTATCATTCAAATCCATAGAACCAATGGATTATGATTTGGTAATGGAAAAAGCCATAAATTTAGCTAAAAAGGAAGTCGAAAAGATTGAACATAATGTTCTTAAAAGGCAACAGATGATTAAAGAATATGGAGAAGGAGAACCACCATATTTATATTTAATAGTTGCTACTGGCAATATTTATGAAGATGTTATTCAGGCTCAAAATGCTGCAAGAAATGGAGCAGATATAATTGCTGTTATTCGTTCAACCGCTCAATCTTTACTTGATTACGTGCCTCATGGTGCTACTACCGAGGGATTTGGTGGAACATATGCTACTCAGGAAAATTTTAGAATAATGAGAAAAGCCCTCGATGAAGTATCCAGTGAAACTGGTAAATATATTAGATTAGTCAATTACTGCTCCGGCCTTTGCATGCCAGAAATTGCTGCTTTGGGAGCAATCGAAAGACTTGATGTTATGTTAAATGACTCTATGTATGGGATATTGTTTCGTGATATCAATATGCAGCGAACTTTCATAGATCAGTATTTTTCTAGAATGATAAACTCTTTCGCGGAAATTGTTATAAATACGGGGGAAGATAACTATCTGACAACAAGTGATGCTTATGAAAAAGCTCATACTGTCCTTGCTTCTCAGCTTATTAACGAGCAATTCGCATTAAAAGCATATATGCCTGAGAGATTGATGGGACTTGGACATGCTTTTGAAATTGATCCCGATATAGAGAATCAGTTTTTATACGAACTTGCTCAAGCACAGATGGCAAAAGAGATTTTTCCAAATTCTCCTTTAAAATATATGCCTCCTACAAAATTTATGACAGGTAATATTTTCAAAGGTCATGTTCAAGATGCTCTATTTAATGCTGTTTCAGTGATGAGCGGACAAACCATACATCTTTTAGGTATGCTTACAGAAGCTATACATACCCCATTTATGATGGATAGACATCTGTCTTTAGAGAATGCAAAAATGGTATTTAAAACAATGAAAAACATGTCAGATGAAATCACATTTAAAAAAGATGGATTAATTATGACAAGAGCAAAAAAAGTACTCAATGATGCCCATGACCTTTTAATGCAAATAACAAAAAAAGGATTGATGGAATCTATTTCAGAA
Source organism: uncultured Brachyspira sp. (assembly GCA_964454835.1). Classification (GTDB taxonomy): domain Bacteria; phylum Spirochaetota; class JAAYUW01; order JAAYUW01; family JAAYUW01; genus Exilispira. Next base: position 164,184 of record CAYVTU010000002.1, read on the forward strand.
GGAATTTTTGCAGACATAAAAAGAAGTCTTGATGGTGGAAAAGGATTTAGTGGTGTTTTTATAAAAGATGATTTATACTTTAATCCATTCGAAAAAATATTTATAGAGAAACTAAAAGAAAGGAACCCTCAATTTAGATAATATTTAAATAATAATATGATATATAATTTGATATATAATTTTATAAGAATTATTTTATAATATAATTTTAAGGTGGTTTTTATGAAAGTTAAAGAAATAGATCTTAAAAAAGTTAGACCTTATGGAGATACTCTTGATGATGGAAAAATCCAATTTTCCTTTACTTTACCAGTTCCATATGGAGATGAAGCCAAAGAATGTGCTAAAAGATATCTTGAAAACCTTGGCTTTGAAAATGTCATGGTTACACATATGGATAGAATGGGTAAAAATTTTTCATTTTTTGTCGCTTATGCAGCTTCAAATAAAACAATTGATTTTACTTCAATTATAGTTCCTAAGGCTACAAAAGAGGTATGGGATAAACATACAATTATAGAGAAAATAGAAAAAGAAATAAAAAGAAATTTAGTGATTGTTGGGGCCTGTATTGAATCCGATGCCCATACAGTTGGAATAGATGCAATATTAAACATGAAAGGTATTGCAGGGCACAAGGGGTTGGAATCATATCATGGTTTAGAGGTTTATAACCTTGGGGCACAGGTTGCCTCAGAAGAGGTCATTGCTTTTTCAAAAAAAGTCAATGCTGATGTTATTTTAATCTCTCAAATTGTGACTCAAAAAGATGTTCATATTTCAAATATGACCAAGTTTATCGAATTATTAGAAGCAGAAAAATATAGAGATAAAGTTTTAGCAATAGCTGGTGGTCCAAGAATCACTCATGAACTTGCAATAGAGCTTGGTTTCGATGCTGGATTTGGTGTAGGGACATTTCCAGAAGATGTCGCAACTTTTATTGTTCAGATGATATTAAAGAAAAAAGATGAAAAAAGAATATAATCTTTTGCCAGGTCCATCTGAAATATTAAAAAAGTTTTCTACAAATTTGACAAAAACTCCTATTTCTCAAAGAAGTGATGAATTTTTAAAATCCTGGTATAATGTTAAAGAAAGCTTAAAACTTGTTTTAGATAACCCTTACGGCGAAATAGCTATTCTCACATCTTCTGCAACTGGAGGCATGGAAAGTTCTATAGTATCACTCTGTGATTCAAAAAGCAAGGTTCTAGTTATATCAAATGGTAAATTTGGAGATAGATTCGAAGCTATTCTTTCAACATATTCAATCAATTTTAAAAAACTTGATTTTTTTATAAATCGAAAAGTAGATTATGATTTAATAGAAAAAGAGTTAAAAAATGAATTTTTGAAAGAAAGATATACTCATATTGCTTATCAGATTTGCGAAACATCTTCTGGAATCTTTACAGATCCTGAAAAAATAAATCAACTCTCATTAAAGTATGAATTGATAACAATAGCAGATGGCGTATCTGCCTTTTTAGCAGATTATATTTTTCAAAAAGAGTATAATATAGATGCACTTATCATTGGTTCTCAAAAGGGGTTAAATGCACCTGCTGGTATTTGTTTTGTTAGTTTGAGTCAAAAAGCAATCAGTTTATTGAAAAGTGTTAACACTAGATCCTATTATTTTAATCTATCAAAGTACATAGGTGATCCTCCTTTTACACCAGCTATAAACACTATTTTTTACATAGAAAAGATATTAAAAGAGGTAGAAAAAATAAAATATATTAATATTATAAAGAGAAATATTGATATAGCTAATAAAATAAGAAGAGTATGTCTTCAACACGACATTAGGCAATATCCATTAGAACCTTCAAATGCTGTTTCTGTTTTTGAGTACTATTCTTCAGAAGATTTTATTGAATTTTGTAAATCAAAATTTAATTTACATATTGCTCATGGTCAGGGTTTGTTGAAAGCTAAAGTGTTTAGGGTAGGACATTTTGGTTTGACACCTTTAAAAAACTATGATATATTTTTGTTAGCTTTAAATAAATTTATCAAAAATAAAAAGATTTAAGGTGATAATTTGAGCAATAATAATATCTTGATTGATGGTCGAGTGTTAAATATTATTTTACTATCTGCAATTAATGTTGTAAAACAGATAAGTAATATTGATTTGGTAAAAAAACATATTTTTTCAACTCAAAATAGTCTAACAATCAATAGTGATTTATTATTAATAAAACTTAGTGGTGATATTGAGGGAGATATTTTAATTAAATTTGATGAACAATTAAAATCAAAAATTCTTGAAAATTTTTTAAAAGATTTTTCAAATTTAAATGATTCAAATAATTCTTCTGTTGTTCAATCAGCTTTTAATGAAATAGGTAATCTTATTTCTGCAAAAATCTCAAATTTCCTCTGTGCAGACAATAAAAAAGTCAATATTTCTTCAGTAGGTTTCTTAAAGCAAAAAGATGAGATTTCCTATGAGTCTATTTTCACGGTGGAAATGACTAGCAATTTTGGAGATTTGTCAATTTATCTTGGTATTAATGAACTTAAATTTGAAAGATCAATCTCTTTTATTTTCTTCGGTTTCTCAGAAGAATCCATGGAAGAGCTTACAAATGAATTCATTCCAAAAGGCTTTGAAATATATTATTCTCAAAATGCTGCTGAATTTATCACTCTTATCAAGTCTAAAAAGATAGATATTGCTGTAATAGATTTTTATGTTGTTAATCAAGAAATTAAGTTTTTCCTAAAATCTTGCTTTTCTTCCTTAGAGTACAAGATTAATTTAATTTTTGGAGTAACAAAACTAGATATCATCAAATTTCAAGGATTACCCACTAACTCAGATAATTACCAGCTCATCGGTTTATTCTTAAAAACATTTTCTATAAAAGAAATTATAAGTTATATATATAATATTTTACAAAAAATAGGTATAAAACCAGATGATAGAAGAAAACACATCAGAGTCACTATTGCAGATAACAACAGATTTTTTATCTCTGTCAATGATAAGGAATTTAAATTTACTGCAAAACTGCTCGATATTTCTCTTGGTGGTTTCAAAGCTGAATTTGATAAAAATTCTGAAAAAAAAGAAATTTCTGTTGGAAAGTTAATTAACTCAGCAGATTTATTTTTAAAATATAATAGATTAAAAGTTTCTTGTAAAGTTGTGTATATAAGTGATAATACCTTTTCTGCTTCATTTGTAAATCTTGTTGATACAGATAAAAATATTATCTCAAATGCTATTTTCAAACTTCTTTCAAATAAATAAAAACAATACTAAATAATTTAAAGCTTAGTACTTTTTTTATTAATTAATTTTCATCTTAAATTTTTCTTTTAACTTATTATTCTTAAAGCGAATTAATAGAAAGCATATAAAATATATCAAAAATAATAATATAAACCCAAAAAAATTCTTAAATTTTATATTAATTATAAAAATTTTAATTTTTGAAATTACTAGTAAAAATAGATAAAGAATATTAAAAAATCCGCTACTAATATTACTTAATATTTGACCAGGATTAAAAATAAGCGAAGGTACTGCAAAATAAATTGCAAGACAGAATAATGGAATTGCTATAATATTTATCAAAGGAGTTAATAAATTTATTTTGCCAAAGTAAGAAACAATTAGAGGAAATTGAAAAATAAAGATATTAATACTTGCTAAAAGTGGAATAAATAAAAATTTCATAATATTATTATGGAATTTTGGTAATAATAGAGAAATAGATAGCAATGCAGCAATTGAAGTAATTGATAGTAAAAAACTTATAGAAAGTATATTTTCTGGTTCAGTAATAAAAACTAAAAATGTTATTAAAGAAACAATATTTTCAAATTTTGGTTTTATATTGAACCTTTTTATTATTAAAGCTAACAAAAGAGAATAAAATGCTCGTAGAAAAGAAACCTGCCATCCAGCAAAAGCCAAATATAATAAAGAAAAGAACAACAAAATAAAAGGATTAGTGGTGAATAACCCGACTATAACCAAAATAATACTAAGATGTTGTCCTGAAAGTGCAAAAAGATGTGAAGTACCAGTATCCAGAAATATTTCCATCAAAGGCTGGAACATAAATTGTCTGCTTCCGGTAAGGACAGCATAAATACTGCCAAGATTCCACCTTGAATAGTATTTTGAAAGATTTTCAAAAATTTTTTTTCGAATATTTACTCTTAATTTATTGATTGGATTTCCTGATTTTATAATTGATATAGAATCAGTTTTAGATAATGAAATCAGCTGCTTTTCCTCTATAAAATTTCTTACTGCATATTTTTTCAATATATCTGAAGAAAAAAGCAAAATAGTATCAGCTGAAATTTGAGAAATTGAATCAGAATAAAAATATATTGAAATACTTGTTTTTTCATATTTTTTCAAATCTGTAAAGGCAATAATATATGATTTAACTCGAGAATATTTTTCATAATCACTTGAAAAGTCTGTTGTCTTTATAAGAAAATAAGGATATTTTAAAATCAATTCATTCAATGTAGAGTAATTAAAACCCAGATCTCTTACTGAATATCTATATAATATTGAGAAAAAAAGTATCAATAAAAGAAAGATATAAAAGATAATCTTTGAATTAGATTCTTTTTTTATCAAAATAAATGCAACAAAAAAAAGTAATAATAATATTATTAAAATTAGAAAAAAAATAATATAAAATAGATTTATCGTATAGGTAATATTTAAAATAAGAGTAGCCAAATAAGATCCAATTAATATAATTGGTGCTGTCAAAAAAAATACTATACTGGTAAAATCAACCTTTTTATCAATATTCAACAACTGAGTTAATTTCATTATTCATATCATCTATTGATTTTGATACTGCACTATAAAAATCTAAATTTGAGTACTTATCTTTATATGAGTATAATATTGATCTAGAAGCATTTACAATAAATCCCACATTTTGAACTACAATCTCTTTTAATGAATCAATAGTTCCTCCTTGAGCACCATAACCAGGAATTAAAAAGAAAAGATTATTAAAATCTTTTCTTAAAACCTTTAATTGTTCTGGCATAGTTGCTCCGACAACAAGTCCAGAAGCTATGAAGCCATATTTACCCTTATTATCTGAAAAATATTCACTAACTTTTTTAGCAACCTGCCAGTACAAAGGTTTTTCCCCAATTATTCTATCTTGAAAATCTTCAGAAGATTTATTTGATGTTTTAGAAAGTATGAAAGCACCTTTACCATATTTTTCACATACTTCTTTCAATGGCTTGAAAGAGTCTACACCAAGATATGGGTTTATGGTAAGAAAATCAGCATCAAAAGCTGAGTAAACAGAACCAAAGCATTCAATTTTTCCTAAAAAGCCATCTATATAACCTTGCATCGAAGAATCAATATCATTAGATTTAGAGTCGATAATAACCATAAGACCATTTTGCTTAGCATATTGGATAGTATTAAAAAAAGTCAGTACTCCATCGACTCCAAATCTTACATATAAAGAAAATTGTGGTTTTATTATGGCTACCTTATCTTTACATATATCTATGAGATTTTTATTAAACTGTAAAATAGCATAAGAGTAAGCGCTGAGGCTTTTCCCAAAATAAAATTCACCTTCCTCTATAAACTTTGAGGGAATTTTTTCGATAAATGGGTCAAGTCCAAGACAAATTGAACTTCTTTTTTTCTTCATTTCATCAATTAACTTATCAATAGTCAGCATTTTTCCACCTTCATATTTTATCAACAATATAGCTAAAATAAATATTTTCAATCATTAATTTTATTTAAAATATTTTTTAATTTTATTTTATAAAAAGCCTTCACTCTTAAATGAAAAATATGTATTAGCAATTATTATATGATCTAATAATGTTATATTAAAATCTTTTGCAAGAGAGTTTACCTTATCTGTAAAGGCAATATCTTCTTTTGAAGGGGTTGGATCACCACTTGGGTGATTATGAATTAAAATTATTTTAGTAGCATCAAATTTTAATGCATATGAAAAAATCATCTTAACATTTACATAGGCAAAATCAGTTGTTCCGTACGAAATTATGGAAGAAGAAAGAACTGTATGGTGGGAATCTAGATAAATGGCAACAAAAGTTTCTCTATCTGGTGCACAAAAACTTTTTGCATACCTTACAACACACTCAGCTGAAGTAATAGTTGCGGGCCATTTTGCCTTAAAATCGAGAAAATATTCTATTATTCTGGATAAAGCCAAAATCTTTTCTTTTTTTACTCTTTCTATTTCAAAATCAATTAATAAATTATGAGTGTAGACTGATTGGAATAAGAATTTAATTATTTTACTGATATCCTCTTTTTCTAAAGATATCAATTTATAAATATTTTTTTCAAGAAAAACTTCCTTTTTTTCATCTTCAAAATTTTTAAATTCTTCTTTATTTTTTAAACAATTTTTTTCCACTAAACACCCCTGAATTTAATACATTTATATTTACTTATAGAATAGTAAAAAATTTAATTTATATTACAAATAATTAAAAAAAATTTTCAATATACTTGAAGATTACAGAAAATGCTTTACTTTTATTTTGATGACAAAAAAAGATGAAGAAAAAGTTACCATGGATTCTGAGATTAAAACTGAGTTAGGCGATATTATTTCAAGAAAAAGTTATCTAATATCTTCTTTATATGAATTTGCAAAGACTTTTGAAAATTTTAAATATTCAAATATCTATCAAGAAACAATTAATCATACAATAAATCATATTAAAAAACTCTATGAATTTTCAGAAGGAACTTTTATTCATTTTAACAATGAAAATAACCAATTTTATATCCAGGGCAATGAAATAGCATATAAAATTTATGATATCATACCTTTTCTACCTGATGATTTATTAAATTTTGCCAAAAAATCTCTAACAATTACTTTTAAAGTTTTTAAAGATAAGATAAAAGGGAAAATCACCCATTTACCTGTAGCTTCTCATATATACATTCCTATATCCTATCAAAAAGAAATATTTGGTTTTTTATTTTTTGAATCAGAAAAACTTTTAGATATAAATTCTGATGATATTTCCATCCTATCTATTATAGCTTCTCAGATGGCTTTTTCCTTAAAAAATGCTCAGCTTTTAGAAAAAATCGAGTCTAATTTCCTTGAAACAATTAATTCTCTGGTTTCTGCTATAGAAGTAAAAGATACCTATACAAAAGGTCATTCATCAAGAGTATCTAAATATACTGTTAATTTTGCTTTTTATATAAACTTACCAAACTATCAAATAAGATCTCTTGAAATAGCTGCTCTTTTACATGATATTGGTAAAATTGGTATTCCATATGAACTTTTAAATAAAAAAGAAACTCTTTCTCTTATGGATATAAATTTTATACGAAAACATCCTGAGATGGGAGAACATATTCTTGACCCCCTTGAATTTCTATTAAAAGAAAAAAAAATAATTAGACATCACCATGAAAGATGGGACGGAAATGGCTATCCTGATGGTTTAAAAGCTGAAAACATCCCTTATGAAAGCAGAATTCTATCACTAGCAGATTCATTAGATGCTATGGCTACCGATAGACCGTATAGAAAAGCTCTGGGATTTAGAAATATTATTTTAGAATTTAAAAAATTTGCTGGAACACAATTTGACCCATATCTTACAAAACATTTTATAGATTTTATCGAAAAAAATCAACATCTTATCAGGAGGAGTGATGAGGATTAAAAATACATTGGAAGATTTGGTTTTCAACCTTACCGAAAGCATTGTTTCTTCATCTAAAGAAGATATACCAAAAACTACTAAATTTAAGTTAGATGTTGTCTGTTATGTATTAAATAGAATTTTTCCAGAATATATTATCTCATATAGAGGACTAATCTATGAAGAAATGGAATTAAAATATGATTCACAAAAATTCACAGATATTATAACTCTCATATATGAAGCGATAAGGACAATAAAAAATAGAAGAAAAGAAGATGCTATAGAAAACTTTGATGAAGAAATAGAATGGGGTTATCATTTTATAGAATCAAAAGATTATATGTATAACTTCCCTCAAATAATAGGACAAATATTGAATTCATCGAATTTTGAACCAATTGACGGAGCTTCCATTCTTCTATTAGATGAAAACAGTAACAAAGTCCAGATGGCAAGTTCACTATGGAAAAACCCTGTAGAAACATCAATAAAAACAAATGGTATTTTTACTTTCTGGCCTAAATCTTTAAAATCTGATAACAACAATGCACCAACTGAAAAATCTTTCAGAATGAAGATAGTTATTAGCAAAGAGGGATTTTTAAAAGAAGAAAAATTTATCAGTTTTACTTTGAAATCTGAAAAAATACTTGTAAGTCAGATTAGAAGAGGCGATATTATAAATCTTGAACCAGTTTATCTTGTAAAATAATATAATTTCTGGAGGATTTATGATAGAAGATATTACTCATCTTGGACACGCTACAATTAAAATAAAAAAAGGTGTTGTCATATATATTGATCCTTTTAATATGAAAGATTCAGTTAATGATGCTGATTTTATTTTCTGTACCCATTCTCACTATGATCATCTATCTATTCAAGATATAAGGAAAATAATGAAATCAAATACTATTATAATTGTTCCAAAAGAAGCTGAAGAAAAAATAAAGGAGTTGCAACTTAAAACAATCTTAGTAGAACCCGATAAACAATATACTTCTGGTAAAATTTCATTCTCAACAACATATGCTTATAATATTGGAAAACAATTCCACCCAAAGGATAAGAAATGGGTTGGATACATTATAGATATAGATGGAGAAAAGTATTATCATGCAGGAGATACCGATTCTGTTGCTGAAATCCAGAATATAATAGTTGATTTTGCTTTCTTACCTGTTGGAGGGACCTATACAATGAACTGGAAAGAAGCAGCTATACTCGCTAATAAGCTCAAACCTAAATATGCTATTCCTATACATTTTGGAGATATAGTCGGAAGCAAAAGTGATGCTCAATCTTTCGTTGATGAGATTCATCCTCCAATAGTGGGAAAAATATTAAAATAAACAAAAAATTTCCTATAATCTACGTTACATATTTTAATGTTTATTCATTTTTTGATTGCTGGCTTATAAGCTAGAAACAACCCTAAAACCACACTTAACAAAGCTGCAAAAAGAACCTGTATGGATTCATCTAATAAAAATGTTATAGTATGGGCTGGAATCCAGAAAAAAGGTATTGTCTTACAAAGCACAAAACCACCAAAACTTTTCCAATCGACATTCATTAATAGCTCGGTAAAATTAAATTTAGTCTTTATTATACCACTAAATGTTCCACCAGCTTTATGTATGTATAAATCTGTTATTTTATGAGTTAACATCATTACAGGAGCGAAGATAAGATTCATGGTAAAGCTAATGGTAAATGAAGCAAGTAATTTTAAAAATGTTATATTTTTTGATGCTAAAATATTAGCTGGAAAATCTTTATAAATTGAAATTAAAAGTGATATTGCACCTTTACCAAATATAACGAAAGCAGCTTTAATAAAAATTCCTAAAATTCCCCATACAATCATTTTAGGTAAGATTCCAAATTCTTTAGATGGATATTTCTTGTTGCCTATTCTAAAAGCTGCGATTTCGCCATAAGTTGCCAATATTGCAAATTTTATGAAACTCATTAGATATGGATGTATAGAATTAAAAGTCTTATAAAAAGAATAGCAAGGTTTAATAAAAATAAAAATAGAAAAGATAATAGGCAAAAATAAAATTAAAATTAAATCTTTAAAATCAAATTTTCTCATTTTCTCCCCTTTTTGCATGTTAAAATTTTTTTAATTTTACATGATCTATCTTTTATATATAATTATTTTTACAAAATTAAATATGGTAAATAAAAATACTAAAAAAACTTCTGTTTTAATGATAAAATAATTTAATCAAGATATAATAATTCGTAATATTATTGATTTCATATTTTTTATAATTAAATGAAAAATAAAGCACTTGCACCTGCAATAGTCACTATTGTTCCAATAACCATTCTAACAGTTATCTTTTCTTTATATATAATGGCAGAAAGTGGTATTAAAAGAATCGGAGAAATAGCTGTAATAGTAGTCGCAATTCCGATTTTTGTCTTAGATATTGCATACAAAGCGAGCATCACTCCTAAAACAGGACCTAAAATGGCTCCAATAAAAATATATATTGTTCCTTTCATATTTTTTAATTTTATAAAATCACCTATAAATTGCTTTTGAAAAATTGAAATAATTATTATAAAGAAGAGTCCTGCACTTACTCTTATCATGTTTCCACTTATAACAGAAATACCAGAAGATAATCCTACTTTTGATAGTAGCATACCAGTGGCTTGACATAATGATCCAATAGAAGCAAGAAACACTCCCAAAGGTCTTTTCTTTTTATCGAAATTTTCATTTTCATGTTTCTCTGAAACAACAAACATGACTGAAGATATTGTAATTATTATAGCTAGAACATGAAGAGGTTTTAAGGTTTCTTTTAAAAATATAAAGGATAAAATAGCTCCTATTATTGGGTTTGTAGCCATAATTGTCATTGAAAGTCTTGGACCTATTAAAACTAAAGATTCAAATAATGCAGCATCTCCAAGTGTAAAACCTATAAGCCCGGATAAGCCTAAAAAAATTAATGATTTTGCTGAAGCATTATAAGGGAAAAAATATCCAAACATTATAAGATTAATAAGTCCAACGGCTAAAAAAGCTATCCATAACCTTATATGATTTACTGTTTTAGAACCAACTATTTTACCTGCTATAGAAAAAGTAAGAGAATTAAATGTCCAGCAAATTGCGGTTATTAATGCTGCAAGCTCACCTTTCATATTTTTACCTAATTTCCTATTTTATTTAGTAGAAGCAATCTTAAATTACTAACTTAAAACAATTAGTAAAGAAAAAGTTAAATATAACTTTGACTTTTTGTCTTTTTTATTCTTTAATTTATTTGATGGGGTAAATAACATGAAAAGAACTAAGACAATCTTATACTTCTTTGCCTTTATTCTTCTTTTTTCATCTTTTTTCTCCTGTACAAATGAAAAAATTAGTTTAACTGAACAACCTATAGATAAAGAGTTATTGCCTATTTTTATAGTTCCTGAAGTAGACTATAATAATAAAAATGAAATCATTGCTATAAGTGTATTTTTTCATAAAAATTTAGAGAAAGATAAATTGATTGAATTTACTGTTTTATTCAAAGATGAAGATCACCCTAAAGCATTGGTGAATTTTTTTTATGATATTTATCGTTATTTTAAATACAAAAGAATAATTGATACAGAAACTTTTTTTATTCATTACATTATGACAGATGATGCTAAATGGTATATAGAATATGTCGACTTTCCTGATGATTTTAGTGGCAATCAATCTTTTTATGAAAAAAATGTTAAACATTTTTCATCAAAAATAGAAGGGATAAATTTTGAAAGATCAGATGATAGAGTAATTATTTATATTAATACATGGAATCATATGTTTTCAAATAAAGATACAAACCCTAAACTTGAAAAAAAGAAAGTTGATTCTTATAAAACATATTTTGGAGATAGAAAAACTGTAGAAAGTCAATTTAGTAAAAAAAAATAAGAAATAATTTATTTAAAAAACCTTATAAATAATTTTTGAATATAAAATTAATTATGTAAAATTAATTTTGTAAAAATAGTTTTTTGGAGCAGATAATGAAAATTATTGTTATCGGAGCTGGAGTCATAGGTTCGTTAATTGCAAGAGAGCTTTCAAGATATGAGTGTGATGTAATAGTTATTGAAAAAGAAAAAGATGCAGGGCTTGGAGTTTCAAAAGCCAATTCTGCCATTATTCATGCAGGATATGATGATGAACCAGATACAATAAGAGCTAAATTTTGCAGTAAAGGTAATTTCTTATATTCAAGATTAGCTGAAGAACTAGATATAGAAGTAAAAAGGATTGGTTCACATGTCGTAGCTTTCAATAACGAAGAAAGAAATATCCTTAATCAACTTTATAAACAGGGTATTGCAAATAATGTCCCAGAACTTAGAATTTTAGAAAAAGATGAACTACTCGATATGGAGCCAAACCTTAATCCAGATGTTGTTGCTTCTTTATATGCTCCAACTGCAGCCATCACCGAACCATGGCAAATTTGTATAGCTGCCATAGAAAATGCTTTCGAAAACGGTGCAATAATAAACTTTGAAGAAGAAGTTTTGTCTATTGACGCTTCAGAAAATAAAGTAAGAAAAGTAATTACAAATAAACATGAATATGAAGCAGATGTTATAATTAATGCTGCGGGTCTTTATGCAGATAAAATTGCAACAATGGCAGGTGATAGAGCAATACCAATATTTCCAAGGATAGGTGAATATATTTTATTAAATAAATTTACGGCTCATGACCTGGTCAATAGCATAATTTTCCCTACTCCATCTAAGATGGGTAAAGGTATACTTGTGCTACCAACAGTGGATAAAGGGATATTGCTTGGACCTACATCGACAGATTTGCATTATCAATTAAAAGATTTAAGAGCAACTTCTAAAATTGGACTTGATAAAATAGTTCAAAATGCAAAACATCTTATTCCTGCAATAGATATTAGAGAAACAGTTAAGACTTTTGCTGGTTGTCGTCCAGAAACGCCAAATAAAGATTTCTGGCTTGGAGCTAGTAGGATTGTTTATGGGCTTTTTCATGCAGCAGGCATGCGTTCTCCCGGTTTGACATCAGCGCCCGCCATTGCTTCATGGGTAGTAGAAGAGATTAATAATAAATATGATTTAAATCTTAAGAAAAAACAGACTTTTAACCAATATAGGAAAAAAATTCCTCATTACATAGCAGAATTAAGTCTTGAAAAGTATAATGAGATTATAAAAAATGATCCACTTGCTGGAAAGATAGTATGCGTTTGCAATAAAGTCACAGAAAGAGAAATTGTTGAAGCTATAAGAAGAGGAGCAAGAACCCTTGATAGCATTAAATTCAGGACAAGAGCCAGCTTTGGTGAATGTCAGGGTGGGTTTTGTACTAATAAAATGCTTGAGATTCTTAGTCGCGAAACAGGTATGCCTGTTGATAACATTGTATATAATAATGATAAATCATACATAGTAAAAGGGAAGGTCAGAAAATGAACAAACTATCTTGTGATTTACTTGTTATTGGAGCAGGGGCTTCAGGACTCGGCGCTGCAATAAAAGCAGCAAAAGAAGGAATGAATGTAATTATAGTCGAAAGACTTGCTATGGCTGGAGGTATTCTTAATCAATGTATACATAATGGATTTGGCCTTCATTATTTTAAAAAAGAGTTGACTGGTCCAGAATATTCTGAAAATCTTATATCTTTGACAAAAGAATTACCTATTAATTTTCTTTTCGAGCATTTTCTTCTATCTATTGATAAAAATAAAAAAATAGTGTATTTTGCAAGTTCTGGTGGAATTGTTGAAATAATCTGTAAAGCTCTCATTTACTCTGCGGGTGCGAGAGAAAGACCTTTTGGTTCACTTTTAATTCCAGGGGATAGAGTATCTGGAATTTATACTGCGGGAGTCGCCCAAAAATTTATAAATATCGAAAATCGTCTCATTGGAAAAAGAGCAATGGTTCTTGGATCAGGTGATATTGGGCTTATTATGGCTAGAAGATTAACTCTTGAAGGAGTAGAAGTAGTCGCTGTCTGCGAGAGGATGCCTTATCCAGGTGGTCTAACAAGAAATATTAACCAATGTCTTAAAGATTTTGGTATTCCTCTTCTTTTATCTACGACTGTAACAGAAGTAAGAGGCGAAGGAAGATTAAATGAAGTAATTACTTCGGAACTAGATGAAAATTATAATGTAATTACAGGTTCAGAAAGATCATGGAGTGTAGATACTCTAGTACTATCTGTTGGTCTTGTACCTTCAACAACTCCAATGATTGAATATCTTGAAATAGATCCAAAAACTAGAGGAGTAATAGTAGATTCGACTATGAATACTTCTATTCCATGGATTTATTCTAGTGGTAATTGCGTAATTATCTATGATTTAGTTGATTATGTTACCAGAGAAGGAGAAATTGCCGGTAAATATGCGGTTGAATATATAAAAACAGGAAAAACTAACAAAAAAATTCCAGTTAAAAAAGGAACCGGAATAGGTATTATTAATTGCTCTTATTATGTTGAAAACACAGATTTCAACCTTTATATAAGGTCGATAAAACCTATTGAAAAAGGCAGATTGATTGTCAGAAGTTCAGATAATATCATATTTGAAGGAAAAGAACAGACTTTCATACCTAGTGAAATGGTACATAAGAATATTAAGGCTGAGCAAATCAATAAAATTGAAAATTTAAATAACATTATTGTGGAGATTATTTAATTATGAAAGAAGTAGAAATGATTTGTATTCAATGTCCAATGGGTTGCAAAATAAAAGTAATACTTGATGACGATAATAAGGTAACAGATATAAGTGGTTTTACCTGCAAAAGTGGTAAAGAATATGCTATACAGGAAATAACTGACCCCCATAGAGTCATTACTACAAGCGTAAAAGTAATAAATGGAAAAAGTGAACTTGTATCTGTAAAGACTAATAAGCCAGTACCCAAAAAACTTATACCTGCTATTATGGATATTATTAAAAATTCTTCCATTCATGCACCAATAGATATAAATCAAGTCATAATTTCTAATATTGCAAATAGTGGTGCAGATATAGTTTCTACAAAAAAAGTAGATAAAAATTAATAATATTTGAAATAAAACTTATAAGATATTATAAAATTAATATAAATAAAGAAATTATTAGATTTTATATGAAACTGAAATTCATACAAGTTTGTAATTGCTATTTATTTAGAATTTTAAAGATTTAAGCTATTTTCGACGAAAGTATTTATATAAAAAAAGAAAAATAAATTTAAGGGATAATAAAAATGGAGCAGAATAATAATCAATACATCGAGTTTACAGGAAAAGGTGGAAGTCTATTTTGGTTAACTATCTGGACAGGCTTTTTAACAATTATAACTTTTGGATTTTATCTTCCCTGGGCTATTTGTCAGAGAGCAAGATGGGCTGCAAGAAATACATTTATCAATGGCAAACAGATGAAATTTACAGGAAAAGGCGGCCAAATAGCTGGTATTGTTTATATTTCAATTCTTCTTTCAATCTTAACGGTTGGTATTTTCTCATATTGGGCTAGTTGCACAATTAAAAAATGGATATATTTGAACTATGAGCCATCTAATGAATCAAGTCCGCAGAGAACAATTGATCTTTTCTAAGTAATGAAATATTTGAGTATAGTAACTTCAATTTTACTTTTCATTTTAATCTTATTTCAACCACTAATTTTAAAAAATTCATATACAAAGTTTGAAAACTTGATATTAGGTAAATCGATATATATAAACTTAGTTCTTTTTGTCTTTTTTTTGTCTTACTTTTCTTTTTTCATTTATATTTCCAAAAATAAAGATCTATTGTTTTCTTTCTTGACCATTCTTTGCGCTATTTTACTTCTTCTTCTATTTATAATTTCTTTAAACTTACCTTTCTTTAATCTTCGAACTAACTTAAAAGTCATATATTATTTATTAATATTTATCTTTATATTCAATTCGTTATTGATTCTTATCTCAGCAATTTTTCATAAAATAAATAGCTATCTATTCTTAATGATCTATAGATTTTTGCTTTTTATAGTTGTTCTCTTTAATTTCTTACAATTTCTTGGTAACCCTTCTTATGAAATTATTTATCAGTATATTATTCTTTTTTCAATAGCTATCTATAGAATAATTATTAATTTTACTTTTATAGAAAAAAGAACTTAGGTAACATTATTTATCCATTTTTTATTTAAAAATCTAAAAAGAGAAAGAATTAGTTTGACAAATTCTTCTGAAGAAATTGCCAGAAAAACGAGAGGAACTGAAAGCTTAAAAACAAATCCTGCAATTAAACCAAATGGTATTCCGAAAAACCATACTGCTCCTGCATCTACAATCAAAGAAAAAGTAGTATCCCCTCCACTTCTAAATATTCCAACAATCAAAAGAACATTTACAGCTCTTAAAGTCACTATGAAACTATAAACAAGGATTATACCCTTTACTATTTCTTTAACATTTCCAGACACCTTGAAAAGAAGCAAAATAAATGGAGTAAGAAAAAAAATAAAGATTCCTATTAAAATCCCGGATATTATTGAAAATAATATTCCTTTATTAGCTATATCAATGGCTATTTTAATCTGTTTTTTACCTATGTAATTTCCTATCAAAACAGCGCTTGCATTAGCCAATCCAATAAAGATGACAAAGGCGAATCTCTCTATTGTAAGTGCGATATTACTTGCTGCTACTGCTGATGTGCTTATTCTAGCGTATATTACGGTATAAACAGTGACCCCTAAGGACCAGAGCATTTCGTTCAAAATTACGGGCATACTTATTTTGAAAAACTTTTTTAAAAAATCTTTTTGATTATTTATGAAATGTTTTATTTGTAGGGAGCAGGGAAGATCTTTAACATATATAAAAAATATTAAAATCGAAAGTTCAATACAGCGAGCTATTATTGTGGCTATTGCTGCTCCTTTTACCCCAAGTGCAGGGATTTTACCAAGACCAAATATTAAGATATAATTCAATAAAGTATTTGAACCTATACCAAAAAAACTTGCTAATAAAGAAATTTTTACAAAATGCATAGTCCTAAGAATAAAAGAAAAAACAAAACTTATAGACATTGGCAAAAAACTTAAACTTACTACTTTTAAATAAATTGCTCCTGTAATTATTACATCAATATCTTTTGTAAAGAAGCTCATAAGTATCTTTGGAATAAAAAAACAAATTGTCGCAAAAAAAAGGACAAAGATAAAGACTATTTTAATTGCAGTTGCTGTAGTTCTTTTAATGCTATCAATATCATTTGCACCCCAATATTGAGAGGTAAAAATAGCTGTAGCACTCGTTACACCAAAGATAAAAAGATTCAAAAGAAAGTAAATTTGATTAGCTATTCCAACTGCTGCAATTGAAATATCACCTAGTTGTCCAACCATAACAGTATCAATAAGATTCAATGCATTTAATAAGAGATTTTGCATCGCTATTGGAATCATTAACTTCATTATTTGTTGAAAATATTCCTTTGTTGTCAAATTTTGATTTTCATTCTTATTATCAATATTCGCCATATATTTTTTTACCACATTTTATGCAATTTTTATTTCTTATTCCAACTACCTTTGCACTATATCCATGTCTTTCAATTAATTTTTGGTCACAAGAACAATAGGTAGAATCATCTTTATTAAATATATTTCCCGCATACACATAATTTAAACTTTTTTTTGCTACTTCTACAAGGTTTAAAATCGTTTTTTCAGAAGTAGGTGGAATACTAAGTTTGTAACATGGATAATATTTTGAAATATGAAGTGGAATATCTGAATCAACAGAAGCAACAAAGTTTGAAATTGCCTTCATCTCTTCTTCGCTATCATTTAATGAGGGTATAATAAGAGTCGTTATCTCAAGATGAACTTTTTTACTTGCATTTCTTATTGTCTGTAATACTGGTTCCAATTTTCCTTCGCAAAACTTCTTATAAAAGTCGTTTTGGAAAGATTTTAAGTCTATATTCATTGCATCAATATAAGGTAATAAATCCTGCAAAGGTTTTGAGTTAATATAACCATTTGTTACCAAAACTATTTTAATATTTTTATCTTTTTCTTTTATGAATTTAGATATATCATAAATTGTTTCGTACCAGATTAATGGTTCAGAATAGGTAAAAGCAAGCATTTTCAGTTTATTTTCTTCCAAAATATTTAAAACTAAATTAGAATTAATTTCTTCAAGATGTATATCTGTAAA
Organism: uncultured Brachyspira sp.; assembly: GCA_964454835.1. Classification (GTDB taxonomy): domain Bacteria; phylum Spirochaetota; class JAAYUW01; order JAAYUW01; family JAAYUW01; genus Exilispira. The sequence continues at coordinate 182,112 of CAYVTU010000002.1, forward strand.
TTGAGATATTGAATAATTCTGACAGAAAGAACAGTGAAAAGAACAGCCTACAGTTCCTATAGATAAAATTTTTTCTCCGGGATAATAATGATAAAGAGGTTTTTTTTCGATAGGATCTACTGAAATTGATGAAGCCATATTATAAAACATCGAATATAATGTGCCTTCTATATTTTTTCTTGTTTTACATGCACCTATTTCACTATCTTCCAAAGTACAAATATTAGGACATAAAAGACATTGGACAATATTTTTATCGATTTTCTTATAGTATCTTGCTTCAATCTTCATATTTAACAAACCTCTTATAAGTTTTTTAAATAATGATTTTCTTAAATAATTATAGCATAATTAATAGAAATATTATTATATAGTCAGATTAATCTAATTACTATAATATATTAAATTTTTTGCTTGTAAAATTAATTCCTTCAATCTTGAAAAAAACTAGTGCAAAAAAGGCGAGATATGGCATAAATAAA
>CAYVTU010000003.1:0-162196 GCA_964454835.1 uncultured Brachyspira sp.
TTTATTTATGCCATATCTCGCCTTTTTTGCACTAGTTTTTTTCAAGATTGAAGGATCATTAATATTAATTGAAAAATTATCTTTATTTGATAATTTCTGTGTGCCATCAAAAAATTTTAATAAACTATTTAAATTAAGGCTGAAAAATTTATGAAAAAATTTATTAAGATTACACCAATAATTTTATTTTCTTTTATTATATTTAATGGTTTAAAACTAGCCATCATTACTCAACTTCTAGCTTCTTTACCTATAGACTACATTGTAGGTAAAATTGCTAGTTCTTTAGCTATCTGTGGTTTAGTATTAATCATAATATTTATTATTAATAAAAGATTTATTTTAATTTTATTCTATGCTCTTCAGACTATTTTTTTATTCAGTAATATGGCTTATTTTTTCTATTTTCATAACTATTTACATATGTTTTCCTGGTTTTCTCTATTAAAAGAAACTACATCGCTAATTGGACACTTTGCCATACCCCTGGAATGGGAGATGTTATGGTTATTTTTAGATTTACCTTTATTTGTTTTATCTTTAATGTATTTTAGTAAAATAAACCAATTTTTAAAAAATATAAAAGTAAAAATATTTATAAATAAAAAAATAAATATCTCCTACATTCTTATTATTATATTTTTAATAGTTTGTGTCGGACAATTTATAATCTATTATAAAGATTCGACGCCTTATGAACTACTTAACACAAATAAATTCAAAGGGGAAGCTACTTTTATCTATTTTTATGGTTTTACTGCAAATAGTATTGCTGTTTTCCAAAGAGATAAATTTAATAAAAATAAAGAAGAACTATTAAATTTTGGTTTATTAACTCATATTAATGATAAATTTTTGAATAAAGAAAATAAATTTAATAAAAAGCATATCTTTATCTTTCAAATTGAGGCTATGGAATCAAGTATAATATTCACAAAATATAATAATGAATATATCATGCCTTTTTTAAATGAACTTACAAATCTATCTATCTTTTTTCCTTTTTGTTTAAGCTATCATAAAGGCGGAAATACTTCAGATACCGAGTTTTCAGTAATAAATAGTGTGGAACCATTAAATGATTATCCTGCTATAAAACTTGGAGAAAAAGCTTTTGTAAACTCATTTATAAAAAAGTTAAAAGACTCTGGATATGATACTCAAGTTTTTCATGGAAATGCAGGATATTTTTTTGATAGGCAATCAGCTTTTCCTAAAGCTGGTTTTAATATATTTCACGACTTAAATAATATGAAGTTAAGACAAGTTGGCTGGGGCGCTAGTGATGAAGATGTATATAATTATATGTTAAAAACCCTTGAAATCCAATCTGAACCTTTTATTTATTATATTATTTCAATGTCCAGCCATGAACCTTATAACTTAATAAATTCAATATTTATCGATAAATCATTTGAAAATATCGAAGATATTAGAACAAAAAACTATTTTAATTCTATGAGATATGTTGATAAATCTTTAAAATACTCTGTTCAAAAGATCTTAGAAAAATATCCCGATGCACTAATTTTAATATTTGGAGATCATAGTAGTGCGATTAGAAATAATCAGTATTATAAAAACTCTAGAATAGTCAGTTCAAATAAAAAAGCTTTAGAGTTTGTTCCTCTTTTTATTTTTTCAAAAGATTTAAAACCACATTTTGAAAAAGAAAATATTGTTTCGTTTTTAGATATTGGACCAACCATTCTTTATTTATCAGGAATAGAAGTACAAATAAAAACATATGGAGAAAGTTTAATAGATAATTCAATATTAAAAAATAAAATTTATTTTAAAGATGAATCATTTTCTAGAAAAGAATTGTTCAAGATTGTTTATAATAACCTTAAAAATTTTCTAAAATTTTGAGAAAAAATATTTAAAAAAAAAGTTAGTTATAAATCTAATTTTTATGGACTCATTTCAAATAAATTAGATTTGATTTTTTTTCTTTTATTAAAATATACTATTTCAAACCTATCTTTTACAATATCAATTGCATTTTTAACATCTTTAGAAAGCTCTTCAAGTCTATGGGTATCTGCTCCAATAGTCAACTTTCTTCCACCAACTCTATAATAAATATCAAGAATATCGTTTGAAGGCATACTTTCACTACATCCTTTTCTTAAACTTGAAGTATTAATTTCCAAAATTAAATTATTTTTAACTGCATTATTTAATATGTTCTCTATTATTTTTTCATCATAGATTAATTTATTAAAATATCTTTTTGGGAAATCAAAATGACCTATTGCATCAAATCCACCATACTCAACCATTAACTGCATCTGATTCCAATAATTTTCATAAACTATATCGATGGGTATATTATCCAATAACATTTTACTTAAAAGCATATCATTATAGAAAAAATGAACACTCCCAATTATATAATCAAAAGGATATTCTTTAATCTTTTTAAATTCATTTTGGTAAATGTGTGGCTCGGAAAATTCCATGCCACTTAAAAGAGTAATATTATCTTTATATTTTTCTTTAACTCTATAAAATTCTTCAAAATATGAATCTGGATTAAATTTTCCACAACCTGGGTCTGCGGGATTGTTATCCACATGATCTGTAAAACAAATTATTTTGATCCCTACTTCTAAGGCTTTTATGCAATACTGCTCCATAGATACTTTTGAATCATCTGAGTGATGAGTGTGAACATGTAAGTCTATCATATGTTACCTTTCAAATTTTTTTTTTATTTTAACAAACTAACCTAATTCCAATTCATTTTTATTTATTTTATTTTAGTTTGTCTCATTGTACTTAATATGTTCTATTTCAACTAAAATACTGATATTTTAAGGATAAATATTAATATTCATAGGGATTTTGTGATTTATCCATAAAATGCAATATACAAAATTAATAAATGAATTTAAAATAATTAATTTATAGTTTTATTCCAAATTTCTTTAATATCCATACAAACAAAATATAAAATAAAACTGTTATTGCACATGAAATTAAAAGTGATATATAAAAATTTAATCCTTTTTTTAGCAAAACTGGAAAAATCAAAAATAATGGAAGAGAAGGAATTACCATCCAGAAGATACTACTAGAAAGATTTGCTATTTTATTTGTATCTTTCTGTTCAAAATAAATCCAGATAAAAGACAATATTGAAATAGTAGGTAATGCAGCAAATATTGTAGCTATAAAACTGCTTTTTTTTGAGGTTTCGGTAATTATGACTATTAACAAGGATGTTAAGAATAATTTTATAATATAAAACAGCATCTTTTGACCTTTTTAGAGATATAACATAATATACTTTTATTACAACAAATGCTGTTTTACTTGATTATTTTTTTTATTAAAACTAAAAAGATAATAATATTTTGTAAATATGAAAAAATAAAGAAACATAAGGAAGAACATAGTTAAAATGAAACAACAAATTGTATCTCTATTCTTTTATATCCCAAGCCTACAATATCCATAAAAGATTGCTGAGGCACTCCTCCATTAATCAAATAATATGCAAATAGTTGAGTGAAATCTACCCAGAAATGAAATGCTACACTTCTACTTAACCCACCTCTATCATATGAAAGATCGATTATAAAAGTCAATAAAGCTCTTCTTAAAAAATAGCTGAAAAAATATTCGGGATGATCTTGATAATATTCTATTTCTCCAGGGACATGAAATAAAGGAAAAATTATCATATCAGCAACTTTCCCAACCCATTCATTAATTGTAGAACCAAATTCTTCATACAAAAAACCTCTAAAAAGAGCTTCTTCCCCTATTGCAACAAAAGAGCATAATATATATAAAAATGCTGCTGCTACTGGAATTCCTAAGTATATTGGAAGTTCGTGTGTCCCTATGAAAGATTTTCCTGTCGTGAAAACTGAATCTTGAAAGTCATTTCCATATAATCCTTCCTGTAAAAATGGTGCTAAGATTCCAGCAGGTATAATAGTAAAAATAAGAAAATCTGAAATATTATCCATAGAAATAGGGGAAATAGCTAGTTCGAAAAATGAACATGGTTTCCACTCACCTACTTTTGTATATGGAAAATAAGAAAGAAAGCCCGTGTTTCCAAAAGCTTTTTCACGCCATTTATCATCATATATACCACTTTTTGCTTTTTTTCTTCCTTCCCTATATATTGCATAAGTTGAAAAAAAAGAAAAATCAAGATATCCGTTTGCAGGGATTTGAGCTATGAAATCTTCATCTATATTCCATAAGTATTCAGATGCAAAATATAATCCAAGAGAAACGCCGGTAAATATTAAACCCAGAGGTAAATTATGAAAATACATTGGCAATACAGCAAAAAAAAGCATAACATCTATGACATCATATGTCAAAGCTTCTGAGTAATCAAGATTATAGAGCAAATCCAAGGTAAGATATGATGTTATAAAGCCAGCAGAAATTAAGGCGGGAAATAATACTTGAAAATGCCCAAGTTGACTTTGAGACTGATTCTGTTGAGCCATCAATATATTACCTGAAAATATTAAAAGAAAAATAAACAGAAAAAAAATAAAAAATCTATTTTTCATTTTAATCCCCCTGGATTTAATCATAAAGAATAATTCACCTCATTATATTCATAATTTTAATATTAATATTTATAAAAGCAAATAATTATTTTTAAGTTCAATTGGGTGATATAAGGTTTCTTAAATAAAGTTTAATGATGACTCTCTTATAATTAAAGAAAAAATAATTAGTATAAGAATTTTGGAAAATCATTTATAACGGCATAATATATGATTATTAATAGAATTCATATTAATTTTTCCAGTTCTTTGGTGACATCAAAAATTTCACCTTTTAAAAATCTATCTGTTAAATTTGCTGCATTTCTCTCTAAAGTAATCTCTTTGACATTATAATTTTCGAGTAATGCTTGATTTACATATCGACGGACAAAATCTTCATATCCGATAATTTTATATAGTGTCAAATGAACTAAAAGATAAAAAACAATAGATTCATACTCATCAATAGCATAGGTTGATATTAAAAGAGTATCTATGAATATGACTCCTTTTTTATATTCTAACTTCAATATCTTCTTGGTAAAATCTGTAAAACCATATTCATCTAGAAAATCAAATTTAGGCAATTTTTTTGTTAAATAAACTTTTGCATCTTTTAAAACTTCTGATGGGAAATAAGGTGAAAATTTTTCTACTAATGCTTTATCAAGTTCTTTTGCTTTTGGTCTATAAAACTCTCTATTTTTACATATCCATGAGATAGTTTTTTTTATCAAAAAAGCTACAAATTCTGTATCTTTTTTCATTCTGTTAATATTATAAAATAAATATTTTCTTTCGCAAATTAATATTAACTATTTTATTTATATTAATTATTAGGTATATTAATTATTAAATATATGAATTTTTTTACATATCAAACTGATTTTGACTATCTATAAATATTTCATTATTATTTGAATATGAAATATTTGAAACTAATTTTTCTGTTAATAACAATTCTAATAATTCTTTTTTCTTCCTGCGCCTTTAACGATATCTTTAGAAATCATAAGAATATTAATGAAGAAACCAACATATTTAATTTTTCAAATTTTTCAGCAAAGCAAAATGAAGAAACTTTTGGCTTCGCAATATCTTCAGACCCGCATTTCTTCAGTAAAAACTCTAATTTGCAAACCTCTATTAAAATTCTACAAATTCTTGAAAAATATTTCGAAGAAGGCAAGATAGAAGCCTTTTTTTGTCTAGGAGATTTTTTTGATAATGGAGGAATAAAACAAAATTGGATTGAATTTATAAAGCTTAAAAACAAATATGCTCCGACTCTTCCAATTTTTAGCGTAATTGGTAATCATGATAGGTATTTTGGTGGTCAAAAATACTGGATAAATTTATTTGGAAATAACAAAAATATCAATCAAAAAAATTTACTATTTAAATATGTTATTAAAAATAATCCTATAACCTTAAATAACAATCCTGATTATTTTTTTATCAATGGACCAACTCCATTTGTATGGCATTATAAATATAAAAAATTTCATTTTATTGGTTTGAATCTTCCCTGGGCTTATTTTGATACCAATGAAAAAGAAAAACAATGGATAAAGACCGAGATACAAAAAATATCTAAAGATGATTTTCTTGTAATATTGTCCCATAGTTTTTTTTATGCTTCTGGTTATAATGATATAAGTGGTAACTGGTTCGATAATATGGGAAATATTGAAAATATAGCCCCTATTTTTATAGAAAAAGCAGATTTAGCGATAAGTGGACACAACCACTACATGGAATGGATTGAAAAAACGGGAATCTATTGGGTAATAATTGGCGCTATGGGAGGCAAACCAGATCCCATACCTACCTTTATTACAAATGGTTCTAAATGGTTTACGAGAGGGAAATTTGGATTTTTCCTTATTGAGAATAAAAATGGCAATATAAATTTTTCATTTATCGATCAATCAGAAAATATATTATATGAAAACATATTATATAGAGAATAATTAAATCTTGTTGAATAAATTCTTTAATGTTTTTATTATAATCTTTTTTTGATCAATTATTTTTAAAAAATTCTATAATTTTTTAAATTCTAAACTAAAATAATAAGGAAAATTAAGAAAAGGAAATTTTCTATGAGTAATAAAATATCCAATATTTCAAAAAAAACTACATTCAAGGTTTTATTTACTTCTCTAATAAGCGTCTGGATGACAAATATTTTATATTCTTTGGTCTTACCTCAAACTTTGCTGATGGAAAAATTAGAAACTTTTGGATTTTATAAAAGAACATTTATTCTAACTCTTACAATAGGATCAATTGCTGTTTTTTTGGTCTACTTATTTTATAGAAATATTGAAAAAGGAATAAAAAAAATAGAAAGAGGGTTCAAAATCAGAGAAGAGGAATATGTTAAAATCGAAAAATCATTTACTAATATTGAATCTTTTCTTTTTGCAATTGGAGCTTTAAGTTATATAATGGCAGTTATAATAAATTTATCAATTGAACTCATATCTAAAACAAAAATTGATATAAAATACTGGATTTTTAGAGCAATTCTAGCAATTGCATTTGGTATACTAAATGGTATTGTAGTTGCGAGACTTATAAATTATGCATGGATAGATGCGAAAAATGCGTTAAATATTAACTTTTTAAAAGATGATAAAGAACATTCAAAGACAATTACAAAACTAATTATCCCTTCAATTTTACTTCTTTTTGTAAATATTTCTTTCTTTACTATAGCTGCTTTTACTTTTTTTGATAGATATGCATTTACCTTTTTAAAATTTAACTTTATCTTAAAATATTTTTTAGTATTAGCATTAAAATTTCTAGTTGTTGATTTAATAATTTTCTTTTCTATTCTCTTGGAACATCAAAAACATTTAGATCATCTCTACAATCAATTTGATATAATGGCGAACCAGGAAATGGATTTATCTAGCAGGGTAAATATTGTTAGCTTTGATGAAATAGGAAGTATGACTTCAAATATCAATATTATATTAAGTAAGCTTCAAGACTCATTTATCAAAATATCAAAAGCGGAAAAAGATGTCGCTGACATGACAGATAAAATAGAGCAGGAATTCAAATTATTAATAGAAGAATCAGATAAATTATCTAAAATAATAAAAGAGGTTCAATCAATTGAAGACAACGAAAGTAAGGTAGTAGATAAGGCAAACTCTGATTTTAAGAATTTAATTATTGCTATTGAAAACACAGTATCAAAATACAAATATCAGACTGATTTTATTGAGCAAACTTCAGTTTCGATGAAAAATATATTAAATTCATTTCAAGTAATTTCTCGTCTTATGATTGAAACCAATCAATTGTTCGAATCATTAGCTTCCAACATTTACAAAGGAGAAGAACAGGTTTCAAAACTTAATGAAATAAATAGAAAAATGATTGAATCTAACTCAGAAATTCAAAAAATTACAAAACTTATTTTAGATATTTCTGAAAGATCAAATCTCTTAGCCATGAATGCGGCTATAGAAGCAGCTCATGCTGGTGAAGCTGGTGTTGGATTTTCAGTTGTTGCTGAGGAAATGAGAAAACTCTCAGAAATTACCTCAAATTCTGCCCAGCAAATTGAATCTATGATTAAAAATATTGTTGAATCAAATTCTGAAGCCGAGGAAGTAAATCTATCTATCGAAAGACTTTTCCTTGAAATTCACAATCAGCTTAAAGACACCAATATTAAGATGCAAGATGTAACCAGAAGTTCGCAAGAGCAGGTAAAAGAAATTGATAAAAACATTACAGAAGTTGAACAATTAACTACATTAAATGAAGAAATTAAAGAGACTACTGAAAAAATTGTACAGATTCAACCAACTGTCATTTCTTCGCTAAATGAACTTCAAAAAATAACTAAATCACTTTTAGAAAATAATAATATAATGATAGAATCAGTTGAGAAGATGAATAATTCTGTCGAATTCACTTCAAATTCCTTTACAAAAATGATAAATGCTGTAAGTAATTTAAAGGAAATATTATTAAATTATAAGATAAGCTCATCTAAAGAATTAATTGAAGATAATAAAAAGGATATCTTACCAAAATAAGGTAGATTAAAGATTTATTTGTTTTCTATTTCAACTTTTACAAATATCTAAAAATATTATTACCTAAGAAAAGCTACTATATATAATATAATAATTATTAAAAAAGATAATAATGAATAAAGACTATTGTATCTTGAGGTGAAAAATGGGAAAAAAAGTTTTATCTGTATTGCTTACTATAATATTTTTTATTTTATACTTAAATAGCAGTATCTTCGGTAAAGTTGAGAATCAAAATAATGATTTTTCTTTTTCAGTCCTTTGTTATCACAATGTTAAGGAAATAATAACAAATGAATATGATGTTTCACTAGATAATTTTGATAGGCAAATGAAATATCTTTTTGAAAATCATTTTACATCATTATTTGCTACAGAAGTTGTTGAACTACTAAAAGGAAATGTACAAAAAGAGAATCCAGAATTTTTAAAAAAAAATTCAAAGTTAATTGCAATAACATTTGATGATGGTAATGATGGAGTACATTTGCTGGCAGATAAGGTACTTTCAAAATATGGATTAAAAGCTACCTTATATATCTACCCATCAATTATCTTTCAAAAAGAAGAAAGAAAATATAAGCATTATATGACTTTTAATCAAATGAAAGAGTTACTTAAAACAGCTAATTATGAAATTGGATGCCATTCATACTACCATCCATATATGACAAAAGAAGATGAAAATGGACTTATATTAAATACTATCAAAGCTAAAGAAACACTTACCAAACAGATAGGAATAGAACCTAAGACCTTTGCATATCCTTTTGGATTATATAATGATCAGGTAATAAAATATGTTAAAAATGCTGGGTTTATTGGGGCTTTTACTATTGATAAAAAATATATTACAAGAAAAACTGAACTTTATAAAATTCCTAGATTTATGATCACTAATTGTACATCATTTGAAAAATTTGTAGAAATAGTAAATACAAAATAAATCTTAAACTTATCAAAGATTAATTCTATTTTAATTTATTCAATTTTATTTAATTTTTTTTATTCATTTTATTCTATTTTATTCTATTTAATTCATTTTTTAGTTTTAATTTTATTTATTTTGTAAATTTAATTTTTTCTTTATTGACATATTTTTTTTAACTTATAAATATTAGTCATCTAATTATTAGATATCTATTTATTAGATATCTTATATTTTAGAGATTTTTTACTTATTAAGATTTATTATTTAACATTAATACATGAATGGGAGAAAAAATGCTAAATTCAAAAGAAACTCCATTTATTAGCATGATTTTTAAGATATCAAGAAAAACATTCACTACATTATTTTCAGAGCTTGATAAAGTAAATCTTCATCCAGGTCAACCTCCAATACTAATGCTTTTATTGAAAGAAACAAGTTTAACTCAAATTGAAATAGCAAAAAAGGTCTGTGTAAAGCCATCTACTATGGCAGTGGTATTGCACAAGATGGAGAAAAATGGCTTAATTGAAAAAAAAATTGATAAAAATGATAGAAGAGTTTTTTATATTTCTTTGACCGAAAAAGGCAAAGAAATTGCTGAAAAAACAAAACTTATTATGAAAGAGCTGGAAGATAGACTTACAGATTCTTTGACTTCTGAGGAAAAAGAAAATCTATTAAATTGCTTAAATAAAGTAGTTTTAAACCTTGAGCAGATATCAGAAAATAAAGATAAAAAGAAAAATTGATATATTTTAAATTCTTTTGATTTGACAATCTATGAAATAGGTTAATGGCAAAAAAATAATTTAAAGGATATTAAAATGGATAATAAGATGGAGAATAAATCTAAACTTTTCTTTTCTGAATCAAAAATTAAAAATCAAAATACAAAAGTTCATAAAAATCTAGTATTAAAACACTTTAAACCCTATATATTTCAAGCTATTATAACAATTTTATTAGTTGCTTCTTCGGCGATTTTGAATCTTTATCTACCAAATATGATGTCAAATATAGTCAATAAAGGTGTAATAAGACAGGATATTAATTTCATAATTCAGGTTGGTTTGAAAATGCTACTTATTTCATTAATCAGTGTTATCCTTGGTGCAATTTCGCATCTTACCTCAGCTAAAATCGCTGCTTCGTATGCTAAAGATGTTAGATATTCAATTTTTCAGAAGGTAAGTAGTTTTTCTCTTGAAGAATTTGATTCATTTTCGACTGCTTCTTTAATTACCAGAAATACAAATGATGTTTTGCAACTTCAACAACTTGCAATCATGATGATGAGAATGGTTATTCGAGCGCCAATACTGTCTATAGGTGGAATAATAATGGCTTTTTCAATAAATGCAAAATTATCAAGTATTTTGTTTATTTCTTTGCCTTTGTTAATTGGTGGAATAACATTATTGATATTCAAAACAATGCCTCTATTTAAACAACTTCAGAAAAAAATAGATAAAATAAACCTTGTTGTCAGAGAAAATATTCTTGGAGTTAAAGTAATTAGAGCATTCAATAAAGAACAGTATGAAGAAAAAAGATTCGATGTTGCAAATATAGATTTGACAAAGACAGCATTAACTGTTAACAGGATAAATGCTATAATATTTCCGTTGATGATGTTTTTAATGAATTTTACAGTTATTGGAGTTATTGCCTACGGAGCAAATCTAATAGATTTAAATAAATTAAATATTGGTGATTTAATGGCTGTTTTGCAATATATAACACAAATACTATTTGCTTTTGCCATGATATCAATGATTTTTACAATTTTACCCCGAGCAATTGCTTCTATAAATAGAATAGATGAAATATTGAGCAAAGAAAATAGCATAAAAGATAATGTCAATATTAATATTTCCTCTTCAAAATTAGAAAACATGGAAATTGCTTTCGAAAATGTTACTTTCTATTATCCTTTTAGCAAAAAACCTGTTCTTGAACATATTAATTTCACCATACCTAAGGGGAAAACTACTGCAATAATTGGTAACACTGGTGCAGGGAAATCATCGCTTTTGCATCTATTACTAAGGTTTTATGATGTCTCTGAAGGTAGTATAAAAATTGGTAAAACAGATATAAGAGAACTGCCTTTAAATCAGCTTAGAAATCTTTTTGGATATGCTCCACAAAAACCAATTATATTTAGTTCTTCAATTTATGATAATATCAAGTTTGGCAGAGAATTGTATGAAGAATCTATAGTAAATGCTGCAAATATTGCAATGGTAACTGAGTTTGCTGAAAAAATGCAAGATGGGTTAAATTCAATTTTAGCCCAAGGTGGGACAAATTTATCGGGTGGACAAAAACAAAGAATCTCAATTGCTCGAGCCATTGCTGAAAAAAAAGATTTATATATCTTCGATGATACCTTTTCTGCACTTGATTTTAAGACAGATAGCAAAATTAGAAAACAACTTTCTATTTTCTCAAAAGACTCTACCGTCATAATAGTTTCACAAAGGGTTGCAACGATTTTAAATGCAGATCAAATAATAGTCTTAGAAGATGGCCAAATTGCTGGTATAGGGAATCATAAAGAACTTCTAAACAGTTGTGAAGTTTACCAAAATTTTGTCCATTCACAACTTTCAGAAGAAGATATTAATGCAATAAAATAGATATCTTTATTAAAATCATAATTTTATAAAAGGGAGAAAAAAATGTCAGAAAAAGATAAAATACAGCCTTCTAATCCACAAACTTTGAGACCTGGTTTTCGAGGTCCAGGTTTTAGAGGACCAGGAGCACATTTAGGCGGAGTAACTGAAAAACCAAAAAATTTTAAAAAATCCCTTTTAAGGTTATTAAAAGAACTAAAGTCTTTTAAATTTGTCTTAATCATTGTTCTTTTATTTACTATCTCTGCAACCATTTTGACGATATTCGCTCCTAAAATAATGGGAAAAGCAATAACAGTTCTTTTTGAAGGGATAATTGGTAAATTTAAAAATCCATCTTCACATATTAATTTTATTAAATTATATAAAATTTTGCTGACTCTTTCAATTATGTATATTATTTCAATTTTATTTAACTATATTCAGCAATATATTATGGCGGGTGTTTCTCAAAACCTTGTAAAAAACATGAGAGCAAAGATGATGAGTAAGCTTAATAGAATGAAATTAAAATATTATGATTCAAATACTCATGGCGATATTTTAAGTAGATTTACCAATGATGTAGACACAATAAGCTCAACTTTACAACAAGGTCTTGTTCAGGTATTCTCTTCAGTTATCTCTATAATTGGGGTCATTGTTATGATGCTGACAATAAGCCCTCTACTGACTTTAATTACAATATTAACCCTACCACTTAGTATTCTATCGACTGCTTTTATTGCTAAACAATCGCAGAATCAATTCAGAAGTCAGCAAAAACTTTTAGGACAAATTAATGGACATATAGAAGAATCTTTTTCGGGACATATAGTAATTAAAAGTTACAATAGAGAAAAAGATTCACTTGAGAAATTTGTGAATATTAACAATAAACTATTTAATGTTAGCTGGAAAGCACAGTTTTTCTCTGGAATTATTATGCCAATAATGAATTTTATATCAAATATAGGTTATGTCGTAATTTCTGTTGTAGGAGGGATATTTGTAACAAAAAGGCTTATAACTATTGGAGATATTCAGGCTTTTATTCAGTATTCTAACCAATTTACACAACCAATAATAGCTATATCAAATATAGTAAACCTTATCCAATCTACAATTGCTGCTTCAGAAAGAATATTTGAAATGCTTGATGAAGAAGAGCTTGAAAAAGAAGAAGAAAATATAAGCAAAATAGATAAAATAAAAGGAGAAGTAAGACTCAATTCTGTATATTTCTCTTATATACCAGAGAAAAAATTGATAGAAAATTTTTCTTTATATGTCGAAGAAGGTAAAATGATAGCAATAGTTGGACCAACAGGTGCGGGAAAAACAACTCTTGTAAATTTATTGATGAGGTTTTATGAGATACAGGATGGTGAAATATTGATAGATAATATTAATACAAAATCTATAAAGAGAAATAATCTTCGTTCATTTTTTGGTATGGTTCTTCAGGATACATGGTTATTTAATGGCACAATAAAAGAAAATATTGCTTATGGAAAAGACGATGCAACTTTCGATGAAATAATAGAAGCATCGAAGAAGGCATATGCTCATCATTTTATAACCTTACTTGCTGATGGGTATGACACAATTATAAATGAAGAATCTTCAAATATTTCAATTGGAGAAAAACAACTTATAACAATAGCAAGAGCATTTTTGAAAAACCCTGATATTTTAATCCTTGATGAGGCTACCAGTAATGTTGATACCTTAACAGAAGTTCATGTTCAAAAAGCAATGAAACAACTAATGGCAGGGAGAACCAGTTTTGTCATTGCACATAGACTTTCAACAATCAAAAATGCTGATAGTATAATTGTAATGAATGAAGGAAAAATAGTTGAAACAGGAAATCATGAAGAACTTTTAAATAAAAAAGGATTCTATTATCAGCTTTATCAAAGCCAATTTTTAGGTATTGCAATTTAGTAATTAATTTTAGATAAAATTATTATTTTAATAAGCTATTCAAAAACGATAACATCGTTTAGCAATAATGTGAACTTGCTTCCTAAGCCTTTTTCACTCTCAACTAAAATTTGCCCTCCAATTATTTCAGTAAGTTTTTTTGATATAGAAAGCCCAAGTCCTGTTCCTTCTGTTTTTGTGCTATCCTGACCTCTAAAAAAATTATCGAAAATTTTTTCTTTTTCCTTTTCACTTAGGCCTATACCACTATCAATAACATCAAATCTTAAAGTCAATTTTTTTTCTTTCTGATATTCGTCCTCATTAAAATCTACATTAAACTTTATAAAGCCTTTTTCTGTATATTTGATGGCATTTGATAATATATTATTTAATATTTGACGAACTTTGAGATCATCTATTATGAGATTTTCAGGAATTTTATTGTTAAAATTAAATTCAAATTTCAAATTTTTTTCCTCACTAAGAATTTTAAATGAATCAGCAATATTTCTTGAAAATTCATATATATTTATTTTAACAGGATTTACACCGACTTTTCCAAGATTTATTTTTGCCATATCTAATATTGTTGTAATCATATCCAGTATATGTTTTGAAATTGATAGCATATTAGATATCATCTTCTTTTTTATATCATCAGTCTCATTTTTATCTAAAATTTGAATATATCCTAAAAGCAAAGTCAAAGGATTTTTAAATTCATGTGAGATTTGAGCTATAAAAGTATCCTTAGCTTCATTTAAACTTTCAAGAGTTTCCTTTGAAGTAAGCAGATTTTGTTCTATCTCTTTTTGCTTTTTTATTTCATTTTCTAAAAATGTTTTTCTTTCCTCTATAAGATTTTTTCTTTCAATAAGGATTTGAGAAAGCGCTTTCTCTCTTAAAAATAAAACTGTTAAATATCCCAATGAAAACAAAATCAAAAAATATATTAAAAAAGCCCACCAGGTAAGATAGAAAGGAGGATTAATCTTTAAATTCAGCATTTTTATTTGACTTCCATATAATCCATCTCTATTTGTTCCTCTTAAATAAATCTTATAATTTCCATGTTTTAAGTTAACAAGATTTATCAATCCATTTGAACCTAAATATTGCCAGTTCTTATTTAATTTATCTATCTTATAAGAATAAAGTAAATTTGCAGAAGAAGAATAATCTAAAGAGACAAATTCGATTGAAACAGAATTCTTGTTATATGGAAGTTTAATAGAATTAAGTTCATAATAAAGATTATTTTCTTTATATTCTTTACCCTGAATTTTTATAGATACTATTTGTATTGGAGGATCAAATTTACTTAAATTCAATTGGTTATTTTTTATAATATTTACAATACCAATACCACCAAATAATATTGAATTATCTTTTAATTTAGCAACCCCTGAGCTAAATTCACGAGTTAATAGTCCATCTTCATATGTTAAACTGATTAATTCAGAAGTAGAAGGATTATATTTTACTAAATGACTGAAAGTAGTAAAAAAAATATTACCATTTGAATCTTCCATTATAGAATTAATATAATTCTGAGGCAGTCCATTTTTTGCCGTAATATGGGTGAACTTATCTAGTTTATAATCATATATATTTAATCCATTTGATGTGCCTATCCATATTCTTCCTTTGGAATCATGGTATATATCTGTTATCGCATTGTTACTAATACCATCTGGATTATTCTCATCATATAAGAATTTTTTAACTTCATAGCTTTTAGAATTAATAAGATTAAGTCCCTTATTTGTTCCAATCCAAATATTTTCGTTATTATCAATATCAATATCAAAAACTAGATCATCTGATATTGAAGGATTAGTTTTAGTATTTATTATTTTTGCTTTATTAAAATCTAAAATTTGTTTTTCATTATCAGCAAGAGGTACAATTATCATTCCAGAAAGATATGTGCCTATTAAAAGATTATTATTTTTATCCTCCGTGATACATGTAAAAGTCTCTTCAGACGATGCTTCAAGTCCGAAATCTGTTTTTTTGAAGTACTTAAATTTTTCTGTTTTATAATTATATAAATTAAGATATTTATTAGTTGCAATCCATAAATTTCCATGAGAATCCTGAAAAACCTGCCTTACAATATTGTCTGATAATGACCCATTAATTTTTTCATTACTTAAATATTGAATCAATTCATTATTTTTCGGATTAAATCTTATTAAACCACTATTATATGTCCCAAACCAGATATAACCATGTCTATCTTCATAAATTGCCTTAATTTTACTATTTGGAATTGAATTTTTTATATTTTCATTGTATTTTAAATAAACAAGATCAGGTTTATCTATTACCCATTTTAAAATTCCAGAACCATGAGTTCCAATCCAGATAATTCCGCTTTTATCTTTATATAAAGAATAGATTGTATTATTAGGAATGATAATACCTAATTTTTTGTTTTCTACTTTATCTAAAATACTCTCTTTTATATTGAAATTAAATAATCCTTCTCCCCATGTTCCCACTAATAAATTCTCTTCATCAATAAATAAAAGGGAATAAATCTTATTAAAAGGTAAAGGATAATTTATAAAAATATTTTTTTTTGCTATGTATTTACATAAACCAAAACCCCATACTCCAAACCAAATATCCCCATTTTTGTCTTCAACTATGACCATAGCTGCATTAGATGCAGGGAATTTGCTTTCAAATGAATCGATAAAACTGTTTTTTATATATTTTTCTGAATCATTAAATTTATATTCAGCACTATAAAAGACAAATTTGTCTTTATTATATTTATAAATACCATCATATGTACCTATCCAGACATTACCACTTGAATCTGTATAAATATCTCTTATAGTTGTATCCTTTGTGGGACCAAGTTCTTTGCTATCAAAATTAAATCTTTTAAACTTCTGATTTTTTTCATCAAATATCTGTAAACCTTTTAATGTTCCTACCCATAGATTATCTTCTCTGTCTCTTTCAATTGCTATAGCAACATTATTTGACAAACTTTCTTGATCTTCTGTTTTATTGGCATATGTTGTAAAAACTCCATCTTTAATATTAAACCTTGTCAATCCATTGTATGTCCCTATCCAGAGAATATCATTTTTATCCATATACATTGTTTGAATAAGTTGATTAGGAATAGTGTTTTTTTGAAATGGTTCATTATTAAACACCAAAAACTTTTTCCCATCATATCTATTCAAACCATTCTGGGTTCCAAACCATAAAAATCCATATCTATCTTGAACTATTGAGGATATTGATGAATTACTGAGCCCTTCTTTACCATCAATATTTTCAAAATACATGTTATTAAAAATAGATTGATTGTAAGAAAAACCAAATAAAGAAACAATAATAACAAATATTATTATCAAAATTAATTTATTATATATTTTTTTTTCTTCTTCCATTTTAACCTCAAATTTATAAAAGAGCAGATTAATTATTAATTATATAAGTATTAATTTTTGTCAATACTTTTAGAAATGTTTTATAGAAATATTTAAAATAATATTATTAGAAATACTTTTAGTAATTTATAAAAATATCACTTCCACCTTTTCTTTTAAGTGTATCATAGTATGATTTATTTTCTATTAAAGATTTTTCTATTTTTTCATCCTCATTATCAAAAATATTACCAATTTTTTCAATTACTTCCGTATAATCCTCTTTAGTCATATTATCTTTATGATATTCTTCCCATTTTAATGGTTTTAAAAACGAAACAAAGACTAAAGCATTTTTGAAATTTGTAACTGGAGCCTTTTTTAATTGTATTGTATATGTATTATAGTTAGTTATTTTATCCTTTTCTATATAAATATGAAGTGGAATTAAATCTGCCTTCGAAAGATCAGCGATTACTACGCCTCCAGTTCTCAACCTTCCTTTTACTCCAACTGCTAATTCCTCATTTCTTGCTGAATTAAGTATTGGATATCCATTTTTCGCTCTTTTAATCATTTTTTCTATTATATATGAATTCTTTTCTTTATTCCTATACACTGGTAAAAATCCTGCTTTTGAAAGGAAATATCCTACTATAGGCACATCAAATGGAGCTCTATTTATAGCAAGATAAAAGTTATTTTTAGCTAGATGTGATAAAGTAAAAAAATCATAAGTAGTTGGATGATGGACTATATAGACTTTTCTTCTGCAATTTTCTATTTCATTATCATAATTTAATATTACCTTTCCATTTTTCTTAACCCAGTTTGAACATATTACATCTCTTATTATCATAAAATACTTTTTGTTAATCTCATAGTTTGAAATATCCCTTTCTATAAAATCTTCACAAATATCATTAACAGCATCTATAACATTTTTCTTAACTTCATACCCGAGTTCTTTTTCAGATTTTTCTATAGAAATAATAGCCTTTGAATAACCACTTCTAACTATTTCGCTGGTAATAGAAGAATTTTTATTGATAAATTCAAGAAAACTCGCAAATATGCTGGTTATAAAATATGGTAAGGTAATAAAATTTGAGAAAATCCTTTTCTTTGTTAGATTTTTTAGTTTTTTAGCTATCTCTTTCATGAAATATCTATATGGAATATTATTCTCTTTATTTCCACTTATTATATAATCTTCACCGTTTTTTCCCTTTGACATAGCTAATAAAATTCCATTTGATAGATCCTCGACATGAACAAAACTAGCGATACCTGGAAGTGCAAAAGGAAGTGAGTTTTTGTAAATTTTATCTACCAGTTTTGTTATTGAATAATGATTATCCCCTTTTCCTAAAACAGTACCTGGTAAAATAGTTATAAACTCAATCTCTTTTCCTTTGGCTATTTCTTTAGCGATGATATAAGAAGCTAGTTTTGTATCATGGTATGGAAGTTTAATTTTATTTAGAAAGCTCAAATCTTTATTTTTGAACATTTGATGAAATTTAATAATTTCTTCTTTGCTCTCAAAACTATGATATTTGTATGATTTATTTACTTTATTTTTTATTACACCGTTTACTTCATCATTTATACCAATGTCTTCCTCTGTTATCATAATGCTTTTTGAGTTTCTATCTAATATACTAACCGAAGATATTAAAATAAATTTTTTAACTTTATTATTTATAGCTGCATTTAGTATATTTTCAGTTCCTTCAACATTGATTTTCCATAGTTTTTCTCTGTCTTTTTTCGAAAATGATACGACCGCCGCAAAATGGATAATGCAATCAAGGTCTTTTGTTAATTCAAGACATTTATTATAATCTAATATATCTAATTTTTGATAATTAATTTTTTTACTATCAATATCAAGTAAAAGAGGATTCCATCTTGTACTTGAATAAAAAGCTCTTATTTCTACAATATTATTAAACTCTTTGGTTTTAAGTAAATTGACTAAAAAATTTGCACCTAAAAATCCAGTAGAGCCTGTTATTCCAATTTTTTTTTCATTAAACATTATATTATTATACATATTTTCCCTCTTGATTGAATAATAAATTCTTCTTGCCATTTATATACAAATATAAGCTTTTTTCAATAATTTGTTTTTTTAATTTAAATTTTCTTTACTTTGATAACGATTTTTATTATAATTTTCTTGATGAAAAAGTATATCATTTTCAATATATCATTTTAAGGATAAATTAATGATTGAAGATAAAGGTGAGATTATAAGCATCGACAAACAAAAAGGGATAGGTGTCAAAGTCGAAGGAGTTGAAAACTGTGAGGTTTGTACTTTAAAAGCAAGTTGTGGTCAAAAAAGAGGAGAAATTTTATATTTACCATACAAAGAAGGTTTTTCAATTGGAGATAAAGTAAAGATAAAGATTCATT
Source organism: uncultured Brachyspira sp. (assembly GCA_964454835.1). GTDB lineage: Bacteria > Spirochaetota > JAAYUW01 > JAAYUW01 > JAAYUW01 > Exilispira. Next base: position 19,906 of record CAYVTU010000003.1, read on the forward strand.
CTGTTTCTTTATTAAATGCTAGTTTTGTTCTGTACTTAATACCTCTTATTTTGTTTTTAGTAGCGATTTTAATATCCTATTTTTTTATTTTTAAATCATTAGCTGAATTTAACAGAGCCTTATTTTCGTTTTTTATTTCTATAGTTGTTCTATTTATTTATGGCTTTTTTTTGCGTATGTATGATAAAAAAAAGAAAGAACAGATGAATTACGAAATCGAAAAGTTACAATAATTTTTCTATAAAACAAATTCTAAGGCAAAATATGGAAAAGGAAGAGGCAAAAAAGAGAATAGAGCAGCTTGTAAATTTGATCCAGCATCATAATCACCTTTATTATGTTGAGAATAAACCTGAAATATCTGATTTAGAATATGATGCTTTGTTTGATGAACTAGTGCAGCTTGAAAAGACATTCCCTGATCTAGCAGACCCTAATTCTCCTACTAAGAGAGTTGGTTCTGATTTATCAAACAAATTTGATAAAGTAAAACATGAAATTCCTGTTTTATCTCTTGAAAAAGCATACTCAAAATCGGAAATTATAGAATGGATAAATAAAATACTTATAGAATTTCCATCTTCAACATTTAGCATTCAAGAAAAATTTGATGGCGTATCTATTGTCCTTTATTATAAGGAAGGAAGACTTGAAAAGGCTGTTTCAAGAGGAGATGGCTTTATTGGAAATGATATTACTGAAAATTGCAGAACAATTAAAACTATTCCACTATTTTTAAATGAAAAATTAAATATCTCTGTTCGAGGCGAAGTCTATATTGAAAAAAATGATTTTGAAAAACTAAAAAAATCAAGTGAATATGCAAATCCTAGAAATTTTGCTGCTGGAACATTAAACAGAATAAAAAGTTCAGAAGTTGCAAAAATACCTCTTAAATTCTTTGCTTATGATGCCATATGTGAAGGATACAATAATGATTATGACCTTTTAGTCTTACTTATAAATTCTGGCTTTTCTGTTTCTAAAAACACGACTTTTGTCTCATCATACAAAGTTTTAACGAGTAATAACTCATCTTTTAAACAAAATAAAAAGATTGAAGATTCTTTTTCATTATTTGAATCTGAGCAAGAGAGTTTGCCAGATTTTGATATTATAAATTTCAAACAGGTAGAAAATTTTATAGAAAATTTCACAAAAAAAAGGAATGAATTGCCTTATCAGATAGATGGTCTTGTTTTTAAGGTTAACGAATTTTCATCAAGAGAAAAATTAGGATATACTGGTCACCACCCAAGGTGGGCTATAGCATACAAATTTGAAGCGCCTAAAGCAGAAACAATTATTGAAGATATAATCTGGCAAGTAGGAAGAGGTGGAAGAATCACACCTGTCGCAAAACTTAAACCAGTTAATTTAGCAGGTTCAACTGTAAGTAGAGCCACCTTACATAATATTGATTACATAAAAATGCTTGAGCTTTCAATTGGTGATACTGTTTCTATTTCAAAAAGAGGTGATATTATTCCCGCGGTGGAAGAAGTCATTGAAAAATCTGAAAATCCGGTGATTTCTGAGGCTCCATCTATCTGCCCTTCATGTGGTTTTAAAGTAAGACTCGATGGGCCAATAGCCTATTGTGATAATGAAAATTGCAAATCAAGAACAGTTGAATTAATTAAATATTTTGCATCACGAGATTGTATGAATATCGAAAATCTAGGAGCTGAAACAATAGATTTGCTTTTTGAAAATAATATTATAAAAGATATCCCCGACCTATATAAAATAGATTATTCTATCTTGCAAAACTTTGAAGGCTTCGCAGAAAAAAAAATAAATCTTATAAAAGATGGAATAGAAAAGTCTAAACAAAATTCTTTCGATGTTCTTCTTTATTCTCTTGGATTTAAAGAACTTGGGAAGCAGACTGTTAAACTCTTGATTAACGCAGGTTTTACAAGCTATCAAAAACTTATTGAGGCTGCAAATAAAAAAGATGCTGCTATATTTTGCAATATCAATGGTATAGGAGAAAAAACAGCTCAACTTTTTATAGAGCATTTTTCAAGTGATAGATTTAAAAATTTAATGAATGATTTTGAAAAAATAGGATTTAAACTTGAAATAGAAGAAAAAAAAGAAGAGAAAAATAAAAAATTCAGTGGTACCAGCTGGTGTATAACTGGAACATTGAGAAATTTTCCTAAACGAGAACTTGCAGAAGATCTAATAGAAAAAATGGGAGGAAAAGTCTTATCTGCTGTTTCATCAAAACTAACATATCTAGTTGTTGGCGAAAATCCTGGCTCTAAATTAGAAAAAGCAAAAGAATTAAATATTCAGATAATAGATGAAACTAAATTTTTAGAAATGCTTGAAAAATAATGGTGAAATAATTACTTAAAGCTTAATATTCTTCAAGATTTAAGATTATAACTTCATGATCATCTATATTTATCTTTTTAATATAATTTTTATATTTGATATTCCCTTCATCAATTTTTTTTATATATGCAACTAATATCCCTTTTATATTACCATAAATTGAATAAATGGAAGAAGTTAATAAAGTAACAACTTTTTCATCGAAAGAGATTCCCTTTAATGAAGGTTGATGCCCTCTAATTATAAGATTTATATTTAAATCATTTTGAAGCTTTTTTATCTCTTTATCGGTTTTTACTGGTCTACCAAGACTCATTGAATATATTTTTTCATCATAATTATTTACATAATCAGCCCAGACAATATCAAATATCTTGTTATTGTCTAAATTTATAAAATCTTTTAACTTTAATTCTTTATTATTTTGCATCTTAAAAACAAATTCCTTATCTTTATTTTTATTGAAATGATAATCAAACATACCTCCATGAATAAAAAGAATTTTATTAAAAAAAAGAATTAATGGCATATTCTCTATTAAACTTTTAATAGATTCAAAAATCAAAGATATTTTTCCTATCTGATTCCAGAATTGCGGATTTTGATAATTAAAATAATGATATAATTCATGATTACCAGGTAAAAGAAAAATTGTGGATGGGAAGATTAGATTTAATAAAATTACTAGAATCAACACTTCGTTTGAAAAACTTCCTCTATCTACATAATCACCCAAAAAGATTAAAACAGTTTCTGGTAATTCTAATTTTATTTTTATTATTTTTTTTAAAGATAAATAGTCAGCATGTAAATCACCTATGACCATTATACTTGAGCTACAATCAATAATTTTATCTAGAAATATCCATTTGGGATATTGTGAATAAATATTACTGACCTCATCTATAATTTCTATTATTCTATCTATGTTCTCATAAATAAATTTTGTAGAATTTCCGCTATCTATCTCTTGTATAAATGATAGTAAGAATTTTTTTATTTCATCATTCATTTACAAAAGATTCTTCTCCTTCTATGAACATTTTTTCAATAGGATTATCACCATAATGATAATATAAGTATTCTAGAGAAGGAACATTTACTATTATGAAGTTTGCAGGATAGCCTCTTTCTATAATTCCAGGATAATCTTGTAAATCTATAGATTTTGCAGCGGTTATTGTAGATGCTTTAAGAATCTGCATTGCATCCATATGTAGTTTTATTGCTGAAATAGTATAAACCATCAGAATATTTTCTGTACAGTTTGAACCAGGGTTTGAATCTGAAGCAATAGCTACATCGATACCATGTCTTTCAAATAATGAGAAGGGTGCATATTTTTCATTTAGGTAAAATGCAGTAGCAGGAAGAAGAACTGGTATAGTAGAAGAATTTTTAAAAAGCATTACTTCTTCTTCAGTAGTTTGAAGAAGATGCTCGACTGATGTGGCTTTCATATCTATTGCCAGTTTTAATGCTCCAATATTAGACAACTCATTTACATGCATTTTTATTTTAAAGTTATTATCTATTGCTGCTTTGCATAAAATTTCTGTCTGAGAAAAATTAAATACTTTTTCCTCTGTAAATATATCAAAAAATGAAGCTAATTTTTCCTCTTTTACAGCAGGTAAAATCTGTTTTATTATTTCTTCTATCCATTTTTCTTTAAGTTTTTCATCTTTTTTGGCCTCTGGTGGAAAATCATGAGCACACATTAAAGTTGGTATTAGCTTAATATTTGTATATTTTTGAGCATTTGTTATAATTTTTAAAAGCCTGATTTCGTCTTTAACAGTTAACCCATATCCCGACTTTATTTCTATATGACTTACACCAAAAGAAGATAATGCCTTTATCCTTTTTAATAATAAAGCTAATAACTGCTCATCAGATGATTCTCTCGTTTTTTTTACTGTATATGAAATACCACCACCTTTACTTGCTAATTCAAGATAACTTATCCCTCTATTACGCATAAAAAATTCGTTAGCTCTGTTTCCTGCATAAACAAGATGTGTGTGTGGATCAACAAAAGAAGGTAAACATATTTTGTTTTTGGCATCATATTCTTTTAATTCAATATTTTTACCATATTCTTGTAAAATTTTATTTATCTCATTCTCGTAATCTTTGTTATCCACAATAGAATGAATTTTACCATTAAGACAAATTAATGAAATATTTTCTATAATTTTTTCATTATGATTCTTGTCAAAACCGTATATTTTTTCGATATTTTTAATTGAAAGTATTTTATTCATATTTTTTCCTTTTCAAGAATTTATTTTATTTTATAAAAATTACAAATCTTATAAATTGATGCGATATTAAAGATTAAAAGAATATTTAAGAAATTATTTATAAATATTTGAAAAAATAAAATTGATAAATATAATTAAGTTACAGGAGTTTCAAATGGAATTTTCCATTAATGATAGTGAATTCAAATTATTTAAGGATTTTATTTATGAAAAATCAGGTATCTTTTTTTCTGATATAAACCGAGCAATTTTAGAAAATCGTCTCTTTGAGGTCATGCTTAAAAACCAATATAAATCTATTATAGATTATTATAATAAATTGCAAAAAGATGCGGAAGAGGTAAGACAATTTCTTGACTTAATTACTACCAATCTTACAAAATTTTTCAGAAACATGTCTCAATTTGAAGCACTAGAAAAGATTGTTATTCCTGAAATAGCAAAAAATAATCAATCATCAAGAAGCATAAGAATATGGTCTGCTGGATGTTCATCTGGTGAAGAACCTTATTCAATAGCTGCTGTTGTCGCTTATGTCTTAACTTTAAGAGAAGGGTGGGATATAAAGATTATTGCATCAGATATATCTTTAAAATCTTTAATGATTGCAAAGGAAGGCTATTATAAAAAGGATAGAGTCGAAGATATTCCTCCACACCTATTTTCTATCGCATTCGAAGATATGGGTGAAGCAATAAAAGTAAAAGATGAAATAAAAAAATTGATTACTTTTGATTATCATAATTTAAAAAATGAATTTGGATACAAAGATTTCGATATTATTTTCTGTAGAAATGTCATCATCTATTTTGATCAGGAAGCTCAAAAAGATGTAATAAATAAATTTTATCATTTATTAAGACCTTATGGTTATCTCTTTTTGGGTCACTCTGAAAGTTTATTTGGAATGAACACTAAATTCAAATTTTCCAAAATAGGAAATGCTATTGCTTATCTTAAAAATGAGGGATAAAAAAATTAATTATGTTATCGATAAATTTTTATAACTATTTTTGAAATAGGTTATTTATAAAAAATAGCAGTTTAAAATATTTACTATGGAAAAATTTAAAGAAATGGAAAAGATTAAAGTTCTTGTCGTAGATGATTCAGCTTTAATGAGAAAACTCATAATGGAAATTTTAACAAAAGACCCTGAAATAGAAGTAATAGCAACTGCGATGAATGGATTGTTTGCTCTTAGCAAACTTAAAACTCATCAACCCGATATTATTACTCTTGATATAGAAATGCCTCAAATGAATGGTTTGCAGTTTTTAGAAGAAAAGAATAAAATCAATGATAAAACACCCGTAATTGTCTTTTCCAGTCTAACATCACAAGGTTCTCAGATAACTATGAAAGCTTTAGAACTTGGAGCAAAAGATTACTTATTAAAACCAGAAGGCACTATATCTAGAGATCTAAGTTCTATTGAACAGGAAATGATTCAAAAAATAAAAAGCTGGGCTAACAAATTTAAAGGTAATAAAATAGATTTTAAGACAATTACAAAAGAAAAAACCATAGAAATAAAGCCAGAAAAAGTCGAAATAGCCGAAACAAATAGAGTTGATATTTTATCAAATCCAGATAAGATAAAATTTCTTGCGATAGGTATTTCAACAGGAGGACCTGAAGCTTTAAGACAGATATTACCGAAATTTAATACTACTACACCTATAATAATAGTTCAACATATGCCAGAAGGTTTCACCAAAGACTTTGCTATTTCATTAAACAGATTAACAAATATTAATGGTTATTTTACAAAAGAAATCGAAGATAACGATATTATAAAAGAAAAAACTATATATATAGCTCCCGGAAATTATCATATTACTCTTCATAAAAGTAAACAAAATTTTATCTTACGAGTTAACCAGGACCCTCCCGTCAATAACCACCGCCCATCTGTAGACTATTTTTTTTCAAGTCTGTTTAATAATATTGAAGAAAATTGTTTTTTACCTATTATAATGACTGGAATGGGTAAAGATGGTGCTTATTATTTAAAAAAACTTCACGACAGAGGCATATTTACTATTGCTCAAGATGAGGATAGTTGCATTGTTTTTGGGATGCCTAAAACAGCCATACAATTAGGTGCTATTGATAAAATATTGCCTTTGTCTGAAATTCCCGATTTTATTAATAAATTAAAAAAAGAAAAGTAAAACTGCTATTGAAATTTTTAAATTTGATAGTTATATTTGTTTTAGAGATATTTTAATAATATTTATAGATTAGATACTTTAAACTAAGTATTAAGCGAAGTTAATATAATGTAGTTTTGTATTAAAAGGAAATTTAAAAAGTCATTCAGGGGGACAAAATGGTATCTAATATGGATTTTGAAGATGATATTTCTAGTATACCTGATATAAATAAAAAAAATCCTGATGGGTTGAAACCCGATGGTACACCAATAAATGTTTTAATTGCCGATGATTCTATGTTTGTTCAAAAACTATTAAAACAAATTCTTCTAAGTGAGCAATACAACATTATCGAAGTTGCATCTGATGGTGAAGAAGCTATTGAAAAATTTCAGCAAAATATTAACAAATTAGACCTAGTAACTCTTGATATAACCATGCCAAAACTAGATGGACTTGCTGTTCTTGAAAAAATATTAAAAATCAAACCAGATACAAATATAATAATGATCTCTGCTCTTGGAAGAGAAGATCTTGTTAAAAAAGCACTAACTATCGGAGCAAAGAATTATATTGTTAAACCCCTAAATAGAGAAAAAGTCTTATCAAGGATAAAACAAACCCTGGATAGAATCTATAACAGATAGAATTTAATAAAAATTACTTATAAATAAAACTGATTTTAATGGATTTAAGTTTATTTCAATATCAATTCATTTATAGAGAAATAAAAAAATATATCCTTTTTCAGAACTCTCCTTTCAATTATTATTCTTTATTCTCTTTTGTTTCAAAGGAACTAAAACTAAACTTTCCAGAATCTAAATATTTTGAAAATCTATATCAGAGAAATTTTATAATAAAAAATATTTTATTTAAACTGCAATTTGAATTTTATAAAGATTTCAATTTTGCTTTAATTTTCGAAAACAATTTGATTTTTTTCTCTAAAATTCCTGAAAATTTCTTTTATTTCAGTCTGATTAAAGGTGAATTTATCGAATTAAAAAATAAATTTAAATTCAATATAGATAATCTACCGGCTATAAACTCTTTGAGAGACTTCTATTTTGCTTTTGAAAATATCTATAAAGATGAAAATGAGATCGAAAAAGCAATTGATACAGGATTAAAATTTGCAAACAACCCTGCTTTTTTTGAAGAAGCATTAAAAATATTTAATCTAACATATTCAACACTGTCTAAAAAATCTTTAGAAGACTCCTTTAGAAAACTTGCTAAAAAGTATCATCCCGATATTATAGAAAATTCTGAGCTAGAAAAAAAAGTTGAGTTTGTAAAAATTATTGAAGCATATAACATGCTAAAACAATTACTTCTTTGAGTTTTTATTAAGTTTTTATTAAGTTTTTATTATACTTTTATCAATTAAAACCTTTCTAACTTTTTTGGTTATATTTATTTATGTAGCTCAACTCTTAGCTTTGAAATGGCATTTTTTGAGGCAATTATTGCTTTTTGAGCTGTAGGCGCTTGTGAAATAACGTTTGCTAATTTTGAAACATTATTTTTAGTTTCAACTATATTATCTCCTGGCTTTTTCATTTCAAAAATATTTTTTATATATGGAATCATCATGGCATCATAAAATCCTTCAATTTCTTTTAATCTCCCTTGCATATTAGATATAAGACCTAACTCACAACTATATTGTTTCCATTTAGGTTCAATTTTTATATTTTTTTCTCCAAGAGCTACTTTCATCATTATATTCATTAAATTAATGCCAGAAGAATAAGGGTAAGTATATGCTGACATAAATCCACCGGAAAGTCTTGATGCAATCTCTCCAACATAACCCTTTGCAATTTTTTTATTACCTTCAAACTCGTACCTTACTCTTATATCTCCCTTTGCTGCGCCTGTTTGTATTCCTAAGGAAGCAATTCCTTTTTTAAACACCTCACAACCAGCTTCAATCAGATCATCGGGCAAAATGGAAGGCATAAGATGACCAAGTTCAACAAAATATGGTGGATTTAAAATAAATCTATCTGCTATTCCAGTAATAGTAATTTTACCATCTATTACTATTGCATCAAGTGATAATTCAAAACTTCTTATATATTCCTCGATAATGACATTATTATTTGAAGAAAATTGAATAGAATCCTCGAAAATATTTTTTAATTTTTTTTCGTCTATATCTCTATTTATAAAGCATACACCTCTTGCACCCATATTATCTACTGGTTTAATTACATAAAACTTTTTATTCAGTATTTTCATAGCTTCTTTAAGTTCTAAAAAGGTTGATACAATTTCGAAATCTGGTTGATTTACATTTTTTTCCTTTAGTTTTTTTCTCATTAATCCCTTATTTGTAGTTTGCAAAGCCACATTATATGGATTACCTGGTAAATCAAAGAAATTGGCTATTTTAGCAACTGTTCTTGAAAAATCTGTTCCAACTGTTGCAACACCTACTGGTTTGTAGGTTTTCGATATTTTTATGGCTTCGTTCAGGCATCCATCTTCATCTTTTGTAGATACAATTAATTTCATAATTTGATTATCAGAATATTTTATAAAAGCTGGCGCATGTTGATTCATATCAAACACAATTGGGATAAGATTGCTATGGAGTATTTCATCTATAAAAGGAACCTGTAAAATCCCTCCACCTATTACAAAAAAAGCTCTTTTATTACTATCTAACAACATCATTTAATCTCCTGGTAAAATTTGAGGATTTTTCTATTACATTCTGAAAAATCTTATTCCAAAATAGAATCCCAATGTTACGAAATTTAGTTTATCTGGAAAATCTACCACCTGTCCCCAATACTGAAATGAAAAAGAACTTATATGGACCTCAAATATACCATCTGTTTTTGAACCAAGCATAAAGCCAAAACCTATGGCTACTTTCCAGAAAAAGGAGCCATAAAATCCAGCGGAAGATTCGCCACTTATTGAACTCTGAACTTTATCTATCAAAAAACTGTAACCAACTCCCATAATAGAATAAAGAGCAAAAGGGAGAGTAAAAGGGAATCTTATTCTTAATGCTCCATATATTGGAAGATAGACAAAGCTATTTTCTATACTGTTAATTACCCATGTTGCATTTGCAAAATCAAGACCAAAACCATAAAACACTGCTTCATCAAAATCTACTCCAAACATAGTAGAAAGAGTAAAGCCAGCAGAAGGACCAAATGGTGTTGTAAAACCTATGGCAACAGATAAGGCTTTTGTTTGAGCCAAAACTATAATTGAACTAAAAAGTATAAAAAGAAAAAATAATAATGTTATAAAAAGAATATAAATAATAATAGTTCTATCTTTTAATAATTGTGACATACTGTTTTCTCCTATAATTATTTTTCGGTCAATATTATAAGTAGTTGACTTAACATAAAATTTTTGTAAAAATAAGTTGAATAATAAATTTATCAAAATTTTTATTATAAATAATTACAGATTATAAATTAAAAAATTATAAACTAAAAAAGGATATAGTTTATGAAAAATAATTTTGATTATGATGAAATAATTACCTTAATTATGGAAAATGAAAGTGCGGGTAAAAACCTAACAGATGAGGAATATCAAAAGATTATTCTTTTTTTTAAAAATAAATTTTTTGATTTTTTAGTATTTTTAATAAATCAACAATATAAAAACTCTTTATTATCTAAAAAGGAAATAAAAGATAAAATTATTTCTTTCTCTCTTAGTACTTTACGCAAAATCAATCATAATAAAGTTGATATAGAATTAAATGCAATTTCTAATTTAATAGATAATTATTATTTAATTTTCACATAAATTATCTATTATAATAGAAAATTAGAAAAACTGACAAATTAATCTTTTAAAAATTTTTATAAAAAATAAATTTAGTTAAATTATACTATGGAAAAAAGATATAAAAACAATAATGTTCAAAACAATAATATTAATCTTTCTATATTATATAAGACTATTTTTTTATTTTTTATTATTATTCTTTTTTTTAGTTTCATTAATTCATCTAATTCAAAATCACCATCATATAGTCTTCCAGTTATTTCTAGTAATGGAAATATATTGCTTTTTCTAACCGAACCAGAAAAGTATAATTTCGGTGAATCAATAATTGAAAAAGAATTAATAAACAGAATTAACTCATGTTCAGAGTCAATAACAATTTTTGCATTTGATTTTGATAATGCAAATTTGATTGAAGCACTTATTGAAGCTGGAAAAAGAAATATTAAAATTAGAATAATCTGCGATTTAAATAATACTCCAATCGAAGTTTTAAAAATATTCCAATCTCAAAATTGGCTTATTTATTATAAAAGTAAAAATTTGATGCATCATAAAATAATTATTTTTGATAAGAAAGAAGCTGCATTAGGTTCTATGAATTTTTCAGTTTCTTGCATGTATGTTAATAATAATGATTTTTATTTCATAAGAAATGAAAAAATAGCTAAACTATTTGAATCATATTTTGATTATTTGGCATATGGTAAAAATAATGAAATAATGAAAAATCCACAAACTATAGATGAAATAACCTTTTATTTTGCAAATAGTATATATTATAATATCAATGATTACATTGTAAAATTCATAAATTCAGCTAAATCAAGAATAGTATTTGCATATTCTACATTTACAAATGAATCTATTGCAAAGGAAATTATTAAAATTATTGATTCAAAAAAAATTATTTTCTTTGGAATTCTTGAAAAGAGAAATGCATATTCTAAATATTCTGTTTTTCAGACATTTTTAAATAATAATCTTCATATCTATTTAGATAAAAATGACTATTATATGCATCATAAACTTATGATTACAGATAATATTATTATAACAGGTTCTTATGCTATCTCAGATAGAAAAAACACTACTAAATCAATTGAATTCAATGATGATTTGACTTTTTCATTTGAAGATAAAAAAATTTCTGATTTTTTAGTTGAATACTTGAAAAGTTTAGTCATTAAATAATAAGATAATCTTTTCTATACAATCTTATAACCATCTCTATAAAAGAATTATAGTCTTCATTAAATTCTAATCCATTTGAAAAAGTAGTCTTGATATCCAGTATTTGTAATAACAATAATCTTATCTTTTCTATAATTTTTTCTATGTTTTCCTGTTTAACTTGAGGAAGATAAAGGAGATATTCATATTCAGAAATCCTGGATAACATATCTGTAAATCTTATATTTTCGCAAATAATTTTTTCAATATCCTTTATCTTGTTATTTAAGTTTTCAAATCTGAATAAGACCAAAGAGAAAGAATATTTATATCTTTTTGCTTTTTGTATCTCAACTTCTATTAGTTTTTCAAAAGCCTTAGCCGAGAAAACTGGAAGATTTCCTAGATATAGATTTTCATGCCAGAAAGAATTAAAGGCAAGTTTTTCCTCTATATCATATAAATCTACTCTAAAATCATGTCCTCTATAAGAAATAATATCTCCATTATTTATTTTTTTTGAAGTTTCCTTTATCTTTATTTTGTTTAGTAAAATTTCTTCATTACCATCCTCTGGTTCTAATAAGAATTGATTATTTTTTTCATCATATAAAATTGGCAAAATTATATCTAATTTTTCAAATTCAGGTTTTTTAAACTTATATAGCGGTTGAACAGATGTTTCATCAAATTTAAGGGACAAAAGCCAGATACTCCCGCAATTATGCATTTTTTACCACCTTACTTTCAAAATAATCTATATCTTCCTTTGTATCTATCGAAATCAAATCGAAATCTACTTTTTGTACTAAGATTTTTCCATTATTTTCAAGCCAACGAAGTTGTTCAAGTTTTTCAGTTTCTTCAAGATATGATTGTTTTAAGTTAACAAATTTTTTTAATACATCGGGGCTATAGCCATATATGCCAAAATGTTTTAAAAATTTAATTTTTGTATTTTTTTCCCTTGGATAAGGTATTGGACTTCGTGAAAAATATAGTGCAAAGTTATCTACTGAACATACAGCTTTGACATGTGCAGGATTATTGAAAGATTCAACATCATAATTTTCTTTTGCAATTGTAAAAACCGAGCTATTTTTGATTGGTATTTCGTATTTTGAAGCAAAATCAATAAAAGATTCAATATATTCCGCTTTCATACAGGGTTCATCACCCTGAGCATTTATTATAAAATCATATTTTTTATTCAAAGCACAATATGCAGAATATACTCTATCTGTCCCTGAGGGAAGCTCTGGATCTGTTAGTATTGCAGGTATTGAATGTTTATCGCAGAATTGCATCAATTTTTCGCAATCAACAGCAAAATATAAATCATATCTTTTTGAATCTTTCAAGTTATCGAAAATCCATCTCATCAATTCTTTTCCATGAAGTTTTGCTAAAGGTTTTTCTGGCAATCTTGTCGAAGCTATTCTTGAGGGGACTATTACAACAGTTTTCATATACCCTTCTTTATTTTTTTTTATTTTATGAAAAAATCAAATTTATAAAAATCAACTTATATCAAACTAATAGTAATAAATTTTTGTTTGATTCTTCCGTAAAAGGAATCATCTTTCATTATTTCAATTAACTTTTCAATATCTTTGTAAAATGGATGATCTTTATACTCTAAAAATGATTTTTCGTTGATATAATCAGCTATAAATTGTGTAATTTGAGAATAATTTTCCTTAAAAAATCTTTTTGCGAACAAGTTAGAAATAAACTCAGTAGCTAAAACACAAAATGAATTTTCAATAATTTTATTTAGTTTAAGCACTGCATTTGCTCCCATTGATACATGGTCTTCCTGATTCGCTGATACTGGTATGGAGTCGACAGAAGCAGGGTGTGCCAAAATTTTATTTTCAGAAACCAGTGCAGCAGCAGTGTATTGAGTTATCATAAGCCCTGATTGAAGCCCAGCATCTTCAGCCAAAAATCCAGGGAGTCCAGATAAAGAGGGATTCAAAAGCCTTTCTATCCTTCTTTCAGATATTGAAGCAAGTTCGCTTAATGCAATTGCAAGAAAATCGGCGTATAAAGCAAGAATTTCTCCATGAAAATTACCCTGAGAATATATTTTGTCCTCCCCAAAGATAAGAGGATTATCTGTTGCTGAGTTCATCTCAACTTTTGCGATATCGACACAATCATAGATTGCATTCAGTACTGCCCCATGAACCTGAGGAGTACATCTAAGTGAATATGCATCCTGTACTTTTGAACAATTTTTATGTGAAATTATTCTTTGAGAGTTTTCAAATAATTTTAATATCTGATTTGCCACTTCAATTTGCCCTTTATGTTGCCTTACCATACTTATTTCAGGTTTAAATGGAGTTAAAGTTGCATTTAAGTTTTCTATCGAAAATCCTGCACAGAAGTTTGCCCAGAAAAGTAATTTTTCGGCTTCTAAAATACTATGAAGATACCATGCTGTCATATAAGGTGTGCCATTGATAAGAGCAAGCCCTTCTTTTGCAGAAAGTTTTAAAGGTTCTATACCTTTTTCTTTTAGCACACTCATAGATGGAACTCTTTGCTCTTCAACTATACACTCTCCTTCACCTATTAAAGCCAAAATTATATGTGATAAAGGAGCTAAATCTCCTGAAGCTCCAAGAGAACCTTTTTCAGGGACATAAGGATAAATTTCTTTGTTTAAAGCTTCACATAATAATTCTATGGATTTTTTTCTAATTCCAGAAACAGATTGTAAAAGAGAGTTTATCCTTAATAGAATTGTTCCCCTTATAATATGATATGGTGCAGCTTTTCCATATCCAACAGAATGAGAGCGAATTAAGTTATATTGAAGATTTTCAAGATTTTCTTTGGAAATTGTTTTTGAAGCTAATACACCAAAACCAGTATTTATACCATAAACTACCCTGTCGGATTTTATAATATTATCTACAATTCTTCTATTATCATCTATTTTTTCAAGTATTTTCTCATCAATTTTAACTTTTTCTCCATCATATACAATTTTTTTATAATCTTTTAATTCAAGTTTTCCATTTAATAGATGCATATTACCTCCATTTAATCAGACAATCAATAATTACATCAGATTGGATATTCTTCATACTTTATATTTTCTTTAAAATGCAATTTAATTATAAAAATGCAAACATAATTAAATTTCAAAAATAAATTAATTGAATTTGAATTCATCTTGTTTTTGTACTATATAATTATATAGGAAATTTTATTATATTATAAATTCAAATAGGCAAGTCATGTTTATTAAAAAGATTTTTCTTCTTATTTTTCTTATTATCTTTTTTTTAACATTTCTTAGTTGTCCTCCAATAAATGAATCGAAAGTTGCAACTCCTACATTTAATTATGCGACTGGGACGTACAACAATATATTTTCTTTAGAAATATTTTGTCAAACTCCAGGAGCGACTATTTATTTTACACTTAATGGTTCTAATCCTACGACTTCATCGATCATATATTATGATCCTATATATATAAACATATCTATAACTGTAGAGGCAATGGCAGTAAAAGAAGGCATGCAAAATTCAGATCTAGCTACTGTAACTTACACATTAAAAACTGCAAAACCGAATTTTGATTTATCAGAGGGGGCATATTTAAACCAGCAAATTTTAACCATGAGCTCTATTACAGATTGGGTAGACATATATTATACCACTGATAATTCAAATCCTACATCATCATTGACAAAATATACTTCCCCTATAACTGTTCCAAATTCTCAGATTATCAAAGCCATCGCAATTAAAACTGGTTTTCAAGACTCTGACATTACCCAGGCAATATACAATATCTGGGAAAAAACCATAATAGACTATACCGTCGATGTTGGTATGTTTAACTCGATTTCCAAAGACAATAATAATAAAATACATATTTCCTACTGGGATTTAACTAATAGCTACCTTAAATATATTTCAAAAAGTTCCGGAAGCTGGGCAAACGAGATAATAGATACAAATAATGATTCGGGCTGGTATACTTCTATTGGTATTGATAGTACCGATAAAGTGTATATAAGTTATTATGATAATCAAAATAAAGATTTAAAAAATGCAACAAATTCTTCTGGAAGCTGGCAAATACAAACTTTAGATTCAACTGGCGATGTCGGATTATTTTCATCTTTATGTATTGATTGCAATGGTAAGGTTCATATAAGTTATTATGACAATACAAATGGCAACTTAAAATACACGACTAATTCTTCTGGAACCTGGCAGATTTTAACATTAGATTCTGCTGGATCAATAGCTAATTCAAGCAAGATAGTCATTAATTCACAGAATAAAATTTTTATTTTCTATGTTGATAATGATAATCATTCACTAAAATATATAACAAATCTTTATGGAGGCTGGAAAATATTTACTGTGATATCAGAAGATTATATTAATGAATATTTTTCTGCTGTTATAGATTCAAATGATATTATTCATGTTTGTTATTATGATAATGCTAACAAAGATTTGTACTATATTGTAATAAAATAATACAAGTATAAACAAAAATTTTAAATTACTACCTTTTCAAGAGTGTGATTTTATTACTCTGAAACAACTGCTTGAAAAATTCAAAGAGTTGTTAAGGTTATTAAAAGAAAAAGTAAATACTAAGTTTTGAAATTGTTATTAAAAATAATTGTTGATATTTAAATTTGTAATTTGAATTTATAAAAATATATGCTATTAAATTTAAAAATAAAATTTTTTGTTTTCGGGGAATAGAATGAAGACTAAAAAGTATTTCATTTGTATTATATTATTTATATTAACTATTTTTTATATTTTATTATCCAGTTGCCATCAACCTATTTATATCTCAGAAAAAATAAAATGGTTTTTTCTTACTGACGATTATATTTTATCTACTCCTGCTATAGGCTCTGATGGAACAATTTATTTAAGCTCTAATGATGATAATTTATATGCTATAAATCCTGATGGAAAATTAAAATGGAAGTATTATGTTGGTATTTATGAAGACATATCTCCAGTTATTGGAAATGATGGCACAATTTATATTTCCAGTATATACTATTGTATTTATGCTATAAATCCAGATGGAACACTAAAATGGAAGTATGATACAGATTCATATCTCTATACATCACCGGTTATATCAGCAGATGGAACAATTTATATTGGAGATATAGGAGGCAATTTTTATGCAATAAACCCAAATGGAACAACAAAATGGGTAATAAAAATAGAATCTATAATTAAAAATGCTTCCATTTCTTCAGATGGAACTATCTACGTAGGTACAAATAATTGTAAATTATACTCAATAAACCCAGATGGAACAATTAATTGGTCTTATAATACAAATTACCTCTTTTATTCCGGACCAACTATTGGTTCAGATGGTACTATTTACATTACAGGTAAGCAAGCATCTGAGTTCACTGGAAGTCTTTTAGCTATAAATCCAGATGGAACATTAAAATGGAATTATCCAATAAATTGTACAAATGGTTCTTCTCCCAACATTGACATGAATGAGACAATATATATAGGTTCATATGATTACAACCTTTATGCAATAAATCCAGATGGAACATTAAAATGGAAATTTCAGACTAATGGACAAATTCTTGCTTCAGCAACTATTGGTAAAGATGGAACAATCTATATCGGTTCAATTGATCATAATTTTTATGCTATAAATCCCGATGGAACATTAAAATGGTCAATAACAACAGGAAATTCTATATTTTCTTCTGCTGCCATTGCTGAAGATGGAACAATCTATTTTGGTTCAAATGATCATTTGTTGTATGCTGTGTCTTCATCTAGCTTTGGTTTAGCTAATTCAGCCTGGCCAAAAATTTACAAAAATAATCAAAATAATAGTAAACAATAATAATAAAAAAAAATTTGGTATTAAAAATATTAATCTATTGTAATTCTTAAAATTATTTAAATTATTTATCTTAAATTAAAAGAAAATCATCCTTATATGGAAATTGTAATTTATGTTATCAAATTGGAATATACATTTTTTGCTGCGCACTTTTTAATTTTTCATTTGACATAATTAATTTTTACTGTTTTATTTGTCAAATAGATATGGGAGTTAAAATATGAAGTATAAGGGATTAGACATAATCTCGCTTCGGGATTTAAACCGAGATTTTTTAGATTTTCTTCTTCAAAAAACTAAAGAAGTTAAAGAAGGGAAGTGGCAAAATTCTTGTAAAGGAATGGTTGTCGCTTCCCTTTTTTTTGAACCCTCCACCAGGACTAAGCTTTCTTTTGACACAGCTATAGCTTTAACTGGTGCTTCCATGATAGGTTTTTCTTCTGCAGCAGGTACATCAACATCAAAAGGTGAAAGTCTTTCAGATACAATAAAAACAGTTGACCAATATGCAGATATAATCGTTATGCGTCATAGCATAGAAGGCGCAGCGAGAAGAGCTGCGGAAGTTTCAAAAGCACCTGTCATTAATGCAGGAGATGGCGCTAACCAGCATCCTACTCAGACTTTTTTAGATTTGTTTACTATACATGAACTTAAAGGTGGCATCGAAAAGCTTAAAGTTGGACTAATGGGAGATTTGAGATTTGGAAGAACTATTCACTCGCTTGCCATGGCTCTTTCTTATTACAATGTGGAACTATATCTTATAAGCCCATCAATATTGCAACTCCCTTCATATTATCTTGATTATCTTGATTCAAAAAAGATAAAATATCATATAACTGAAGATTTTACAGAAGTAGGAAAGGAACTTGACGTCCTTTACTGCACAAGAATCCAAAGAGAAAGATTTGCTGACCCAGTTGAGTATGAAAAGGTCGCAGGTTCATATGAAATATCACTAAAAAATATTGAATCTCTTGCAAAAGATACAATTATTTTACATCCTCTTCCAAGAGTAAATGAAATAAACCCAGAAGTCGATGAAGATAGTCGAGCAAAATATTTCTACCAGGCAAAAAATGGTGTATATACCCGAGCAGCACTTTTAGGAATAATTGCTGGAACAATAAATTAAACTATCCAACATAAAAATGATTGTAAAATGAAGAAAATTATTGAATATTTTTTAAATTAAATTAGATGGAGAGATAGTAATGAAAGAAATATATAAGGTATATCGTATAGAAAATGGAACAGTTATTGACCATCTACCAGGAGGTAGTGCATTAAAAGTCTTAAAAATAATTGGGACAAACTCGAATGATTTCATTGCGATAGGAATGAATCTTGATTCATCAAAACTTGGAAAAAAAGATTTAATAAAATATGAAAATAAAGTCTTAGCAAAAGCGGAAACAGACAAACTTGCACTTTTGGCTCCTGGTGCAACAATAAACATTGTAAAAGATTCGAAGGTTGTTGAAAAAAGAAAAATAAGCATACCAGCGGTTTTAAAAAATTTAATAAAATGTAAAAATCCAAACTGCATTTGCAACAAAGAAGAGATGGAAACCGAGTTTTATCTTGTCGATGAAAGCAAGAAACAATATCGTTGCAAATATTGCGAAAGAGAGTATCTAATAACTGATGATTTCATATTATGATGAAATAATTATATCTGAGCTAATTTGCAACGAAGGTAAACTTGCATTTGTTAGTGAAAAAAGCCCTTTTGCCTTTTCAACAAGCAAAAATATTTCTGATATAGGTCAAATTGATCAATTTTATATTACTGATGTAAAAAAAAGTTTTTCTTCTTTTATCCATATTACTTCTTTAGATTTTAATGAATTTAAAAAAAAATATGAAATTGAAAAACTAAATAATCTATTAAGCAATCCGCAAAAACCTTCTATTATTAATATTACTCGAAATAGTAGATTAAAAAAACAAGATCTTGTTAAATTAATCGAAGAAAAACTTCCATGTAACTTAATAAACTATTTTATTTCAAGATTTGGTCTTCTTCTTGTCTTTCAAAATTTTGAATTTGAAAACTATTTGTTTTCCAAAAAACTTATCGAAAAATGCTTAAATAATGGTAAAGAAAGTTTACTTCCTTTTTCTTTAAAAACAAAATATGAAATTTTAGATAAGACTTTTATATGGCTATATTATCCAGAAGATCTGTTTTTAATACATAATAAAAATTTATTTGAAGAATATCTTGGATATTATGATAAAAAATTATTATTTAAACCTTTTTTTGAATCTCGAATAAAAATTATCAATCCCTCTTTTGAAATTATTGAAAAAATTAGCCCTTCTTTTATCCCTTCTGTATATTTCACAATTGATAAAGATAATTTTGCTTTAAGTTTTTTTAATGATAAAAAGATAGAATCTTATGAAAGTAAAAATATAGAAAAAATTTATAAAGATTATATTAAGATTGCTCAGGAAATTTATAAAAAGTATTATTAACATTTTTAAAAGGCTTATAGTTAATTATATTTAATAATTTTGAAGGAGATTTCAATGCTTGAAAGAAAACATCTTGAATCTGCATTCACCTATAAATCAGGCCGCCCTCCTGAAGATCTTTTAAAAGAAAAGAAGATTAAGAAAATTTATCCATTAGCATCAAATGAAAATTATCTTGGACCTTCAAAAAAGGCAATTGAAGCTATTAAAACTTGTGTTAATAATATCCATATTTATCCTGATACTCTTTGTAATAATTTAAGGCAAAAAATATCGAATAATTTTAATATTCCAACAGAGAATATTCTTATTGGCGCAGGTTCTTCTGAGATTATTTCTATGCTTTATACTGCTTTTGTTGAATTAGACGAAAGGATCTTGGTCCCAAATCCTTCTTTTATGCTTTATAAAGTTCTTGCTAAGTTTATGAATTTAAATCTTGATACATATGAGCTTGATGAGAATTTTAATTACAATATAGATGAGATAATAAAGAAAAATAGTGCTAAAACTAAAATAATTGTCGTTGTCTCACCAAATAATCCGACTGGTACAATAATTACAAAGACTCAACTGGAGAAACTTGTTGAAAATTTAAGGGAAGATCAGATTTTATGTCTTGATGAAGCCTACATTGAATTCAATGATTCACCTGAACATTATGGAAATCTCATTCCCAATATTGATAAAAAAAATATTATACTTGTTAGAACTTTTTCTAAAATTTATGCTTTAGCAGGAATGAGAGTTGGCTATGCATTTGCTAAAAAGCAAATTATAGATAACCTTTTGAAGGTTTTGAAGCCTTTTACTGTAAGTTATTTAACTGAGCAAGCGGCCATTGCAAGTCTTGATGATGAAAAATTTGTTGAAAAGACAATAAATCTTGTAAAAGAAGGAAGGAATTTTGTATATAATGAACTGAACAAGATGAAGATTGATTATATAAAAGGTTTTGGAAATTTTGTATTTGTCAAAACAAAAGATGTTGAAAAAGTGACAAACAATTTACTAAATAAAGGTATTGTAGTTAGACCTACTAAGCAATTTGGATATGAACAAGCTATAAGAATAACATATGGAGATATGGAAGCAAATAAGGCTTTTATTGAAGGATTAAAAGAAAATATTGTGTACTTAAAAACAATATGAAATAAAGGATGAAAAAGTAAAAGTAAAAATAATCAATAAAAAAATAATAAAAAAAATAAAAAATTTTTAATTAAGCTGAATTAAAATTCGAATAGAATTAAATTAAAATTTCGTTAGAATAAAAATTAATGGCAAAAAGTTTTCCAAATCACTTTATTCCAATTTCACAAGAAGAATGCAAGGCTTTAGGTTATGCACAGTGCGACATAATTTTTGTAACAGGTGACACATATATAGATTCGCCATTTATAGGGGTTTCACTTCTAGCTCGTTTTCTAGAATCCAAAGGATATAAAGTCGCAATCTTACCTCAACCCGATATAAATAGCCTTGATGATATTAAAAGATTTGGGCAGCCCCGACTTTTTTGGGCAGTTACTGCGGGCAGCATCGACTCAATGCTTGCAAATTATACGGCACTTTTAAAAAGGAGAAAATCAGATGATTTAACTCCAGGTGGTATAAACAACAAAAGGCCAGATAGGGCAACAATAGTCTATGTAAACTTGATTCGTAGAGCATATAAAGATACTGCCCCTATTATCATTGGTGGAATTGAGGCAAGTACTCGAAGAATTACCCATTACGATTATTGGGATAATAAAATTAGAAAAAGTATTTTATTTGATTCTAAGGCAGATATTTTAATTTATGGAATGGCAGAAAAAACTATTTTAGAAATTGCAAAAATAGCTCAGCAAATTTTAGATAAAGATAAAGATGAGACAATTGAAAATGCAAATGAAATTATAAAAAAGGAATTAAAAAAAGAGTTAATTAATATCAAAGGTATTTGCTTTATAGATAAAAATAAGCCTGAAAATTCCTTAGAAATACCCTCATTCGAGCAAGTGTCACAGGATAAAGATTTATTTGCCCAAAGTCAGCTAAAATTTTTTGAATATATTTATAGTAAAATCGATTCTCCACTTATCCAAAAGCATTTAGATAGATACTTAATCCATAATCCGCCGCAGTCTCCTCTTACAAGGTCTGAACTTGATGAAATTTACGAACTTCCTTTTAACCATGATGCTCATCCTCTTTTAAAAAAAATGGGTAAAATTGTGGCCTTAGATACCATTCCTTTTTCAGTTACAACGCATAGGGGCTGCTTTGGAGGTTGTAATTTTTGTAGCATTGCAATTCATCAAGGAAAAACCTTAGTAAGCCGCTCGAAAGAATCAATAATAAAGGAAATTAAAAATTTTGAAAAACTTCCAAATTTCAATGGAATAATTCGTGATGTCGGTGGACCAACTGCGAATATGTATGAAGTCAAATGTAAAAAATATAGCTTTGCAGGAAGCTGTATAAGACAAAGCTGTCTTTTCCCAAAACCTTGTGAATTCCTTGAAGTCAGCCATATAAAATACTTAAAGCTATTAGAAGAAATAAAAAAAATTTCTTTTATAAAAAAGGTTTTTGTGGCTTCAGGAATTAGATATGACTTAATTTTGCTTGATAAAGAATATGGTGAAGATTTTTTATATAAATTTGCAAAAGAATTTACAAGCGGTCAATTTAAAATAGCACCCGAGCATATTGAAGATGATATTTTAAAGCTTATGGGTAAACCACCAAATAAGATATTGGCAAAATTTTTAAGCCTTTATTCTAGGATAATAGAAAAAATTCAAAAATTTAATGAAAATAATAAAAAAGTTGAAATTCCAAACAAATTTATTAGCTTTTATCTAATTACAGCTTATCCTGGGTGCAAAATCCAGGATATGGCTAAAATGAAAAATGAACTTGATAAATACTATTTTATAGATGAAAGTCAGGTTCAGATTTTTACCCCACTTCCACTTACATATGCTGCCTTACAATATTATCTTGAAAAAGAGCCCAAAACAGGTCAAAAATTATTTATAGAAAAAGACTTAAAAAAGAAAAAAGAGCAAAAAGATATTATGTTTTTATAGGAGGAAATATGGGACAAATTATCTTCACATTGTTTTACGCCATTTTTTCACTTACTTCTTATAACGCATCAACAAATACCGATATGCCTCTTAACTATTTTGAATATAATAGAGGGATGTCTTCGCCTGTAATAGCTCAAATAAGAATAAATTATCCAGGTTTTTTTGATTATACCTTTCATGATGTTATAATGTACGATTACTCATTTTTCCCTGATAACTCGATAATACCAAATGCATTTATAGATAATCTTTTTGCGGGTGATATTGTTGGAGCAGTAAAGGCTTTTACTGAGCCATATTATGGTATAAGGTTTTATCATTTTATGAAAAATAACCCAAATCTTGGCTGGGGTATTGAATTTATTCACTTTAAAGTTTTTTTACCTGGCAGCAGCCTTCAAAATGTTCATATTACTGGAACTGATGCAGATGGTAATCCTGTTGATACCTGGGATATAATCAGTAACTATATCTCTTATTTTAATGTTTCTCATGGAGTCAATCATCTATCTTTCTCCGTTGTTTACAGGTTGATGCTTTTTCAAACAGCTAAAATTCCTCAAGGAATTTTGCAGCCTTATGTAAGCGCTTCTTTTGGTATATGCATACCTCACCCCGAATTAAAACTTGCTGGCACAGATGAGAAACAAGCATACTCATATCAACTTGGTTTTCCAAATTTTGGTGGTGGGTTAAATATAGGCTTTAGATTACAATTTTTTAAACATTTTGAATTTTATATGGAATATAAATTCACCTTTACCTGGCTTTATGGAATGTATTTTGACAATGGTGAAGAAGGCGAAATTGATGCAAGTTTTATCGCAAATCATATTGTCTGGGGAATAGGAGTTAATTTTTAGAAATTAGAAATAAGTATAATTAATCTATAAATTAATTATATTAATTAACTTTTTGATTTTATTCATTATTCTATTAATTTTCTTTACTTTTTTTATTGACTAATAAATTTTATACATTATATCTTTAATTAATCTTACAAAAAGGAAATTTTATGAATTCTAATAGCAAGAAAATTAGTGTCTGGAATAAAAATTTTTTCCTTCTCTGGCAAGGACAACTGGTTTCAGCCATAGGAGATGTTTTTTATGAAATAGCTCTTGGTTTTTGGGTTTTTGCAACGACAGGCTCATCTGCCCTTATGGGAACATTGATGGCTACTTCTATGATTCCAAGACTAGTCATTTCGCCTTTTGCGGGCGTTTTAGTAGATAGAGCAGATAGAAAATGGATAATAGTACTTATGGACGTCATTAGGGGAATTTTTATAACAGCGGTAGCAGTTTTAGCCTTCATGGGACTATTAAAAATATGGATGGTTTTTTTGGCGGGTATTATCCTAGGCATATGTGCTGCATTTTTCAATCCTGCTACTCAATCATCTATTCCGGATATAATACCCAAAGAGAAAATTATTCAGGGAAATTCTTTATTTTCTTTAATATTTACTGGTTCTGGTATTATTGGAAGTGCAAGTGGTGGACTAATTTATACGATTCTTGGAGCACCTGTTATGTTCTTGATAAACGGTTTATCATATATATTTTCAGCTTTCACTGAAATTTTTATAAAAGTTCCTAAAGTGAAACATGAAACTCAAAAATTTAATTTCATTGATGACTTGAAAGGTGGTTTCAACTATGTCGCTAAAAATAAGTCTATTAAACTCGTTTTTATTAATGCCTGCATTTTAAATTTTTTCTTTATGATTGGCTTTGTACTTATAATCCCATTTTTTAAATCTTCCTCTTATTTAGGTGAAAAAATTTATGGCTATGTCATGGCGATGATGTCTTTTGGATTATTTACTGGATTCATGGTTATGTCTATAATAAAAATTACTGATGAAAAAAGATTTATATTCTTTGCAATTAGTGCAGTTGTATTTGGAACTTTTGTAGTAATTTTTCCAATGCTTAGAAATGGCTATTTAATGTTGCCAGTTATATTTATTGTTGGAGTAAGTAATGCTTGTGTAAACTCCATAATAAACTCAATAATGAGCATAATTATACCTTCAGATAAAAGAGGAAAAGTTTTTGCCCTTTTAGGTACTATTTCAGGTGGTCTTACTCCACTAGGCATGGCTATTGGAGGGCTCTTAGGTGAGATATTACCATATGACTATATAATGATTTTTTCATTTCTAATAGCATTTTTCAGCTTGTTCCCTTTAATAATTTTGAAGGCAGGAAGAGAATTTTTAAACTTCAACCTTGAAGAATTTAAGGAAAATAACTCTCAAAGTGATTCAGATTTGAAAACTTCTAACCAAAATAATTTATTAAATGAGGAAACAGAACCAAACTGCTAATTTATATCCAGTATTTCTAATATTCGTTGTTTATTCAGGTTTGATGTTAGCTCCTTAAACCACTCCATAGCAATCTTATATTTTTTCTTTAAGTCTGTTGTATCCTTAACAAAAAAAAGATTCTGGAGTTTTTTAATAGTTTTTTTGTCCAACTCATAATGAAGATATCTTTGCCTGAAATTAAAATGAAAAGGATTAAAATAAATCCTGATTAAAGTTATAAGAGAGTTTAAAATTAAACTATTGTATCCATAAATAGCTTCACAAGGATTGTTTCGATAAAATTCCTTTTCGACTATTTGATGAAACATTAACATCCTTTTTTTCAGGTCATTAATAGTATTATCAATCTTCTCAGCAAATTCTAGTTTGTTTAAAGCTTTGACCTTGGTTATGTCAATTTTATCAAATAGAATTTTTATGTTTCCATGAATCTCTCTTTCAAGAAATTTTTCTTTTGCACTATTTTTTAAAATCGCAAGATCTAATGTAAAGTACTTTGAATAGTTTTTCAATTTATAAAATTTTTGCTGATATTCAGCATTAGAAGGGAAAGGCATTCTGTAATCAAATTCAATAGAATCAATTTCATTTAACTTATCTTCGATGACGAGAAAAAGTTCTTCAATCTTATCATCATTGCAATCAATCATTAAATCTATATCTGAATATTTATCAATCCTATTAAAAGCAATAGCTCCTATTTCCCACGCAGCATTGACAAATTCTAATTTAATAAGTGGTTCTATTAAATTATTCAATAATTTTTCTCTTTCTATCAACATGGTAACTACCTTATTATAAATTTTTTTTAAATATTTCTTTAATAGCTGTAAAATCTTTGCTATCTACAAATCTTTTAGGAATTGCTATCATAACATTTGCTTTATGATTTAATATAAAAAAATCTTTAGATTCCTTTATTTTTTTCAAATCTTTGTATAAAATATCTGTTTTTCTTCCTTCAACAAGTATAGATATCCTATCTTCATCAATTAAATATTGCTGTTCTTTTATGCTAGATAAATCCTGCAAAAATTCCTTTCTAAGTCTTCTATATAAAAGTAAAATATAGATCAAAATAAAAATAATCGAAGAACAAAATGATAAAATTGCTATTAAAAACAAAGATAAATCCAAACTAGTATAGACTTTTAAAACATAAAGAAGCACAGCAAATATAGCAAAGTAAGCAGGAATTATAAAAAAAAGTTTTGATAATGTTTGATAATAAAAAAGTTTATTAAAATCCCTTTCATCCATTTTGCCAGTAAATGTTATTTTTTTATCCATTACTATCCTTTAGAATAAAGCTATTCAAAAAGATTTTAATAAAATTTTACTTAAAATCAATTAAAATTATATTGTTTTACCTTTTCTTTTTTAGTAAATTAAATTAAATTTTTAAAAATTGGATATGGAAATTATAATGAAGTATTTAAAAGATTATAATACTCCCATTTTCTGGGCAGAAGGTCATCCAGGTAAACTTGATAAAGAAAATTGGAAAGTTGAAATAACTGGACTTGTTGAAAATCCAGTTGTTCTAGATTGGAAACAGCTACTTAATCTACCTTCAAAAACAGTCAAAACAAGGCTTACAAGCGTCACAAGATGGTCGGTTGAAGGAGATTGGACAGGTATTGCTATTTCAGAAATTGCTAAAATTTTCAAGATTAAAAATAATGCAAAATTCTTAAGAGTCTATTCATATAAATTAATTTATGACACGACAATTGATTTGAATATTGCATTTAAAGAAAAGACAATTTTAGCATATAAATTTAATGGGTATGATTTAACTGAAGATTATGGTGGACCAGTGCGACTTTTAGTACCATATCTTTGGGGTTATAAATCTGCAAAAAGTGTAGTTAAAGTTGAATTTACAGACACTTATACAAGTGGTTACTGGGAAAAAAGAGGGTATACGGATCATGCAACCTTTGAAAACACATTGGTTAGAGATTTGAATGATGAAGGAAAACTAAAACAATTTCCTTCCGAATTTTTTTAATATATTTTTTAACATATTAGACTTAATAAACAGGTATTATTATAAATCCATATTCATTAAATCATCTATTGAAATTTTAGAGACCTGCTCACTTTTTTGATATAGCTTCCTTTTTGCGGGCAGGTAAATATCATTATAGAATTTTGCGAATTCAAATATTTCTTCGTCTTTATATTGCTCAGGTATTTTAACCATAAGATAATAATCTTTATGTTTTATACCTTTAAATATGACATATACTATATCGCTTATCCTGCTGACAAAGTTTTTTAGGTAAATAAAAATAAATAAGATTGAGCCAAGAATTATAGCCACAAAAACAAGCAATTCAACACCAATTCTAAGATTTTCAAAATATTGAGTAGAAAATTTAAGATTAAAAAATCCTGAATTAATCTGTTCACTTGAAAAATTGTTTACTAAATAATCAAAATTATTGTTTTTATATACTGTCATATTATCCAATTTAAATTGTGGTGGAAGATTTGTCAGTTCAACACTCAATATTTTTGAATCTGCTAAGAAACTGCTTTTAATTTTTGCTAAAACCTGGTTTAGCTCTTCATACCTAGAGTTTACATGCAGATCATTTATTATTTGATTATATCCTAAAAGTGCAAATTGATAAGTTTCTATCTGCTTTTCAACCATTTTATTTACAGAGAAATCTGAAATAAAAGAATATCCTATCAATGACAATAACAAAGAAAAAATAAAAATAACAAGTATTTGAGATAGATGATTTTGAGCCATCTTGCTGTTTGCATTTTGAAGATTTTTTAAAATTTTAAGAACTCTTAATATTCTTAAAATTCTTGTTATTCTTATCGCTCTTATTATTCTTACTATTTTAATAAAACCCACAGAGGTTTTTGACAGAGTTTTAGAAGTAATAAAAAGAATAAAAGAAGGAAGAGAATTCATTAAAAGCAAAGGAATACTACATAAAAAATCTATCCAACCATATTGATAAAATATATAATTAATAAAGCCTCTACCTTTGATAGATAAAATAGATCTTATAATAAATTCTAATGAAAAGATAATATCAATACCAAATCCTACAAACATCAAAATTATTTTTAACTTAGGATTTAATCCTCTTATTATGGCAATATCTTCAAATAGAATTTGCAATATACTTATAAAAATAACTAAATTAATAAATCCTTCTAAAATCTTTAATATAATATTTGATTTTGTTTTCTTAACCATCTATCTATCCTTAATTTTCTTATAATATTTTAATTACTTTATCTCATTGGCTATTAAATAAAGCTCATCTACAATTCCTTTACTATAACCAAAATCCTTGGCTATCTTCCTTGCAACCCCATACCAGCTTTTGTCGGGAGTCTCTGCTCCTTTTTCTGTTTTCATCATAGGGTCATATTCATTAAAACGATGAAGTAATATAAAAAGCAATCTTGAACTTGCTTCCCATATTTCAAGTAAATTTTCAGGTAAATTTGAATCAACAGCAAGTTTATATTCCATAATATCTATTTCCGGAATTTTTCTGACTAATATTTTAGCACTATTTGAACATATCTGTAACTTTTCTTCATTTGTCGAAGCATTTGTTAAAGTTTTCTTATTTTCCTTTGAATAATTTGGAAAGCCAGATAAGAGAAGAAGAATTTTTAGGTAACTTATATATTCTCCAGCTTCTATATAACATTTCTGAACTCTTACAAGCTCATTATAGGTAAATGCTTTCCTTTCGAACAATAATTCTATTACTTTATTTATATATTTTATTTCTAAAATATAATATACTGGTTTTAATTGAATTCTGCATATGGGGTCTTGCAACATTTCCTCTATTAAATTAATCATTTTTTCCTTTATTTTTTCTTCATCAACAGGTCTTTTTCTAATTTTTCTGAGCACTGAAAAGTCTATCTCAGAATTAATCACTTTTTTAAAAAAATTTAAGGATTGTTCAAAAACTCTTTTTTGTAAGGTAGAAAGAATATACGATATCGTATCTTTAGCAGGGATATCAGGGAAAAATTCTGGTTTTGTAAAGGAAACTTCAAGTTTTGGAAGATTTGTCTTGATAAATGTTATAATCTGCTGTTCAGCACCTATAGGTGTATCTTTTTTTATAGCTGGAAGACTTAAAAGATGTTCAAGAAATTGATTAACTTTTGGATTATTTTCTATCATATCTGATTTCCCTTTATTATTTTAATATTTTTTAAGCTGAGTACTTTTATTATAATATTTAACCTATGAAATTAGCTTTCTTCAATCATTTCTTAATATCGGCTTAAACATCTATTAAAATGATAAGAGGGATTTTTAAAAATTCAAATTGTGATATAAATAAATGATTATAAATAAATATTTATTAATAAATTCGGAGAGGAAGGGATTTGAACCCTTGATACCAGTTATGGTATACCGGTTTTCGAGACCGGCCGATTCAACCACTCTCGCACCTCTCCATAATTTTGTTATACATCTAATTAATGATTATTTTTAAAAAATTAAAAGAAAAAAGTTTTATAAAAATTTTTGGTTTTATGTATTTTTGTGTTATTAAATTAATTGTATATTCTATGAAATAAATTTTCAGTTGGAGGATTTATGAAGATTGTTTCTAAAAAGTCTATCATTGTATTTATTTTACTCATATCTTTTACTTTTCTATTTAGCTGTGCACCAATAACAAATGAAGCTGATGCAGAAAATTTCACAAATGCGATGTTAAAAGGTTTTATGATGGGAGATTCAGATGTTCAAAAATCGAAAGTAGATGTCTTTACTTCTACAACAATAACTTATGATGAACTTCTTGAATCTCAATTTTCCACTGCGTTTTCTGGTTCTCATTTTGCATCAGATGTAACTACAGAGTTTAGTGGTGTTTCTTTTACATATAACAATACAAACTTAATATATAATGATGAAACATATATTGTTTCAGGTACAGTTTACTGGGTTGCAGATATATCTATTAGCCTAAGCGGGTTTTCAGGGACTATTATTGCATATGGCAATTTACAGGTTACTAAAAATGGTCAAACTCAGGATGTAAAATTTGATGCAAAATATCAGACAACTTTCACAGTGACAGATGAAAATTCTGATGGTATTTATTCTTTTAGCTTTACAGGAAGTTTTGTAGCTTATGTAAATGATTTTGTTGTTAATAATACTACCTGGAATTTAAGTTTTGAAGGTAACCTTTTTGGTGCAGGTATGTAAAAACTTGGTTTTTAATATTGAATCTATTACAATATAAATTAATAAAGAAATTTAAAATTTTATTTTAATAGAAAAAAAGGCTATCAAAAAGCGATAGCCTTTTTTTGTTGTAATTTCTAATTTTTCATTTAATCTTTATTATCTTTTTATTAATTTAATAAAAACAAATTATTAACAATTATAGATATAATAAAAATGCTTAAAAAAGAAAATAAAGCCATCTATCTTTTCTTTGTTGCCCTTATTTTTACATATATTGGTTCTACCTTACAAAGTGGAATTTTCAATAATTTCGCAGTAGAAAAACTTAAAATCCTGCCATCTCAACTTGGTATATATGAATCTTTAAGGGAATCTCCTGGAATTATCGCAGTATTTTTTGTTTCACTTTTAATGTTCTGGCAGGAGCAATACCTTGCAGGCATTTCTGCCTTAATGATGGCAATTGGTTATTTTTTTTATGGATTTGCCACAAGATGGAATCAACTTCTTTTCATCGGTTTTTTCGCAAGTCTTGGACTTCACATTCATCTTCCGCTTTCGAATACAATTGCATTATATCTTTCGAAGGTTAATCATGAAGGAAGGATGCTTGGTCTTGTTCAAAGGATGAGTTATGTCGGCCAATTTCTTGCTATGGGCTTTATAATAGCCTTTGGCAAATTAATCCCTTATAAATATATTTTCATAGCTTCAAGCATTAGCCTTATTATAGCATCTATCTTTTACTTTATGCTACCAAAAACAGTTGGAATAAAGGAAAAACCAAAAATTGTATTAAAAAAAGAGTATTGGGTTTATTATGTTTTGACCTTCTTAGAAGGCTGCAGAAAGCAGATTTTTATAACCTTTGCGATATTTGTTCTTGTTAAGGTTTATCACATATCTGTACAATTAACAGCAATACTTCTTTTTATCAATTCGATCTTGGTTATACTTATAAGTCCAACTATTGGAAGATTTATAGATAGATACTCTGAAAAAAAAGTTCTTTTTATAAGCTATTTTCTAGTTTTCTTTGTTTTTTTAGGATATGCATTTATACACAAACTTATTTTGTTAATAATATGCTACAATCTAGATAATATTTTATATCTTGGAAGTATCAGTCTTACTTCCTATATAAACAAAATTGCACCTAAAAAAGATTTAAGGCCAACATTATCTACTGGTGTTGCGATGAATCATATAGCCGCTGTTGTCATGCCAATTATTGGTGGAATAATCTGGATTAAAGTAGGATATGAAGTTGTATTTATGGTTGGAGCTTTTGTTGTTTTGGTTTCACTTTTCTTTATGAAATATATGAAAGATATTCGCACCCGGGGTGACTCGAACACCCAGCCCTCAGATCCGCAATCTGATGCTCTATCCACTTGAGCTACGGGTGCAACAAATAAAAGTTAACTTATAACAATTTTTTTGCAATACTAGATGCAACTTTATATCCATCGACAGAAGATGTTGTTATACCACCACAATATCCGCTTCCCTCCCCAATCATATAGATACCATCAAGAACCTGTCCATCTTCTTTTCTTATTACTTTTATAGGTGAAGAAGTCCTTGTCTCATAACCTATTGCTATTCCTTTTTCAATAAAACCTTTTATTATTTTATCAAAGTATTTAAAAGCATTTTTAAAATCATCCTGCATCTGATTTGAAAATAACTTCAAAAGATTTGTTTGATATAAATCAAAAGGATAAGTAGTCTTTATTTTTGGTTTTGAATCTGTATTTCTTAAATCAAAATCTTCCTTATCTAATAAATCACTTATATTTGCAAATGGTGCAGAAAATTTTTCACTTGTTAAATAAAATGGCAATTTTTCAAAAATTTGCTGAAAGATAAGGTTTTTCTCCCAATCAAGACATCTTATTGTATTTTCGCCATAATCATTTTTTATCTCTAACTCAACTTTATCATTAGTTTTATTTATTTTTATTATATTTTCAGAAATAAGACCGACATTGAATTTTATAGGCTTTTGTGTATCTATAAATTCCTTAACTTTTGAAGGTAAAATCTTATCTATTTCACTTATATATCGCTCTACCTGAGCATTGTTGATCGATGCAACAATTGCCGAATTTGAGTTAATACCATCTCTTAGATATTTTGAAGCCCCATTTGTAACAATCTCATCTTCCTCGCTATTTGAAGGCAAAACCACGCCACCAGGGCACATACAAAAAGAAAAGATAGTTGAAACACTACCTTTAAATAAAAGCTTATAATTTGCAGAAGGTAGTATCTTATAAAACTTTCCATATTGATTTTTATCTATTATATCTCTTGGGTGCTCGACCCTAAATCCTATTGCAAAGGGTTTTGGTTCTAAAGTTGCTCCAAGTTTATATAAAATCTTATAAATATTTTTACTACTATGACCACTTGCAATTATTATAATATCTGAAAAAAGATAAAAACTCTCATTTCCCTTTATATTTTCTAAAATAAGACGCCATTTACCTTTTTCTGTTGATATTGTATTTTCTTCAATATTTTGAAGTTTTGTGTCAAAATAAAATTCAACACCCTTTTCTTCAAAAAAACTTCTTATATTTGAAATAACTTTTATTAAATTATCACTTCCGATATGTGGATTTGCTTCATATATTATCTCTTTAGGTGCGCCAAAGTAGGTAAATATATTAAAAATTTTTTGGTTTAAATAGTCTCGACTTCTTGTTAAAAGCTTTCCATCTGAAAATGTTCCTGCACCACCTTCACCAAAATTTATATTTGAATATGGATTAAATATTTTTTGCTTAAAATACTTCTCTATTGTTACTATCCTTTGTTCAACCTTTTCTCCCATCTCAATAACAATTGGACTTATGCCATTTTCTAAAAAGGCAAAAGTTGCAAAAATCCCAGCAGGACCAAAACCAATTATTACTGGTCTTGTTTTAAAAGAATTATTCATTTTATCGTTAGTATTAAAATCTTTAATCTTATATATATTTGAGTTAATATCTAAAAAATTATCTTCTGTATCATCTTTTCTTATAGATTGAATATTAAATTCTTTAATCTTTTCTTCTTTTATTTTTATTAATTTATCAGAATCATCTTTATTCAAAATTATTTGATATTCAATGATTATTCTGCTTTTATTTCTAGCATCAATAGATTTTTTTGTGATTTTAAATTCTTTTATGTTAATTTTTTGAAATATTTTATTTAATTGCTCATCGGGTCTAATGTTTTCTTGAAGATATAATCTTAATACTATCTGCATCTTATGGCTTTATAAATTTCATTGTATTGCAATATTCTTTTCAACTTTATAATTTAACTATTTTTTCATATTCTTTAAATTATAATAAAAGCCAATTAACTATGAATTTATATAATTTCAAAATATCAAAACCAAAGTTGTAAAATAATCTATTAACAAAATTCATAAGATAATTTATATTTTATACTTTGTAAAATTTATAATAATATTGTCTTTTATATTTCCCTTATCATCATAATTTATGATATTTATTGTTTTAACAAGCTGATAATTTTTAAAAGCGAAATATGAGATAGTTATTTGCATTTTTTTGCTATTATCCTGAAAAAAAACTATAGAAGTTATAAGATTATTTGTGAATAAAAAGTTATATGAGACAAGTTCTGAATTATCTTTTAATATAAAAAGATTTTTATCATAACTAATAGTATAGTTTTCAAACTGTTTTTTCAAATCTTCTTCAGATATAAATACATATGATAAAAGCTCTGTATAAATATTAAAATATGAAAGAGCAAAATCGTTATATTCTGGCTTAATTCCATCAATTTTTATTGAAATTTTACCATTTTCGACATTCAAGATAATTTGTAAATCTTGTATTTGTTTCGAAAAAGCATCTGCTGGAAGCTGTTTGAAAAAGTCATTAAAAATAGTCGAGGATATATTACAACTAAAAGTCTTGGGAATTAGAGTCTGTTGTTTTTTAATGGCTTCAATAAATAATGATTTAGCATCCTGCGAAAGGATTGGTAAAACAGTAAAGACAATAAAAATTAAAATTATTAGAACAATTGTTATTTTCTTCATAAAT
Organism: uncultured Brachyspira sp.; assembly: GCA_964454835.1. Lineage (GTDB taxonomy): Bacteria > Spirochaetota > JAAYUW01 > JAAYUW01 > JAAYUW01 > Exilispira. Next base: position 54,719 of record CAYVTU010000003.1, read on the forward strand.
AATCATACCTTTTTTTTTCTTTATTTGATTTATATTTTATTTAAATCTTTTTATCTAATTTTATATTTTCTTAAGTTTATGCTTTGCCTATAGTTTTATTATTCTTAAATTTGTTTTTTCCTAATTTTTTTTTATTAATTTTTTTGTAATAGTTCTTCTTTTTTTATAGTTAGTTTTTATTTAAGAGCTGTTTAGCATGCTCGAGTGCGGCTTCAGAATCTGGTTGACCACTTAACATTCTTGCTATTTCTGAAATTCTTTGCTGTTTATCTAGTTTTTGAATTGAAATATAAACATCCTTTCCATTAATATTTTTTATAACATTAAAATGATGAGTCCCATAAGATGCAATTTGGGGAAGATGAGTTATACAAATTATTTGTCTTTGTTTAGCTATTTGAGATATTTCATTTCCAACCAAATCAGCAGTTTTTCCTCCAATTCCTGCGTCTATTTCATCAAAAATAATAGCTTGAGATTCTTCAAATTCAATAAGTGCCTTTTTTATTGCCAGCATAATTCTGGAAATCTCCCCACCTGATGCGATCTTTCTAAGGCTTTTAACTGGAAGAGATGGGCTTGATGAAAGACCAAATTCAACTGTATCAATTCCATTTGAATTTACCTTATAGCCAATGTTATTAATTTGACAAAAAGATTCCTCATCCTTTTGATATTCCATTGAGACAGCAAATTTTGAGGCTTCCATCCCAATTTTTTTAAGGTTTTCATTTACTAAAAGTTCGAGTTCTTTTGCTGCAACTCTTCTTTTTTGAGAAATTGTTATAGCATCATGGGCTATTTTTTGTTTTAAGTTTGCTATTTCTTTTTGAAGCTGCTCCATCTTTTCATCTAATGATTCATAGTTATTAAGTTCCTGCTGATAGGTTTCTTTTGTCTTTAAAATTTCTTCTATTGTATTTCCATATTTTTTCTTTAATAATTCAAGCTGGTCCAATCTTTCATCTAAAAATCTTATATGTTCTTCTGAAAAATCAACCTTTTCAATATATAAAGCTATTGCTTGCTCGGTATCCTGTAATATTATATAAGAATCTTGAAAATTCTGTGATATACTGGATAATGTAGAATCATAAGAAATCAAATCATCTATAGATTTTTTAAGAATAAATAATTTATTTAAACCATAGTTTGAGCTTTTTAAGTAATTTAATGCCTCGGTTAATGTTGAAACTATTTTTTCTGAATGAGAAAGTTTTTTTCTTTCTTCATATAAAGATTCTTCTTCTATCTTAGGATTAATCTTATTTATCTCATTTATTGCGAAATTTAAATAATCTATTCTTTTAATCTGTTGTTTCTTAAGGTTTGTTAAATTCTCAAACTCTTGCTCTTTTTTCTTTAATAAATTATAGTATTTTGAAAATTCCTGGACGTCATCCTTTATTTTTGCAAAACTATCCAGTAAATCTATGTGGGTCGCGACATTCAATAACTTGGAATTTTCATGTTGACCAACGAGCTCAACTGTATTTTTAAAAATTGAAGAAAGATAAGTTCTTGGAACCGGTATATCATTTACAAGATATGAGTTCTTGGAGATTTTAGGATTATATATTCTTCTTATTATAATATCATTAGAGGTAAAATCTATACCAAATTCACTCCCCTCATCTTTAACATTTTGAGGGATATCATCTAATTCAATCTCAATGATTATCGGTTCTTCTTTGTTTAAAAGAAAAGTAGTATCTATAGGTTCACCAAATGCAAGATATAAAGAATTAATTAAAATTGACTTTCCTGCTCCTGTTTCTCCAGAAATAATTGTAAACTCCTTATCGAAATTGACTTCAATCTCTTTGATTAATGCATAATTCTTTACATAAATTCTTCTTAGCACTGTTTATAAACCCCATCCAAGTTTTTTAGAAATAATATCAAAAAAAGTCATTTGTTTTGCTCGAATAATTTTAATAGGTTTTTCTGCTTTTTTAACAGTTATTGAATGTTTTACTCCACCAACAAATGAAACACCTCTTTGTCCATCAGCTGTAATTGTTATTTTCCTCTTATTAAGTATTGTAATACTAACCTCATGACTACATTTTATGACAATTGGCTTTACAGTAAAAGAATGGGGGCATATAGGTGTGATTATGATTGAATCTAATGTTGGGCAAATAATAGGACCACCTGCGGACAAAGAATAACCAGTAGAACCTGTTGGAGTTGCTACAATAATACCATCTCCCCAGTAATGTAATAATTTTTGTCCATCTAACTTTACCAGAACTTCAAGTGGTGTTGAAAACTCAAATTTGGATATAGCAATTTCGTTTAAACTATAATATTCAGATTTCTGATCTAATGCTAAATTTTCTATATCAATATTTGTTTTTAATAGCATCCGAACATCTTCTATAAAATTTCCTTCAATAAAATTTCTTAATTCTTCTTTAAGTTCTTCGATATAATTCCAGGCTAAAAAACCAAGCCTTCCATTATTTACAGGTAAAAAAGGGATATTATTATCATAAAAATAAGATACTGTAAAAAGGAAAGTTCCGTCTCCACCAATAGATACAGCTAGATCAAAATTTTGATTTTCAGAAGGTTTTTCTTTAAGGAAATGAAATCCGACATTATCCCTTTTTAATGGGAAAAAATAAGAATTAATATCTTTTATTTCTCTTATAGACTGCTTAAATTTCTCGGTAAAATGAAGAGCTTGATGATCTTTTTCGTAAATAAAAAAAGCAATATTATTTTTTTCTACCATCTATTTCCAATAAAGCAGTTTCTGTATTATCTGCTATATTCAAAATTTTGTCCAGTTCAACCAATTTTAATACTACTTTTACAGATTCCGAAACATTTGTAATATAAAGGGCACCATTTCTTTTTTCAAGTTTTTTGTGAGTAGCTACTATTACTCTAATACCAGAAGAAGAAATATACTGAGTATTTTTGAAGTCAAATATCATGAAGTTAATATCTTTTTCAAGTTTTTCAGTTAATTCTTCTTCGACTTCCAAACTTGCATTTATATCCAGTTTCTCCTGGAAATATACAATAATTACATTTTCTCTTTCTTCAATCAGATATTTCATATGCTCCCCACCTTATTTACTTTTTCCCTATAACATTATTATAAAATTTTATTATTTTATTTTTTTTGTTATTTCATTTATATTCCAGTTACCATTTCTATAATATTTATATGAATCGGAAAGTTTACTTATCAAATATAAACCAAGACCTCCAATCTTTTTTTTTATATCAGCCAGAGAATCTGGTATATGAATATTACAAAAAGCCTTACCATCATCCATAAATCTTAAAATCAATATATTGTCCACCATACTTATTTTTATAAATATCTTTTTTAAGCATTCCCCAAGATATGAATGTTTTATAATATTGGTAAATACTTCTTCTGCAACAATCAATACTTCAGAAGTTACTGTATTAGGACAATTATAGCTTTCTAAAAAATAAAAAATATTTTCCCTTAGTTTAACAAAATTATCAAATTTAGCTTCCAGTTCAATATCAATCATTATAACTCAATTTATTAAATTTTATTTAATCGAAAAATTATCAAAATAATTATTGCATTTAATTTAACATATTATCGTTATTTTTCAATATTTTGTATCTTTTTCATAAAAAAAGCGATCCTATTCAAATCATTTAAATCTAACAAAGGATAAAAAGGAATAAAAATAGCATGTTTGGCAATTTTCTCTGTTACTGGAAAGCTTTTTGGTAGTTTTAATTCTAAAGATAAAGGGGTATTTATGACTTCGATTATTTCAATACCCATCTGAGTTGCAATTGATTTTGCTAAATTTATGTCATTTGCATATAGAGTAAAGGTTGTAAAACTTGCATTTTGATTAAGTTCAACTTCTGTCCATTTTTCTAATAGTAGTCTTGAATCAAACCAATCTACTTCACCTATATTATCTTTTGTTTGTTCATATAGACTAAAAAAAATTTTTTTCCTGGAATCAATTATCTTATCTTTTTTATTAATTTGACTCATAAGTAAAGAACAGTTAAAATCTGATAGAAAAAGATTGTTATTAAAAGCATAGTTTTTAATTTTATCATATATTTTATCATCTTTAATATATATAAGACTACCATCCCCCGAAGTTACAATTTCTTCATCTTTAAAAGAGCAGATAGCAAAATCAACATTATTAATCAAATATTTATTGTCTTTTTTTACAAATAATGCCCCAGAAAAATCTGCCAGTGAAACTATATCTATCTGCTCTATAAACTTTATATCAACTGGATATCCTAAATTATATGAAAAAAATAGAATAGATTTACCTAAATCAGTTAATATTTCCGGGTCAAAGAAAAGAGAGTATTGATTGATATCTATTGGAGTAATTTTGTTAAAGAAACCAGAAAATTGATTAAAATAGAAGGCATTTGTATCATTTGCACTATATAATTCATTATATTTTTTACCAAAAACTTGAAGTATTAGCTGTATTGCTACATATTTTGAAGATACCAATAAAATATTTTTTAATCCAAGAATTTCCTGCAAAATATTGACTGTTTTTTCATAAATTTCTTTTGGAAATATTTGCCTTTTAGCAATGGCATCAAGAACAGATAACAAATCGTCTCTTTTTAATGAAGGTTCTTTAAATGTTATTGTCTTGTTCAAAAGTACCTCCATCAACAAGAGTTTTCATCTTCTTTAACTCAAGTATGTTGATTTTCCCTCTTAGAACACAATTTTTACCAATATTAATTCCACCTGGTAATAGTATTCCATTTCCAATCAAGCTGTATCCTTCAGGAAGTTCATTCTCATAAACTATATTCTTTAAATTGTTATGTGAAGGAAAACCTATTTTTGTCGAAGGACCAATTGTAATATCTTTCATCGGGTTTTTGTTAATACCAATGATACAGTTTTTTATTTTGACTCCTTTTGCAAGTACATTTCCAGGAAGAATAATTGAATTTTGAACATGAGTATCTGAAAGAATTATGACATCGTTAAAAATTATTGAATCTTCGGCTTTACCTCTAATTACAGAATTATGTCCTACAAATGAATTTAGTATTTCTCCTTCTTTAGAAATATATGATTCACCAATCTTATCAAAGAAATGTGAAAGAGAATTAATAAATAGATTTAATTCTGGTATTTGATATAATAATAAATGTAAATCAAGATAATCTTTCAAATTATTTATAATAAATTTTAACTGTTGTTGAGGTTGAATGTTTAATTTAATATTTTCAATTATGCTTTTATATAAATCTTTGAAATGCTCTATCTTCTCTTTCTCAAAAATAAACTTTATAAACTTTGATTTGATGATAAATCCTTTTTCTTCTGTGCTAGAAAAGTTTAATATATAACAATTTTCTTTTAACTTATCTTTTTCAAAAAACCATAAATAATTTATATTACATGGAATAAAAGCTAAATAATCTTCTTCAGAAATTTTGGAATTATTTATAAAATTTATTATAGAGTTTGAAAAATATCTAAAATTATCTGAAGTAGAAATTCCAATTTGTTCAAATCTTACAGAAAAACCTGGATTTGAAAGATATTCCACTATTTTTTTATTATCATAATCAAAAAGAAAAGAGTAAGATGAAAAATTATTTTGAATACCATTAATTATATTTAATGAAAATATCGAATGATTAATCAATAAAGGTAAGAAGGGATATTCAAGGTCATCGGTTAGACCTAAGATTTTTCTATTATCTTCAGGAAGAAAACCAATAAAATGAATATCTGGCATTGTCATCACTTTTCCTGTCATTTATTATTTAATTTAATTTTAAATTCCAAAACCAAGATAAACTTTTACATAAATTAGTCAATTTTTCACTTGAGATTTGAAATTGCTATGATAAAAATTAGCTATAATTCAATTTAATAATTGGAGAAAGAAATGAATAACCTTGAAAAAATACTTGATAATGCAATAGCAAAAGTCAAAGATTTCCCAAAAAAAGGAATTCTTTTTTATGATATTACTTCATTATTATTAAAGTCAGAGGTATTTAATCTTGCTATAGAAAATCTTTATGACTATTATTTAAAATCGGATATAGATGGGATTATTGCTGTCGAATCCAGAGGTTTTATATTTGGTTCTCCTTTATCTCTTAAATTCAATGTACCACTTATACTCGCAAGAAAAAAAGGGAAACTTCCAAGACCTACAATTTCGGAAAGTTATTCTCTTGAATATGGTCAGGAAACCATTGAAATTCAAAAAGAAGATATAATTTCAGGTAAAAAGTATCTACTCATAGACGATCTTATAGCTACTGGTGGAACCTTAAAAGCCATCGCAAATCTTGTTGAGAAATCAGGTGGTAAAGTTGCAGGAATTGCAGCAGTAATAGGTCTTCCATTTTTAAATTATGATAAATTGCTTGGTAAATATGATATAAAGACTCTTATAAATTATCATGGGGAGTAAAATATTTTAATAATCTTCTAATTTTCTTTTCGCTTCCAAGGATTTTTATTTCTTTTTGCTTAAATATTGATTGTATTATATTTATAAACTTATCAGGGCTTTCATCTTCAATTTCAAGTTCATAATCTTCAAAGTATTTTGTAGAATCATTAATATTATAGTATTTTGTATAATCTAAATCAAATGGCATATTGTAAAAAGCAATTTTCCCATTCATCCTTTCTATCTCGGTAATACCAAGAAATTCTAAATAATCTTGTTTTATATTTAAATCTTTTTTCAATTCATTTATAAATGAAATAACATTTTCATTTAGCCCTATATTTTTTAAATTATCTGTTGAAAGAGGAAATTTTTTTTGAATTTTATCTATTTTCAATTCATTTATTTCATAATTTAATTCTTTGGCTACCTGTAGTTCACTGTTTATTTCATTCTCTAATCTTCCTTTAATATTTGCCTTTACACCTAAAAAAATTTGCTCTGTATTTTCATTAATTCTAACTCTAAAAACTATACTAGGTAATAGAGTAAAAGGGATTGTATCATAATAATAAGTCTTTAAATAAATTATTTTTTTTTCTTCTCCATATTCTTCAAAATATTCTCTTAACTTTAAATAATCTAACTTTGAAATTAAATATTTTAGTTCCTTTTCAATCATCATTAAATTCCTTAGTAATTATTTTATCCCATAATTTTTTTATATCTTCAATAAGAATATTACAATCAACAATTTCAATTTTTTGCGAAAATTTTAGTATTTTAATATAGCATAATACTTTTTCTTCCCATGAATTAAGAGATGTATCTATAATTATATCACTATATTTAAGATAACAAGGTAATCTTTCAAAATATATTTTTTCAAAATTATCATAATTAAAAATTAGTGGTCTTTCGCTATTCTGAACTCTTTCCCATAATATTTTTAAAGGGGAATACAAAAAAATTGAATGACAATTTTTTTTAAGTTTATTTTTGTTATTATAGTAGTATAATGTGCCTCCACCAAGGCAAATTAAAAGATTTTTATAATTTAATAAATAATCGAAAATTTTAGATTCAATTTCCCTAAAAAAATCTTCACCTTTATATTTAAAAATATCTGAAATTAATAATCCTGATACTTTTTCTATAACATCATCAAGATCATACACTAAATAATGATTTGAAAGGAATTTTGCAGCTGTCGACTTGCCAGCACCCATAAAGCCAGATAAAACTATATTCACAACTCTACCGTTAATCCTTCTTTGGCAAGAATAACATTTGTTTTATATCCATTTTCTATTAGATATTTATCAATGGTTTCAGATATATAATCAAGCTGATTATCGGTTCTTGATGGGTCATGGTGAAATAAAATAATTGATTTTACATTTGCCTTAATACCTAAAGCAAGAGAATATTCATAGTAGGAATGCCCATAACCTTTTTTTGACATAAAATATTCTTTTTTTGTATATTGAGTATCTACGACTGCGAAGTCAGAATCATGGCAAAAATCGATAAGCTTTAAATTTAATTTTGAAATCTTTTCTTTAGAAGCTTTTCCATTTAAAGTTTTTGCTTGTATATCATCCATAAAAAAATTTTCATATGGCTCATGATCGTATACTGTAACAAATTTTTTACCATTGTATTCAATTTTATAACCTAAGGTAGTGCATGGATGATTTAACCTTATTGTAGATATCTTTGCATTAAAAATCTCAAAACTTGTTTCAGAAAGTTGAACTTCATTAATATTAGCTCCTATTTCATGGACTGATACTGGAAAATATTTATGTTCAAGCTGTGATAAAATTATATCTTTCAATGTTTGTTCACTTGAAGATTCTGGTCCATACATTGATATAGAACATCCTCCTTCATAGATAGGAGCAAAAAATGGTATTCCCATAATATGGTCCCAATGAGTGTGAGTAAAAAGAATATTTATATTTAACGGTTTTTCTTTAGTGGCTAAAAGATAATTCCCTAGATTTCTAATACCTGTACCAGCATCAATAATTAGATATTCTTTTTCATTAAATTCAACTAAAATAGAACTTGTATTTCCACCATATTTATATGTAGCAAAACCTGGAACAGGGAAAGAACCTCTTACACCAAACATAGTTATCTTCATTAACTTATCCCTTGTTTACTAATAACATCTCTGAGTATACAATGTAATAACTCCCTACAATTCATACACTTTTCACCATCATACTTAAAATCAGAAGGATTGCACAAAGCTATTACATCTCTTTTATCCATTTCATTGAGTTTTTTTAATGTTGATATTTCTTGATCAGAGAATCTTATATTATTTTTTAGTTTATAGATGCACATATTTATGAAAAAAGCTAACTCTTGAGGAGACATTTTTAATTTTGGGTTAAAAGTCGAATTATTTGAAAATCCTTTTTTTCCTTTTTTGGTTATTGTGATATTAACTCTAATTAATTTGAACATTATAGCAAAAATAATAAATCCTACAAGTAATCCCGCAAGATGCGCCCAATGAGCAGTGTTTCCACCTCTTCCTGAAAACTCAGCTAATAAATCTCCAACTAAAAAAACCAAAGGTAAATATTTAGCTTTAATAGGAAAGAAGAAAAATAACATTACCATGGCATTCGGAAATGTAAAAGCAAAGCCAACAGTTAAAGCATAAATTGCTCCTGATGCTCCTATCATGGGTGCTAACATTCCGGTTTTCAAATAAATATAGGTATAAATTAAAGAAGAGACAACCCCGGTAAAAATGCCAGATAAAAAATAAAATAGAAAAAATCTTTTTTGTCCCCACATTCTTTCGAGGGGTATCCCAAACATAAGAAGAGCAAACATATTGAAAAAAATATGCCCAATTCCAGAAATATCATGCAAAAAAAAGTGAGTAATAAATTGCCACAAATATAGTTTCGTATATACAAAATAAGGAACAAGTGAAAATCTTGTAATTACAAAATTCCATGGGATTATGCCTAACCTGCATATAAAGTAAATAATTACATTTATACCTATGAGAATATATGTTATTGGTATTGGTCTATTTTGTTGTTGATATTTAAAATTCATTAGTAATCCTTCATCTAAAATGATTAATCTAACTGTTTAAATTAGATGAAAAAAATTTATCATATAATATTTTCTTGTAAAATTATTATACTAATAGCTCCGCTAGCTTGGTTGCTATATGATAATATTCTTCCTTATCTTTTTCATTGGATTTACTTGAAAAAATAAAGATTGCACCTAAAAGTTGTCCTTCGTCAAAAATACCATGAACATACATCGCATTCATATTTGAAAAAAGTTCTTCCTTTTTCTGCAGTAATGGTTCAAATTTATTTATACCTTCTGGTATAAATATATCTTTTCTTAATGTTGAAAGTTTTTCTATTATAGGTTCATCAATTTCAAATTGGATTTCAGAAAATCCAGGATTTGAACTACCACTACATGTAAAAACATCTCCTTCGGCTTTATAAAAAGCGATTTCATCAACTTGATATTTACTTACAAATGAACTACATAGATCGTCATAAGGCAATTCATTTGAAGTAATTGTCTTTGTATAACTTGAATCTGCATTCTTAAAATCTTCTTCATTTATTTCTGGTAAATCTAGGTTTTCAATACCCTCAGGCTCAGATTTACTTTCTTCAATAGTTTTTTCTATATCTTCTTCATTTATTTCTGGTAAACTTAACTCTTCCATATTTTCTATATCTGGTTTTATTTCATCGTAAGAATTATTAATATCTTCTTCTTTTATTTCAGGCAATTCCATCTCTTCATTATTTTCTAAGATCTGATCTACATCTTTTGTTACATTTTCCAGTTCTTCTGCTGATAACGCAATTTCTTCGGATGATATGTCTCCAAAGAATTCACTTTCTTCTTCTGAAATATTTTTAAGTTCAACATTAACTTCTTCAGTAAAATTTTCATTCGATTTTTCTGTTTCTAATTCTTCAGCAATACTTCCAATAGGTTCCATATCAAGTATTTCCTCTGGAATCTTATCAATATTATCTATTGGTGAAGGTATTTCCATTGAAGGTAATTCTTTATCAAGATCTTCTATTGGAGGTATTTCAAATTCTTCGTTTTTTTCAACAGAATAATCTTCTTCTACTGGATTTTCTGTTATATTTAAATCTTCTGCTCCAATATTCATTTTTTCTTCAACTTGTTCTAATTCTGGCAATTCGGTAAATTCACTTTCTTCTTTATGTAAAGGTTCAACACTTGATTCAATATTTAGAGGTTGCTCTTCATTAGTTACTTCTTCTTCCTTAATTTCTACAAGATCTTCAAGTGAAGGAAGCTTTTCTTCTTCTACACTTGTTTGATCGATTGATTCAGGAATTTCAAAAGTCTCAGTCTGACTTTCTATTTCTGGAAGTTCAGTAAATCCAGTTTCCTCTACTTCTCCTACCTCTATCTCAGTTTTTTTCTCTTCTTGCTCTATCTCAGAAAAATCTTCTAATGGTGGAAGTTCCTCTGTAAATTCATTTTCAGTGGCTTTTTCCTCTCCAATATCGGGAATTACAAATGTATCGGATTTTTCATTGATTTCAATTTCTTCAATACCTTTTTCTTCAATATTCTCTTGTTGAATTTCTGGAATTTCCATTTCTTCTAGAGTTTTCATCTCTTCTGAAATAGAGACAACTTCTTCGGGTAATTCAAATTCTTCTTTTGCTTGAATTTCAGGTTCTTTTCCCAGTTCTGTATAACTTTCTTTTGATTCTTCTAATTCTTCCAGACTTGGTAATTCGTTTGTGGATTTCTCAAATTCCTTTTCCTCAATTACCTCTTCTTCCTCAATGTCGGGTAGTTGAATGCTTTCTTCTTTAGATTCAAGAGATATTTCAGGAAGTTCCTCAGAGGTTAAAGGTTCAGGAGGAGTAAAAACATACTGTTCATCTAGAGTAACTTCTAAAGGAGATTTTTTCTGAGATACTTCTTCTACCAATGATTTTAAAGCTGTATCAAGTGGCTTTTCACTTTTTACTTCTTCAAAAAAGAAATCTTTTTTCTTTTCTTCACTTGAAACAGCAGAAAGGAATTCTTCCTCTTCTTCTTCATTTTTTATTTCTTCAAATTCTGGTGGTTTCTGATAGTATTTATTTCCCTGTAATTCAACTTTTTCTTCCTTTGGAGAAAAGAAAAACGCTAATAAAACATAAGTAATTAAGATAATAATTGTGATTAGGTAAAATGAAATGACTATCTGAACAACTAAGGGAGTTCCAACCTTTTCATAAGGGATTACGACTACCTGTTTACCAGATTTGCTTATTTGGCTTGAGAAGAAGTAGTACTTAGAATCACCAACCTTTATAGGACCAATTGTTTTATTATCTTCATTGACAGCTGCTAAAATATCCGCAAATCTATCCTTTTCTTCAAGAATATTTTTACCAACGTTAAATACAATCATGTTATATGATTTAACAAATGCTAAGCCTTTAATACTTAAAGATGTTTTTTTGATTGGTTCAGTGAGTAGTGATGTTCCAGAATAGTGAAATAAAGCGATACCAAGTATCTTACCATCTTTTTGTATAGGATATCCAAGCACAATTTCATCTGTTGTCTGAGCTTCTTTTGGAGTTTGAAAAGGTAATATTGAATATTCCTTGGTTAAAAAGAAATTAAAATATTCAGAAGCAATGACCATTCCTTTTCTTTTAGAAGCATAAGGAGGATAAACAAAAAATATTGTTTTATCATTATTTACAAATGTAATTCCATAGCAATTTTTATTTCTTACAGTATATTCATATACTTCACTATAAACTTTATCAGTAATTATTTGATTCGCAAAACTATCTATTATAAAAGAATTTTCGGCCAGATCCTTCATCTTTGCCCTTTCGATTTGAACCTGTCCTAAAAATTCTATACCTATTTGATCTACCTGTTTTTGAATAGATTGAATCGTATTTGAAACATTAATTGAAATAGGAATAATTTTTAAATTATATCCTATAGCTAAAATTAAGAAAATAATTATTCCAACAAATACAGAAATTAAGATATTTTTTAAACTCTGACTCATGTTATGCCTCACTTTTCTATAATTAATATTTATTAACTTATTTTTTTATTTAAAAATCATTAAAATCTGGTATTTCATTAATACTTATTTCTTCACCCATTACCTGTTCTTTTTTCTCTTTTTTTTCTAAGTTTTGTGTCATAGTTTCATCTTTTAAATTAGTTTTAATATTTTCTTCCTTTTTATAAATACTTTTTTCCTCATTTTTATTATTATTAACTATATCTTTTTCATCTATATTATTATCCATATTTTCAATATTTTCCAATTTTTTTATTTTTTTATTTTTATATTCTGAATTTATAAATAAATACTGTTTTAATAAAATAAAACCAATTACAAGAAGTATTATAATAATAATAAAAATAATTGCAAAAAAAGCATAAAATCTTAAAGGGTTGATTGGATAATAAAAACCTATGACTATATCTAAAAGAGAAGAAGAAAGAGGATAATAATAAAAAGTGTGGTACTTTATCTTAGGAAAGGAATTTTTAATATAAAAACTATATTGATCTGGAATACTGTAAAATTCAGGAGGTAAATTTTCTAGTATTGCTAAAAAATTATTTTCTGTATTACTTTTAAGATGACATAAGATTGCTGGTTTAGAGTTTTTTAATATCAATTTATATTCTTTGATATATAGAGGGCTTAGTACCACTTTTTTATTTAAACCAGAATTTTTTGAATTTATAATTGTATTCTCTATCTTATTCATATTTAAATTATTCAATTTATCATATTCTTCTTTTGAAACTTCAATAATTTTAAAATGGTATTTCTGAAGTCTTGTAATATCAGGTTTCTTATTGTTTGAAGATGTATAAATATTTATTATGATATTTTTATCAAATGGAATTCCATTTGAAGAATAAAGCAACATTGTATTAAGAACAAGATCATCATATTTTTTCCCAAAGTTAATAAGATGATTTAAAAGTTCATTTATTCTTGATTTTGAGCTGAAAATTGGTTTTTGAAGAAAAATATTATTCGATATGCTAAAATATTTACTAAAAACGGAGAATCTATTTATTTTTTTCCCTATTTTTGTAAATAAATTATCAATATTAAAATATATCAATTTAATATTATATCTTATAAAAAAGAAAAATTTTTTAATGACATACTTTCCATTTTCTATGATATATGAACAGCTTGAAAATAAAAAAAATATTATAATCAAAATTAAAGAAAATAATATGAAATATTTTTTCCTATTCATATCTTTTTTTTTCGGTAGTTTTCCTTTTTCATTTATTATTTTAATTATATTATTAAATTATTTTTAATAAAATAGTACTTTTATTTATTATAATAATTATAAAAGATTATTGACAGACTTCAATATATGTATAAAAATTATTACAGAGCATGTTTATTATTTTTAGGAGGATTAAATGGAAGGTGCTTCATTTGGCTGGTTATCAATTTTACCAGCATTAATTGCCATAACGCTTTGTATCGTAACCAAAAATGTCATTCCTTCACTTTTACTTGGTATTTTCTCTGGTATTCTGATTATCAATGGTTACAATCCAATAACAGCCCTTGTTGACACTGCTTCAAAATATGTTGTTGGAAAAGGTGTAGCAGATAGCTGGAACGCAGGACTTTTAGTATTCTGCCTTATTATTGGTGGTATGGTCGGTGTTATGAATAAGTCCGGTGGTATGCAAGCTGTTGCATTGCAAATTGCAAAAAAGGCTAAAAGTAAGGTTTCTGCTCAAGTTGCAGCAACATCTTTGGGAATTCTTGTTTTCATAGATGATTATGCAAGCTGTTTAATTACTGGTAACACCATGAGACCTATTACCGATGCTCAAAAAATTTCAAGAGAAAAACTTTCCTTTATTGTTGATGCAACTGCTGCTGCTATATCTTCTGTCATACCTGTTTCAACATGGATTGCAATGGAACTTGGCCTTATACAAGAAGGTTTGGCTGATGTTGGAATTAAAGCAAACGCCATAGTTGTTTTTATGCAATCAATTCCTTATAGATTTTATGTCCTTTTCCTTGTTGTCTTTATGTTTGCTTCTTTTTTCCTGAAAAGAGATTATGGTTCAATGTTAAAAGCCGAAATAAGAGCAAGGAAAACTGGTGAAGTATATGCAAAAGATTCTCACCCTATGTATCAAGAAGCAAAAGATATATTACCTGATGAAAATGTTAAAGGAAATATTTTTGATTTTATACTTCCTATTTTAACTTTTATTATTGTAACTATTGTTGGCTTAAGATACAATGGAGGAGCAGCTTTAATTTCAGAAGGAACAAAAGTCATTTCTTCCGGATTTTTCAAGATGATTACAGAAGTTGATGGACAGCAGACAATTTATACTTTCAGAGATATTTTAGGAAATGCAGATAGCTCCGTAGTTTTAACCTGGGCTTCATTTGTCGCTTCAATAGAAATAATATTACAGGTTTTAATTGAAAGAAGAATGTCTTTCAATAAAGCTATCGATGCATGGATTGGTGGAGTAAGATCTATGATATTAGCTGTAATAATTCTTGCGCTGGCATTAACCTTAAAGTCGGTACTCGATGAAATGGGAACGGCTGGTTTTATTGTTGAACTTACAAAACCAATATTAAATGGTGCATGGATTCCTCTTGTAGTATTTTTAGTTGCATGTATTTTGTCTTTTGCCACTGGAACATCATGGGGAACAATGGCTATTCTTATGCCAATAGCTATACCACTAGCTGCTGCTGCATCTAAGGCAAATGGTGCACTTACACCTTCAATTATTGCGACAATAGGTTCAGTTCTAGGTGGTGCAATTTATGGTGATCATTGCTCACCAATTTCTGATACTACAATTTTAGCATCGACAGCTTCTGGTTCAGATCATATAGCTCATGTCACAACTCAACTTCCTTATGCATCAACTGTTGCTTTGGCAGGTGGAATATTTGGATATCTTCCTTTCGCAATAGGAATTCCAGTTTGGATTTCATTAATAATAGGAACTGCTGGAATTATTCTTTTCTTATATCTATTTGCTAAAAAATTGGATAATGAAGGAAATATTGTGAAATAACTTTTTTCAATAAAAATTAGGGGCTGTCTCAAAATTACGAGGCAGCCCCTTTTTTAATTAAAATTTTTTGATTATAAAAAATTTATAATTATCTTACTTTTATTTTTAGAAGCAAGGAATTAGATGGGAAAACTATAGAAATCAAGTAAGTATTTTTACTTAATAGCATTATTTTATTTATATAGGCTTTTTTAATAATATCACTTAAAATCCGAGAATCTTTTGAATAAGCCTTTTTAATAATATCAATCAGCGAAAGATTAAAAGATTTATCAAGTTTAAGATTTTTGCCAATTCTAGCTAACTTATACTTTTCTATCTCATTAATTCTACTAAAATTACCTGCAATAATTATTTTTTTGTCATTATATATAATCTTATTTATCATTGGTAAAAACTCATAAGTATTGGTAAATGAAGTATCCCCACTTTCTTCTAAATAAGATTTGATAGATTTTATTGGATTAAACTTTTCATCAAGTTTTCCATCTTTGTTAATTCGTGCAATCGCAACTCTTTGCTTATCATCAAAATATTTAAACATTCCGGCAATATAAATATTGCCTTTTTCATCTATATCAATGTCAAAAATATCGCTATTTGCTCCCTTTTGTACTACAAAACTATTATCTATACTTCCATCCAGATTGAGTCTTATAATTCTTCCAACATCAACTCCCTTATAACTTGAAAACTCACCGGCAACATATATTTTTGAGTCTTTATAAATAATGTCATAAATCTGTTTATTAAAACCACCGTTTGTATCAAAGGTTTTGTCTATAATCAGGTCCTCATTTAACCTTATTATATGAAAAGGGTAATAATCACCTATATCATATATTTTACCACCAATCAAAATTTTTCCATCATCCTGCATTGCAATTGCATTAACAATAAAAGAATTACTTACAAGCTCATTAATTTTATTTAATTCACTATCAATTTTCGCTATAGCTGTTTTTGACTTTAAGTTTTCTAGGTAATCATAAATAAGTATGAATCGACCATTGCCTAAAGAGAAAATTTTTTGTATAGATAAATTTATTTTATCGCCAAATATTTTTCTCTGATCAAAACTATTATCTATTTTACCATTTAGGCTTATTTTAATAATATTTTTACTATTATTACTAATTTTATATTTATTAAACTTTGAGAAGTCACCACATATATAGGCATTCATATCCTTATCGATTATAAAATCTGAGATATATCCTTCTATTTTCGCAATTTTATAAATCTTGGGTTTTAAAGATTCACATATAGCGAAAACAATGATAAATGTTGCAATAATTAATATCAAAAAAACTATAAATTTTTTCTTATTCATACAATAATACCTAATTAAAAATAACGGAAAAACCTATATTACTTTTTTTATGCCTTTTGTTCTTTCATCTGCTTTGCAACTTGTTCAAGCCTTTCTTTTTGTTTTGCGATATCAAGAGGGAAAATAGCTGCAGCTAAAAACAATACAAAAGCACAACCATACCAGAAAGCACTGCATATTGAAATAGAAGCTGTAAGGCCAATGGCAACAGATAGAATTCCTGCGACCCATTTACCAAATCCAGTTCCAAGGCTATCGGTCAAATTAAATATAGAAAAAATAGCACCCCTATTTTCTGGAACATTAGTATCCAAAAGCATTGTTCTCATATTTGGTCCCGTCATCGCCACAAAAAATCCTGCTAAAAACCCTGAAATTGATAAAAGTAAAAGATTTGAAGGAATAAATAAAAATGTTGCCAAAGCCATAGTACAGCCGATGACAGTCGTTATTGAGCAGAATTTAGGAAGATTTTTTGGGTTCTTCTTCGCTATATCGCCACCCCATTTACCACCAAATATAGTTCCTAAAATTGCTCCCAGCGCAAAAATCATAAATATATTTGTAGCAGCAGCTTTTGAAAGTTTTTTGTTGTCTTCCAAAAACTTATTCAAAAAAGCTGTTGCTCCCCAGGGAATAGTTCCAATAATCCCCTGAATAAAAAGATAGACATTTGTTTTTATATGAATGAGTTTTTCATAATCTGAAAACTGAATAGTTCTTGGATAAAGAATCCCTTCTTCGATAAGCTTTGCTGTCGCTTCTTCTGAAGCACCTCTTTGTGGCTCAGGAACCAAAATCCAGAATAATATAGCAAGTGGAATATTTGGTGCACTTGCAAGTAAAAACCCGATTCTCCAACCCGATAGCCCCCAAAAAGCCATCTGAGTGGTATAACCACCAAGTGCTATACCTAATACATTACCAAGCGAAAATGAAGTTGTTAAAATTGCTGTAGCAAGAGGTCTAGATTTTTCTCCGTAAATATCTCCAATCATTGAAAAGACTAATGGAAAAGCTGCTCCTACACCAATACCAGTTAAAATTCTTAAAATAAAAAAAATTGCATAACTTGGTGCAAATGCAGTTAAAAGACAGGGTATTTCTCCAACAAGAACAGATAAGACAAAAAGCTTTTTCCTACTTGTTTTATCTGCAAAATAACCCCATAGAATAGAAATAACAGCACCGAAAATAGAAAAAACTCCCATCATAAAACCGAGGTTAGCATCAGTAACACCAAATTCTTTTTCAATTAGATTCAAATTTGGGTTCATTACATTAGAATCTGCATTTAGCATAATTAGTACCAAACTCATAAAAGCAAGCATCAATACTCTTTGAAGATTAGTCATTTGTGCCCCCTTTATTAAATACCCTCAATTTTTCAAGAAGCCCTGTCGAGCGTTTTGTCTTATTTTTCAATATCTTTGTAACCGTTTTTGAATTTGAAACAATATAAAAATCCTGTTTTGCCCTTGTTATTGCAGTATAAAACAATTCTGCTGTTATAAATTCGTAATTATCAATATTTTCGGGTAAAAAAAGAACAATGGTATTAAACTCTGAACCCTGGCTTTTATGAACAGTCATACAATATGCAGGTTCCCAATCTGTAAGAGCCTTAAACTCAAATTTTCTTATACCTATATTATTGGTATCATTTTTGTTTTTTTCATCTTTCAAATTTTGTTTTTGAAAAAAAACATATGATTTTTCATCTTCTGAAAATATAAGGCCAATATCGCCATTGAAAAGATTTAATTGATAATTATTTTTGGTTATCAATATTGGTAAAAAACTTTCAAGATTGTTTTTCCTGAGATAACTTGCGAATATCTTATTTATATTATATATTCCAGAGGGTGTAAATCTAAGAGGGGATAAAAATTTTAAACTATTATTTATTTCAAATATAGTATTTATCTTATCCTCATCAAAATTATAATCTTTTGAAAACTGCTTGAATTTTTCAAATATTGAATTTAGCCCAATTTTTTCATTTAACTTATCAAATAAACTGTAGTCAATTGGCAAATCTATTATTTTTTCTTTTTCATTAAGTAATTTTATCAATTCATCTATCTTTTTCTCTTTTTCAGCATCGTCATTTGATTTCAATATATCAAATAAAACTAGCTTTGCATTTTCTACTATAGAATCTTCTTTGTACCTATATGATTTGACCAGTTGAACAAGCCTATTACTATAAATTTGCTGATTCTTACTATTTTTTTTATCAAAATTAATGTTATAAAAATAATCAAATAAATCAGCGAAAACTCTTCCTGCTTCAACTGAGGAAAGTTGGTTTGCATCTCCCGTCAATATTAGCCTTGTATCGGGTAGTAATGCATCTAAAAGTTTTGCCATCAAGGGAATATCTATCATCGATGATTCATCTATAATTACGACTTTATAATTTATTGGATTTTCTTTATGGTATTTGAAAGACAAAGAGTATTCTGAACTTCCCAAAAGTCTATGAATTGTTGTTGATTCGACATTCAAATCTTTTAATGTTTCAGATATTCTTTTAGCTGCTTTGCCAGTTGGAGCTACTGTTATTATCTGCTCTGGTACATATCCAAAAACCTCTAAAAATCCTTTTATCAATAGTGATAATATGAAGGTCTTACCTGTGCCAGGGCCTCCAGTTATAAGAGTAAAAATATTTTTTAAGCCATTTTCTATTGCTTTGAGTTGCATTTCATCAAGTGCTCCCTTTATCCCATTTAAATACTTTTCAATTTTTATTTCTATTTCAGGATTTATAGAAGCATTTCCCTTAATAATTAGATTATTTAAAATCATTTTAGTAATCATTATTTCATAAAGATAAAATCTTCTTAGATAAACTTTATCATCATCTTCTATTATAAATAAAGAAAAAGGGATATTCACTTTTTCATAATCCAATAAATAATTTTTGGTTTTTAAAAGTTCAGTCAAATAGATATTTTGGAAAATTGGCTTTTTAGCATTTATTGATTTTATTAAATTAAAAATTTTTTCTAAATCTTCAAACTGATAAAAAAACTCTAACTCTTCTATAATTTCTTTATCAATAAAAGAAGTTTCAGAAGAAAAAATATTTGTTATTAAATTTTTTATATCTCGATTTTTAGAATTCAGCTTAAAGCTAAGATTTTTATTTTCATAAATTCTAAGCCTGAAATAAGTATCGCCATAATTTAATTTTATACCAGATAAAAGGGTAAATATGAAAAGCAGTCTTATTTCTTCTAAAATTATATTGTCATTTTCAAATTTTCTTTCAGTTATTATCTTTTCTATTTCATATAAACTCTTATCAGTAAAATAACAGATAACATTTATAGCTAAAATCACTTCATTTTCATTAATTTCAAATTTAAAATCTATATCCACATCAAATCCTTTGACTTCTAAAATTGCAAATTACATAAGTTATATATAGTTTTATTTTTTATCTTCTATTAATTCATTACTTAATCTTTCAAGTTCATCGATACTAAAATTTTTAAAAAATATTCCATCACTTGAGTTTTCCTTCATATATCTTACAAAACAATAGTAGATATTACCAAATTCATAAGGAATCTTATAAGTCTTCAAATATTTGTAAATAGCTGCTGAATAAAGATAATACTGAATATCATAATTACTTTTTGCTATCGCTTTTTCTAAAATATTAGAATTAACCTTATTTTCTTCATTTTCATTACTATTTTCATTACTATTATTTTCAAAAAATTCAGTTAAATCATTTGTCTTATAGTCTAAAAAGTGAATCTTGTTATCAGCTATAAAAATTAAGTCAATAAAACCAGTATAAAAACCTTTTATCTTTAATTGATTGTAATCTATATCAACCAATTTATCTAATTTTTTACCGCATAGGTTATAAAAATCGGTAATAGATTTTTCTTTTGCTTTTGCAAAAAATTCAACTTCTGCATATTTTTCTTCTACCTGGCAAATTTTTTTTTCTATAACTGGTATTTTAGCATTGAGTGTATTAATTACAAGGTTTACATTTTCATTAGAAAATTCTTCGATTATTTTAGGCGATTTATAATACTTACTTACTATTTCTTCGCTTAATTTTTTAATCTTAACCTTATTTTCAGCCAAAGGATTATTATAAATATCGGGATAATCTTTTACAAGTATTTCCATAGTAGTATGAAAAATATTTCCTGCAAGTTTACCTTTAAAATCGCTATATTTTTCTTCAAAATCTGCCTCTTTATCTACTTTATATGGATTAAACTCAATAACATAATCAAGAAGGTTTTTAGTGGATTCTTTTTTTTGATTTATTTTATTTTTAAGGTGCGATAAAGAAGAGTAAGAATAAAGATTTTCTTTTTTTTCATCAAAATCTTTAGTATCAAATTGCTCAATTTCGCATAACTTTTCTTCTTTAATTTCAATACTAAATTTTTGATTTTGAAATTCTATTTCATTTTTTATATCAGACAAATTATGATCATACCTAACAAGCTTATTTTCATCTAATTTATTAAATATCTTATAATAATCTATTTCTGAGACAACATTTGCTTTATTTTCATTTTTATTATCTGATTTTGTTTTATCCTTTTCATTTAAACTTAAAAATAGAAATAAATTCTTTTTTGCCCTTGTTATAGCAACATATTTTAAGTTTTTATCCTGATAAACTTTATTTAATTTTACAAAATTTTTGATTTCTACTTGATAATCTTTATAATTATTCTGAATTTTTATTTTTTCTTTTGCCTTTTCAGAATCTAATACATATTTTTTGGCTATATTATCTGTGTCTTTGGAGTAGTAAATTTCTGGGTAATTATATTTAATAGCTTTTTTGAATTTTGGCAAAAAAACCACCTCATATTCAAGACCTTTTGCAGAATGTATGGTAGATACTAAAACAGCATTTTCTTCGCTTTCAAGTCTCATAGAATTCATATTTTCCTGATCTTCATCTTCATCACCATTTCCAAGTAAAAGGTTTTGAAAAAATTCGAATTGATTATACAAAGAATAATTTCTATTTTCAAAGTAATATGTTAAAATCTCAAAAATTTGTCTAATATTTGTTAGCTTTCTTTCAAAATTATCTTTGGTAAAAGGATTAAAACCATATAATATATTATTAGAAAAAATAAAGATAGTTTCAAAAACAGAGTAAATACCATATCTTTTCCAGTTTTCTTGTAAGATATCTAGGGCGGGATAGATCTTATCAAAGATTTTATCGAAATTATTTACAATAGAATCAAAATCAAAAGAAAAATAATTAGTAGATACAAGATTTCTAATGGCTGAACCCTGTCTATTAAACAATATTGCCCTTAAAAGAAAATAGACAAATAAAGCCTCTTCGGTTGAAAATATTGAAGTCGCTATCTTTAATGCTATTGGTATCTTTATTTGCGCATCTTGAATCTTACTGAATATTTTATAAAAATTCATTATCTCATATTTACTTTTAAAAAGAATTGCAACATCTTCATATTTAAAATTAGTTTTGCTTTTACTTAATTGAAGAATCTTATTTTTAATTATATTTGAAACAGTTACAAGATAATCATATTCATTTTCTGACGAGAAAGATTCATTTAATTTATATAGATAAGCCTCGGATTCATTTTCATTACTGCCTGCCTTCGATTTAACAGGATTATAAGATATATCAAAAATGCCTAAGATGTCCTTTTGCTCATTATAAATTTCATCTGAAAAATTATTTATAAATTCAATGACTTTTTCAGTAGATCTATAGCAATTAGACAAATTAAAAATACACTCATCTTTTATTCTTTTTTTTACTTTAAGATAATTTATTAAATCTCCACCACGAAAACCATATATAGATTGTTTTGGGTCCCCTATATAAAAAGTCAATTTATTTTCAAAAAGAAGCTCAAAAAGCTCAACCTGCTTCTCATCTGTATCCTGAAATTCATCGACGATTAGCACATCAAATCTATTTGAAATATTTTCTTTTATCTTATTGTTTTTTGAGTCCTTTAAAAATTTTAAAAGTAGTTCAATAGAATCACTAAAGTTGAATAGACCATACTTTTTCTTTAAATTTAAAGATTCTAAAATATAAAGAATTAAAAAGCTAGTATATAAATCTATTTCAGCATTTTTAAGATAATTTAAATATTCAAATTCCTCTTGCTTAAGATCATCAATACCAATTCTATGATTTTCATAAAAGTCTCTAATCTTATTTACATTCTCATACAAAGATTTAAAATTTGTTTTTTCTTCTTTTTCACTAAACAGGCTTATTATCTTTTTATAATTTGCTATAAAAAACCTTTGAAAAATCACGAAACTAACCTTATCGGTATTTTTAAAAAAATCATATTCAAATGGAAGATTAAGTTCATTTGAAAACTCTTTACAAAGCCTTATTGCAAATGAATGAATGGTCAAAACAGATATCTTATCAAATAAAAATATTGCATTTTCGATTTTTTCAAGAAGCAAATCATTATTTTTACTAATATTTTTATATGCATTTGAATATGTATCCTTAGTTAAATTGGTTAAATAATCCAATAAAAGATTATCATTTTTTATCTTGTTCAAGAAATTTTTATCTTTATATATTAAAAACTTTCTAACTTCTACTAAAAAGCTAAGCAATCTTTCTTTTATTTCATCGGCAGCAGAATTTGTAAATGTAACAAGCAATATCTTATCGGGCTGATATCCTTCAAGTATAAGTCTTATAAATATCTGACTCATCGAATGGGTCTTTCCCGTCCCCGCACTTGCTTCTATTAGGTATTTATTTTTAGCAAAATCTACTTTTGAAAAATCAAATTCTCTTATTTTCTCCATTTCAAAGCCTAAGATATTATTTCATTTTCATTTATTTTTTAACTATCTTTCTTATCTTTTTTTTCTTCAAAGCTTTCTTTTAATATTTTTAATTGATTGAAAAAATTAACTATACTTTCAAAATATATTTTTTCAAAGCTTTCATTATTTATATATCTATCAAAAATCCAGCTTGAATATATTTTAGATATATTAAGCTTACCCTGACCTTGATCAAAAGAATATAGACTATTTTGCCAGTAGTTTATCAAACTTTCTTTGTAGCAGTATTTCTTTAAAATATGATCTATATTATATCCAATTATTGGAATAAAACTCTTTTTAATTATGACTTTATCATATAAATCAAGCAATTTTTCTATACTTTGTATAACAATTTTGCTTTCAATTTTGTCAGTTTTCTCATTTTCTTGATTTTGCATTATATAAATATCAAAATCAAAATCTTTATATCCTGATTTTTTTCTTTTTAATTCAATAAACTGATTTGCAAAATCTTTAGACTCAGAAAAATTTATTGTCAAATAATTAAGTATTTTTGTCTTTAGATTAAGAGGAAACTTGTTTCCAGAATTATCTAATTTTTTATCTAATTTGAAAACAAGTTTTACTTTATCATCAAACTTTAATTCATAAAAAGAATATTTTATCTTAAATTTATCATTCAAATCAATTATTCTATCATTCTTATCTATTTTAATGCTTTTAACATTTTCATCTTTATTGTTATTAATGCTATTAATCTTTTCAAAAATAAGCTCGCAATAAAAATTAGATAAATTTTCAAAAAATTTATAATCTATCTCTGTAATAATACCTCTATATCCTAAAAATGATTTTTTATAATATTCAAGATAATCTTTTTCAACTTCACTAATTTCAATATTAAATTTCTCTTTTAATTTAAATTCTAAAAGTTTAATAAATATATTTTCAATTTTGATATCATTGACAAAATAGTCAAATTCATCATCTACGCTATCATCATAGAAGAATGTTTTAATATTAATGACTTTTTGCAAGTAGTATTTAGCAGGATTTACCAGAAAACTTAAAAAATCATCTAAATCAATTTTATTATCTAAACTATTCTTTTTATCTTCTTCTTCACTTTTTTTATTTTCTATTTCTTTATTAATTTCTTCTTTTTGATTCATTAACTGATCAATTGAACTTGAAAATAGATTTTCATAGAAGTTTTTCCAATAAATATTATAAGTTTTGAAAATCCCATCGAAATAATATTTTTTACTGAAAGGCTGAAGTGGCATCTGAATTATTTCTAAATTTGTGTCCAAACTAAAATTTGAACTAATATCTTGCTTCATTATCTCTATAAGTATTGAAGGAGCTTTTACTTTGTTATTTACAGGGTCTTTTCCAAGATAGCTTAATATTAAATAATCCTTCGAAGATAAAATAGTTTCTAAAAAAAGGTATTTGTCAGACTCTCTTATATTTCTATCCCAGCTTTCTTCTTTTTTTGCCATCAGATCAAATGAGAAGTTGACACTGTTTCTTGGAAATTCACTATCATTCAATCCAAGTACAGTTATAGCTTTTGCAGGAATATTTCGAAGTGACACCATACTTGAAAATAGAATAGTCCCTGTTTTATAACCAAGACTATATGGATATGATTTTAAATAGCTTAATAGAATATTTTTAAATATTTCAAAGTCTATTAAAATTTTTTCTTCGCCCTCAGCTACCTGAATAATTTCATTTAAAAAATTCATAATTCTATTTCTATAATAAATAATCTCATCATGGTATGTCTCTATATCGGGAATTAGATTGTCAAAAAATTTTTCTATAAATTCTTTATAAGAAGAAGTAATAGCCAAATTTTTACTGAATTTGTATAAATCTATTAAAGAAATATAAATACTATAAATTTTTTGAACCTTATCTAAAAATTCTCCTTCGATTTCGCTTTTTATTGGCAAAATTCTGCTTTTAAACTTGATAAAACTATCTTTTTCATAGTAACTATTTGCCCCCATAAAACCAATAAAATTTAAAATAAAATTTGATTCAATATTATAATCGATATCGGCAATTTGCTCATCTATTTTTTCTAATTCTGCTATTTCCTCTTTTTTGTCTTTTTCGTATCTATCGAGATTCAATACTTTTTCAAAATATTGCTGTATATCTTCATAGTCAGCGCCCCAAAGGTAGTTTGCAAATAGATTTGTAAATACTTCTATATCGGTAAAAGTTAATTCGAATTTTTGCATTATAAGTTCATGCGAAATAAAGCTAATAAAATCTTTCTTTTTAAAATTATTTGAAATAAGATCAAAAAATAACTGTATAAGCTCCAAAATCTTGGAATATTTTGAAGAATCTAAATCAATTACTAGAACAGGAAGCGCTGGATTTGTAAGTTTAAAAACAGAATCTATAAATGGTCTATATTTGTCTACATCGACAGCCATTATTATAATATCTTCATATTTGTAATCTTTATTTTTTGAAAGTATTTCTAAAATCTTGTCTTTTATTACTTCAAGTTCTCGTAAAGGCGTGTAGTTACTTAGCATCTGTATAGAATCATCAATTTGAATTTTATTTGTTTTGTTCGATGATAAATTTTTTGTAGAATAAGAAGAAGAAATAAAATCCTGATATAAATTTAATAAGCTTTTTTTTTCTAATTTATTTAATTTATGGCTTGTAAAGTGATGATTTTCAGGAAAAAAATTTAAAAAATCAGAAAAAAATTTCTTTTGCCTTTCAAAGCATAGTTTCAATAATGTTGATTTTGTGTCAGGCTTTATTTCATAGTCAAATAGAGTAAGTTCGTTTGAATTTTTTATTTTTAAATTATTCAACTCAATAGGGGCTGGTAAAATAAAATAAAAATTTATATCTATATATTGTGATAAAAATTTCAAAAATAAAAAATAAAAATAAGGGATATTATCAAAACCAACAATAAAAATTGGATTCTTTGGAATTTTTTGAACAATATCTTCTTTGCCTTCTAGGCTTTTGATTTTGTGAAAAATCTTGAATTTTGTATTAATTAAATTCGAATTTATTATTAATTTTATTAATTCTATTTGAAATTTTTCACTATATATTTCCTTGTTTTCTATATAATTTATAAAATTTTCTAAATATTTATAATCAACTTCATTTAAATTTTCATTTTTAAGAATATCCCAGTTTTCAAAATCTCTATATATCTCATATTGCTCAAATAAATCAGAAAAAGTATTTAAAAATATAATAAAATTTTGAAATTTTTCTAAAAATTCAACATTTTTACTTTTAGCAATAGAATAAAAATATGAATACAGAAACCAGAATATTTTGTTTTTAGAATCAACTGTTGTTTCTTCTAATTCAACAAAATTTGTTTCAATCTTTTTAGATATATTTTGCAAAAAAGCTTTTGAATATTCGCTAAATAAAGACTGAAGGTCAAAAGTCTTGATATTGAACAATATCCCAAACCTTTCACTTAGTTTATATTTTAGGTAATTTTTAATCCCATCAGTTTGGATAACAAAAATAGGGGAAGAAGAAATTGCTGAAAAGATATCTTTGGTTTTATTAATTTTGCTTTTGTAATCATCAGAAATTTTTAAAATGAGATTTTCTATTGAATATTCTATATTTATCTGATAAGACATTCTGAATTAAGCCTCTTTATTTATAATAAATTTATTCATCAAAATTTCAACAATTTTTATCTTTTAATTATTGACAACAATTTCACTTTATATAATTTTTATTTGAAAAGCTTTAAATTTTTTAGGTAATTTTTTTTTATTAATTTCAATAAATATTTTTTTAATTTTTAATATTTAAGGAGCAAATCTTGAAAGAACTTTTTATCGGTTTTACAACATTTCACTGGCAATCTGCTGTTATGATTTTTGTTGGTCTGGTTCTAATATGGCTTGCAATAAAAAAAGAATATGAGCCACTACTGCTTTTACCTATCGGTTTTGGTACTATTTTAGTAAATCTTCCTCTTTCAGTAGTACTTGAACATGAAGGGATATCGGGATTTTTGAAGATACTTTTCGATGCGGGCATTACTACTGAACTTTTTCCAATTCTTATTTTTATTGCAGTTGGAGCGATGTGTGATTTTACTCCAATGTTCAAACAACCTGTTATGATGTTTTTCGGTGCCGCTGCTCAGTTTGGAATATTTGCTACAATTACTGTCGCTACTTTACTTGGTTTTGATTTTAAGGTAGCAAGTGCTATTGGTATTATTGGAGCAGCAGATGGTCCAACTGCCATTTATGTGGCTACAAGATTTGCAAAAGATTATCTTGGACCGATTTCAGTTGCTGCTTATTCATACATGGCTCTAGTCCCACTAATTCAACCAATTGTAATAAAATCTTTGACAACAAAAAATGAAAGAAAAATAAGAATGGCCAAGATTGATAAAAGCGTTCCTGCTTCTTTAAGGATAGGTTTTCCAATCATAGTTACATTGATTACCGGCTTTATTGCCCCTATGAGTGTGCCACTAATTGGTTCATTAATGTTTGGAAATCTACTTAGAGAATCAGGGGTCGTCGAGCGTCTATCTAAAACCGCTCAAAACGAACTCGGGTCCATCACTACATTACTTTTAGGTATAACTATTGGCTCGACAATGCAGGCAGAAAAATTTTTAACAATAGCTACATTGAAAATTTTAGGGCTTGGTCTAGCTGCTTTTATCTTTGATACAGCAGGTGGAGTAATGTTTGCCAAAATATTAAACATTTTTTTAAAACAAAAGATAAATCCTATGCTTGGTGCAGCGGGAATATCAGCTTTTCCTATGAGTGCAAGGGTAATACAGAAAATTGCGCTGGATGAGGATCCTGGTAATTTTATAATAATGCAAGCTGTAAGTGCCAATGTTTCAGGACAACTTGGCTCAGTCATAGCTGGGGGTCTTGTTCTGGCTCTCGTTCCACTTTTAATTGGTTAGATTTTTGTAAAATATTTCATAGTTAAAAAGGATAAAAATATGCAAAATTTATTTGAGTTTATTAATAATAGCAATTCGGTAGTTAAAAGTTTATTTTTAATATTGTTCGCTGTACCTATAACCTTTCTCGTTCAGTTAATTTTTTATTTTATTATACAACTATGGATTTCTCTTGGTTCTAAAAAGAGTAAACAGGAAAATAAAATTGGAAATCAAGATTAAAACTTTAAAAAACACTCCATTAGTTTTTCTTTATTATTCTTTTATTATGGCTTTTTCAGATTATCAGGTAAATATTAAGTTAAGTTATAAGAGTTTTAAAAACCTTATTAAAACTAGAGATGTCTATTTATCTAAAAGTTTTGCAATATTTCTAAAAAAACCTGAAAAAAATAATAAAAGTGAAAATAAAACAATAAAAAATGAAATAGAAAATAAAAGGAATAAAATAGAAAATTTACAAGATATAATAAATGAAAAAATAATTGAATACTATGAAACAGAACTTTCAAGAATTCTTGGAAAAAAAATTAAATTAAAAAAGATCGATATTTATAAAATCCCTATTTCTTTTATTCTGTGTGGAATTCGAAAAAATGTCGATATCTATATTGAAGAAGAAGACAAAATTCTTACCTTCGGAAAAGCAGCTTATGATTCAGGAACTGGAACTATTCCATTATTCAGAGGAAAAGGACTGAGTAAATTCCTGTTAGACGAAAGTAAAAATCTATTAAGAAAAAATAATATAGATGGATTTGTCCTGGAAGTGCTTGAAACAAATGAAAAAGCTAAAAATCTTTATTTTAATGCTGGATTTTTAATTAGCAGAAGATTTTACTGTTTTAAAATCAATAGACAAAAATTACTGGAAAATCTTGAAAGGATAATTAATAAAGAAACAAATGATATTGATTTATCTACTGAAAATATTAAAATAAAAAGTTCAGGTTTTTCATTATTTTCAATATATTCTATTAAAATTTCTTTCGAGAATTTTTTGTCATCTCCTCTTTCCTGGCAAAATAGTTTTAAATCAATAAAAAATATTAAAAAATTACTTAAAGCAAGTTATTTATATATTAACAATAGGTTATGTAGCATTGGAATTATACAGGAATCAAATTCAGATATAAAGATATTTTCAATAAAAATCGCAGATACGACATTTAAAAATATTAAGTTAAAAGAAAAATTAGAAAAAACATATCTTCTTCAATCTTTATTTCTAAAGGAATTAATAAAACTATCAAAAAATGAAAATATTTCTATTTTAAATATAGATGAAAAGATGGGATTAAAAGATTTTTTAAGTTTTTCTGGTTTTAACAATTTCGCAAATCAATTTGAAATGTACCTAAAAATTGATTAAATAAAACCTCGTTAAATCAGACTTTAACTCAATTATTTAATGCAAAACTTATTTGTTTTTTATTTTTTAGCAAAAAGTAAAATTTTAGTTGAAGTTTTTCTTTTCTGCATTATATATAATAAATATAGAAAGTTATAAAACCATATAGAGGTTTTGTTATGAAAAAAACATTAAAAGTAGTTTTAATAGTTTTAATTCTTTTATTAATAATTTCTCAAAATATTTTAGCAGATAGTTCTGCTAATGGTCTTATTATATCTTTTTTTCCAGGAATAAACTATCCATTTGAAGTTGAGACAATCACATGTGCTATTGGTGTTTTTGGCCTTATTCTTCCTTCTTTTCATGGTTATGCTTCTTCATTGTTTTTTAACAGTGTTAAAGATTATTCTGAAGGATTTGGAAGTGCCATTATTTTTCAGACATATCTTGGTGGGTTTAATGGCTTTTTAATAACTGGTGGTTTTAATTTTATAAATAAAAATTATGATGGTTTTGAAATATCAGGATTTGCCAATTTAAACTTTGCATCTACTACCGGTATTCAGATAAGTATGCTAAACTATAACTCAGGTGATTTTAAGGGATTTCAAGTAGGTTTATTAAACTTAAACATGTCTGATTTTGAAGGTTTTAGAATAGGTCTTGTCTCTTTTTCAAATAATTTTAAGGGCAAAGCAGATATATCTATACTTGCAAGTTTAAACTTCAGTGATTTCAAAGGTTTTCAAGCCAGCATATTAAACTTAAACACTGGAAATTTTGATGGCTTACAGATTGGATTAGTTAATCTTGATTTAAATAGCTTTGAAGGTTATAGGATAGGACTATTATCAATATCAAATATATTTAAAGGTGTTCAAATTGGACTTGTTAACTTTTGCGTTGATTTTCAAGGTCTTCAAATTGGAATAATAAATATTGCAAAATATGAAAATGGTTTTTCATTTGGGCTTTTTAATTTCTTCTTAAAAGGTTATAATGCAATAGAAACGACCTATAATGAACAGGGAATATTAAAAATAAACTTTAAATGGGGTTCCAAAAAATTCTATACAATCATGGGTATAGGTATGGACAGCAGTCAAACAATATACCAGAACACTCTCGGGTTTGGAACACATATCCCTATCGGTTACTTCTTTTTTGATATCGAACTTTTTACTCAAGGAAGAGCAAGTCAACAGAATCTTGAAAACTATCTGTCGAATCTGTCCAATTTATACTGGGATAACCTTTATTATAACGGTTACTACTACTATTATGATACTCAAAGCGATTTTGTAAAAGCTCTTGGCTACCTTATTCTAGGAGATTCGACCTCTATATCTTTAAGATTTAACTGTGGAGTGAATCTTGGATTTTTCCAGATAATTGCAGGTGTTACATATAATCTAGGTTTTAAGATAAATCCTGAAAATGGTTCCTTTAGTTGGTATATTCCTTCAGGTTTGAGCCCTATATTAGAAGATATTAATAATTTTGCATTTTTCCAATATGGTTGGTTTGGTTTTACCTTAGGAGTTCAGTTTCAACTTTGATTTTAATTCATTTAACTCTAAAACTCTGTATACGGGTCTATATAACGATAAATACTCCTGTGAATGATGAATTAGAGGATAATCTTTACTTACAATAAAGTTATTGAATTTTTCCAAACTTTCTATGGATAGATTTATCTTAAAAAATTCTTTTGTTTTATCTTTAGATATGGGAGAAAATGGAAAGAATTTTTGGCAATATTGCTCACAATCAGAAAAAAAACTTTGATTAAAAATAGTTTTTATAAATTCGGTCCAGATTTTTACAAATTCTTCTTTATCTAACTTCTCCCTATTTATATTATTTTCAGCACTTGAAAAACAGGCTTCTTTTAAAATATCCATATCAAAATTCAATTTTATATATGGTCTTAGATTTAATCTAGTATATTTTTTATCCTCTCTAAGATATTCTATTAAATTCTCCTTTTCTATTTCAATTTCTTCTATGCTTTGTTTTTCAATCATATTTTTAATATCAATATTAATAAAAAATCTATTTTCTTTCAATGTAAATTCATCTTTAATTATTTGAGCTTCTTTATATAAAGATTGAATAAATTTTTCCTTTGATTCCAGAACATGTAAATTTCCGCAGACAGCCTGTAATAAAAATTTATATATATCTTCAAATTTTAAATAAGGATAAAGGCAAATATGAAATAATAAGCTTTTTTTATATTTACTTTCAAACATAATAAAATATTTAATAATCAATTTTTAATTTTATTCTATATTTTAATATCATTAATTAAAGTATTTATTAATATTTTCGGAAAATTCTTTTAAATTTACCACTTTCCCCAGTGAACAAAATCATCTGTCCATTTTCTTCTATTTGCATTTAGTATAACTTCCCTTAAATTAAAACTTTTGTTTTTCTTTGGTGCAGGATAACCTATGGGGATAAGTGCAACTATTCTAATATTTTCAGGTATATCAAAAATTTCCTTTATCATTTCTTCATCAAAGACTCCAACCCAGCAGGTACCAAATCCTAGTGCCTGTGCAGCAAGGACAAAATGTGTTGTGGCAATTGCAACATCAACTAAAAAATATTGTAGATCATCTCTAACTCCGCTTAAAGACGGGTCTCCACATGCTATAATAACAGCAGGAGCATTTGCTATCCAACTGTTAATTATTGTAGAATATTTTGCAATAGCCTTGATTTTTTCTTTATCTTTTACAACTAAAAAATGCCAGCATTGTTTATTTTGCCATGATGGTGCCCATCTTGCTGCTTCAAATATAGCATCAAGCTTTCCTTCATCGACCTCTTTACTTAAAAACTTTCTTTCGCTTCTTCGCATATTGATGATATCAAATAAATCTGCGTAAATTCTTCTTATAACAGCAAGTCGCATTCTTTTTCTTCTTAGCACCTACAATCCTTTTCTTATTTTAATCTTTTATTTTATCTTAGCAATTTTATTTATATAACTTCTTGACCAAAATTCAATTATTTTTTATTATTATTTTAGAATATATTTTAAATAATTTTTTATTTATAATATTTGAGTAAATATTTTATAAAATTAAAATCCGGTAGATTTTTATGAATTTTAACTTTCAATTTCCAGGATTTGATCAGATTGAAAAAAGGACAAAACCATTAGATGTAGATACTATATATGATATTATAATAATTGGCGGTGGTCCCTCTGCCCTTACTTCTGCAGTATATTGCATGAGAAAAGGGACTAAAACTGCTTTGATTACTAAAGATTTTGGTGGACAGGTAACTGAAACATCTGCTATAGAAAACTATATGGGATATAAATATATTGAAGGAATGAATTTAGCTCAAAAGTTCAAAGATCAAATTGAACAGTTTGAACTTGCACTTGGAGCTGACTTGATTGTACAAAAAGTTGAAAATAATGAGAAATATAATATTAAAAAAGTTTACTGCTTAGATGGAAATGTATATAAGACAAAGGCATTAATAATAGTTACAGGGAAAAGATGGAGAACCCTTAATGTCCCTGGTGAAAAAGAGTTACTCGGTCGTGGAGTTGCATATTGTGCTATATGTGATGCACCACTTTTTAAAGAAAAAGATGTGGTCGTTGTGGGAGGGGGAAATTCGGCAGTTGAGGCAGCGATAGATTTAGCAAAACTTGCTAAGACAGTTACTTTAATACAAAACCTTGAAAAATTAACAGCAGATAAAGTTTTAATAGAAAAACTAAATCAATTTAATAATGTCAAAATACTATTTTCTAGTGTTGTTACAAAGATAAATGGTGAAAATAAAGTCGAAAGCGTTGAAGTAAAAAGCTTAAAAGATAATCAATTTATTC
The DNA here is from genome assembly GCA_964454835.1 of uncultured Brachyspira sp. Lineage (GTDB taxonomy): Bacteria > Spirochaetota > JAAYUW01 > JAAYUW01 > JAAYUW01 > Exilispira. The sequence goes on from CAYVTU010000003.1 coordinate 88,628, forward strand.
AAATAAAGGTAGATGGAATCTTTATCGAAATAGGACTTATTCCTAACTCTGAGGCATTTGAAGGTGTTGTTGCCATGAATCAATATAAAGAGATAATTGTCGATTGTGCATGCAAGACTTCGGCACCTGGAATTTTCGCAGCAGGTGATGTTACTTCTGTTCCATATAAACAAATAATAATTGCAGCAGGAGAAGGTGCAAAAGCGGCTCTTTCAGCCTGCGAATATGTATTAAACAAAAAGGAGGAATAGATTATGGCTCTTTTTGATGAAAAAACAAAGGATCAATTAAAACAGGTATTATCAAGTATGATTAATCCTATCAATATTCATTACTGGACCCAGGATATTGAATGTCCAACATGTAAGATGACTCATGAATTTTTAGATGAAATAAAACAAATTTCAAACAAGATAAACCTTTATGTCCATGATTTTGTTAAAGAAAAGGATTTAGCTCAAAAACAAAATATAGATAAAATTCCAGCAATTATTATAACAGATTCTCAGGATAGCAGCTTTAATATAAGGTTTTTTGGAATACCTGCGGGTTATGAGATTAACTCTTTTATTTCTGCATGTCTTGAAGTTTCAGGGACAAAAGAAAAACTACCCGATGAATTACTAAAAAAAATTAAAGGTATTAATAAAAAGATTCATATTCAGGTCTTTGTCACATTGACCTGTCCATATTGCCCTTCTGCAGTGGCGACAGCTCATAGACTTGCTCTTGAAAACCCAAATATCACGGCCGATATGATTGAAAGCTCTACCTTTACGCCACTTTCGATAAAATACAATGTAAGCTCTGTGCCAAAGACAGTTATAAATGATAAATATGAATTTGTTGGTGCTCAACCTTTGACTATTATATTGGAAGCAATTGAAAACATTAAAAATTAGATTTGCTCGATAGTAAGCCCATCAAAAATGTATTTTGCTATTTTACAATATGCCCAGGGAAAATAAATACCTAAAGTTATTATGGATAGAAGAATCTGACCCCATAAAAATTTCCAGGAATCGAATAATATAAAATCAGTTTTGATCTGAAAACTAATATTTTCAATATTTTCAATATTAATTTTAGGCAGAAAATATTGGCAAATCTTAATATAAGCTGCTGGAAAATATATAAATAAAGTAAAAACTGATAAAAGCATCTGCCCGAGTAAAAATAAAATCGAATTTAAAAAATTTGCTTTTAATGTTATATTGCAGTTTAAATATTTTATTTGTATTATCCACTTATAAAGCAAAAAAACAAGTGGCATATAAATAATAAAAGAAATAAGCATTATTATCAATCTTAAAAGAGATTCATTTATTTCTAAGTTTGAAGTCAATTTAATAATTAAAATTGTAACAAGAATTACAGGAATAAAAAATGTAAATAACATTATAACAAATAAATTTGAAGCCTTTCCATAAAAATCAAAATTATTGTTATTATAATTTATATTATTTACAGAATATTTTACTAATCTTTGAATATACTTTGGAAAATATAGCAGCAAAGTTATAATTAAAATAAATAAAGATGATATATTTATCCATATAAATTCACCTAAATTACCCTTAAAATTAAATTGCATTTCATTAAAATATAATGCATTTATAGATTTTTTATAAATATAAAATTGGCAGATAATCATAATTATAGCATATAAAATTAAAGCAATTAGCATATTTAAGAGTTTCATCCCTGAATTATTTAAATCAGTTTCATTAGTTATTGTTTTATTCATGTATGTAGTAAAAAAATTTAAACCAACAGAAATTAAAATGACAGCTAAAAAATAGGCAAAAACTTCTTTACCTGTCAATTCAAACCTAAATTTCATAAAAAACCTCCAAAACAAGTTTTATTACCTTTAAGTGCATTAGCCCTTTCTATATTTATAATTTTTTAAATTCCAAAGAGGTCCTTTCCAGCATATATTTTACTATATTACAAAAAGCCTAGGGTAAATATATCCCAAGTGTTACTAAACTTAAAAGAAGCTGCTTACCAATGAAGTTGTAAGATTCTTTTTTATCAAAACTAGAAGTTAGTTTTGGAATATTTTCGCTATAGTTATCTATTTTAATTTTTGATATTATAAGTTGATAGATTTTTACTAAAGCCATTGGCAAATATATAAATAACGTCAAAATTGAAAGAAAAATCTGAAAAAAAATAAATGATATTGTGCTAATTGATTTCGCATTAAAAGTAACATCATATTCATAATATCTTAAATTTATAAACCATTTAAGTAAGTAAAAAATATATATGACATTTACTAAAATAAAAGTAATAGATAATGCTGCAATTATTATGATATTTTTAATATTTAAATCTTGCCATAAATTTCCAATAAAATGTTTAATAGTTAAAATTGGTATAAGATTCAAAAACAACATTATTGCAAATAAAGGTAAACCCTCGCCAAGAAAATCAAATCTTTTCTCTTTATATTTTGTATTGAAAGAGAAAAACTTTACCAGCCTAGTTATATAAAATGGGAAATATATTAAAATTGTTATGAGATTTAAGAAAAAGGAGAAAAGTACAATTTTTATAAAGTCGCTAAATTTGCCTTCAAAAGAGAGTTTTATATCATCAATAAAGGTCGAATCAATGAAAGCCTTTATTATAAAAAAATAACAAACCACTTCAATTAATTCAAGGATAAAGTAGGCTAAAAGAATCATGATCGCAAGTAGATATTTTTCTTTTATAACAAGCAAGTTCAAATCATAGTTTCGAGTTATTATATTAAATATATTAATTAAAAAGATAATAATGAAATACCAAAAAATGGTTTTTGCTTTAAGTTCAAATTTGAATTTCATAATTTTATAAAATATTTTTGATTTATTTTAATGATTTATAAAACAATTTTGACAAAACGCAATAAAATTTTATTTCATTTTTACTTTAATAATCCATTTATTATCAAATCTGTCGCCTCATCTTCTGTTAAGCCTCGACAAAGCAAAGTCTCAAGCTGTTTTGAATCTACAGACCCGATGGCTGCCTCATGGGTGATATGAGCAAGTTTATTATTAACAGCAACTATTGGCACTGCTTGGGCTTTAGCACTTCCCTGAATTATCTCTTTACAATCAACATGCCCTCTTGCATAGGCGCCATCTGCGATAAGTTCATTTATTATCTCTGCTTTTGATTCATCTTTTAAGGCAATATGACTTGTTAAGACACCTACCGATTTATCACCTTTTAAGTGAGCTTTTTCCCTTATTTTTATATCATCTTTTGTTCTTCCAAAAATTCTTGTGGTCATACTAACAACCGCATCTTCATCAAGATATGCCTCGTAGTCAAGATCAATTATCCCTGCTGAGCCCTTTATTAGTTCAAATTCTGTGTTAAATCTTGCATTTTTGCTTAAGTAAACCTTTGTTTTGGGGACAATTGTAACTCCACCTTCTGGTCCATGAATATGTCTTTCAAAATAATTAAGCATGGCATTTTCTTTTATTGTAATATTTGCATCCATTAGATGCTGAATATTCTTTGCATTTGGGAATGTGCAGGTTGCTATAAAAGAAGCAGAAGAATTTTCCTCTAAAACGGTATTTATATTTATTTTTTGAATACCATTTTCTGGAATTAGCCCGAAACAAAATCTAACTGGATTTTTTATTTTTACATTTTTTTCAACTATGATTTGAACATTAATACCATCTTCAAAACTTGTAGAAGTAACTTTTAAACCCTCAACAAGTTTAAGTCCCAAAACTTTGTTTCCATGAATTTCAACATGAGCAATATCCTCTGAAAACTGCTCAATATCTATAGATTTAAGCATCTGTGAGAGTAGAACTTTATCATCAGACATAGTTAATCCTTATTACTTTTTTCCTTATTATTTCTTTTATTTTTTAATTTCAGCTTTTCCTGGCTTTCCAATATGATCGCATGGTTTACATTTACCACTAAAATAATCAAACATTCTGTCCATCTGCCCTTTATCGACAATTTGACCACCGCAGATCAAAAATGCATGATCTGCCTGTTTCAAAACTATCGGACTATGAGTTACAAGAATTACTGTTGCACCTCTATTTTTTATCTCCTTGATAATGTCAAAAATGTATTTTAATGAATCGACATCAACCCCGCTATCCGGCTCATCCATCATGACAACTTTCGGATTCATCGCATAAACTGATGCAAGCTCAATTCTTTTTCTTTCTCCTCCCGATAAAGTCTTATCTACTGCTCTATCTTTATATCTTTGAGGGTCAAGTCCAACTTTATTGAGGGCATTTTCTAAAACTTTCTCTGTCTTTTCTTTTGCCCCTGCTAAAATAAAATCACTCACTTTTACCCCCTCGAATCTTGCAGGTTCCTGAAAAACAAGGGTAAGACCAAGTCTTGCCCTTTCGTCTATCGTGTAATCTTTTATAGACTTACCTTCAAAAAGAATATCTCCAGTAACCTTTCTATAACCAGTAAACCCCATTATAGTATGTGCAAGAGTAGATTTACCCGCGCCATTTGGTCCAACTATTGCATGAACATAACCCGCCCAGATCTCCATGTTTATGTTTTTCAGCAAGAATTTTCCATCTTTTTCAAGAGTAACATCTTTAAGTTCAAGTATAGCCATCTTTTCCACCTAATTTTATTAAGATTATTTCTAATAATAATTGAAAAAAGTTAAAAGAATATATTATTATATCAGAATTATTCAATTAATAATTTTTAAATTAAGCAATCATATTTATTCTTTTTAATATTCTGTATACTACAAATGTTATATATGAAGAAGGTTGCTTCTTTTGACCAAAATCAAATTCTTTCCAACTATTCCAAATTGACTGAGCAGTAAATAAGCCATTTTTGTCTTTATTTGTCATAATTGTATCAACAATATTTATAAATCTATTATCCTTTCTTGCGTATTCATAATGAGAAAGGACTTCCGCGACATGAAGAATATCATACCAGATAAATGGAAATTTTATTTTTCTAAAATCATTACCCATATAAAACATATAAGGGTGTTTTTCTTTGCTATTTTCCCAGAGATTTAAAATAGATTTGATAGCTGTTTTAGTTATTTCTCTTTCATAATATTCAGGATAAAGAATTAATAATTTTAACATCAATAATGTAGCATAAGGGCAAATATCATCTTTTTTACCTGGTCCTCTGAATTTGCCTAGGTTTTTTGAGACACAACAACCAAATCCATCTTTTGAAGCTAGATTCATAAGGTATTGAGTTGAATTCTCAACATCTTTATCATTTGCACCTTTTATTTTGGCCATGATATAAGTAATAAGAGGAGCATCACACAAAGCCCATGCCCATTGGTTATCACCTGTTCCACCAAAATGCTCTGGAATATTCATTAAAACATTATAAACTCCTTCTTCGCTTTTATGTTTTAATATTATATTTGAAATTTTCTTTTTATTATCATCTTCCAATATATCTAATTCAATTAAAAATGAGAGTTTATGATATGCTAAATCAGCCTTTTTATGAGAATTTACTATTTGATTTTCAAAATTATATATTTCATCTATTAATTTACTAATATTTATATGTTTTAAAAGTTGATGTCTCTGAGACAACATCTTTATTGAATCTGGATTCTCCCCTAAAAAATCTATTTTTAACCTGTAAGAAGTCCAGGTTTCATTGTTAAGTAAAAATTCTAGTATTTTGTCATTCATAAAAACTTTTTTATTTATATATATTCTATATACTAAAGTATAAATAAATTAATGAACTTTGTCAAATCAATGATATTCGATAATTTTTTTTTCTAAATTTTCAAAAATTTTCAGACAATAAGTTATTTTAAGATTTTTTTGATCATTCTTTTCTATTTTCTATAAAAAAATCCACATCAGTAAATATCTGATGGGGTATGAATAATGAATATAAAAATATTAATGCTAATGATGCTGATGCTCTCCATGATGATGCTGCCCATGACCCGAGCAAGCCATATCGAAGGTTAACTCAACAGTTTTGCCAGATTCAAAATTTTTTATTGCCTCTTCGACTGTCTTTCCAGCTAAAACATAAACCTTTATCCCAATATTGCTGCATTTCATAACTGCATTTGGTCCCATACCACCTGTTAAAATTGCATCAATATTATAAGAAGAAAGTTTAGCCAGCCCCTGACATGAGCCATGATTTGTATGGTCATGTTGATTGCTTAAAACCTTTACTTCTTTAGTTTCAGTATCATAAATGGTATAAAAAGGTGTGCTTCCAAAATGACCATAAACATTTGCACTTAAGCCTTCATTTGATGCTGCTGAAATACATATTTTCATAATAATCTCCTTTTAACTATTGATTTTTACTTATTTTATTTTCTTATTTGTCTTATTTGATTTTAATGTTCTAATTCTTTTATTTTTGTTCAATTATTTGTTTTTAACCTTAATTGCCTTATTATTTATAAAAGCATCTAAAATCTTATATCTTGCCGAGTCAAGTAATCTTTGGACAGTTCCACGAGAAATACCCATCTTTTGCCCTGCTTCAATCTGACTAAGCCTTTCGAAATCGCAAAGTCTTATTGATTCAAACTCATCTGCCTCTATTTCGACTATTTCAAGGCCATGCATTGGGTTTCCAATTGGTTTATAGATTTTTTCATCGTCAAAAAATCTACAAAATCTTTGTTTTTTGCATCTTGGCAAGGCGATGCTCCGATTTCCCTTTTATTTAGTTTTTCTGAATAACTTTTATTATTTCGTGCATATGCACAATATAATAAAAATATTTTAAAAGTCAATATATTTGGATTAAATTCAAAAGACTGCATTTTATATTTTAAATTTTTCTATAAGTTTGATTAACCTGATTCTGTTATATCTTTGAACAAGAATAAAAGGAAGATTTGAAAATAAGACATAAAAAAACATGATGATATCTGCGGTAAGCGGATTCCAGATTAAGGATATTGGATAAAATAAAAATGGCAAAAAATGAGAAAGCTCACCACGGCATGTTTCTAAAATAAATCTTTTTATATAATCAGCATTTTTACTTATAAAATGCCTTTTGCTAAAAGGGTGAAGACCAAGTAAAGTTCCTGCTTCGGGGATTTTATCTTTCCATTTATCTATTAAAAAAAGTTTTTTATAAAGTATACCATCTTGCTCAATCGCTCTTTTCCTAAAAAAAATATTTTTATAATTATAAATTTTTTCAGGTAGAAAATGAACAATATAAGATGATGCAAAATGAACAAAAACCCAGAAAAAAGAATTTGCTAAAATATATATAAGCACCAATTTCACTTTATAACTACCTTTCTTCCTCTCCAGTTTATCGGGATTTTGAATATTTTCATAAAAACAGATCGGATAAAGATTATTAAATAAAAGATTGCAAAGATTGGGAAGAGAAAACAACTAATAATAGAAAATGAACCTATTTTTCTTGCAGAAAGATATAAAAATAGAGCAAAAACAAGATAACCAAAGCAATAGAATAAAGTTTTTACATAAACACTTTGAAAAATATATATCAAAATGCTGAGTGGCAATGAAATTGAAAGCGTGACAATAGATGAAATAATTAATATAGAAAGAAGGTTTGATTTAGATGCACCCAAAACCATATTTTTTGTCCAGCCATCAAAAAGATATTTAAACCTTTCACCATACATTCTGAATTTCACCATATTCATATGCGGGATTGAATATAGATCAATATTTCTTTTTGAAAGCTCAATCCCAAGTTCCATATCTTCAAGTATTGAATCTTTTACAATAAGATGACCCGATGAAGACTCGTAAATCTTCTTAGGAATCAAAACGCATGGACCAAAAAGCCCTGATCTTGTCTTATATGGATTTTTAAATTTTCCAAGGTCCAGACCTAAAAAAGCGATGATATTACTATATAAAGAAAACTGCTCATATAGTTTTTTTAACTGATGATATGGCTGAATACTCACTATGGCATTAAAAGTCGCATTTTTACTTATATATTCGATAGCATCTTATGTCAAAAAAATATCAGCATCTAAAAAGAGAAAAAAATCTCCTTTGGCTTTTAAGGCACCAAAAAAACAAGCAGCGGTTTTGCCCTTCCAATCACCTTCTGGTAGTTTATAGTAATAAATATCAATTCCAGCAGTTTGTTCTAAATTTTTCTTGTCTTTATTTATTTTTATCGCATATGCTTCTACAATTTTCTTTGTATTATCGCTTGAGTTATCATCGACAACAATTACCTCAAAATCTTTATAACTTTGATTTTGTAAGCTTTTTAAAAGATTACCAATCCTTTTTTCTTCATTTCTAGCAGGAATAATTATCGAAATAAATTTATTATCTTTATAATTTAATATATTATCTGACTTAATTATATTTATAATATTTACAGATTCATCGACATCCCTTTTATAAAATCTGAATATTTTAATAAAACCCAATACAGAAAATATTATAACGATAAGAGTTATAGAAAAATCTATTATTTTTAGCATCAATTAAAATTTAGTTTGATTTTAGGGATATGTCAAAGTATTAATACCCTTTATAAATCCCATGTTTTCTTACATATCTGAAAATGAAATTCCCTGCACCATTGGTTCCAAGAATTGATAATATGCATCGACTTTCACATATTTTTGCTTGTAACTTTTAGAAAGGTTTTTTGCTTCAATTAAAATACCCATGTTTTTATCCTTAATATGGTTATTTATAATTTTATAAAAAATATGAGATTTAGCATTTATTGGTTATTAATTATGTAAAATTATTAGTTTTTTGTATAAAATTTTTAGAAATTTTCAAGAAAAATTTTAAAAAGAAATAGATTATTTCATAATTTTTGAGAATGCCTCAAGTTTGAATAAAATAATTCTTTTGACAATACCTTGAGAACAATCATTTTTAATGGTTAAATTATAAAAAATATTAGAATTGATCAAATATATTAAAATATTTTAATTTATTTTTCAAATATATATTAAAATATCTTAATGTGAAGTTATGAATAATATTTAAAGTAGTGTTAAGATTCTTATAAAAAAGATATGGATTTTTTAAATAATCAGGAAAATCCATGAAAAATCCTTTTTCATATTGATCAAGCAAAATATTATTTCGATTTATATCTGAAAGTTTACCAAATTTTGCGTAATAAAAAATTTGAGCTGCAAGTTCGCATAAAATCTCATTATAATAGTATAAATTACCTTTTTTTATATCAACAATTACATTTGAATTAAGATTATCATAACCATTATATCTTAAAATATTATTCTGATAAGAATTTTTAGATACTAATATTTTACCACTAAAAAAATCTTTAATTAGATCACCTTTTATTTTTTGTTTTTCCTCAGTATTATATTTATATTCAAATAAAAATGTAAATAAATGACTGAATTCATGTCCAAAATAAAAGTATAAATTTCCTTCATTCGCTCTATTTAATGGTAAATACATTCTATCATGCATGTTTGAAATATAATAATTATTTAAAATTGGAAGTATATTAAAACTAATATTTATCTTAAATCCCTTACCAATTATTTCATTATCCTTGAAAAATACATCCTGAGGTTCAATATCGAAAAGTTTAATATAATTTTCAAGATTTATTTTTATATTTTCTTTCAAAAATTCAATATCATTTAGTGTATATTCTAGATTTAATAATCTTTCTTTTAATTGCTTAAAATCAACAATATTAAGTTTATTATATTTTTTTAAATAAATAAAAAAGTTTAATATTAATAGAACTTCTTTTCCCTCTTCTGGAAATTTAATTGATTTTCCAGAAGATGTTAGAAAAGAAATATTTTTATCAAAATTAATATATTTAAAATTCTGATCATTAGCATTTTGATTGATAATACTTATAAATTGAGATAAATATCTTATATAAATATCAAAAGTGTTTTCATAATATTTTGAAGGGTCTAAATTAGCAGCATTTTCGAAACTAATATTATATACTGAACTAAATTGATTTTTTATAAAAATCAAATATTCATCATAAATATATTTTATCTTGTCTTTATTTATATTAAAAAATTCTTTTAATATATCATAATATTTGGTGCATAAAAAATAATCTATAGTATGTGGATGAAACATCAAAAATAGAAGAAGGACATCGTTATCATCTATATTATTGTTTAATCCTGCATATTGAACATTGATATCTAGAATAATATTATCAGTTTTAGTAAGAGAAACCAATAATAAACTTATTATAATAAACAAAAAGGGAAGTTTCAATTTAAGATTTTTAAATAGTTTATTATTCTTCATTTAAAATCCCAAAAATGGTCATGTTAATCAATCACTTTTATATAGATTATAATATTTTAATTTTATCAAAAGATAATCATATAAATACCATTGAGTATAGTCTTTAACTATCTGTGTAGTTTTAATAAAATTATTAGAAAACAACTCGGGATTTTTTAGATATTCGGGATATTTAAGGAAAAATTGAAACTCATAATCAGCCAACATTGTATTTTTATTTCTATAACTCGATAGATTATTAAATTTAGAATAATAAAAAATATGAGCCATAAGATCTGCAATTATTTCGGTTAAGTCAAAGTAATTACTTTTCTCTTTTAATTTTGAAATAAAATCTTCATTTTGAGTAAATATATCAAAAAAATTTAATATTTTATTATAATTAGAAGATTTTAATATAAAAAATCTGCCCTTTAATAAATTATAAACAAGATCACCTTTAATATTTTGTCTTTCATATTCGTTATATGGATTAATTTTTCCCCAGGTAAAATAATGACTGAATTCATGACCCAATACAAATATTAAATTAGCATCGTTTATTTTGTTTATTGGAAAAGACAATTTACCATCTAATGATGATATAAAATATGAATTTAATATCAAATTAAAATCGAAATTTATTTTAATAATTATTTCATTATTTTTTTTATATAGATTATCTTTATAAATAAAATCTGATATAGGTATTTTGAATAATTCAATATACTTATTTAAATTATCCTCTATCGAATTTTCTAAATGTTTTAAATCATCTTTTGAATATTCTAGTTCAAATAATTTATTTATTAATTGATGTATATCTATTAAATTTTGGTCATGATTTTTGTTTAGATATATTAAAAAATTAAGTATTAATAATGATTCTATAGCAATATCAGGAAAATTTAAGGAATTATTAAAGTTATACATTTTCTTATTGGAATTAAACCTTATATATTTAAATTCTTCATCAAATAATTTTTCATTAATAAAATCAATAAGGGGTGATAAAAAAACCATTGTTATATAATGGTTATTTATAAAATAATTAATAGGATCTAGGATTTGAATATTTGAAATATCAATATTAAACTCATCCTTAGAAAAATCTTTATATTTATTGTATAAATACTTTATTTTGTTTTGATTATCTTCATAAAATTCTATAAGAGGCTTATAAAATTTTGTACTTATAAAATAATCAAGACATTCGGGATGAAACATTAAAAAATTTATGATAATATCATTAACATCAATTACCTTATTTTTATTGTCATAAATTGCATCTATACTAATACTGGTATTATTATTAGTATTATAAACAAAAGTATATGATAATTGTAAAATAATTAAAATAGTAAGAAATAAAAGTATAAGATTCTTTATTAAACTATATTTTACCTTTTTCATATTTTTATTTTTGATTTAATGGTTTTTTTAGTAAATTTATAAAAATAATTTTATATTTATTCTCCAATTATCCAATGACCTTCGTTTAATATCTCGCTTAATTTATTATCTATAAAATCTTTAAAATATCTTTTTAATATATTATTTCTTGTCAATGAATTTTCATTAAACATAATTTCAGATATTGCAATTTTTTCAATATCAATTTTATCCTTGATATATTTTATTAATTCATAATAAAGGTTCGATGGTAATGAATATGAATAATTTTCTTTATCAACAAATAATGTTATATTATATTTGAAAGTGGCTATTAAATAATTATATTTATCTGAACTGCAAAAAAAATTATAAACAGATAAATCTGCAATCAATTCTTTTAATAACTCTACATTTGAATTTTCTTCTAATAAATATAATAGTCTTTCTTTTAAATTATTTATATTTATTTCTTTACCATTAATTTTAGAACTATTTACACAAATTGTGTTTTTTAATAATAAATATAAGTTACTATTTTCAACAAAGATTTCATTAAAATTTTCTAACTTAATATCATAAAAATGTGCAATTTCATGTAAAAATACAAATTTTAAAGTATTAAAATCTGATAATCCGCTTAAATAAATTTCTTTATTTATAAGCATTCCTGCTTGAAATTTTTGATCATTGTTACTAATTAAAGAAGGATAAAAATTAAAATAAAAATTTATTTGAGCTTCATCCTTTAAGTTCAAATTATAAAATTTGCAAAAATCCATATATAAATCATTCAAATCAAATGTATGAATAAAATCTTCAAAATATAGCTTAATTCTATTATACAATTTGTTATTATGGATTATTTTAATTATATTTTCTTGATTTTTTATTATATATTGAATTAACGGACGAAAATCTTGAAAATTATAACCCACATAATTTTTGTAAATATTAGTATAGATTGAGAACAATATCATATTAGATGCAATTAAAGATGCATAATTATCGATAATATTTTTATTTTTCAATTTAAATTTATTCTTTTTTAGTAGATAATAAATTATATCTTCATTATTTAAATTTCCACTTTTGCTTTTATACCAATGAAATAATATTGAAGAAGAAGAACTGATTTTTTTATAATAATTTGAATATAAAAAATCAAGGAAATCATTTCTTATTTTTTCAATATCATTTTTTGATGTAAGATAAAAATCATTCATTAAATTATCAATATCGCTATTGTAAGTTTTACTATCTAAAAGAATAAATAATAAAATATTCAAGTCAATTTGATTAAATTTATGCGTAGCAAAAAATGAAACTTTGCACCTAAAACAAAAATTGAAAGTTAACAGTAAAGATATAAAAATATCCTCGTCAAGCATAAAAATACCTGACGAGGATAAAACCATGATACTGAAAAAGAATATAATATCTTATTTTGAAAAAGTCAAAAATAAAGAGATTAGCATCACTGAACTAGCTAATACATTGGGTTATTCAAGAACCTGGATATCTTTGTTATATAATAGATACATAAAAAGATTACCTCTGGAAAAAGAAAAAGGACATAGAAAAAGTATAATAAATGAGGATATAAAGGCAAAAATGATTGATTTATACAGACAAATGAGTTATGAAGAAAAAGATATAATTCGTTTACCTCCTGCAACATATTTTAAGCAAGTATGTATTGAACAGATACAAAATTTTCCCAAAAAGATTCATCCCCAGAGTATAAGAAATATATTAAAAAGAGAGAATCTATTTATTAGTAAAAAGAAGAAAATAAGATATAGAAAAAGATTTCAGGCGAGTTTTGTAGGTCAGATTATTCAAGGCGATGTATCCGAGCATAGATGGATACCACAATTAAATAGAAATTTGTATTTAATACTATTTATGGATGACAGGTCAAGATATGTTTTATATGCCAAACTTGTTGAAAGCGATAACCTTGAAAATCATTTAATAGCATTAAAAACATTATTCAAAAATTATGGTTATCCAGTATCCATTTATTATGACAATGACTCAAAATATAACTATATTAAACATAATTCTAATTATTTTGAAAACATATTAAAAGAAAATGAAAATGCTGTTATACCAAGAGCATTGAAAGAACTCGGTGTAAATCTTATTAATTCAACACCATACCAACCTCAGGGGAAAGGGAAAGTAGAAAGAAAATTTCTTACTTTCCAGAATCAACTTCCTTTCTATCTAAAACTAAAAAACCCTGAGTCACTTGAAGAAGCAAATTATTATCTTCAACAATATGTAGACCAACATAATTCTACTTTTTCAACTGCAATTAATGATGCTCCTGAAAATATATTTAAGACTGAAAAAGATATATTTAGAGATCTATATAAAAAAGATGTTCATCAAATGGAAGATGCATTTACTAAAAGATCTATTAGAGCTGTAAATAAAGTTAATGAAATTAGTTATAATAATAAAATATATATGGTCCCTTCTTTTAATGGTTGTCCTTTAATTAATAGAAAAGTTGAAGTTAGAGAAAATCCAGGAAGCTGGATAAAAATATACTACAATAATAATTTTTTAATAAAATATGCTTTACAAAAGGAGATTGAATATGCTTAAAAATTTTCTTAAAAGTGCAAAGTTTCATTTTTTAAATTATGTGTTAAATTTTAAAGTGACTCAACATTTGATTAAATTTAACCCCTATTTTTTCATTAGTATTTATAACATAAAATTGCTCATTTCCCAATTTAATATCAACATTATTTTGAAAATTTATTAATAAAAATGAACATAACAAAATCAGCACTATAAAATTTTTTTTTGAATTCAATAACATTTTTAAAACCTCTAAAATTTTAAAATTAATAGCAGGAGAAGTATATTACAACTCCTGCTTTTCTTTAATTTAATTAAAATAATGATAGGTTTATATTCTTAGCCCTTTTATATTCAAATTAAAACCCAACATCTATTGGAACATAAGTTTGCCCTGTATAAGGATTATAATTCTGAAAATCAGTAGTTCCGTCTGGCCAAACAATCATATAAATATATGGACTTGTAGTTATTCCACTATCAATAATACCTGAACTTGCTTCACCATTTTTTATCAAATATACTTTTGGCTTTTTCCCCTGACTATCGCCTAAAGGATTATTAATGCTACTTCCTTTGATATTTATTAAATATTCGTCATTTAAAAAATTTGTAAATATAGAAGTTTCTTTATCTTGGAAAATACTATAATTTAAAAGTACTTTTCCAAATACATTATTTGATAAAAAAATTATTAGAAATAAAAGGAAAATACATAATAGTTTATTTTTCATATTTTACCTCTTAAATTAATTTTTTATTTCTTTATTTACTTTGTTTTATATATAAATCTAAATTTGTAGGATTAAAATTTGCGATATATAAATGATCTATTCTTACCATAGAGCCATCTGGTTTAACTTCCATAATTCCATAAAACTCAGCATGTCCATCGTTATATACATATGCATATCCACCAGATCCAAAATGCAAAACATAAATAACATAATTATCTGGTACTGTTGAATCATATATAACATGATTTCCTTCAACTTTAATAAGCTGCTCATCATTTAACTCTGGTAACATAAATCCGTCATCTATTAAAGGATTTGTAACAACAACCATAGGTTTAGCTAACACTGGCATTAAACATAAAACAATCAAAGATAATAAAATAATAATCTGAAAATATCTTTCTTGGTTAAATCCTCTTTTATAATATATTTTGACTTTTTATAAATTCATCTATTAATTCATTTAGGTTTATTTTTTTGTCACTTCTAATGTATTTATTTCGTTATGTTTTTATCTGAAGGTTACTTTTTCTCTTTATTTCTTTTTTTATACACAATTTTTTAAATCATTAAATTATAAATGCAATATTGTTTAATATTAAAATATTTTTATATTATATTTCTTTTTATAAAATTTAATAACAAAAATTAAAAAAAAGGACAAAAAGATAAATATACTTATTATGAAGATTATGTTAATATGGTTTTTCACATAATATGATGACTTTAATATACGATATATTCTTAGTCCAAAAAAATATGGGATAAAAACTGTAATTATATTTGATAAAAAATGAAGAAATGAATTAAATTTTGTTGATGAAAAAATATAATATGATGGAGCATAAACAATTATACTTAAAACAAAAGAATAAAAAACAGAAGAAATGGATGTATTAAAATGCAGAAGACTAAAAAATAAAGAATTATATAGTATTATCTTATCTTGAAATATAGATAAAAAATTTTTAAAAAACAAGTTTCTAAAAAGAAATTCTTCATATAAAGCGGTAAAAAAAAACCAAACTATAATTATTTTTAAAGTTTTAATTGCTATTTCGATAATATTTCCATTATTAATTACTACTAAAAATTTTTCAAAATCCTTAGCTTCATATGACATTTTAGAAATTTCTATCTCGAAATTTTTTATTTTATTTTTAAATAATAATATTACTAAGGTAATTAATAAAACAGATATTAAAAAATCTAAGATAACATTAATAATTACGAAGGTTGTCGCATCTTTTAATTTTATTGGTTTTGACAATTTTTTTATATTTATATTATTATTTTCATAAACATTTATTTTCAAATATAAAAAAGTAATAATTAAAATAGGTAAATAATACAATATATCAACACAATCAATAAGAAGAGTTTTTAAAACTTGATTATTACTAAATTCATTCTCAATAAAATAGTTTATATAACTAATATTTATGTAATTATTCATTAATGTGAATAATGAATAAATTATAAGATTTAATAAAAAAGCATTTATTATAATTTTATTTGCTGTTTTCATATAATTTTTCAATTTCCTTTTATTCTTTATTTAATAATTTTAATAACTTGGAGATATAACCCTTTTTGATTATATCCCCATTAATTAATGTAAATTAAATTCGCATAATATTTGGACCTAGAAGTTCATCTTTAATTACTTGAATTAAATCATTTATGCTTCCTCCTGTTGATAAATAAATATCAATTTCGGTTGTAAGCGTTGTATTAGTAGTATAGATAGTCGTTTCACCATTAATAGTTATTGTAATGGTACCAGTGCCATCATTATTGTGATTCCAGCTTATTGATATATTAATATTTTTACTGCAAAAATATTTTGTTAAAAATGATTTAAAACTATTGAACAAAGTTTCAATTATACTATTTGAATAATCGTCTTGTCCAGCGACAGTGCTTGCACTTCCACCAGAAATATCTGAATTTCTAATTTCATCAATTATTCTTTTTGAAGTTATTGGACTAGCTCCATCTGATGCGCTCTTAATAACATTCCCTTCAATATTTATCAACTCTTCTTCACTTAACTGACTCATCTCTCCTAAAAATAACTCATCTTCACTAGCCAATGGTGCATTCTCCTGCTCTGGTGTCGAAGCCAGCACTGGCATTGCAAATAAAACAATCAAAGCTAATAAAATAGTAATACTTCTTTTCATAAAATCAATCCTCCAAATTTTTAATGTTTTTTAATTTTTTCATATAAAAAATGCTTTTGAACTCATTTATCCTATCCTATAATTCCCTCATATAAACCACCCCCTTTACTTTTTTGTTATCCTCTTATTGTAACATAAACCTCATAACTCGGAAGTAGATATCCAGATAGTATACTTTCCATAGATAACCCAAGACTCATATTTTCACTTAACCTTATTCCAATATTGACTTCACCACTAAAACTCATCTTGTATAACTCATATGATGTCCATCCTTCAAATTCTGTTATCTCGGGTATTATAAAGTTTGGGGTTAAAGAAAGTGAAGTAGATATTATAGAATTAAATACAATTGTTAGATTTATCTTACAGGATAATACATACTGTTGTGACCATTTGTCTTTACTATCTATTAATGATGGTATAGTATAATATCCTGTAATTTGAGGTGTTATTGTAAAAAGAAGGGGGTCATATATTACTGTTGCCCTATATCCAATACTGAATCTTACTTGTGGTTCTATTAAGTTTACATCAGTACTACTTCTTTTGTAAAAGGCAGGATATATTCCAATTGGATAAGATATATAAAAGAAAATATCATTAATACATCTTGTATAAAATGTATATTGAGCACCAAGTAAAATATCACTTAAAGAAAATAGATAGCTTTCCTCTTTTGTAACCTGCTCCGTTATATAATCTACTGTGTATGACTTATTGTAATAAAACAATACTGGAAGTTGAAAGAAGATATCCAAAGAAGATGTTGGATAGGTGAAAAGAAAAATATATACTTTCAAACTGAAGAAAAATATTATTAATAGATGATAATGAATATTAAGACGATTTTCTATATATTAAATAATTTAAGATAAATTTATAACAGGTATTAGATGATTTAGAATATCGTTTCATAACTTATATAAAGCAGAATGAGAACTAATATATTAAAAAATATTAAATATTTCCTTTGACAGTATTAAAAAAAATATTCTTAAAATAATATATTAAACTTTTTAATTAGGAATAATTTTTAAGTTTTGAAAAAATTTTGCTATCTTTCTTGAATATATAACTCTGTTTATATAAACATTTAACATAAATTTTTGAACTGATTCTACATTAAAAAAATATTTTTTCTGATCTTTATAAATAATATATTTTAAATAAGGATTTTCTATATTATTATTTTTACAATAATCTATATAAAGGTAATTAATATATTTTAAAAAATTTAAATATATAATAAAATTATTCATATTTAAATCCATCTCAGAAATATTAGAAAAATTTATATCTAAATAATTACAAAATTCTATTGAAGTAAAATCTGCTCCTATTTCTTCTTTTGAAAATAATTCTAGATTTCTATAATTACTAATATATTTGTTTAATTTTGAAATATCAGAAAGTTCAAAAGGAAATTCATAAAATAAATAATTCCCTTTTTCAGCTTCTTTTGTCACAAAATGAGTTAATTCATGAAATAACATATAGTTAAATATGTTTTTGTATTTTATTAAATATATAGAAAAGCTAATTATATTAGTTGAAGGATTATAATAAGCAGAAAACTTTGAAAAATAATAATTATCTACATCTTCTGATCCCATGAAAATTTTTTTCTTTGGAAAATAATTCTCAGAAAAATGAATCGCAATTTCTTTATTTTTAAGATCAATTTTATAATAATTATAATATATTTCAATTAACTCTTTGATATTTATTATCTCAATTCTTTTTGTAAACATCATCTCGTATTGATTAAAAAAAGAATTGAAATCAAGTAATTTATAAAATTCAATTGTTAAGTTAATCAGATAATTAAGATATTTACTATCTTCTAATAAATTTTTTACCAAATTTTCATCGCTAGATTCATTAAAAATTCTAGAGTATGAAAGTAAAGATTGGGAATTACCTGGGTTATAAAGAATGACATATAATCTTTTTTTCAAATATTCGTCATTATTTATAAAATTTATATTATATTTATAAGCTTTTTTATGTTGTTCTAGAAAAAATATAAATAACTCTTTAAATGTTTTATATCTTTCATCTATTAATTTTTGATTATTATCAATTAATGTATAAAAATCATTTTTTAACTCATCAAATATAATTTCATCATCTTTAAATAAAATTCTTAAAGTTAGATGAAAATATAATTCTTTAAATGGTTCATATCCAGGGAAATAAACTTTTTCTAAAGAAAGATTTTTTACTATTATATCATTTGTTTGAAATGATAAAAATATACTTAATAGTAAAAATAATATTAATATAAATAATCGTTTTTTCATTTTATAATATTTCCATATTGAAAATTTATTATGGTAAAGCTGATATTAAACCAGCTTTACCAATATATTTAACTTTTTTTTACTATGTAGTAGGAATAGGAGGATTTTGCGAACCAAACAACATTCCTGCATAATGTAATGCTGACCAACTATCGAATCCTTGTTTTTTTAGAGTTAAATAAACATCATTTTGTGTAATTTTCCCATCATGATCTATATCTGTATAAACATTTCCATTATGATCCATTATTCCATAAAGTTTTCCATTATTATCATACAATAAAGTCATATTTTCCCATCCTCCATCACCATATTCACCATTTTCATTAGGATTTATAACTCCAGCATAGTGGAAATAAGCATCTTCAATAATTGTTTTATTTCCTTGAATTGCAATCATCTCCTCTTCACTCAACTGACTCATTTCCCTTAAAAAAATTTCATCTTCACTAGATAATGGAGCATTCTCCTGCTCAGGTGTCGAAGCTAACACTGGCATTGCACATAAAACAATCAAGCTTAATAAAATAGTAAAATATCTTTTTTATGAATCAATATTAATTTATTTTGTTAAATCAAACAAACATTATATAAAATCCAAGTAATGTGTTATACTATAATCAAAACCATAAACCATACATAAAGTATAAAGAATAAATAATTTAATACAGATTTGAATGTTGCAATTAATTATTAAATCATCTAATAAATTTTTAAAAACAGTACTATCAGATAATGAAATTAATTGTAAAAAAGTATTGTCATCAAAAAAACTTTTGTTCATAAAAGCGAAATTGAAAGCTTTATACCCATTAATATTTTTTTCACAAAAATATTTAGATAATTCATATGCAATAAACTCATCAAAATTTATATATTGTATATCTAGTATATTTGTAATTTTTTTACTTATATTATTAGAAGATGAGACATTATAATTATTAAATTTATTAGTAAAATTATCTAATATTACTATAAAATCAGAAGTATTTTTATAATTATAAGAAGCTACTTCATTATAAATTTTATTTGAATTATACCAGATATGGGTAAATTCATGTAACAATGTCTGAATATTTACATTTTTATCATCATCGATTACCATGCTAATTGAATTATTGTAGCAGCTTCCAATCTCGTATATTTTTTCACATTTAAAAAATATCATTAAATTAAAATTATTAAATTCATAAATATTTAAATATTTATAATTTGATAATTCTTTATAATCATTTATATATATCAACAATTTATCTTTTAATTTATATGCCATTTCATTTATTACTTCGTAATTTTTTTTGTAAAATATTTTTAATAAGTTATAACTTACTTCAAGCTTTTTGTCATTGAAAACATTTTTTATCTGAATATTCATTTGTTTTTTTAGCGCAAAATCATTGAATATTATACTATTAAAGAAAAATAATTCATTTTTTTTAGGATCACCATAAAGTATATCTAAATATTCTTTATCTTTTTGATTAAAATTATAATTGATATTCTTACATAATTCTTTTATATATATTACAAACTCTGATGATATATTGTTCCATTTAATTTCATAATAATGCTCTATTAACAATAAATATGCCAAGTATATTTTGCTTAAGTAAATTTCACAGTTATAGCCAAATAAATTAATGTCAGTAACTTTTATTTCATCTTCAAAAAATTTATTTTGAAAATCATAAAAAGATATTAATAAAAAAATAAGTAAAAATATCAAAATAATTAAAAATTTTTTCTTATTCATTTTATTCCCTACAATATTATATAAATATATTCGAGAAACCTTGTTAAGGTTTCTCGAATTCTAAAAATAGTAATTCTTAAGGTTTTCCATTTCCTGATTCAGATATAATTGTAGTAGTTACATAATAAGTCACTTTTAAATATACAGGTTTTCCATTATTATATTCTACCTCAAAATTAAAATAATATGTTGTAACCTCATAAGTTCCATTACCTAAATTTTTCATTGTTTGTTTAGTATAATCTGCAGCTATGTCAGGATCATTAACATACATTCCTTGACCAATTATTATTGTTAGTTCCTCTTCATTTAATTCATCTAACATAAATCCATCATCTAACAAAGGATTTGTAACAACAACCATAGGTTTTGCCAGCACTGGCATTGCACATAAAACAATCAAGGCTACTAAAATAATAATACTTCTTTTCATAAAATCAATCCTCCAATTTTTTAATGTTTTTTAATTTTTTTAATTCTTTCATAAAAATCTTTTGAACTCATTTGTCCTATCCCATCATCCCCTCATATAAACCACCTCCTTTACTTTTTTATTATCCTCTTATTGTAACATAAACCTCATAACTCGGAAGAAGATATCCAGATAGTATACTTTCCATAGATAACCCAAGACTCATATTTTCACTTAACCTTATTCCAATATTGACTTCACCACTAAAACTCATCTTGTATAACTCATATGATGTCCATCCTTCAAATTCTGTTATCTCGGGTATTATAAAGTTTGGGGTTAAAGAAAGTGAAGTAGATATTATAGAATTAAATACAATTGTTAGATTTATCTTACAGGATAATACATATTGCTGACTCCATTTATCTTTACTATCTATTAATGATGGAATTGTATAATATCCTGTTATTTGTGGTGTTATTGAAAAAAGAAGGGGATCATATATTACTGTTGCCCTATATCCAATACTAAATCTAACTTGAGGTTCTATTAAGTTTACATCAATACTACTTCTTTTGTAAAAGGCAGGAAATATTCCTATTGGATAAGATACATAAAAGAATATATCATTAATACATCTTGTATAAAATGTATATTGGGTACCAAGTAAAATATCACTTAAAGAAAATAGATAGCTTTCCTCTTTTGTAACCTGCTCCGTTATATAATCTACTGTGTATGACTTATTGTAATAAAACAATACTGGAAGTTGAAAGAAGATATCCAAAGAAGATATTGGTGAAATAACTGCATAGATATATGGATTAAACTGGTATGAAACATAACTTGATGATGAGATACTTGTAAGAGAAAAAGAAAAGGTAATACTATATGGAAAACTTTCTCTTGTTACCCTTTTGAACTGCTGTGCATAAATATTAACTGATGTTATTAAAATAAGTATAAGCAAAACAATTGAGAAACATATAGATATATTAAATAAATTTCTTTTGTCTTTTTTTATCATATAAATCCTTTATTTCCCTTTTATTTTATTTTCTTTATCCATTTCTTTTCTTTCTTGTTTTATATTTTCTATTCTTTATTCTTTATTTTTTATTCTTAAAATCCTTTTGTACTGGAAAGTAGTAGTAGATGATTTATCTTATCTTTTAATTCTTCATTTATTCTATGAATAATATCCCACCTTTTTAATTCATCTTTCCCATAAACAAAAAGTGCATAACCTGAAAACTTTGAGTCAAAATCATGGCTATCTATAAAATGAACTCCAATAGATGGGTCTACTAAGAATAGATATTGACCATAAAATCCTGTAAATATTGTGAAATGTTTCTGTGGTTTTTCGAAGTGTAATATAATTGGTGCATACATTGAATATTTTGTTAACTCTCTTCTTGTTACTTTAACACCTTTTACCGTAAATCCATAATATTCTATTATATTCTTTATATCCAGCATAGAGATAGTAAAATCATTTTTTTCTTTTAGTTTTTCAAAGAATTGCTCTATTAGCTTTTTTTCATCAAGGCTTATGTTATAAAAGAATCTTAAAAATGTAGCGCAAGTTGCTATACCACAACTTGTATCCAAACCTTGTTTATAACAATTAGTAAAATGAAGAGATTCAAAGGATATTATTTTAGATAGGACTTCATCTTTTAGTATATTGTCAAAGACAGATGAAAAGTCTGAGGAGATAAAAGTGATTGAAATAGAAAAAATAAATAAAAAGATAAAGGTAAAACTAATTTTGTTAACAGATGTTAAAGTTTTGACAAGTGGAAAAACCCGAGACTTATGGCGATAAGAGATAAGAGATAAGAGATAAGAGATAATTTTTTATGTTTTATCATTAATAAATTTATACAACTTTTTATATTTGTGTCAAGAGATTTTTTAAATTTTCTGGGAAAAAAATTTAATATTTTTTATTTAGAAATATATTTAGAAATAATCAGGAAATATATTTCTTTTGGCTAAATTTATTCAATTTTATTAATATTTAATAATAAAATTTATTCCAAACGAAAATATCCTGCATTACCCTCATACCTTTCGAGGGGGTAGCAAAAGACCCCGCACGAAGCGATGCAAGTCAAGGGGCTTTTGCGAGGGGGAGACTTCCCCCCTTTAATATTATTAGATCTTTAAATCCTCTTTCAATAAATCCATAAAGACTTCATCATATGCTTTTCCATTTTGAAAAAAACTATGTCTTCTTCTTCCAATAATCTTAAAGCCGACCTTTTCGTAACATTTTATCGCTTTTAAATTAAAAGAATAAACTGTCAGCATTATGTTATGAAGGTTAAGAAAGTTAAAACCAAAGCTACAAAGAGTTCGAAGTGCGTCAGTGCCAAAACCTTTATTCCAGTAAGTTTTATCACCAATTATTATGCCAACAGTCGCTTTTTGATTTATATGATCAACATCGAAAAAACCACAGCCACCTATAACTTTATCTGTTTGCTTATCTACTATAAGATAATTATGCTCTTTTGAAAGCTGCTGCATAAACTGCCTTTCGGTTTCTAAAGATATTGTTTTGTTAGCAAGGGCCATAGTAGAGATAACATCAATATCATTTACCCATTGATAAAAAAGCTCTGAGTATTCGACACTATAAGGGGATAGATAACATTTTTCGCCAATTAATTTTTTTACCAGCATTTTTGCATCCTTTTTGTCTATTGTCCTTTTATTTATTGTATCTATTTTATTGTATTTTATTTATTTTTTAAATACTGAAAAGTCAAATTCATTAATCTATCTATGTTTTTTTTATTTTTACTATACGAATTTGTAGTAATAAACTTTAAATCCTTATCTACGACTTTACCTGTAATATCCTTAAATGAGTCAGACAATGCTATTGCGACATAAGTTTTAGCCATTTCAGATGCTGTTATTGAAAATTTGCTTTTCATATTATACAATTTCTTTTGAAAATCGGTAAGATTTGGATAGCGTGATATATCAATCTTAACATTTGTGACCCAGACAGAGTTTACACAGATATTTTGCTCTTTTAATTTTTCAGATAACCAATAGGTATACATAATCTGAGCTAGTTTTGATTGATAGTATGCTTTTTCTACGCTGTACTTTGAATTTTTAAACTCAATATCATCAAAATTTATCTTCAAAAATGGATGCATCATAAGCCCTTGCGAAGCTACTGTTATTATCCTTGAATTGTTGGTTTTTGGTATTATTGGTAAAAGCAAATCTGTTAAATAAACAGGTCCAAGATGATTTGTAGCAAATACTTTTTCTATACCATCTTCTGAATATTCAATATTTTTGCGTGAAATATCAAAATCTGCTGCATTATGAATCAAGACATCTATATTTGAATATTCTTTTAATATTGATTCACTAGCAATTTTTATTGATTTTAAGCTGGACATATCCATTATTATAAGTCTTATCTCATTAGAATTACCTTTTTGCTTAATTTCTTCTATAACTTTTTCTGCTTTTTCTTTATTTCGACAACATGCAATGATATGACAACCATTTTGCAAAAGTTGAATTGCAGCTTCTTTACCTATACCAGAGTTTGCACCAGTTATTAAAACAGTTTTTTTCATTATCTTCCTCCTAATCCATGATATTAATTGAAAAAAGAATGAATTTATCTTCAATTGAATTTATCTTTATATTATTTATTAATAAAGTGTTTCAAAAAATTATTTCAAATGTTAAATCTTTCTTTTATGGCTTTGGGAATTTCTATTTTGAATCTACATCTTAAATCACCTGCTAAAACAGATTCAATAACTTCGACCTTTACATCAACACCAAAAACAGTATCAAAAAGAAGTTTTTCAAAGCCCGCGGAGCAGTAACACCAAAGTAAAGGCACACCTGATTTTTCTTCTTTTATCGATGAAGCAGCTACTGGGCAATGACAGGCATATTTTCTTTTCTCAAAATCTGTTTTTACGCTTAAATATTTTATAATATTATAGGGAATCTTTGTCGCATATAAATATCCATCTTCTATAACAGCACCTAAAATTTCGGGGTTATTTTTTACAAATTCCACGACTTCATCGGTTATTTCCTGTTCAAACCATAATGTTTTGTCCTTTGCATGTTTAGAAATTTCTTCAACCTTCCTGTTATGAAAACCATCAAGCCAATCTTGTAATGAAGTGGCTGCAAGGAAATACTCTCTTTCTTTTGAAAAAGCAGAGGTGGGTATCTTATGAACATTGCAGGTCAAAACTTCCTTTGCTTTATGGCTTCCTAAATTTTTTTCAAGAGATTGGACAATTTTAGCGGTTACTTCGGGATATTTTTCAATTGGACTAAAAGATTTGGGAAAAGAAATGCCTTCAAGCACTTTATCTGCTAGTTTTTGATCTAAAACCTCATAAATTCTTTCTTTTAAGTTTGGCATTACTTCGCTGGCAGATAAATATGCAAGCAACTTTTTTGCGGCTTCATTATTTTTAATAAATATGAAATATCTTGTAAAAGCTAAGATTATCTGCTCAATATCGCTTTTATTGAATAGATTATTCTCAATAAAATTATCAAGTAAATCAATATGGAAAGCCTCAAGGGAATATTTTTTTTTAGTTAGTTGATTTTCGAATTCTTTTAAATAATCAAAGGTTTGATTAATTATTTTCTCATCAACCTTTTTCTGAATTAACAATTGTTTAAATTCTTTTTCATTTTTCATATTTTATCCATTTTTAATTTATTAATCAAATTTTAGAATAAATAAAAAAAAATAATAGGAAATATTTAATTTGTATACTTTGATTCATCGATATCTAAAACTATGGAAAACTCTGAACCTTCCCCTATTTTCGATTTAACATCAATGTGACCATTTAAGATTTTAACAAGTTTGTTGACTATGGAAAGGCCAAGCCCCACACCATCATGAGTTTTATTTAAATAATATTCTCCAATATTAAATGAATCCAATAAATCAGTATATGACATTAAATCTATTCCATTTCCAGAATCTTTAATATTCATATATAATAAATTTTCTTGTAATCTTGCTGAAAAACTTACAAAACCTTCTTTTGTAAACTTTATTGCATTACTTAATAAATTTGCAATTATTTTCCATAAGACATTTTCAGGAACTTTCATTACCTTATCAAGTGTTTCATCTAATTCAATCTTATAATAAAGCTGTTTTTCATTTGCTTCCACTGCATATAGCTCAACAATAGTTTGAATTAGACTTTTTAAGTTTTGAGTACTCCACTGGATTTTAAATTCACCTATTTCTATTTGAGATATTGTAAGTAAATTATCAAAAATTTTAGATAGAGATTGGGTTTCATTTAATATGTTTTGTATTAACTCTTTTTTATCAATTTCTTCTTCTTCATTGTAAAGTACAAATGCATAACCTGAAATGACATTTAATGGTGTATTTATCTCGTGATTTATATTTGCAATAAATGCTGATTTTGCTTTATTTGCTTTTTCAGCTTCATTTTTTGCTAAAATTAACTCCCGTTTTTCAGTTTTAAGCTCATTTCCTAAAATTTTTATTTCAGAATAAGGAACTTCAATAATATTAATCAGTACATATCTATAAATAAATATAAAAGAAAGATATTTTAAGATATGACCAATTAAAGCAAATATACCATATACATCTTTGTACAACGTGAAGGTAAATTCAGATAAGATTGTCAAAATAATTGCAAGTCTATAATAATAAAAAGAATTATCCAAATCAGCCTTACTCAAAATTAAAGAAATCAAAAGAATTAAAATTATAGTATATTCAGTAATTTTTTTAAACCATGTTAAACCTATCCCTTCAATAAAGCAATCTGGAAAAACATTAAATATAAAAATTGAAAGTGTTATTGTTATAAAATAAATAAGCAAAAAATGAAAAACTATTTTAAAAGCTTTCTCATAATTATATTTTTTATTTTTAAATCTTGAAATAATCATATAATGAAAAATCGTCATTGATTCAAGAATTCTTGCAGCAATCCAAAGCTGTGTTGGGTCGTTAGCGGTTATTGATTTGAAAACCCCCATCCCTTTATAAGCAAGGGTATGTAACAAATCTATTATAGCAACAAATGCATAAGATAAAGACAAAACTTCAAATTTAGAAATCTCATTCAAATTTATTTTAGTCATTGCAAAAAACAAAAGAGAAATACCTAAACTAACTGATAAAAGTTCAACGATAGTGTGAAATATTAAATAGCTAATCCTTGATAACAGTACCAATAAAATAATTGAAAAAATTAAAACAAAAATATAGAAAACTTTTTTCATAATCATGCATTAGATTAAAATCATTGATAAAATCATGATACTTAACAAATAATAATTAAAATAATTGCTTCCTTATTTTACAAGCAAATCTGGCAAAATTCATAATTATTATTCTGAGTTTTTTCTTCTATTAACTTTTTTATATTATCATCCATGGTAAAATAAAAAATTTGCCATTTATCTTTTGCAAGCTCAACCAAAGAATCGACCAGAGCCTGTCTTCTTTCATAATCTGAATGTTGAAATGCATCATCTAAAATTATGAAGCCACTTTTGTCTCTGAATAAATATTTTAAAAATCCAACCCTTAGGGCAAGCATAACCTGTTCTTTTGCCCCTGTACTTAAATCTTTTAAATTAAATTTATTATAATCATCAACCAGATAAAACTCTGTATTACCTTTTTGATTATCACTATCCTTTTCATATAAAATTTCATTATACCTTGTGGTCATTTTTTTTAAGCTATCTTTAATCTGCTTGGATTGTAAAAATGTCTTTAATTTTTCATCTTCCTGCTTTTTAAGCTCCATTATGCTTTCTAATACCAATATTGTTGCCAATATCTTTGATTCAAGCTCTTTCTTGCTAAAACTGAGAACTTCCTTTAATTGATATGTTTTTGTTATTAAATCACTTAAGTTTGTACTAATATCAAGTTCTGTAATAGAAGCAAGTTTTGCCTTTAATCCTAACTCCCTCTTTTCTACTTCATCAACTTTATTTTTTAATTTTTCAATATCTTTTAGAACTTCATCTAACTTTTGCTGAGAAAAATCAATGTCTAATTTGTGTATTTCCTCTTCCGAAATGTATTCATCAGGAGTAACAGAAAAGCCACTAAGTTCTCCTTCTATTTTTGAAATCTCTTTTTCTACTTCTTTTGCCTCTACTTTTAAATTATCTAATTTTTCTAACCAATTTTCAATTTCAACATTGTTATTTAATACATTTTTAAAAAGATGATTAATCCGTGAAGTTATATTTTCTAAGTCTTTTTTCAGGTTTTCTTTTTCTATTATTTTATTTTGTTTTTCTTCTTTTATTCGATTCATCTCCTTTAATTTTTCTTCAACCTCAGTATAGATATTAAAATCATATTGAACTTTAGGGTCGATTTTTTCAAAAAAAGAATTATCTATCTCTAATTTTTCAAAATTTATTTTTAATTTTTCGTATTTTTCCTTTAACTCCCTTCTTTTTCTTTTAATTTCATCAACTATTTTATCCCATTCTTTTTCTTCTAAATTTAAATATTCAAAATTCTTAAAGCTTTCCAGTATTTGAGCTTGAGTAATACTTATTTCGTTACTTAAAATTTGAAATTGTTCTTTTAATATGTTAAGTTTATCTACACTTCTTTGAGTCGAAAGAATTAATTCATTTAATTGGCTAATATCCTGTAATTTTTTACCAAATATACTCTCAAATCTGCTTCTTATATTCTTGATTTCTTCATTTCTTCTTGTTTCTTTAGTAACATTTAAAAAATAGAAAATAGTATATATCAATAATGCACCACCTATAATAGTAGTGATCAGACAAATTATTTGAATGATTCTAGATAAATTGATATTAGAAATTATTGTAGAAGACATAACAGAAAAAAAGGTAGATAAAAATAACAAAAGAGAAAAAATTATTATTGAAGAATAAGATCCTAAAAATTTATTTGAAAAAATTAATTTACGGTCATTAATATATCTTTCATAAAAATCTTTTAATGAATTTAAAAAATCAAGGTTTTTCGCTTCTTTCTCCAAATTTTCAACTTGATTTTTTATTTGTATAAAACTTCCTTTTTTAGTCTTATATATCTCAATTTTATTTATTAAATTGTTAACCTCATCTTCGGAATATTTTTCTAACAATTTTTTTACTTCATCCAACTCATTTGAAATAGAGTATGCTTTAAATCTTTTAGCTTTAATCTGCTGTTCTTTTATTTTTAAGAGTTCCTGCTCATCGTAAAGTTTATTATCATAAAGATTTATTTCTTTATCAATTTTATTTAATTGCTCTTTTTTGTTTTCATAATCATTTATAAGTTCTTCAAGCCTTCCAATCTCACTCCAGTTCAATGATTTTTCCTTAATTTTAAGATTATCCAGTTTTTGTGAAAGTTTAAATACCTTGTATCTTTTAGCCTTTAATAGAAGTTCTTTTTCATTATTTAATTTTAAAAGCTCTAACTTTAATGTTACCTCTTCACTTTTTTCGGTTGATTCAAGATAACTTTTTAATATATCATTTAGCCTTTTAATCTCTGAGTATGACTCTTCTAATTCCTTTGCTGAACCTGATTTTTTAATCTGAAAATTATTTTTTCCCTCTTCATCAACTTTAGTATCTTTTTCATAAACATAGCTTCTAATATTTTTTGGTATTTTATTTTCATCTTCTTCTATTTCATTTAATAACTTATCCATAGAAAATATATCTTTGATAAATTTTAAGCTTATACCTTCTTCATATTCTTTTTCAATAGAGACTTCCCCTTCTTTTACTATTAATAATTTTAAAATGTTAAAAGGAAAATTCAAAGAATTATTTAATAAATAGTGTGATAGACTTTTCTCCTTTTTTAATTCTGAATAAAATTCTATTTCATCACTTTGAGTACTTTCATCAATACTTTTGAATCCTTTTACTAAAATTTTACCGCTTCCACTTTTTCTCAAATGCCCCCAATCAATATCATTATTCTCTTTATTTTTACTACCTGATTTTTTAAAAAGAGTTTGAATTATAAATTCTACAATTAAAGATTTACCTTTTTCATTTTTACCATAAATTAAATTAAAATCTTTGAATTCCCAATTAATTTCATTCTTTATTGGTCCTAAATCTTTTGCAATTATTTTTGATATTCTTATACCCATTTTACCCTCAATTAAATAGTAAGAAATTTTATCTTTATTTTGATTTTTTTTCTTATTATTTTTTATTTTCACTAAATATTATATCCATCCCTTTTAATAAAATTTCTTCTTTTGAACATTCCACTTTAA
The DNA here is from genome assembly GCA_964454835.1 of uncultured Brachyspira sp. GTDB lineage: Bacteria > Spirochaetota > JAAYUW01 > JAAYUW01 > JAAYUW01 > Exilispira. Next base: position 119,588 of record CAYVTU010000003.1, read on the forward strand.
TACCATTTATATATTCCTCTTCTAAATTAATTTTATTTAATTTCTGAAGAAATTTTTCAAATAAAATAATTCTAACATTATCTTTATCTGGGATAATTTTAAGATCTTCTGTTATCAAACTTTCTTTATCGTAAAGTTTAATTTTTTTATCCTGTAAATATTCTATAACAGCTTTAGTAAGTGCCTTTAAATCTTCGCAAAAACCTCTTATCTTTACTCTTAATATTACTTTATTTAAATCAATCGAAGCTAAATTTTGATTTAAAAAAAATTGATCAATCTGGTTTTTAATTAAATCAATTTCATTTTCGATGGGATAAGAAAACAATTCCATATATAGATATATGAAATCTGTATCAATAAATATTCTTTCAATATTATCATTGGAGGTATCATAAATAATAAAAGATCTTTTACCTGTTTCAGTTATATCAAGTCCAATTGGTGAACCAGGATAATATACTTTTCCAAACTCACATGGTTTATGAATATGCCCTAAAATAACCTTTTTAAAATTGAATTTATTTATTGTGTTTGCAGTAAGTGGCATATATAAACCATCTTCATATTTATTTAAATTAAGATTAAAACCATAACTTAAATAATCTGCATGCCCTATAAGTACTAAATTTTCTATTTTATCTATATTATTAATATACCTGGTTATAATTTCATCCATGCTTTTATCTAAACTATATGGTACTAAAAGTAAACTAATGCTTTCAAATTTTAAAATCTTACATTTATTAATAATTTGAATATTAGTACTTGTAAAATAATTTTCTTTTATATCAATATCATGATTTCCAGGAATAATTATAAAATTTATATCTTTTTTATCTTTACAAAATTTATCGAAATCATAATAATTTTGATATCCTTTATCAAAAAGATCTCCGCATATAATAAGATAAGAAATATTTTGCTCTTCTTTGCTAAATAAAGAATTTTCATTTTTATTACTATTATTTATTTTTTTGATTTGATCTACAATCGAGGCAAGAGCATTATATCTTTGAGATGAATCTTCTAAATTTCTTAAATGCAAATCTGCTGTAAATGCTATTTTCATAAATTTAATTCCAAGTTTAATGTTTTTTTAAATCCATAAATTTGAGTATAAAAAAATATTAAAAATAATTTATACATATCATCTTTTTCAGGTGTTAAAATTAAAAATTCATAGAACTGATCAAGATATTTATATTATATTTCGAAACCCTTATATTTATATGAATTCTAAACTAACTTTGAATCATTATGAGAAAAATCTAATTTTTTGCAACATCTAATAAATAAATCATCTATTTTTTTATTTTCCAAAGTACATGAGCTATTACCTACATATCTATTTAAAAAAAGATAAAATACAACTTGATTACTTATTAGTAATTTGAAATTGGTGTTTTGAATATTTTTAATAAAATAAAGATTTTGCCAATTATCATTTGAATAAATGTAGTAAGAGAAGTTATTAATAAACAGAAATAATATGATGATAAAAAGGCAAACTAAAATCGACTTTCGCATAACTTAGTTCTTCTTTATGTTATTTATACCTTTTGACTTAATAAATTGTTAAAAAAATTAAAACAACAAATTGATTGTCTTAAAAATATTATAGATATATCATTAATAATATTTATTTTTGTTAAATCAAGAATCTATTATAATAAATTAGATAAATTAAAAACGGAATTATTTGATATTTTATTCAATTTCATCTATTATTTCATTAAAAGCATTTACTACCTCTGGATCAAATTGCTTTGAACTACAAGCTATAATTTCTTCCAATGCTTTTTCTTTTGTTTTCACTACATTATAAGGTCTATAACTGATCATGGCATCGAAAGAATCGGCAATAGATAAAATCCTGCATTCTATGGGTATCTCATCCCCTTTAAGCCCAAGAGGGTAACCTTTACCATCCCATCTTTCGTGATGCTTTAGTACAAGTTCAGCTATACTGGAAAGTTCTTCTGAATTAATTGCTATTCTATAACCTTTTTCGCAATGAGTCTTCATTATTTCCCATTCTTCATCATTCAGTCTTCCAGGTTTTCTTAAAATAGAATCTGGTATAGCAATTTTCCCGATGTCGTGTACCTCTGAAAGCAAAAAAAGGTTATCTTTTTTATCATTATCAAGATTCATCTTGGTAGCAATTTTTTTACAGATTTTCAAAACTCTATCTGTATGCCCCATAGTAATATAATCTTTTTCTGATAGAGCTGAAAGTAAAACTTTTAATATTGTGCTTTTATTACTATTTTTATTCAATAACTTATTTCTATACATCATATCATCAGCTTTTTTAAGCTCTTTTTTAATTAAAGATTTTTCATAAACTATACTATGGCCAATAGACGAATTTACTAATATAGTCTTGTCTTCTGACTGCTCATTGTATTTTTCAATATTTATTTCAATTCTTTTGACAACTTCTTCAACTAGATTTATGTTCGTATTGTATATAAGTATTAAAAATTCATCTCCACCAGTTCTGAATACAAGATCATCTTTTCTAACAGAATTCAAAAGGACCTGAGCATAGGATTTTAACAATTTGTCTCCTACATCATGACCAAAAGAATCATTTACAAACTTTAGCCCATTAATATCTGAGACAATAAGACCAATTGGTAATTTGTTTTCTAATTCCTGACTATTAATATAATCTTCAAATTGGTTTAAATTATATAGATCTGTTAGAGAATCTTTTTGAGCCATTATCCGTAGCTTCATTTCGTTTTCTTTATTTTTAGTTATGTCTGTATATATTGCAAAACCACCTACTGGCTTGTCGTCTATTACAATAGGTACTCCTTTGATTATTGTATATATCATTTTCTTATTTTTTGTTGTTCGGATACCTTCAAGTGCAAAAATATTTTTTTCAAGAACTTTTCTGGTAATCTCAAGACCTTCTTCTTTCCTTTCTTCACTTAATACTACATCATCTATATGTTTTCCTATTATTTCTTCTCTTTTATATTCAAATAATAGTTCAAATCTATCATTTACATTAAGTATAATACCTTTTTCATCACATTCAGCAACAGCATCATGAGAATTATCAAAAAGAGTCTGATATTTCTTCTTTTCGAGAATCTGTTTTTCTATTTCATTTTGAAGTTGGGAAGTTCTTTGCTCGACAATCTTCTCAAGATTTTCGTTAAGCTCTTTAAGTTGCCTTTGAAGATTTGTTATCTGTGAAATATCTTCAAAAATAAGAATATACCCAACTTCATCTTTAAATTCATCAACGATATTTGTAACTTTGAGTAAAATAGGAATTTTAAATCCCGAAGAATTTTTTAAGATTGTAGATAAACCATTTATTTCGGAAAAAGAATTTTCAGTAAAATATGGAAAATAAATTTCAATATTGTTTTTTTTGATTATCTCTTCTCTTTCTTGTATTAGTAATAAAGCTCCTTCACTGATTTCAAGAATCTTTTTATTGCTATCAAATATGATAATTCCTATTTTTGTAGATTTTAAGAAAATTATTGAATTTGTATCTATGTGAGGAATAAACATACTATACTTTTTCCTTGAGTACCATACAAGAGAAATTGGTATTATTAATTCTATTGAACCCATTGGAGGAAGTGGATATTTACCAATTTGTGGAAATATAGTATCTGTGACAGCACCAATTACTAGTACAGATATTATTCCTATAAAGAGAAATTTTGCCTGCATCTTCTCTTTTTTATAATTTGTGGTTTTGTACCATTTGACTATAAGAATTAATGCCAATATTGCATAAAATGCATAATATAATGTGTGAAAATGAATAACGAAAAAACTCTTATCCCCCAAATAAACATGTCCCCAACCAACTGGAGTCTTAAAATGCTCAGCAGCAGTTGGAGGATATAAAAAGAAATATAAAATTAAAGATATTATTGCAGGCAGGTAAAGAAGCGAATATTTTAACAATTTACTTTTATTAAAAAACTTTTCATTCTTTGTTATTACAATTATAAAATTTAAGAAAATTGCATAAAAAATGCTATAAAATATTGTTCCAATTCTATGAAAAAATGTAGCCTTAACAATATCAACAGAGATATTCATTAAGGCATAAACAAAAGCCCATAAAAATATTGTTAAAGTTAAAATAAAGAAAATATGATTTACTCTGCTTTTAGAATCGTGAAAAATGTTATGTAATCCTAAAGATAAGGCTATAGCTGCTGAAAAAATATAAAGAAAAGTTATTATCATTAATATTAATATCGATTTTAATAATTTATTTATTTAATTTATAACAAAATAATTCATTTTATCAATTTTATCAAATAAATTAATTGACAAATTTTTGAATTTATCTAATATTTTCAATGAATATTTAGTCTTGATTTTACTTATAATTTAATATGACTAAATAGTTAACTAAATTTTATGTGAGACTTAATGTATAAGCCAAATAGTTCAACAAATTTAAAGGTACGACCATTTATAGATAGCCAAATAGGTTAGCTAATTTTTAGATTTAATCTAATTTGTATTGAAAGGAGATGTTTTATGAAAAAATTATTAGTATTCTTCTGTATTATTTTTTTATTATTTTTTCTATATTCTTTTATTCTAACTCAATCTTCCCTTTTAAATAATATCGAAGGAACTTATCAAGGCACTTTATCTATTGGTTCTGCGGATTTACGACTTGCTCTTGTTATATCAAAAAACCTTTTTGATTTCAGTAAGTTAGATGCAATATTGATATCCATAGACCAGGGTGGTTCTATGATAGGAGCAACTTCATTTAGCAGTGATAATTCTTCTATAATATTTAATTTTGATACAATAAAAGCTAAAATAACAATTTTAGAATCTAATAATGATAAATTAAAAACCATTTTTACTCAGGGGAAAGTAAAATCAGAAATTCTTTTCTCAAAAATCCCAAGACCTCAGCAACCCGTCCCACCATTTGAATATGAGCAAAAAGAAGTTAAAATAAATAATCAAGAAATAATATTAAATGGAACTTTAACTATACCTTCCAATAAGGAGCTTTCAAAAGAAGGAAAACTACCCGCAATTGTTTTAATTACTGGCTCTGGTGCACAAAATAGAGATGAAGAAATTTTCAGTCATAAGCCTTTTTTAGTAATCTCAGACTTTCTTACTAAAAATGGTTTTTGTGTTTTAAGGGTCGATGACAGAGGTGTTGGGCAGGATAGCAAAATTATATCAAATTCTGATACATTTGATTTTGTCCAGGATGCAATTTCAGAAGTAAATTATCTTAAAAATCTAGAATTTATTGATAAAACAAGAATAGGTATTCTTGGACACTCAGAAGGTGGCTTAATCTCTTTTATACTTGCATCAAATTATCCCGATGACATTGCTTTTATCATTTCTCTTGCAGGTCCAGCTCTAAGGGGAGACAAACTTCTTCTTTCTCAGCAGGAAGCCATAGCAAAAGCAAGTGGAGCAAAAGAAAGTGATATCAAAAAAATCTTACAAATTAATTCTGCCTTATATGAAGCCGTAATTAAGCATAAGGACGATGCAACAAACGATGGATTAATAAACGAAATAAAAGAAATTGCTAAAAAATATAAATTATCTAAAGATGACATTCAAGCAATCATATATGAATTAACATTAAAATGGATAAAAACATTTATTCCTCTTGACCCTGCGGATTACATTAAAAACATTAAATGTCCTTCATTAATTCTTTTCGGTGAAAAAGATTTGCAGGTTCCAGCTATTTTGAATTCAGACTTAATGAATAAAATATTATCTAATACTCAGAAAGAATTTGTAAAAATCTTCATTCTACCTTCCTGTAACCACCTTTTTCAAACATGTAATACCGGTAATATATATGAATATGCTTTGATAAAAGAAACTATATCTGAATCAACATTAAATATTATCAAAGAATTCTTGCTTACAATAAAGAAATAAATTTAAGAAATAAAACAAAATAAAATTAAATAAAATTAAATAAAAACTAAATTAAGTATTTAAGTTGATTATTATAATTTTCATCCTATAATATTTTCTGTAAAAGTTTGATTTTGTTCAAATATTTACCTTATTATTTGATGGAGGAAAAAATGATTAGAGTTCATTCACTATTTAATGCAATATTTTGGGGACTTGTTCTTGTTATAGCAGGCATATTACTTATATTAAACTTTCTTTTTAAACTCAATATACCTGTTTTTAAAATTTTAGTTGGTCTTGTATTGATTTATATTGGAGTCTATATAATTCTTGGATTTAAAGGCTGGAGAGTAGAATCTTATAATGATGGTAAAACTGCTGTTTTTTCTGATATGTCGATTAAACCAGAGAAGGTAGAAAATGAATATAATATCATTTTTTCGAAAGGAGAAATCGACCTTTCGGGTATGACAAATGCCGATATTGGAAAACATATAGACATTTCAGCTATATTTGGTTCTGCTTCCGTGAAGCTACCAGCAGATCTACCTGTAAAAGTTCGTGGTTCAGCTGTATTTGGAAGTATTACCCTTCCAGATAAACAGAGTCTTGGTTTTGGTGATGTTAATTATAATTCTTCAGAAGGAAGTGAAGCTGTTTATATCGAAGCAAGTGCTGTTTTTGGAAATATTGTTTTTTTTAAATGACAAATAAAAAATCTAAGAGTGGCTTTGTTTTAGTTTGTGGAATTCCTAATGCCGGGAAATCTAGTTTTTTAAATGGTATCATAGGTGATAAAATTTCTGGAGTTACAGATAAACCTCAGACCACAAGAAAAAGAAATAGTGGCATTCTTACAGATAAAGAACTTGAATATCAAATAGTTTTTATAGATACTCCCGGCTTCCATACAAGCAGTAAATTGATTAACAAATTGATGAATGAGCAAATTTTTGAATCAATTAAAGAAATAGATTTAATTTTATATATAACAGATATTAGCTGCCAGATTGATGAAGATGAAAAATCTTTAATCACAATACTTAAAGATATTCAAAAAAAATATAATATCCCGATAATAGCTCTTTTAAATAAAATTGATATAGGAATTAATAAAGAGAAGTCTCAATTTCTTGAAGATTCTAAAATATTTGAAAACTTCATTCAAATATCAGCTATTAAATTAGATACTAAGCAAGTTCTAGATAATATTTTAAAATTTATTCCAGAAAATCCTTTTTATTATCCCGAAGATATTATCTCAACAATGTACGAAAAAGAGCAGGTCGTCGAGGTTTTACAGGAAAAAATATTTCTTGTTCTTCATCAAGAAATTCCATATTCTACATACGCAGAAGTTCTTCAATTTAATGAAAATGAAGATTTTATAGAGATTGATGCCAATATCTGCTGCGAAAAAGAATCTCAAAAACCTATTATAATTGGTAAAAATGCAGAAATAATAAAAAAAATAAGAAAGTTAGCTGAGAAAGATTTAAAATTTATTTTTAATAAAAAGGTCAAATGCAATCTATTTGTTAAGGTTGTTAAAGATTGGACCAAGAAAGATTATATTCTAAAAGAACTTGGTTTCAAACCATCAATTTCTCATCAAAAGCATTAAAAATATTATTAAACCAATCAAGGAGAAACTAATAACTTCATTTTTTTTAGGTTTTTCATAATTAAATACTGACCTATCTTCTGAAAATCCCCTTGAAATAAGTGATATAGCTGCCAACTCAGAATATCTTATCCCATAAACAAGGATTGGTAAAAATCCTTTATAAAATGGCTTTATCCTTCTATTTTTCATCAAAAAATTTATTCTCTTTATTTCATCTATTATTGCGGGTATCGAATTTAAAGCTATTGAAAATGAATACCCATACTTAAAACTTATAATTTTTTTTATCATCAAATATTTAAACAGGTCAGTAATATTTATCAGCAAGGTTGTTGAAAATGAGATTATAGATAAAAGAAATATCCTTATTGAACCAGCAAGTGCATAAATAAATAGCTTTTTATAAATGACAAAAGAAATAGGAAATTTTAAGAAATAAAAATTTACTTTGTAAAAATCCCCATTTTTTAAATTTATATCACCAAAAAATAAAACCATTATCAGGTATGAAATAGAAGGAATAATTGAAGCTAAAATAGCATTGAAAAATTTTTTAAAATCAATTCCATAAAACAAATAAATAAATAAAGGAGCAAAACCATAAATTAGATTTATATATAATTTTGGACTTAAAAGTAATGGGCAAATAGAGAAAAAGTATAAAACAAGAAAAGATAAAGGATGAGCTTTTTTATTCTGCATTTTCTACCTTTTTATAATTTATCCTAAACCAGATCATTATTTACCTATATTTATTAAAAAGATTGGAATTTAACTTATTTGAGCAAAACTTGCTTCCTCTATTTTATAAATAATATCTGAAATAGCTTTTAAAAAATTTAAATCATGAGAAATAACAATTTGAATAGATTTATCTTTTTTTACTTCTTTAATTAAGAATATCATCTGTTCAATTCTTTTATTGTCAAGCGCATAAGTCGGTTCATCATATAATCTTACTGGCCTATTCTGCAAAAGCTGGATTAAAAATCCAAGTCTTCTTTTTTCACCTTCTGATAAGGTAAAAGATGATCTTTGACAATATAAGTTAAAATCGAAAAAATCTGAATTCAATATTTCTTTTAAATAAAAAGGCAGGTTTTTTTCTTTTTTTATTTGATGAAAAATCTCATCTTTAACAAGAGGGAAAAAGAAAGAAGATTCGCTATTTTGGAAAAGGATAGAAATGTATTTATATATTTTTCTAATCTTTTTTTCATTTAAAAATAGATTTATCTTTCCTTTTTCAGCTTTTTCTATTCCCGAAATTAGTTTAAGAAAAGTTGTTTTCCCACTTCCATTTTCTCCTATAATTCCAATAATCTGCCCTTCTGTAAAATTAAATGTAAGTTTTTTAAAAATATATTCTGAGTTTTTATTATATTTGAAAAAAATATCTTCTCCATATAACTTAATTTTTAAATCATTGTTTTTATTAAATAAACTTTGATTGTTTTTATCAGGGTTTAGTTTATCAGTTTTTTTTTCAAAATAATATAATATTTTTTTATTATCAGTATTTTCAAGTCTTTGATTGTAATATAGCTGATTTTCATTATCAATGTATTTTACATAGGCATATTCTACTTTTTTACTATTTAGTATAGGTAAAATATTTTCTATATAATTATTATTTCTAACTTCATTCAATTTATTATTCAATTTATCATCTAATTTATCATCAGTTTTTTTCAATAAAGAACCATCATTTTTACTGCTATCAAAAATAAGAACTCTATCTATTATATCAATAATTTCATCAAATGAATGCTCTATAATTATTATAGTTTTTTTGCCTTTAAGTTTTATAAGAGTTTCGTAAAATAATTTTGCAGCTTTACTATCTAAAAAGGAAACTGGCTCATCCAGTAATATTATATCTGGCTCATAGCAAATTATTGAAGCGAGATTTAATCTCTGACAAAGTCCTCCTGATAAAATTCTTGTAGAAGTTTCAAGTTTATCAAATAAACCAAATAAATTAGAATTTATGATCGCATTTTTATTTATTTTTTCTCTTGTAAATCCGTAATTTTCCATTCCAAAGACAAGCTCATCTATCACTTTTGTATTAACTATTTGCGCATATGGATTTTGACCAAGGTAACCTATTTTTTCTTCAAGAATTTCGGGATATTTTTCTATTATATTTTGTCCCATATACTTTACTCTTCCCGATATTTCACATGAATATATTTTTTGTAAAACACCTTTCAGTAATAGGAATAATGTGGATTTCCCAATTCCAGATTGTCCCGTAAATAATATGATTTCATTTTTATAAATTGAGAAATCCACGTCATAGATTAACTTTTTGTTAGATAAAGGAAATTTTACTTCAATTTCCCGAATTTGAAATAAAGGAGTTTTTATTTCTTTCAAATTAAAATTTCCTTACTTACCACGAGCTATTTCAAACTGATTTAAAACCCCTGTTTTAGCAAGAATTTTCGCCAGATAATAAGATAGGAAGGCACAAAATATTATAGAAGAGACAATAAAAGAAAGAAGCTGAAAAATATTAAATTTAATTGACAAATTATAATATGGTTCATAAAAGAAATCTAACAAAAAACTAGCTATAGCTGAGACAATAGAAGCAATTATAATATTTCCTAATTTCCATCTTTTATAACCAAATGCAAGGAACACAATTTCGCATGCTAGCCCCTGCACCAATCCCCAGATTCCAGCTAAAATTCCCCATCTAGTAATAAAACCTTCAACCAATGCGCTAATTGTTTCAGATATAACTGCCACACCGGGTTTTCTAACTATAAAAGGAAGTAAAACGCCAGAAATTAGCCAGAAACCGGCTAAAAGATACTTAAATCCAAAAGGTTTTAAAAGTGGCTTAAATTGCTCATAGACATAAGTCCAAGCCCAGAATGCTACCCCGATAACGACACTTAAAACAGCAATCAGAACAATTTCAAAGACTGTTATTTTTTTTGTGAATTCCATAAGACCTCCTTTTCGATGCAAGGAGGTGCAGATTGTGTGCGTTTCCTCCGCGGGTATTACCCCGATCAGGTTCTGAGGGTATATCTCAGTTGGGCACACTCCCAACACCCCTACGCTTGATTGGATATTAACAAAAAAAATAATTAAGTAAAGTTTGATAAAAAATTCTAATTTATTTTAAAATTAATTTACTTTATTTGTCTTTTTAAGTTAAATTATTTATTCATTTAGAAAATATTGTAAGTTTTGTTTTTTGTATTAAACTTTCCATGTAGTTTATGCCGTTTTACAGGGGAATTTTATGAAATCAATAGATATTGAAATTAACTCAAAAACATTAACAGTCCTGAGAGGAACAAAAATTCGTGACTTAATAGAACAAAAAGAGCTAGTAGACAACCAGTATGTTGCTGCACTACTTAATTCAAAGGTAGTTTCATTCAATTATTCTATAAAATCTTCATGTAAAATAAATTTTTTAACACCCAAAGATAGACAGGGTCATCAGATTTTCATGAGCTCTTTGACATTTTTACTTTTCACAGCTTTTCACAAGCTTTATCCAGAGAAGAAACTTGTAATATCTCATTCAATTGGAGATTCCTTCTTTTTTTATCTTCAAGAAGGTAGTATCAGCGCTGATATGGTTAATAATATCTACAAAAAAATGGAAGAATATGTAAATAGTAATCTTTTTATTGATGTTGAATTTTGGGATAAAGATGAAGCTATAAATTATTTTAAAGATGATGAAGATATTTCTAACCTATTGATATATTCTTCTTCCAACTCGTTTATTGTCGTTTCATTAGATGGTTATACTACTATTTCTATTACTCCTATTGCCCAATATACAGGTGTTTTAAAGCCATTTAAACTTATCCATTTTAATGATGGTATTGTTTTACACTTTCCGCCTTTTTTCCAGTTTCCAGAATACAGAAAATTCGATGAGAAAAGTAGATTATTCAATATTTATAAAGAACATAAAAAAGTTTTAAGTTCGATTGGAGTTGACACGGTTGGCAAATTAAACGAAGCAATAATTAGAAGAGAAGCCATAGATATCATCCTTATAGCAGAAACTATACAGATGGCAAAAATCACAGAAATTGCCCAGGAAATTGTAAATCATCAAGATGTTAAGTTAGTCACAATAGCAGGTCCTTCATCTTCTGGAAAAACTACATTTTCTAAAAAATTAATGGTTGCCTTAAGATCACTAGGAATTCCAGCTTTTGCAATTAGCCTTGATGATTATTTTGTAGATAGAGAAAAAACACCAAGAGATGAGAATGGAGACTATGACTTTGAATGCCTTGAAGCACTTGATATAGAATATTTTAACCAGAATATGAATGATATATTAAATCAAAAAGATGTTGAATTACCGCTTTTTGATTTTGTCAGTGGAAGTAGAAAGAAAAATGGAATACTTCACAGAGCTAAAAAAAATGAGATAATAATAATTGAGGGAATTCATGGTTTAAATCCAAAACTTACATATAAAATAGATAAAAAATATCTATTTAAAATATATATTTCACCTTTGACTCAACTAAATATTAGCCCAGAAATAAGAATTCCAACAACAAGAGCAAGATTGATTAGAAGAATGGTAAGAGATTTCAGATACAGAGGTGTTTCTGCCGTTAGTACACTTGCTAGATGGCCATCAGTAGTTAGAGGTGAAGAAAAAAATATTTTCCCATTTCAAAATAATGCAGATATGTTTTTTGATTCTGCCCTTATTTATGAACAATCTATATTAAGAACATTTGCTGAACCTTTATTAAAGTCTGTACCTTTAAATTCTGAATACTATACTGAATCATCTATTTTGCTTGATTTTATACTTCACTTTGTGCCTATTCCTGCAGATTATGTACCAAACACATCTTTACTTAGAGAATTTATAGGAAGTTCACTTTATATACAAAATTTTTAATTTAAAAAAAAGGAGCAATAAATGATTTTATGGCATGATACAATCGAAAATATCATAGAAAACAAGACAATAACAAAGAGTAAACTAAAAATAGTACCAAAACTTCGAACCTGCTCAAACTGGTTAAAAGTCAAACCTCTTGGTCTTATTAAATATGAAACAACTCTTATGAAATGGGATGGAATTCTTGTAGAATATTCAGATCAATTATATTATGTAGAAAATTCTACATACCAGAATATAGCAAAAGACTTAAAATGGAAGATTAAAGATAATATTGAAGTAGAAGAATAAATAGATAAACTGCGATTTTTATACAAAAATAATGTTAATTTAATATTTAAACTAATTTATGGTATAATAGCTATAGAGCAATATTCATTCATATTGTTCATTTTTATATTATCATTATGAGGGTCAAGTAATTCTTTATTAAAATCAACTATAAATCTATAACCATAAATTCCACTTTCTAGTTTCAGGGTTATTGTCCAGAAATCCCCTTCTCTATTTAATCGAAATTGGTAAGGATTCCAATTATTAAAATCACCATATATATATATCATACTCGCATTTTTATTTTCTATCCAGAATGTGCATTCTCTGGTTTTTAAATTAATTACCGGTGATTTATCATAAATTGTAAGTTTCTTTTCAATTTTTAAAAGTGAAAGAGACTGGTCATAGTAATCTCTTGCTATATCTGGGTTCATTGGGTCTAATATCCAGAAATTATCAACTTTATATTTATAAAGATAATTTCCTGCTTCTAGTGATTCTTTATGAAAATAATACCAGACTCCAAAATATGATTGGCTCATAGATATTAATTTTTCCCAGTTCAAAAATGAACCAGATAAATATACGATTTTTGCATTGCCTTTATAGGTAAACAATATCCCATTTTTATAAATTTTGGGAGCACTGCTTTCTCTTAAATGAATAAGTTGATTCTCATCAAGATTTATCGAAGATGTATCATTTCCAAAAGAAAGTAAGGCAGTCGTAAAAACTATTATAATTAGTATAAAAGGTATACTTCTTTTCATCAATAAATCCTATGGGTTATTCCATAGATTTATCGGCAAATTCATATCTTTGTTAAGATAGAATCATTATTTTTTTATTAAAAATACATAATCACCAATATTAGGCCCTTTGCCATAGATTCTAATTATTTTTGCATTAATAATAGTGGTAGCATAGGAAGTCACCTCTATAAGTGCAGTAGTTGTAAAGGTACCGTTCTCATTTTTATGTTTTACAATAAGCTGTGCTCCAATATCTACTGTTGTTGCAAGATTTGGGTCCTTTAATACCTGTATAATCTCTGGAAAAATCTTAAAAACATTCCCAATTTTAGTTTCATTTACTTCTTCTTCTTCATTTATATTCATAGCAACATTACTAGAATTTTGCTTCACAGAAACATAAATCTGTTGTAAAAGTTCGGAACCCAAAGTAGAATAAGAAGTATTTCCATATTTGCTGAAAAGCTCAAGAAGAGTCTTTACAGCATTATCGTAATCTTGAATATTAAAATAATTCTTCGCTTTCTGGTAAAGGCTTGCTGCCATGTTTTCTGAAATTCTACTTTGTAGATTAATCTCTGATTTAATCTTATATTCAACTACTAAAAGAGCATTTTTTGAACTAGGATAAGAGGACAAAAAGCTATTTGCTAGCTGAATAACTTGAGAATAATTCTTGCTCTGATATGCACTTTGAATTGAAGCAAATAGTGGATTAGCTAAACTTTCTAAAGCAGTAGTCGATTCCTGACTCTGCTTTTCATATACAAGTCTTAGAAAATCTTCAAAATACATCTTTTCATTATCCACTATTACATCATATTTTACAAATGCTAGATAATAGCTTTCGTATGAAGAAATAAGATTGCCTTTTTTATGTTCATTTAAAGCTTTTTCAAGAAGTTTAAATTTTTCTATCTTTTTTGTCTCATCACTTTCTTTTTTATTTAATTCATTCAAAATGACATCTACGACAAATTTATCAAAAAGTTTTTCATCTTCCGCTAATATAGCTGCTGATGGATTGTTAAAAATGAAGTTATAAAAATCATTTAAAGCTCTTTTAAGTTTTTCTCTATCATCATTTTTATAAGCAACAAGAATTGCTTTATAATATGTTACAATGGTTTCTTTTAATTTTATTTGCAAAGCTGAAGATTGTTTTAACTGTTCATTTTCTTGAGCTATTCTCTTCTGAGCCTCTTCCGACAAAGCTAATTTTTCTTCTGCTACTTTAATAGCTTCATTTGCTTGAGCAATCTGTTTTTCTTTTTCAGCAAGAGCTTGTTTATATGAATTTTCTTTTGCTTTTAACTCATTTTCCTTTGCTTCCATCTGTTGTTGAAATGCTCTTCTTTGGGCATCGCTCTGATTTCTGGCATCTTGAAGCCTTTTTTCTTTTTCTGCTATTAATTCTTTTATTCTTTTATCATATTCAGCACGACTAATTAAACCTCTATTTAATTTATTCTTTTCATCTTCCATTTTTTTTAGATATTCATCTTCAATTTCTTTAGTTTTAGCATTCAATGCAAGTATCTGGTTTTTCTCAAATTGCTCTTTTTGTTTTTGTATTGCTTCTAGTTGCATCGTAATTTCTTTTAACTGCTCATTAAGCTGATTTCTCTCCTGTTCTTGTTTTCTTTGAAGTTCTCTAATAATCAAAGATTCCATACCACCAATAGTCTTTATATCTTGAGCCATCCTTGATTCTTGATGTCCTGAAACAACACTCAAAACAATAAAAACAACAACTGCAAGTGTTATAAGAATTGAGTATAAAATGACAAGTTGAGGAGTAAAAGATTTACTCTCCTTCATATATTTTTTTTGAACTTCATTGAAATTAGATATCTTCAATCTATCAATTTCTCTTTCAATCTGGTCAAATATCTCTTTTTTCTTTTCTTCATCAAGATTAGAATCATCAGGTCTATTTTTGTCTATATTATCCATTTCTACCTCATCAATATTTTGTGTTTTTAAAAATTCTTCATTTAATTTTTCTTTTACAATTTCTTTTTTTGATTCTATCTGTTCATTAATGAAATAGTTTTTAATAATCCACTTTATTGATAAGATTATAATTTCTTTTCCTTTAAATTCAAATTTTTTATTTATTAAATTTTCTCCTTCGTCTAAAATTGATTCATCAATACTAAGTTTATAAAAGTTAAATGGAATTAGAAATTTGATTTTATCAAAAATTAAAACATTATAATAATCAATCTTTTCTATACTATTAAAATTAAAATTGAGTTGGGTTTTCAATATGGTTTTTATGGAAATTATATTTGTTAATTTTACAAATTCTTTTTTTTCAATCTTTATTATTTTCACATTTTGAATCACTGGAATAGCAAATATCGAATTATTGGTTTTAAATACAAGCAGAACAGTCTTATCTTTCATCTTCCTGCCTTTTATTATTCTTGATTTTTTAAAAATCTATTAATAAATTAATTAAAAACATATGATTAAAGTAATTAAACAATATTTTTTTATTTTTTTGATTATCGGAATAATAGCGTTTTTGTTTACCAATTGTAGTAATACAAAAAACTATCAGACAGACTCAGTATATGCACCCATCTTTTTAAACATTAAAACTATATATTCTTCTCAAATTGCTTTTAATATTGGAACTACTTTACCTATTAAAATTTTTGTGGGTTCAAAGTCTTACAGTATTTATCCAATTATATTAGAACTTAAAATAGCTTCATCTTATCAATATATAATAGATCCATATACATCTTTCATACTTGGAGTAGATAATCAATTGTACTTTCCAAAATTACCAGATGAAGTTAAGAATACAACGCTTTACAAGCTTTTGTTGGAAAAAGATAAGAAGCTACTAATATTATCTCCTTATCCAAAAACAATAAATCTTCTATACTTTCTTTCAAGCGATGTTTCGAGCAAAAAGCTAAAATTAATCTGTAATATAAATGGAAAAATCTATTTTTTCGAACTATAAATCGATTTAAAACCTTTAGGTTGTTTTCTAAATCTCGGATGAACCAAAAGCCAATTTTCTGGATTTTTACTTATAATTTTTTCAAGTGATTGATGAAAAAAATATGTTATATAAAAAGATTTTTCTGAAAAATCCATTTCAGAGTATTTTTTAATTATTTTTTTAAAACTGTTAATTTCATTTTCATAGTCAAGATTTCTTATTGGTTCAAATCTATTTTCAATAGAATAAAATTTGGAAAAATTCTTTAACTTTTCAAAATACTCTTCTTCTTTTAATTCATTGTTAAAAGTGATATTAAATAGATATAGAAAATGCTTTTGCTCATCTGTCAAATTATTATATAAATTTTCAAAATCATATTGCGATTCAATGAAACCATATTGATTAAAATCATTATCTATTATGGAATAAGAAAAAAAAATTGGTGAATTTGTTTTAAGATGAAAAAAGGATAATCCACTACTTGCTGCAGCTATTTTACCAAAAAAAGGGACATAAATGTAGTTTTTAATTGTATTTTGGTCTGCAATGACACATAGTATTTCATTGTTATTTAATACTCTTATCATATTTAAAGGAGAAGAAAATTTAGATATAAGTTTCATTCCATATTTCGTCCTAAATTGATTTATATATTTATCTAGCATTTTATTGTCTAGAGGTCTATATATTACATTTATAGGATAACCCTCCAAACTTGCATGAGCACCAAGTAATTCCCAGTTGCCAAGATGCCCCATACCAATTATTACACTTTTATTTTCTTTCAATATTTTAATAGGATATTCGTAACCTTTTACTATCATTTTATTCAATATTGTTTCTTTATTATATTTTGAAAACAATAATTGATCTGCGAATAACTCCGCATAAATTTCGCAAAAACGCTTATATATCTGCTTTTTTTGATTATTTGAAAATTCTGGATTTATAATATCAAGATTTTTATATGCTATATTTTTCTGACTTTTAATTAAAAAAAAAACAACTTAAAAAGAGATCTTAAAAATTTTCTTAGACTTGATTCAGGTATTATTTTAGCTAGATCAAAGAAGAAACGAACAAATAAAAATTCTATTTTTTCTATTAATTTATTTTTCATATTTTTATTTTTTCATATGTCATAATATTAAATTAAAAAGAAAAAAAGTGATCAAAACTCTAATCTATAGGGTAAATATTCTTTTCGTCAGCATCAAGAACTAGCGAAGTCTCAACTTTTTGAATTCCTGGTGCCTTAGATATTTTTTCTGATATTATCTCATTAAGATTATCCAAAGAAGAAGCAGTAGCTTTAACTAAAAAATCGAATCTACCAGTAAGGTGATATACTTCTAATAATTCAGGGATTTCGGAAAGATATTTTAAAACACTTGTAATTGTTTCAGCAGAATTATTTGATAGCATAATGAAGGTGAACGCAAGGATTGGTCTACCGATAGCTTTTCTATTCAATATTGCTTTATAACCAATAATTGTTCCATCAGATTCCATCTTCTTAACTCTTTCAAGAACTGAAGGAGGTGATAGCTTTATTTTTTCGGCTATTTCTTTATTTGTAATTCTACCATCTGTTTGTAAAATCTCTAGAATCTTTTTATTCCTTGCGTCCATTTTTCCTCCAAAACTAATATAAAATCTCAAATATAATTAAAAATTAAAAAATTGCTTTTAACTAGCTATACAAGTCTTTGAAAAGTTCATATAGTTCTTTTGATTCTTCAAACATATGAAGAGTAAAAGCCGCATGTCCTTTTGTATAACCATTTCCAATAAGCATAACAACATCTTTACCAACACCTTCAGCTCCAAGAGCTGCTTTTGTAAATGAAGTTGCCATTGAAAAGAAATAGATGACTCCATCATCTCTTGTCGTAAGTATTGAAGCCATTTCGGTATTTGGGATATTAACAGTATTAATTGTTACATCTGCAAGTTTACCTTTTGATGCTTTAGTAAACTCTTCTAAAACAGCAAGTGGATTTGTTGCATCAACGCAGATAACTTCATCGCAATAGCCAAGTTTTTTAAGTCTTTCAACCTTATTTGGAGAATGACCAAGTCCAATAACTTTTCCATTTACTCCTGCTCTCTTTTTTGCTTCATATGCGCAGAGAACCCCTGATTTTCCAGTTGCTCCAATAATAAATACTGTATCACCAGGTTTGACTAACCTTGCTACCTGTGGTGCAGCTCCAGCAACATCTAGTGCAGCAAGAGCGACTGTCTCAGGTATATTATCGGGAATTTTTGCCCATATTCCTGATTCAAATAGTATAGCTGTACCTTCTACATCTACCTGTTCCTTATCTTTTTTTACTTTAATGATTTTATTGATTTTAAGCGGAGTAGTTGAAAGTGATACAAGTGAGGCTATCTTATCTCCAACTTTTAAATCAATTTTACCAACTAAATCTGGTCCTATCTCTTTAACTTTACCAATGAACATACCGCCAGAACCTGTAACAGGATTATGCTGTTTTCCTCTTTTTGATATTGTATCAAGTATTATCTCGCCAATTTTTTGTTCATCTTGATTAGCCTGTTCTTTAATCTGAGTGAAAGATGCTGAATCTACATTTAAAGTAATAACATCACATAAGATTTCATTTGAATAAATCTCCATATCATTATCTATTTTCCAAGCAGCCTGAGGAAGAACTCCTTTGGGTTCTATCACTCTATGAGAACCATACTTATCGCCTTTTCCTTTCATTATCTACCCCTTTTCTTTATTAGTAATCAATTCTTGCTTTTTTTCAACAAAATTTTAATTTTACTTAAGAATATTTGCTTATTTTGTATTATTTTTATAATTTGTAAGACAAATTAAAAACAAAGGATTATGCTATGAATAATTTCAGTTTAAATCCCGAGAATATCGAAAAAATTATCAATCAATTTAAAAATGAAATTTTACTAAAAGTTGATAACTGCTATTCTGTATATTCTAAATTTAGGGTAGTAGCAGTATTAATAACTAAAAATTCAGTTTATTATGGGGTCAATGTAGAAAATAGAAGTTTCGGTCTTACCAATTGTGCTGAAAGAAGTGCGATTTTTTCAGCAATTTCAAATGGAGACAAGGATTTTATAGCAATCTTAATTTATTCCCCTGATTATGATAAGCCTTTACCTCCATGTGGTGCGTGTAGACAGGTAATCTCTGAATTTTCAAAAGACTTACCTATAATTATGTTATCGAAAGACTTTTCTTATAATATAATGACTATTGACAGATTATTGCCTGAAGATTCTTTATGTAATTTTAAAGATAATTTATAGTATTTGGGCAGAAGTAAGCCGAATTCTGTTTATAGGTTCATTTCTCTTGGTCATAAATCACATCATGACTCCTGCGTTAAAACATGGCTAAGAAGGGGTTCTTTTTTACCATGCATTACTTGCTCCAGGCAGGGTTTACCGATGACAAAAATTGTCTTGTAAGCTTTTGCCTTACATTTTCACCTTATCCTGTAAAACCAGGTTGTTTTTTTTCTGTGGCACTTTCCATGAGGTTTCCCTCCAATAGTCGTTAACTACTGCCTTCCCCGTGGAGTTCGGACTTTCCTCTCAAAGTATTTGAGCGAACCTTTTTCTGCCCAATTTATACTATCTCATCCTCAGAATAATATAACATTCTTGAACAATAAGGACAAAAAACTATTTCCTTTTGTGCTCTAACCTTATTAATTAATGAGAAAGGTAATATCATATTACAGCCTGAGCAGTAATTTTTGTAAACTGGAACGATAGCTAAATCACCTTTATTTTGAAAAATTCTATCAAATTTTTCAATTATATCGTTATCAATATTAGATAATGTTTCTTTTTTCTTTTCTATAAGATTTTTAAGTTCTTCTATTTTTATTGGTTTATTTGTCTTAATTTCCTTTTCTTCTGCTTCTAAATCCTTGTTAAGACTTTCTAACATCCCTTCATTACTCTTTATGTCTTTGAGTCTTTTATGTTTTTGATCTTCAAAATCTTCAATTTTCTTCTTATAATTATCAATCTGTAATACTAAATCCTTTCTTTTTTCTTCCTTCTCATTTTTTGAACTTGCTGAATTAGAATTATCTAAATCAAGATTTTCTATTTCTTTTTTCTTTTCTTCAATAGAGTTTAAAATATTTTTTATTTCTTTTTCAATCTCTAAAATTTCCTGCTGAGCAGTTTTAACATTTTTTTCAGCTTTATCTATTTTGCTTATTGTTTCTTCTCTTTTAGCGGGCATCTGTTCAATTTCTTTTTCCAAAACAGTGATAGCTTTTTGAATTTCCTGAGCTTTTATAAGATTTTGAATTGTTAATTCCATCAATACTCTCCTTTTGCCTATATAAAATATAAGGTGCTAAAATATAGCTTAAAATTATGATTAATCAATACTATCTTTGAATTCTGAAATTTTGCTTTTTCTATTTGGATGTTGCAATTTCTTCAAAGCTTTGGCTTCTATCTGTCTTATTCTTTCTCTTGTAACATCAAATCTGAACCCAACTTC
Source organism: uncultured Brachyspira sp. (assembly GCA_964454835.1). Classification (GTDB taxonomy): domain Bacteria; phylum Spirochaetota; class JAAYUW01; order JAAYUW01; family JAAYUW01; genus Exilispira. The sequence goes on from CAYVTU010000003.1 coordinate 140,570, forward strand.
TTCAAGTGTTAAGCATGCTCCATCTCTTAAACCAAATCTATATTCAATGACTTCTTTTTCTTTTTGTGGCAAATCTTGAAGAAGTTCATATATTTTTTCTTTTAATAACTTATAAGTAAGATTTTTTTCTGGTGAATCTCCTTTTGCATCAACAATGAAATCGGATAATTGTGAATCTTCATCTTCTCCTATAGGTGTTTCCAAAGATATTGGATCCTTCATTATTGCTTGAACCTGTTTTAATTTAAATACTGGCATTCCAAGTCTTTCTGAAAGCTCTTCAAGAGTTGGTTCTCTACCATATAATTGTAAAAGATTTTTACTTTCTTTTAATACTCTATTCATCTGTTCAATCATATGAACAGGAACTCTTATTGTCCTTGCTTGATCTGAAATTGCTCTGGTAATAGCCTGCCTTATCCACCAGGTAGCATAAGTAGAAAATTTATATCCTTTTTTATATTCAAATTTTTCGACAGCTTTTATTAAGCCTATGTTACCTTCCTGAATTAAGTCAAAAAAATGAAGCCCTTTATTTGTATATTTTTTGGCAATTGAAACAACAAGTCTTAAATTAGCCTGCACAAGTTGTTCTCTTGCAGATTTTATCTTTTGCTCCCCTTCTTCAATTATCTTGAATTTTTCTATAAATTCATCGACAAATTCTCCAGTTTCTATCTGAATCTTATCATATTCTTCTTTATTTTTTTCTATTATTTTCTTAAGCTGAAGTTGTTCCTCAAAACTGATTTTATATTTATCTGTAATATCTTTGATGACTACTATCTTCGTTATTATCCCACCAGAAGATTTATATTTATTAAGATTTACTTTTTCATAGGTTTGTTCCAGATATTTTCTGGTTCGCTTTCTGCAATCTCTATATAAATCATAATATACATTAAGTTTTTCTATTATATTTGATAATTCTCTTTTAGATATTTTAAGTTTTCTAAATTTTCTTCCAAACTTATCATAATTTCTATGAAGTTCTTCATTTTCCTCTTCACTAAATTCTTCTGTATTCAATATTTTTTTCTCTACTAGAGAAATTATATCACTGTAACTTTGCTGATATAGTCTTGTAAGATCATATAGATTTTTTTCAAATTCTTTTCTCTCTTTATTCCCTTCTTCGCTATCAAGTATCATATCAAAATCAAAAACAGAATAGATATCAATATTTTTTCTATTCTCAATAATATTTTCTTTAAAATATTTCAATGTATAAAACATTGTTAATAAAACTTTTATTACCTGTTCTTTTCCTTCCTCAATTTGTTTAGCAAGTCTAATTTCTTCTTCTGGATTTAAAAGAGAAACTTTACCTATTTCTTTTAAGTATAATCTTATAGGATCATTTGGAAGTATTGTAAAATCTGTTTCAACATATTTTTCTTCTGGCTTAATCTCTTCTTCAACAACTTCTTCTTCATAAAAATCTTCAAAAGATTCTTCGTCAAATTCTATATTGAAATCTTTGTCTTGCATGAAATATTCAAAATCATCATTTTTTGTTCTTTCATCGACAATTTCAATATTTTTAGAATTTAGGTAAGCAATTAGTTGATCTATAACAGATTGAGATATAATATCATCAGGTAAATTATTATTGATCTCATCATAAGTTAATTGACCAGTCTTTTCTCCTATAAGAATTAATTTTCTAAATTCAGGATAATTTTCTAAATCAAACATTTTAACTTCTTGCTCCTTGATTTATATATCTTCTCAAAATTTTTAACTATTTTATACTTGTATAAGTTTCAGCTATGCAAAAAAAATTATATATCATTTAAGATTAAAATTCAATACTTTTTAATAAATTATTTTTTAATGTATTTTTTTCCTGTATTCTCTTAGCTTCTGAATCGAGGATATTAGATACTGTTTTTTCTCTAAAAGGCTAGAAGAATTAAGCCCATTCTTTTCAGCGTCTTTGATCTGCTTATTAATACTTTCCAGTTCACTTTCCATCTCTCTTAATTTAAAAAAAGAAAGATAATCTTCAAAGATAGATTGTTGATTCTCATATTCTTTTAGGCTAGATTGATACATGAAATTTGATTCTTCATCATTCAATTCATTTCTTAAAAACATCTGCCTATTTTTATAATTAATCGATTTTAAAGCTTTCTGGTAAAAACTTGCTCCTTCTTTTGAGATGAAAGAATCTGGTCTAATATATTGCCGTGAAACCGAAATAAAATCTTCTGAACCAATAATAAAACCAACAAATTCCATCTCAAGTTTCTTTATTTCAAGGTAGTTACTATTTATTTTATTATTATTTTGTTGTTTATTGCTCAAAACAATATCATTTGCTGTATTTCTTTTATTGTACATCTGAATTATTTGATCTTCTGAAAAAGTACCGTCAATAAAAGAAGCTCTTTTAATTAAAGAATAAGCAATTATATCATCTTCAAGACTATTAAGAAAACCAATAAAATTTTTATACGCCTTATTTATATCTCTTTTTTCTATATCAAAATATAACTTATTTTTTATCAGTAAGTCAATACCCGAAATAATATTATTTTTAAAAAAATCTTCGAAATTATTATTATCATAATTATCCGAGTGTAAATATTCATCAATATCTTTTACATTCTCAGGTAAATTTATTACATATATTTCTGAAAAATACTTGATAGCATTTTCTAACGAACTTATAGTCGCTTTTTTTCCAGCAGAATCCATATCAAATAGAAGATATAATTCATTAAATTTTCTTGATAATACTTGTAAATGATAATCGGTCAAAGCTGTTCCTAATGGGGCAACAACATAAAAAATCCCTGCTTGAACAAGACTTAAAACATCGAAGTACCCTTCAACAACAATTATTTTTTTATTTTCTTTATCAATTCTTGCATTTGAAAAATTAAATAATATACTCCCCTTTTTAAATAAAGGATGCTCAGGGCTATTCAAGTATTTAGGTCCATATTGTTCATTAAGTGTTCTTCCGCCTAAAGCTACATATTCCTGAACATGATTTTGTATTGGAATAATCAGTCTTTCATAAAAAAAAGGAAAGATACCTTTTTCTCCCTTTTTCAATAAACCCAATTCAAAAAAGAGTTTAGGATCAAGGTTATACTTTTTTTTAAGGTTTTTAAAAAAGTTTTCATCATTTTTTGAAGCCCATCCAAGTTTATATTTCTCTATTATTGAATCACTTATTTTCCTATTTTTTAAGTATTGCAACGCCTGATTATTGTTTTTTAAATTGTTATGATAATATTCCACTGTTTCAGAGAAAATTATTTTAATATAATCTGTTTTGCTATCTTCAAAACTTCCTTTTTCATATTCCACAGAAATATTGGCAAGTTTTGCTATCTTTATTGCTGCTTCATAAAAATCACAATTCTCTATTTTCATTACAAAAGTAAATATATCACCAGATGCTTTGCAACCAAAACAATGAAACAAATCTTTATTATCATCGATGTAAAAAGATGGTGTCTTTTCATTATGAAATGGACATAATGCCCTGAATCTACTTCCTACCTTATTTATCTTAACATACATGGAAACTATATCAGATAAATTAATCGATGAACGAATCTTTTCAATTGATTCTTTGGTTATTCTCATATCAGGTTTTATTTATTTCTAATCTATCTCTAATTATCGAACTTAGTAATTCTTAAATAAAGTTTCTTCAATAATCTGGCAAAAAATATGCAATAAAAACCCATGCATTTCTTGAATCCTAGGAACCTCATCTGAAGGGCAATTAATCAAATAATCACACAATTCCAGTATTTTTCCTCCTTTTTTACCTGTCAAGCCAACTGTTTTGCATCCAAGTTCTTTTGCCTTTGACATTAAATTGACTATTGAAGGAGAATTGCCAGAAGTTGAAATACCAATAACAAGGTCATTAGCCTTTGCTAATGATTCAAGTTGTCTTGAAAAAATGAATTCATAACCAAAATCGTTGGAAATAGCTGTAGAAATAGAAGTATTTGTTCCTAATGCTATGGCGCTAATTGGAGGTCTATTTTTATAAAATCTTACAACAAGTTCAGCGGCTGCATGCTGAGCATCTGAAGCACTTCCACCATTTCCTGCAAAAAATATTTTCCCATTTTTTTCAATTGTTTCAATTGTTATATCTACTACATCCAAAAATATTTTAAGCAGTTGTTTATCTTCTCTCAATTTTTCAAATAATTCAATATGTCTATTTATATTATTTTTTAATAAATTTAAATTCAATTTTTACTCCTTCTATTTAATTTAAGTTTATCTTAATATTAATATTTTTTTAAAAAAAATTCAGGTTTTCTTAAAAAAGTTAACATAAAAAAAATTTTTGTTTATATTAAGTTAGCTATTTTTGATGGAGGTAAAATGGTCAAATTTATTAGTCCAGAAATTATAGATAAAGTAATTTCAGATTTTTTTATTAAATATTTTAAAAATAGTAATTTTTCAAAAGCTTTTGTTGCGGTATCTGGGGGAGTTGATTCGGCAACTATAATATATCTTGCTACTAGAATTTTGAAACCAGAAAATGTAATAGCTGCATTTCTTCCTTCTTCTATCACATCAGACGAAAGTAATGAATTATATTTAAAAATAATAAAAGAGTTAAAGATTGATAATCACTATGAGATTTCAATAGATAAATTTCTTCAACCTTATTTAGAAAATGATAATTCACTTAATAATGATGATTCTTTTAATAAACTAAGAAAAGGCAATATTTTGGCAAGAATAAGGATGATTCTTTCATATGATATTGCAGCAAAACATAACGCCCTTGTTGTAGGGACAGAGAACAAGACAGAGTATCTTTTAGGCTATTCCACACAATGGGGAGATGCTGCTGCTGCCTTTCATCCTATGGGAGATATTTATAAAACGGAAGTATTTAGATATGCAAATTTTTTGAAAGTTCCTGAAAAAGTAATTACAAGAACACCTACTGCTGAACTCTGGGAAAATCAAACCGATGAAAAAGAAATTGGATTAAAGTACTCAATTATTGATGAAATATTATTCTTACTTTTTGATAAAAAATTAAAAAAAGAAGAAATAATAATTCAGGGCTATAATCCTAAAGATGTTGAAAGAATAATAGAACTGGTTAAAAAAAGTGAATATAAAAGAAGACTTCCACCATCCGCTTCTTTTGAAAATTTAAGAAATTAATGTTAATATTTGCAAATATTTTATTTAATTGTATTATTTTATTGGTAAAAATAGCGAAGATTAAATAATAAAAGTCATTTCAAGGAGTTTTGGTAAATGGAAGATTTTATTTTAGAAATGAAAAATATTACAAAGAAATTCCCAAAAGTCATTGCAAATGAAGATATTACTATAAATTTAAAAAAAGGTGAAATATTGGCTCTTTTAGGGGAAAACGGAGCAGGTAAATCTACATTGATGAATATTTTATATGGCCTTTATAAACCAACAAGTGGAGAAATACTTTTAGAAGGGAAAAAAATTCAGTTTCATTCTCCAAAAGATGCAATTAAACATAACCTGGGTATGGTTCACCAGCATTTCATGCTTGTTGAAAACCTTACGGTAACTGAAAATATCATTCTTGGAGATGAACCAGGAAGTGCTGGCTTTATAAACTATAATATTGCCAGAAAAAAGGTTAAAGAATTATCAGCCAAATTCCAACTTGAAATAGACCCTGATGAAAAAATTGAAAACCTTTCAGTAGGGCTTCAACAAAGAGTTGAAATTTTAAAAGCATTATATCGAAAAGCCAAAGTACTTATTTTAGATGAACCAACTGCTGTTTTAACCCCTCAGGAAATAGAAAAATTATTTAATGTAATTAAAAATCTTGTAAAAAATGGCGTTTCAGTAATTATTATTACTCACAAATTAGAAGAAGTACTGGATATTGCAAATCGTGTTTATATATTAAGAAGAGGTAAACTTGTAGGTGAAAGGAGCACAGAAGGTGTAACTAAAAACGAACTCGCAAACATGATGGTTGGACGAGATGTCGTACTGACTGTAACTAAAACTCCAAAAGAAAGGGGTGAAAAACCAATTTTAAAAATTAATAATTTGAGTGTATATAATAACAAGAAGATAGAAGCAGTAAATGATGTAAGTTTTGAAGTCTATCCAGGTGAAATAGTTGGTTTAGCGGGAGTTGATGGTAATGGTCAAACTGAACTTGCTGAAGCAATTATAGGTTTTAGAGATGCATTTAAAGGTGAAATTCTTTTTGAAGACAAAGCATTAGCAATAAATGATAAAACAGAAAAACAAAATATACTATCATTTCTTAATAAAGTATTTTTCGAAAACAACTATGTTAAGGAAAGATTAAATAAAAACATTTCTATAGTTCCAGCAGATAGACAAAAACATGGGCTTGTTCTTGATATGCAGGTAGCAGAAAATCTTATACTTGGTTATCAAGGAAAAGGAAGATTCTGGAATAAAGGAATCTTAAAATGGAAAGAAATATATGATTTTTCTGAATCTTTGGTTAAAAGGTTTGATATTCGAACTCCAAATTCTAAAAATATCGCATCCAATCTTTCAGGAGGAAATCAGCAAAAGGTCATTCTTGCCCGAGAATTTTCAAAGACTCCAAAGTTTGCTTTGATAGTTCAACCTACAAGAGGATTAGATGTTGGAGCAATAGAATATATTCATAAAAGAATTCTTGAAATGAGAGATACAAATTGTGCTATTTTACTTATTTCATTGGAATTAGAAGAGATTTTTTCACTTTCAGATAGAATTTTAGTTATATACAATGGAAAAATAACAAAAGAATTTAAAACAGAAAAAACAGATCAGATGGAAGTTGGTTTTTATATGATGGGCGGAGATAAAAGTAAGACTAAGGAAGCTTAATGATTTTTATAATATAACATAAAGGTTAGAGATTATGGAAAAAATAGCTAAAAACAAGGTTTTTTATTATATTTCTACTTCATTAGCATTGATTCTATTGATTATTGGCGTGACATTATATTTAGGTGAATACTTTTATGGACTGATCTTTATTTTTTTATCTATCCTTATTTATTTTTTCAATAGCATTTTGTCTGATAAAAAAGAAACATTTATAGAATTATTAAAACAGAAATTAAAAGTAATTTTATATCCATTTATTGGAATAATTGTCTCTTTATTGGTTGGTGGAATAATAATGGTAATTTCCAAGTATAATCCATTTGAGGCATATGCTGCATTATTTTATGGTGGTTTTTATAAAAACTGGGGAACTGCTGTTATAAATGCTACTCCTTTAATATTCACAGGACTTGCCATTTCTTTTGCCTTCCAGGCAAATTTATTTAATATTGGTGCAGAAGGACAATACTATATTGGAGCTATGGTTGCAACATTTCTTGGTTTATATATCAATCTTCCTCCTATAATTTCTTTGCCAATAATTTTTGTTATTGGTTCCCTTATTGCAGGTATTTACAATATCATTCCAGCCTGGTTAAAAGTAAAGACTGGTGCAAGCGAAGTTATTACTACTATGATGTTTGCTCATATAGCCCGATATTTTTCGCCAATATTTATAAGATATTTTGGCGGGGATCCTTCTGCTGGTTCAAAACACCCGTATGTAACAGATAAAATTCTTGAGACAAATAGATTGCCAAGAATGAAGTCATTTTTACCAAATGCCGATTACAGAATACATACTGGAATTTTAATTGCAGTTGCCCTCGCAATAATAGTTTATTATATACTTTTTCATACTAAATTAGGTTATGATATTCGAGCGGTTGGAAAAAACATACATGCAGCTAAGATGCAGGGAATAAATACAAGTAAAATAATATTTGTGACCTTAATAATTTCAGGTATCCTCGCGGGATTTTCAGGAGTATCTCAAATAACAGGACTTGAGCATAAACTAGCTCAAGAATTAAATGCAGGATATGGCTGGAATGGTATTTCGGTTGCATTGCTTGCTTCAAATGACCCAATAGCAGTTATCTTTACTGCTCTACTTTGGGGTGCTTTAGATGCGGGTGGACAATACATGCAAAGAAATCTTGGAATATCGGGTGCAATTGTCGAGATAATTAAAGGAATTATTCTATTTTTAGTTGTTGCAAGATATATATATAATTACTTCTATAATAAATACTTCAAAAAAGAGCAGTTTGTTAGTGCTGAAGAAAGAGTTTAACTTAATAGTTTACTTTGCTAATAACTTTTTTATTTTATCCTTTTAAGTTAATACTTTTTACTAATTTTTATTTTATGTTTCTTTGTTTTGTTTTTTTAATGAATCAATATATTTTCTTATATTGCATTATTGAGACTATCAGCTAAATATTATTCAGTGTAATATTTTTATTATGAAATTTATGAATAATCAAATTAACCAGAAAGAATATAAATTTCTTCTATCAAATGGCTTCAATATTTTTATTAAATTGTTTATGCATGAAAATGCTAAAAACACATTGTTAATTGTACCTGATATAGGTGAATCAATTGAAAATTATGAAAATATTATACCTATTTTTTATAACAACCAATTTTCGATAATTACTTTAGATCTTCCAGGTCATGGCAAAAGTGAAGGTAAAAGAGGAGCATTTTTTGAAGAAAAAATTTACTCTGAAATATTAATAAAAATTTCTAATAATTTTTCCTTTAAAAACGGAATACATCTTTTTCTTTCAGGGATTAGCACTCCTTTTTTTATAAATATTCTTTATGAAAATATCGATAGACTTTGGATTCGTTCATTATTTATTTCGGGATATGATTTTTCAATAAATTATAAATTTTTAATATCGTCTATTATTAAAAATTTTTCTTTTAATGGATTTATGTATAATCTTTATTCTTATATTAAAGATAAGGTAAAAAACACAGTATATTTTAAAAAAATAATATCTTATCCGGATACAATAAGAAAAATAGAACTTAAATTGCTTATCAGATTTATTCACAATAATAAGACTGCACTTGCAAATTATACTAATAAACCTATTCCGGCTTTTATTGCTATAGGTAATAAACAGATGATGTTTGCTAATGAAATTGAAAAACTAAAAATAAATAATTTTGGTAAAAAATTTCCTATAAAGTATTATAAGTTTGATGGTGGACATGGTATTCATATTAATGATATTGATGAAATAGAAAATTGCATAAAGTACTATTTAAATTTTGTTTCTTTTTGTTAAAGCAGAATTAAGGAGATTATTTTGGAAAAATCAGATATAAAAGATATACATAAAAATAAGAAGAAGTTGAATCAAAAATTCAATGAAACAGTAAAGACAAGAACGGAAGAAAAAGAAGAACTAAAAAAAAATTCAATTGATTCTTTACCATTACAAAGAGGTGAAAGAATAGAGGCAACAGTCATTTTTGCAGATATGAAAGATTTTACTAAATTTACTGAAAACCTTGATGCTGAAGATATAGATAAGATTATGAATAAGATTTTTTCTAACTTTGAATCAATTATTAAAGGCTATGATGGTTGGGTAGAAAAATATATAGGAGATGCATTGGTAGCTGTTTTTGGTGCAAAACATATACATGAAGACGACCCAGAAAGAGCTATAAATGCTTCCCTGGATTTTTTTGATAACCTTCAAATTTTGAATTCTGAAATAAAATCTAAGTTTAAAATAAGAAATAAAGATATTTCATTCAGGATTGGTATACATTCTGGAACTTTGACAAAAGGGAAAAGAGGGGATTTTGAAGTAGTAACAGGACATGCATTGGCTATAGCTTCAAGGATTCAATCTATTGCTGCTGCAAATTCAATCTTGATTTCTGAAACTATTTATAGTAAAACTTCAACTAAATTCATCTTTTCCGAACCAATAGAACTTTCAATTAGAGGAAAAAGCGAAAAATTAAATGCGTTTATTGTACTTGGTAGAAATCTGAGTATCATCAATTACAACACCGAATTTATCGGAAGAAATCAAATACTTGATAAAATGCTAAGGAAATACCTTAAATTCGATGATCAGGCTGGTTTTTGTTATTATCTTTATGGTGAAGCTGGCATAGGTAAGACAAGAATACTGGTACAGTTTATTGAAGAGATAAGAAAATTTCCTCTATTCGCATCTCCTCTTTTTTATACAAGCGCTTCTCCTTATGGAAACTCAAATTTTTCTATAATAATAAAACTTTTACTTTTCTATTTGAAACTTGCAAATATTCCAAAACTTTCTGAACAAGAAATATTAAAGCATCTTTTTGAAAACGGCATAAAACTTGAACAGGATAAGGAAAAAGTACTTATTAAGCTTCTTTCTTTAAAGTGGAGTGGCGATTTAGACGAAAAAACTGTTTTTGATACCCTTTTAAATGCCTTTCTAATAATTTTAAAAAAATTCGAAGAAAGTATCTATGCACCTATTATTTTTATAGATAATATTAATTTTATAGATAAAAAAAGCCGTGATTTTCTAAGATATCTTATAGATCATTTAAATTATAAACCATTTTTCCTTGTCTCAGATAGAGCTTTCGACCCAATAATTGCAAACATATTCCCAAACTTTGAAAAAATAGAACTTCCACCTTTTTCAGAAAATGAATCTCATACTATGATTGAAAAACTTATTGAAATTGATCTTTCTGAAGAAGATAAAAGATTTATCATCGAACAATCTCATGGAAATCCTTTTTTTATTGAGGAATTTGCAAAATTCATAAATATTGAAGGTGAATTTAAAAGATTGCCTTCTTCAATTCAAACTATCATATTAGCCCACATAGATAGATTACCGGAAAACCAGAAATATATCTTACAAAAAGCCTCGGTAATTGGTTCTACCTTTTCAATAGAAGAACTTTCTTATATTCATGCAAAAACAGGTGGAGATATATCGAATCTTGATCTTGATATTACCAAGTTGATAAATGAAAATATAATAGAAAGAACTGGAAAGCAATTTAAATTCAGACAGGAAATAACCAGAGAAGTAGTCTATTCCACTATCTTAAAAGAAAATAAAATGATACTTCATAGATTAATAGCGCTATTTTTTATTAAAATTAAAAGAAAGGAACCCTTAAAAATAATATATCATTGTATTGAAGCAGCTGATATTTATCGAGCATATAAACTTCTAAGCCAGGTAACTAGTTTTACAATGGATTATGTACCTTATCTTGATAAATTGCTTGTAAGTTTTCATCCAAAAGAAGCTGAAAAAATAATAGATATTCTATTTATCAAATATTCAATATTATATAACAATGGTTTCATAGACAAAATACCAGAAGTTATATCGCAGATGGGTGAAAAAGTCTTCTCTTTAAATAATAACAGAGCTTATGCACTATTCTATCATGTCCTTGCGACTTACAATTATGAACATTTTGATTATTTTAATGCTGAATTATTTGGAAGAAAAGGTCTTTATTATTATGAACAGCTTGATTCTCAAGATAAAAGCAAAATTTACAGTCAAAATCTAATAAGATTTACTGCAATTGCCCTCTTTTATAAAAGAAACATAGATGGGGCTAAAAAATTACTTGAAAAACTACCCGAAAAAACGGTTGAATTTAATTATTTGAACTGCATTATTAATTTTTATACTTCAAATTATGAAAGGAGCCTTGCAATACTGGAAAAAGAAAAAGAAAAAATAAAAAATGGAGTAATTTACGATGATTTTTCTATAAGTCTATACCTTGGTGAACTAATATCATTTTACTATGAACTAGGAGCTTTTGAACGACTTTACGATACATGTTTGCTTTTTATTCAAAAGGTTGTTCCAACTTATAAGCAATACTCAAGAATTTACTCTTATCTTGGAATATCCTCTTTTTATCTTGGTAAACATGGTGAAGCCTTTGATTATTTGAAAAAAGCCGAATATAACACAAAACAATTGAATAATGATTATTATAAGGCTAGGGTTCAAGCATTTATTGCAGAAGCATACTATCTTTCGGGAAATCTTGAAAAGGCATACGAATATGCTTTCGATGCCCTAAAAATTACTAATATCAACTCAGACCATGTTACAAGTTGTGAAGTTCTGATTCTACTTGTTTTAATATCACTACAAAAAAATGATTTTGAAAAGGCAAAATTTTTTCTTTCTGAGATAAAAATGTATGAAAACTCATCTATAATACTTGAATTCAAATATAAACCATTGATTTTTTATCTTAGATATAAACTTGATGATTCTATAAATGAAAAAGAAAAAAAAGAGATACTTTTGAAAGCCTCAGAAATTATCATGAATAATATTAAAAAATTGCATTCACCTTATTATAAGCAGACATTTTTAAAAATAAGATTTCATCAGAATATTGTGGATGAAGCTAAAAAATATCAAAACTAATTTCAATACAAATTAAAACTTAATTTTTTTATATTTTTGCTAGTAAGTTAATATGTTTTTGTATATCTTTGTCATCGGGATAAAGTTGATAAGCTTTATTTATAAACTCTTCTGCAAGTTTTTTATTTTTTAATTTTAAGTAAGCATATCCAACTGTATCCAACCTTGCTGGATTTTTAGGATCATCTGCCAATGCTTTTTTTGCAAGTTGAAGTCCTTTCTCAATATCAAGTCCACTATCTATTAACAGATAAGCCAGAGTGTTCATTGCATTAAAATTATCATTTTTTAATTCAAGTGCTTTCTTTGCGTTTTCAATGGCTTTTTTTATATCACCCTTTTTATGATACAATGCAGCAAGAGCATTATAAGCAGCAGAAGCCTCTAAACCGGTGCCTATAACCTTTTCAAAATACTCTATTGCAAGTTCAATATTATTTCTGGTAGAATAAAGATAACCTAAAATAAGATATACCTGTTGTTGTATTAAAAAATTCTCTGTTTTCTCTGCAACGATATTCAAGTATTCAATGGCTTCATCACTTTTGTTAACTTTACATAGAGCTAATGCTTTTAAATAATTTGCCATCACATGTTCAGGGTCTATATTTAAGGCTTTGTCTAGTGCTTTGATTGCATCAGCATATTTTTCTTCATCGAAAAGAACTTTTCCTTTTGTAAAATAAAACTCTTCTCTTGATTGGGTTTCCATCTTCCATTTATTTTATACAATATCTTTTTATAATTATCAACATTTTTTCTAAAATATTGATTCTATGGCTTCTGGTATAAGTAATATCATTCCAGGTAAAAAATAGAAAAAGGGAGAAATAGATATTTTACCACTATTAATTACATTTAAATCTGTTAAAGAAGATGAATTTGAATTTGATAATTTCCCGGCAATTTCGAAGTAACCTTTTTCAAGATTTTCTTTAATATCATTATCTTTATCTTTTTCAAATACGACTTCATCAAGATATAATCTTGATGCTAAAATTGAAGGTGCTATCTCTTCGCAATCTGTTCTAGTAAAATCAGGTATATTTACATTTAATACGATAGAAACATATTTAGGATCGATTTTCTTTATATAGGATATTGTTTTTTTAGCATGCTCGATTGCAAAACTTCGTATTTCCTCTCTTTTTTCTAAGAATCTTAATGTTATTTTTTTTATGATTTTGTTTGTATATTCTGAAGAAAAAGGAGGTATTATTCTACATGAAGAAAAAGCTATTGCATCGATTCCATCTTCAGCTCCCCTAAAAGCTGCCGAAACTGTACCAGAATAGAATATATCGGTTCCAAGATTTGCTCCATGGTTCATACCAGAAACAACAAGATCAAATTTCTTATCTTTAAAAAACCCTTTTGTCCCTGCGAAAACACAATCTACTGGAAATGCATCTATGGTATATGTCTGAGAATTTAACTTTTCAAAATAGATTCTCTTATGAAAACTCATAGAATGAGCTGTACACGATCTATTCCCATCAGGAGCAACTATATATAGGTTTGCAACTCCACTTAGGGAATCAGTTACGCTTTTTAAGCCTTCTGCAAAAATACCATCATCATTTGTAAGAAAAAAATTAAAATTTTTCATTTTGATTTTATCATAAGAATTATTTTCCGAAAAATATAATAGGATTTGCCGGAAAAGGGACTTGAACCCTTACAAGCTGTGAAGCTCGCGAGATTTTGAGTCTCGTGCGTCTGCCAATTCCGCCATTCCGGCTCTATTTATTTATATACCTCAAATTGCTTTTGTCAATATTTGTTCTATATTTTAAATGATGGAAATAAATATGATTAATATTTCAAGTAATTATCTCATCTTTAACAACAACCCTAAAAGAAAAAATAAAATATCGTTATTTTTTTTAATTCTATTTGTTTTTATTTTACTTTTTTTTAATAATATCGATATTTATGCCCAATTTACTGCTTCAATCGGTTATAGCTACGTCAATATGTATTCAAGTATTAATACCAGTTTTCTTCCATATATTGGTTTATCTTACCTTTTTAATTCTTCATCTACGATATTTTATATATTTAACAGTTTTTACTATTCTTTGGATAATTTTTTTATCGATAGATTAAACCTTGAATTTTCATATAGAAGTAGCGCAACATCTATTAAATATTCGGTTTTTTATGTACCTTTCAACATTTTCCTTATTAATAATAGTTATTATCCAGGTAATTTTATATTTACCAAATTTGATTATCAATATTTACAAAGAATTCAGATCAATTTTTCAGGTGCAGTTGAATATGACCAGATTACAAGCAATTTAGTTGATTCACCCGTAAACTTCTTTATTAAAACATATTTAACAGTCCCTCTTAGCAATAATTTATTCACAAACTCGTTAGATATAATTTACAATACAGATGATTCTTTTGATTACTCATTACTAAAAGGCGTATTTTCAAGTAAGATAACATTTTTCCCATCAATTAATGAGATGATAATACCTAAAATTTCTATACTTGGTGGATTTTCTTATAATAATACCTCTGGGAATTATGTTGGATTTGCTATATCTAATCTTTTTTATTCTGCAATATCTAATATAATTTCTTTTTCTTCAGAGATATACCTTCAATACTATAAGTTTTTGACATCTGTACTTGTTGATGATATAGATTACTCTGAAATTAAAGAAAACCTTTTATTCTTAGTAAAATACTCTAAAAATGTGAATAGTTCTCATCAACTGAATATAAGACTTCTATATTTTCCTCAAGAACTCGTGCCATCAAATCTAAATAGGGCTATTATAGAGTTTAAAAATACCTTGTTTTATTCTTCATCAAATATTTTTATAATTGATTTTCTCTCAGATATAAAGTATACATATTGGTTTTTGGATGAAACAGAAAATTCCTTTGAACTTTATTTTGAAATAGTTTTAAAATTTTTGCCAAATAAAAATTTAACTCTTCTTTTATTAAATGATCTTTCTACTACTTTTACTTCAAATAATGTAATGTCTAATATTTATGCTCAGATTAAATTTACCATAATCTATTATATATTAAAAAATCTTTCGGTCGAAGGCTTAATTTCTTACAAAAGTATTAATAATAAAATTGACGATCAGTTTTTTGAATATTTTTACTTGAATTTGAATTTTTCTTTTATTTTTTAGTTATGGAGTATCCTATGTTAAAAATTCTAATAAAAAATTTTAAATATATTTTTTTTGTTTTTTTAATTTTCGGTTTTTCACTTAATATAATTGCCCAAACAACCAATCAGTATAAGACTTTTATTACCAAAGGAGATGTAAGTTATTATCTTGCTAATTTCCAAAATCCATTTCCTTTAATTGATAATTCAATAATACCTCAAAATTGTAAAATTGTAACGGGGAAAAATGGATATCTTGAAATTCATTCAAATTCTGATTTAATTCGTATCTTACCTTCTTCGACTCTTGAAGTAAATAATAATAATTTTAAGTTAATTTCAGGTACTATATATATTAATACAATTAATCAGATGTCCTTAACAATAGATAAATATAATCTTACTATTTATAAAGGTATTGTTTTAGTTCAAAATATAAAGGCAATACTTATAAATTTTGTAAATGATGCTCAGATTGAGTTAAATACCCAGATTTATAAACCATCTAAAAATGAAAGAATTTTTACGATAACAGAAGAAAAACTATTGCCCAGTAAAGAAAAATTAACCTTAAATCAATTTAATATTTTTAATAAAGAAATAACAAACAAAATAGCAAATGTTAATGATTTAGTCGATATCTTTTTCGAAAGAATATATTACTTAATAGAAAAGAATAACTCCTTTATTCAGATAATAGATAATTCTGAGAAAAAAGGTACTGAAATAGAAAACAGATTAAAAAATCAAATATTAGAGGTTCAAAAAAGTAATTCTAACACAATAGCCTTATTAAACAAATATGGAGAAATATATCAAACAATTGAAAGTCAGATAATGGAATATAATTTTAATAAGTACCATTATCTTGAATTTTACTTTCAGATGAGAAATTACTTTGAATATTATAAAAGGTTGATTGAATATGCAAATAGCATTTATGATTTAAACAACTTCGAAGAATTTCCTGATTATTCCTCAAAATCCTCTTTTATGATTGTTTATGATAAGATCAAATCATTTACGGAGACTGTTAGATTATCTTACCAACTACTCGAAATAACCTATATAAATATTCTTGATTCAAATAGTCCTATAAACAAATCTTTCAACAAATATAACAATTTAAAACAACAACTTCAAAAAGAAATAGAAAACCTTATAAAGCAAAGATTTTCAAATATGCCAAAAGATATAAATAGTACAATAACTCAGACTTTTTTAACTCAATTATACTGCAAGACCTCAACTACGATTTATATTAACAAACTTTATGATATACTTATGATTTTAAATAATGAATATATTGAAGATGAAAAAATAATTAATAAATTCTTTTCCTTGGATGATATAATCTATAAATCACTTTATCTTGAGCAGGCAAAATCAATAAAAAACGAATTAATCGAAAATTTTTCTACATTAGATAGAAATATAGTTATACTAAAATATCTTAGCTCAAATTCTAATCTTGCTATGGATAATGATACTCAAAACTTTTTAAATATTATTATCCAATTTTATCCGACATATAATGATGATTATCTTTCACTTATATCAATAATAGATGAAATAAATAAATCATATAATAAATATTATCAACTATTAAAATTCTTCTTAAAAAAGGATGAGATAAGTTATTATCAAAATATTTTCTCAAGAGAAATAGATAAATATCTTGAATTCATAGCCTATTTACAAGGTGAGATATTTAAAATAAAACAAAATGAAAAAATGGATTTATCTTTTTTAAACTCCCTTTTAGATATACAGGAAAAACTTATCAATGTCACATATTCATTATATGAAGTTTTAAAATTTAAATATCCCTCAATCCAATTCCCGAAAAAATTATATATAGATCAGCAAAAGGAATATTTAATAAAATTAAAAGATGAAATTAAGAATTTAAACATAGAAAAAATTAACTTAACTAAAAATGAGGAAATGAAAAAGTTCCTCATCATCAGAATTGTCGTAATAAATCAGATTCTTGAAGATATAGAAGTATTTAAACAGTCTATTAAAGATTATGAATTTCAGAAATCAAATGTTCAAAAATCATTGCTTTTATATAATCTTGCTTTAACTAATAAGACCTCTTTCAATGCTCAAAACTTTACAGATAACACCTCAATAATATGGGAAGCAAATCAAATTTTCATGGATATTGATGATTTTTACCTGAAATTAAATATATTTGAAGAAAATTTATCCCGTTTTTTTGAAGATATTCAAAATTACTACCTATTAGAAAGTTTTGCTGAACAGGATTATAATGAGATTGAAAAAAAGGTTATTTCAATCAAAAAACAATATAATGATTTTACAATTACCTATTTTGAGTTAATAGATAAGATTTTTAAGTTCTCAACAAATCTTACTCAAATACAGGCAAATAATGCAGATATTAAGATAAATGATATAATCAACGAATTTATTACATTTTTCTTCTTATTTAAATCGAAATTTGATTCATTCAGGTATATTTTATCTGTTCTAAGAGTTATTTTTTCAATTGGTTAATAATTGGTTAATAATTGAAAATTATTTTTCAATATATGAATTTATTATCTTATTTAAATGTCCTATTTTATAATGAAAATTTTATAAAGAAGAGTAAAGAATATTATAAATATCTTCTTTTGAGATAACTTTTAAAGTATTTGTGTAAAATGGGAAAGAAGTTGAATGATCTGCTAGTTTATATAAAATTTCTTTGATTACTCCAAACTCTGAAAGTCTCGAAGGAATTTTATGTGTATCTGACATTATCTGAAAGTATTCTGGAACCTTCAACGCACTTTCTACTACACTATCGCTTTTAGTATCAAGATTTAAGCAATTTGCAATTTTGACAAATTTTTCAGGAGCAGATTGAATCAAAAATTCAAGAATATGAGGTAATATTGGCATTACAACTGAAAGTTTTGGAACTTTTAAAAATGAATTTATACCCAAGACAAGGCTCTGTAAAATACCAAAACCAGTTATTCTGCCGGCAAACATTAAAAAAAGTCCACCTAGACATATATTTTTTCTTACCTCTAAGTCATCGGGATATTCTAAAATATGGTCAAAATTTGAATTTATCGTTTCAATTGTCTTAAATAATAAAGTATCTGTAAAAATTGATGATTTTGGAGAAAGTATGGAATCTATGGCAAAACCAAGCATTTCAATCAACATAAGTGTCATAATATTTTTTGGTATATCTGCTGAAAGGATTGGATCTATTATAACATAATCTGCATACAACTTAGGATGATTAAAAAGTTTAGAATAGCCAACATCCTGATCTTTGTAATATATCGTATTAGATAGTGCGAAATAATCTCTTATAGTTGTAGGGAGTAAGATTACAGGAATTTTTACATCGAGTTCTTCGGGATGTTTCAAGTAATAATAAAAACTCTTTTCATGTGGAGCTATAAGCCCAACAGCCTTGGCTATATTAAGGCACTTTTGCCCACCAAGACCAATGATTACATCTACTCTTGCAGTTTGGGCAAGAATAGCAATATTTGAAATATCTTCTGAACCAGAATCGGTGCTTATTTCATCGTAGATTATATAATCGATATTGAATGATTTTAAGAGGCGTTCTACCTGACCAATCAACTTATTATCATAGAAAAGAGGCTCTGTTATAATTATCGCTTTATCACCCTTAGTGTGTATTACATCACCTAATTTTAGCAAGGAATCAACACCAAAGATAATATCCGCAGGAATCGAAAAACTAATGATTTCACTCATATAGGTTTTTTAATGGATTTTAGAGTAACCCCAAAGATTCAGCAATACGCCTGGCTATGTCATCTATCAATTTTTGAGTAATATAGTCAGGTTCAGAAATTTTCTTTTTGAGTTCTTCAATTCTTTTAGAATTATCAATCTCGGGGCTTTCTTTAATCATCTTGATATATTTTTCTCTTAAAGCAAGCTCTTTTGCTCTGTCAGAAATCTCGATTGAATCGGATTTGTCAACTTTATCATTTTTCTTAACAGGCTTAATCTCTTTATTATTAAATATCTTATCGACACCATTAATTTTTTCGATTGTCATAAGATGCCTCCTCTTCTATTATCGGTTAATTTTCATTAGTATTATCTTTATTTTTATTTTTATACAAATTTACAATAATTACAAATTCTCCTTTTATTTTATCGGTAATTTTTTCTAAAATTTCTACTACTTTTCCTCGAAATTTTTCTTCAAATTTTTTTGTAAGTTCTCTTGCAACAAAAACTTCTGTCTCTTCTCCATACTCATTTTTTATTATATTTAAAGTATCTTTAACTCTAAAAGGAGATTCATAAAATACCAATAATCCATCTATTGAATTAAGAGAATTTAAAACTTTTTTTATCTTTCCCTCTTTCCTTGGTAAAAAACCATAAAATAAAAATGTATCTGCTGAAAAACCAGATATAGAGACAGCAGATATCACAGCAGAAGCTCCAGGAATAGAAAAAACCTCAATATTATTTTCATAGCAAGCATCTATAAGGTGATACCCAGGGTCAGATATGCATGGAGTTCCACCATCAGTAACAAGGCAGACGTTCTTATTACTTTTAAGCTCTTTTAATACTTCATCTATTCTATTTTTTTCATTTTGTGCAAAAAAAGAAACAAGTTTTTTATTTTTAATATCATAATGATTCAATAATTTTATTGTTTGCCTTGTATCTTCACACAAAATAATATCCGAAGATTTCAAGCATTCTAAAGCTCTTAAAGTTATATCCTGCAAATTTCCTATTGGAGTTGCCACAACATATAATGGCATTTTTCCCTCTTGTAATATTAAATATTATATTAAAACCTATGAATTTACCTGCTAATAATATAAATAAAAAAAGGGAGGCTAACCCCCTCCCCAAATTAACTATTTTTTCCTTTTGCCCGACATTTCTATCTTGCGTTGCTTCTTGAGTCTTTTTCTTTCAAGAGCCTTTTTTGCAACTTTTCTGTTTTCAGCAGGTTTAACATAAAACTCTTTTCTCTTCCATTCTCTAAGAATTGACTCTCTTTCACATTCTCTTTTGAATTTTTTTAAAAGAAGTTCAACGCTTTCATCAGAGTTTGCATATACTCTAGCCAAAAATATCACCTCACCTTAGGTCTTTTGTTTAATTTGATATATATTTTCCTTTTGTCAATAAAATGTTGATATTTAAAAATAGAAAACATAGCTAAAAGAGCAGTAAAAAAGTATATCAGGGACATATATCGCTTTATATAAAGTAAAACCTGTCAAATTTTTAATAAACAAATTGGTTGCAATTGCTTGATTAATTGTTCTTATCTTTAATGCTAAGCTGATATTAAAATATGGAAAAGATGAATTTGAATCGTTTTGATTGTAAAGTTCCAGGGTAAAAAACAGAACAGATTCAATACCCACAGATATTTGTGTGTGTAAAGAAGAGTCTTGTAATTTTTTATTAACTAATGGAAAAGAAAGACCAGCAAAAATAGAAAAAAACATATGTCTATAATTCATCATAATTGAGTTATTATCTGAATAAGAAAGATTTGGAAATAAAGGGAATATAAAACTTGAACTAAATAAAATTCCCCAATTTCCAATCGAATTTGTATCATAAGTATAAATGTTAAATATATCCAGACTTAATGCTGCAATACCAAAAGCACCATCTGAAAAATTAAAGAACATAGCATATGAGCCAATCCCAATTGCTTTAATATCTTGAGAAAAAATAAAGATCGAGAAAAAACAAAAGGTAAAAATAATATAAAATTGTAATAATTTTTCTTTCATTTTTTGATCCTTAAAACAAGGCATATATTTAAAAATTAAATACATATCAACAATAATCGAGCCTAACGAAGTTAGGCTTGGGTCGTAATCCCTTTCAGCAGGTCAATAATTCCAACAAGGCAGTGTCTCATATAAAATAATCAGGAAAAAACATAGTGAGTCGTAATCCCTTTCAGCAGGTCAATAATTCCAACATTTCATGATTTTGAAATGACATATAGAGTAAAAAACATAACGTCGTAATCCCTTTCAGCAGGTCAATAATTCCAACCTAAAAAAAATTTTTGAAAAAAAATTGAAAAATAGTTGACGTCGTAATCCCTTTCAGCAGGTCAATAATTCCAACATATGCTTTCCAATATCA
>CAYVTU010000003.1:162296-169191 GCA_964454835.1 uncultured Brachyspira sp.
ACGTCGTAATCCCTTTCAGCAGGTCAATAATTCCAACATATGCTTTCCAATATCATAAAAGGAACTGCAAGTTTATCAGGTCGTAATCCCTTTCAGCAGGTCAATAATTCCAACATTTATAAAAAAAATAAAAAAAATTGAAAAAAATACTTGAGTCGTAATCCCTTTCAGCAGGTCAATAATTCCAACTTATAATATATGATATTAATAATTCAACACAAACAATAAAACAGTCGTAATCCCTTTCAGCAGGTCAATAATTCCAACAAAATGAAAGTAACTTTAAGATTTTTGAAAGACTTATAGTGTCGTAATCCCTTTCAGCAGGTCAATAATTCCAACACAATGATATAAAAATGAATATAATAAAACATCATAAAAATCGTCGTAATCCCTTTCAGCAGGTCAATAATTCCAACTCTCTTCCTGCTTTATAAATCCATTCGCCTGTTTCATCTTGTCGTAATCCCTTTCAGCAGGTCAATAATTCCAACAGCTGGGGTTGGAGAGCTTTTATTGACAAGGCTGCGCAAACCCATTTTCGCGAACCCCTGTGTAAAAGTTTTACATTACGAATTGATAATATTTTAAAATATATCATAAAAATCCCATTACCCCATATTTTAAGCCATAAAAAATTTTGCGCGAATCTCGACGAAAGAATGCGGTTTCCCGGACTTGTCAGTGGTTCCCGATGAAATATTAATTTTTGTAATAATCATTAATGAACCTACATTAATTATAATTTTTTTTATTTTTTTGTCAAATTCTCTTCATTTTCTACTACATAAATATTAAATATTTAATTGCAATATTTTTTCTTTGGTTTAGTTATTAATTTAATCTATTAAATTACAACAAGGAAAGGTTTATGGATGAAGGCATCTTAAATAAAACAAATGAAATTATCAACAATGTCAAAGCTTTGCTTGAAACTGAGAAATTTAAGATAAATAAAGATGATATCCTTGTTACTTTTGTTTCGATAGCTAGATATTTAATAGATAAAATGATGTATGATAATGCATTATCAATTTTGAATATTGTTGAAGAGAAGATGAATAAAAATCTTAGATTTTATGAAGAAGCCAATTTTTTAAAAATGTTAATTTTTGATAGATTAAAAAATAAAGCAGAGTTAGAAAAGGCAGCAGAAAATATAAAACTATTTCCCGAATTTATAGTTAGAAAATATACATTGTTAGCTAGATTTTATTTTGATAATAGCGAAAAAGAAAAAACTGAAAAAGTAATGAAAAATTGGGAAGAACTTATTAAACTAGATAATCTATACAAATTTCTTGATTTTAAACTTTCTTCATTTGATTTACTTTATAGGATGGCTAAATATTCTGAATTGATTGAACAACTTAACGAACTTGAAAATAAAGAATTCAAGCAATGTATTATCCTTGATACGCCATATTCTACTTATATAGCTGGAAGATTTTATAGCATTAAAGGGCTGGCTTATTATTCGAAGGAAAATTTCTCTGAGGCACTGCAAGCATTGATAAAATCTTCCGAATACTTTAAGAAAGCTGGATTTCAATCAAATCTTCTAAGTGTCTATAACAATATTGGAGAAATATATAAACTTCATGGAAAATATGAAAATGCGAATAATATATATGAGAAAATCATAGCAACAGCAAAGTATCTTGGAGATAAGGATGCAGAGGCTGCTGCTACATGGAATATTGGCGAATCTTATTATTTTTTAAAAGATTATGCAAAAGCAGAAGAATACTTCTCAGAAGGAGAAAAATTCTTTTTTGAAGCAGGAACTTACGAAAGATATGAGAATTATCTTAAAATATTTTTTGCAAAGCTTTATATAGAAACAGATAGAATAAGTACTGCGGAAGGTTTAATAGATGAAGTTTTAATGTGCGCTTTCGAAAGGGAAGAGATGAAAGAATATGCAGATGCACTAACATTAAAAGGCTATATCTTGGGTAAAAGAAACGAAGATGTCACACATTATTTTGACGAGGCTATAGGAATTTATAAAAATCTTGGCGCAAAAATTGAGCTAAAAGAAGCAGAAAAATTGAAATTGCAATTTTTAAAATAATTTAAAATTTAAAATTAATAAAAACAGATTAAATTAATTTATTCAGTAAAGTAATGAGTCCCATCAGTTGTGTCTTGAAGAATAATCCCCTGATTGATAAGTTGATTTCGAATCTCATCCGCTTTTTTATAATTTTTCTCACTGCGAGCTATTTCTCTTTCTTTTATCAAATTTTTTTGCTCTTCTGTTATAGTTCCTCTATCGTAAGACTTAAAATTAAGACCCAAAATCCTGTCAAAAATAAGTAATGTCGCATATTTTGATTTAACGGAAATTGAGTTATCTTTTAATAGATTAAATATAGAAGCAAGGGCAATGGGTGTATTTAAATCGTCAGAGATAGCTAAAATAAATTGCTCAACATACTTTTTGCAATATTTTTCAATTTCAAATTCTTTTAAGTATTCAGCTAGATTTTCTTTAATATTTTCCAGTTTTTCTTCTATGTATAGTCCTTTATCAGCTAATTTTTCTTTTTCATTTATAATCTTTTCTTTCAATCCCCAATAGCCATTTTGAGCTGCTTCGAGTGCTTTTTCAGAAAAAATCATCTTCTTTCTATAATGTGCATTTAGGCACATAAATCTATATGCCAATGGATTTACTTTTTTTTCAATTAAATCATTTAATGTAATAAAATTTCCTAAGGACTTTGACATTTTCTCTTCTTTATCTAAAACTAAAAATTCCGAGTGTAACCAGTATTTAACCCAATCTTTTCCTGTTGCAGCTTCGGCTTCTGCTATTTCATTTGTATGATGCACAGGGATATGGTCGATGCCTCCTGTATGAATTTCAAACTGCTCTCCAAGATATTTTATCGACATAGCTGCACATTCGATATGCCAGCCAGGGAAACCTTCTCCCCAGGGAGAATTCCAGTTCAATATATGATTTTTAAATTTAGATTTTGTAAACCAAAGAACAAAATCAAAAGGACTTTTTTTGTTTTCATCTACTTCTATTCTTGCACCTGCTTTTAAGGATTCCAAGTCCAGTCTTGCAAGTTTTCCGTAATCTTTCATCTTACCTACATCAAAATATAGATTACCATCTGAAAAATAGGCATACCCATTTTTTTCAATTTTCTTAATCAAATCTATCATACAATCTATATGCTCTGTTGCTCGAGTTATTAAATGCGGCATTAAGATATTTAATTTTTTTAAATCTTCAAAAAATGCTTTTTCATAAAATCTTGCTAGAGCTAAAACATCTTCTCCTCTTTTTTTTGCCTCTTTTTCGAGTTTATCTTCTCCTTCATCTGCATCTGATTCAAGATGCCCTATATCCGTAACATTCATCTGATGTAAAACATCATAGTCGAAAAATTCGAGTGTTCTTCTTAATATATCATCAAAAATATATTTTCTTAGATTTCCAATATGAGCATAATTATATACTGTTAAACCACAACAATACATCCTTGACTTATTATCTTCTATCGGGGTAAACTCTTCTTTTTTTTGACTCATAGTATTAAAGAGATTTAATTTAATTTTCTTATCAAGGATAGATTGTAAATGGTCTAACATTAATTCCTCCAAAATCTTAATTTTATTATTTTTATTTTAAATCTTCCCTATTTTTTAATGAATTCATGATTGTTTGAATAGATATTTCACTTAGCCCACTTCCATATGGAATACCTTCTGCAATCTTTGAAAAAATAAGTTCGGGGTATTTCTCTTTCAACAAATTTTTAATATACAATGAGGTAATAAGTCCATCATTTGTGCCAGGAAGAGCGAAAATAACTTCAATTATTTTTCTTTTTTCTATTCTTTCCATTAATTTTTCGATAGAAAGCATATCGGGAGTAATGCCTCTAAGTGGAGCAATTAACCCTCCAAGAATATGATAGTACCCATCAAACACTTTATTTTCACTGAGTAAAAAATAATCTTCCTGATTCTGAATTATTAGAATTTTATTTTCACGGTTTGATTGTTGACAAAACTCGCATATATTTCCATTTTCTATTAAAGCACCGCATTCTTCGCATTTAAAAACATTTGTCTGCGCTTCTTTTAAGTTCTCAATAAATTTTATGTTATCTTCTTTACTGCGAGTTAATAAAAAAATAGCCAGTTTTCTTGCTAATCTTTCACCGATACCAGGAAATTTCTGTAAATCTCTTTGAAGTTTTTCTAATATTTTTAATGCCATTTTTTTTATTTTTAGTTTTTAAATGAATCTAAAAGAGAATCAAACATTGGAGGAAGTTGCAAATCTCCTATCTGTTGTTTTGAGACTTCTGCCATCTTTTCTTTTTGTTGAATTAAAAAATCTGTAATTGCACCTTTTACCATCTCTTCTAACATTGTTTTATCATTTAGTGAGAAAAGCTCATCTGAAACAATTACCTGATTAATTTTCCCACCAGCAGTACCTTTAATTACAACGAAATCTCCACCTGCTCTGCCTTCTATCTCCGTTTTATCAAGCTCTTCTTTTACTTTTTGACTTTTTTCACCTATTTGTTTTGCCTGGTCTAAAATTTTTTTAAAATCAAACATCTTTTACTCCTTATAATTACCATTCATATATTTCATCAATTTCTTAAATGGTTCAGGTATATCCTCTTTTTCGATCTCATTCTCACGAGATTTTTTAAGGCTATTTGCAAAATCATTCATATTAAGACTTTTATTCAAATTACCATTTTTATTACTATCCTTCTCGCTTTCTTTCATTTTATTATTTAAATCTGGTTTTTGTTTTTTAACATTAATATTTATTTCACTTTCTTTACTCTTTTCTTCAATTTTATCTACTTCATCTTTTCTTAACTTATTTTTTTTATTTGTTTCATCCTTTTGAACCTTTTCTACATCCGTATTTGCTTCGTCTTCTTTGGCGATTTCTTCTTCTTTATTTTTATTTTTATCTTTATCTTTTTCTACTTCTACTTCTAAATTTATTTTTTTACTATTCTCTTTATTCTCTTCATTTTTAATATTTCTGCTATTTTCTTTATTTTCTTTATTTTCCATTTTTTTTAGAATTTCTAAATTTGAGAAATCTAAAATTTCCTTCAAATTTTCAGAAATTACCTTTTTCTCTTCAACTTTTTTTTCCTTCTTATCCAGACTATCTTCCTCGACATTATCTTGTTCAATTATTTCATCTTGTTTTTCAGATAAATTCGATTGATTTTTGAAATTCTGTTCTTCAGAATTGGTTAAATTTGTCTTTTCAAGAATTTTTGGATTTTCAGTTTCTTTTTTGATAGATGTCTGTTGATTGTATAGCATCGTCTTTTTTATGACTACTTCTTCTGGTTTTGATCCTATAATATTAAATGATTTTTCAAGGTAATGAATTGCTTCCTGGATTTTAGATAAATTTTCTGATGATGTCTGAAAAATATCATCATAAATAAAACTTACTAAAAGATTTTCAAAAGCATAAAATGGATTTGACCAGAGAGAAATAGATTTTTGAAATTCTATCATTTTTTTTGCCATCAAGATCAACTTTTTAGTAGTAAAACTTTCGGATAAATTTGTAAGTTTATTGAAATCAGTAAAAGCTTGATTTAATATATTTATGTCTTCGATGCCATTTTTTAATAGTGTTATAAGCCTTATAAATTCAAGTATTTGAGTCGAAATGTTATCAAGACTTATTCCCTGATAATAAATTTCTGAACAGATTGAAAAAATAGAGTTTACATCTTTTGCAGCTATCTTTTCAAAGATAGATTTAATATAATCGAATGAATGAATTCCTAAAAGGTCATAAACTGTATCTATTTTTATTTCTTTATCATTATATGACAATATCTGAGAAAGGATAGATAAGGCGTCTCTCATAGAGCCATTACCATATTTTGCAATTAAAGGAGGAACATCATTTTCATATTTTACTTTATATTCATTTAATACTTTTACTATCTGAGTAGAAATATCTGTAATCTTAAAAAGGGTAAACTGATATTGTTGACATCTTGATCTTATAGTTGCTAAAACTTTATGTATTTCAGTAGTTGCAAAAATAAAGATAACATGCTCAGGTGGTTCTTCCAGTGTTTTTAAAAGTGCATTAAATGCTTCCTTTGTAAGCATATGCACTTCATCTATAATATATATTTTATATCTTGATTTTGTAGGTGCATAGACAAGATTACTCTGTAAATTTCTTATTTCATCAATTCCTCTATTTGATGCTCCATCTATTTCGATTACATCGGGTGAAATACCATTTGAAATCTCAACACAATTTTCACATTTTAAGCATGGTTCATTTTCTTTAAAATCAAGACAATTAAGCATCTTTGCAAGTATTCTTGCAGCTGAGGTTTTTCCTACTCCTCTTGGTCCATAGAACAAATATGCATGGTGAATTTTACCATTAATTATAGAATTTATTAATGGCATGGTAACCTGAGGTTGACCTATAAACTCTGAAAACTTCTGAGGTCTAAATTTTAAGGTTATTATATCTTTGGAAGTAAAAGAATTATTACTTACATCCTCTTTCATTAAAAAACCATCTATAAAATTTCAGATAATATTTATGAATTATAATTATTATTGAATCTTAAAAATATTAAAAAATAACTGCAACCTACCAGTTCCTTACCGTATCCTTCCTATCTACTGTTGCTTCCGCTAGGACCTGGCAGAGTTCAATAAGTCAAATACGCAAGGTTGGCAGGTTGCAGTAACGGAAGGGAGGGGATTTGAACCCCTGGTACAGTTTTACCCGTACACACGCTTTCCAAGCGTGCACCTTCAGCCTCTCGGTCACCCTTCCGTCGATGTATTAACAAGTTAACATTACAAGGATTTCAGTCAAGATTTTTAATTTTCA